>FOIY01000001.1:0-600000 GCA_900111435.1 Ruminococcaceae bacterium KH2T8
ATTTACAGGCGTCGGAACTACTACAGGAACACTTGTAGGTATAGGCGTAGCTGTAGGCTCCAGTGTGGGAGTCGGAGTTGAAGTTGCCGTAGGCACAGGTGTAGGGGTCGACGTAGGTGTCGGCGTATTTGTAGCCGTAGGCTCCGGTGTAGGAGTATTAGTTGCTGTAGGTTCGGGTGTAGCAGTAGGCTCTGCGATCACTTCGATAGTATCGCAGTCCAAGACAAACTCACCGTTAGGAAGAGATACATACGCTTCGAGTGTATACTCACCTTCTTCATCTGTATCAAGGACATAGATGATCGCTGCATCCTCATCTTCGGGGATCTCGATCTCTACGTCTTCTCCGTTAAGTCTGTAGAGGATATCGTATACGGTATCCTCAGGGATCTCGATCGTATAGTAAGCATAGCCGCCAACATATACAGTATCGCGGGATGCAGTTACTGTTACCTCGGGAAGCTCTTCTGCAAGCTGAAGATCAGAATAGTCAGCTGTGACGTTAAGGATCGAACCACTGTAGGAGAACTCATCTGCGATGATCCTACCGTTGATAGTCGTATCGTATGTATTGAAGGATACTCTACCGTTAGGTGCATAGAGCATACCGTTGATCTCGATCCTGGAACCGTTGATCGTGATATCACCTTCCTCGGAATAAAGAAGGATTCTTCCTGTTGCCTCTTCACCGTAATTAAGTGATTCTACGTTATATGTGATATCTCCCTTAGATACGATGATCACGTCACCTGTAAATGTTGTACCGTTGATAGTGATATCATCTTCGGAATAGTAATAACCGCTCGTAAGTATCTGATCCTGAGACTCAAGATCAGCGATATCGATCTCGGGATACATATCTTCCTTAGCAAGGATAGACTCTGACCAGTCAGGCATCTCGAAGACTTCAGAGTCTTCTACCATGTCCGTTACTTCGATTCTCCATCCGTCAGCAGAGATAGTACCGCCTGCATAGATGGTACCGTCCATATAAAGCTCAGAGCCCTGGTAAAGAACATTACCGCCGGCATAGATATCACCGGTGATCTCAGACTTCCATCCTGCGAATGTATAGTCAGACTCTGTGCTGCCTGCATAGATAGCAAAGGGGAAGATCGTAGGCTCAGCCTCTTCTTCAGGAAGTACCTCATCTACTTCTTCATCAGACGAAGCCGCTTCATCCGTAACTTCTTCTACAACATCGGGGATGATCTCATCTACTGAATCAGGAACATCTGTAACAGTCTCTTCTACTGTTCCCTCTTCTTCGGTATCAACTACTGCAACTTCATCCGAATCGAATGAAACTGTATTTACATCGATAGGAGCAACGGGTGTACTCTCTGCACCGTCTGCGATAAGTCCGAAAGAATAGCTCTCACCTGCAGGGATAGTAACATTACCTGCGATAACAAGGTTCTCATCTGTTTCATAGTCTGTAACATCGGAAGCATTCCATATATTGGAGATCGTAGTATCTTCGTAGTAATCCACTTCGATCGTCCAGGATCTGATCTCATAGTCAGATGTATTAGTAAGTGTATATTCATCCTGTGTACTGTTATTCCAGGTAGATACCTGCTCGTAAGTTATCTCGAACGGATAAGCATCGTAATCTCCGTGAGTATTCATGTCGGCCTTCAGCTCTCGCCAGGGAAGGAATCCCATAAACAAAGTAGCCGTAAGCGCTGCACTTACCAACTTAACAGGTCTTTTTATTCGATTGTACATAAGATCATAACCCTCTATGCAATATCTCGTTAACAAATTCGAAACATTTTATTAATAAACAAAATAGAAGTCAATGGATTATTCTAGCAAAATTTCACCATGTTATAATCTTAATGATTATTAAACAACGGCGAGGGATACATGGAATCAATACATCATATAACGGTTATACTTTTAGCTGCACTAACAGGCTCATATATCGGCATTCATCTTGCAATGCTGATACACCTTGGCATAGAAGCCCTTTTTCTCAAACCATTCAAATTCATCTACAAGGAAATTACCATATTGGGATTTAAGTTCTGTAAGAATTCTGATGAAAAATGGGAGCGCAACGGACTAAATTATAAAGGTACGACTATTGCGGAACCAATCATCGATCTAAAGAATATTTCTGAAGATGAGCTGAAAGATCAAGAGAAAAGAACCAATACATTTTTATTGATCACGAACGGCTTGTTTCTTATTGTATCTATAGTAGTTTTCGTCGGATGTCTTATCATGAGATCCAATATGTCACTTGCTATCCCTCGTGGATTCATTCTCTTTCTAGGTATTGCAGTTCTTTTCATGGGCTGCATAAGAATGATCATATGCGTTTACTCTATCTTACATATAAACAGTAATACACTCTCGGGATATGCAACAAGAGCAACTAATAAATATAGAGCAGGTGTACCTCTGCAGCTCTTGAATCTTAAACCAGAAAAGGAACTTGATTTCAAGAACGTTAAAGATCTGGACCGAAGGTTGTATTTCCCACTTTACTTCAGTTATTGCGATCTTTGCGAGAGATTTGATGATCTGGCCGATGCGGTAACTGAATACGAGAAAATCAAACGACCTGATACTGAAATCACTGTGGACAAAGTAACCTGGATGTATCTGACATATTACTTCTCCTATCACAACATCGATCCATCCAAGGCTCAAATGTACTACAGGCGTGCAGGAAAAGTTCTTGATACGGATAAAGATGCAAACGGTATGAGGGTCAAAGGATTCTATCAGCTGAATATTATGAAAGATCTGGATAAAGCAAGAGAGTGCCTGAAAAGTGCAGAAGCTTCCATAGATACATTTTCAATTCCTGTCGCACGTGAAGAAGAAAGGATCCTGATCGCCAGATTACGAGACGCAATAGAGAATTATAAAGGTTGACTACAACTCATCTTTTCTCCAAGAAGCTCACCGGAACTTTCTTCGTCAACCATACACCGTTTACAGAGCAATAGAACTTATAACCCTGCCTGAACATCTCACCACTCTTAACGATATAGATAACAGGCTTTCCGTGTCTCTGCCCTACTTTTGTTGCCGTAACGTCATCTGCTGACAGATGTACATACAAGCGGGACTTGGGGATCAGTCCTTCAGCATCTATTGAGTTAACGTACTTCTCACCTGTACCGTGATACAGATACTCAGGCGGTTCTTTCTCTTCAAGTTCAACATCTACAGGGATAGAATGTCCCTGATTAGCTCTGATCAGAGTCTTATCTTCGTTGAACGAATATCTCTGCTTCTCATCTTCGGCTACTATCTGCTCTAAGATAGCCATATCTATCGGCTGTGTCTTAGATATTCCTGCGATCAATTCATCAACATTGGCCCAGCCGTGTTCATCAAGACTGATGCCGATCGCTTCCGGCTTATGCCTCAATATAAGCGATATAAACTTACTTGTTTCTTTAAGACTCATATTTACTACCTCAATTTCGTCTTATTCAAATGTATTCCCTCATCTCATCTATGGCCATATGAAGGAAAGCCCAGATATCCTCGTACTCTTCTCTGACTTCATGACCCCGAGATGAAAAATCATGTATTACTACAATCTTGCTTCCCTTTCCAAGTTGGTAACACGCAACATCGTCATTACCATTTCTTCTGCCTTATACATCTATATCCCCTCCGCGAATGTTAATTCATATACAACTCACAATGATTATATACTTCGGCTCAAGATACGTCATTTTCTTTGATAACTTGGCCTCTCACAATTAATAAAGTCTTTACATCACTGCCATTTCGCTGTGCTAGAATCAAGCTATCAGATTCTTTTTATATTCGGGAGGCTCATATGGACTTTACTGAATTCGTAAATAAGATTGACCCTATGACCTGCGTTATATCCGTAGAGTCCAAGGACGGTAAGTCCTATGGTGATATCAGGATAGTAACCGGAAATAAAGCCTATATCGATTCCATAGAAATAGTTGATGAGAACGCGCCTGCCATGCTCACATCTAAGTTCGTTCCAAACAGTCTCTACCAGAATTACTTCCCTCAGGATATGAACTTTGAAGATTTCTGCTTCAGATGTGCAGTATTAAAGCAACCTATGCATACGTATATCCATCCCGAGAGATTCGATTTCTGGTTCGATCTTACGATGCTTCCTTTAGGCTCTGATGGCAACATCCATTACTGTACTTATACACAGGTGCTCTCCAAGGAAGCAGACAGCGAACATATGAGTAATATCTCCTCTTCTACAGCAACCGATGTCCTTAACACCTGTATCAAGCTTCGTGATACCAAGGATTTTGATAAGACGATGACTGAAGTTATGGACGATATAAGATCCATATGCGGTGCGCAGACTTGCCTTGTACTTCTTACTGATGACTACAAGAGACAGTGTACTCTCCTTTGTGAGTCACGAGATCCCTCTATGAGAGTAAGAAGCTCAGAAGAACTCTTCTCTGATGATTTCTACGAGATGACCGTAAGATGGCCTGATGTTATAGGCGGCAGTAACGTTCTTATCGTTAAGAACGAGAATGACTTTGAATACCTTAAGAACAAAGATCCCGAATGGTACAGATCTCTTAAGGAGAATGACGTTGACAGTATGGTCCTCATACCTCTTAAGCAGAATGATGAATTATTGGGATATATGTGGGCATGTAATTTTGATACGTCAAATGCTGTTAAGATCAAGGAGACTTTGGAGCTTACGACTTTCTTCCTGTCTTCCGAGATCGCTAACCGTCTTCTTCTGGGTAAGCTCAAGATCTTAAGTACAATGGATATGCTTACCGGAGTTCTTAACAGAAATGAAATGAACAATAAGATAGACAGCATGAGACGAGGAGACAAGGAAGTTGTCGAGAATATAGGTCTTGTCTTTGCCGATCTTAATGGTCTTAAGAGAGTTAACGACAACGAAGGTCATGACGCAGGAGATCTTCTTCTCAAGAACGGTGCCGTAGTACTTCAGAATGCTTTCGTAGGAGATGTTATATTCAGAGCCGGCGGTGATGAATTCCTTGTGATCCTTACGGATACTAACGAAGACGAGATAAAAAGCAAATGTGCCAAAGTAAAGGAACTGTCTTTAAGGTACGATAATGTATCTTTCGCGCTCGGATACAGCTTCCAAAAGGATTCAAGTAATATAACGGATGCGCTTAAAGCTGCCGATAAGAGTATGTATGAGGATAAAGCGCAGTTCTATAAGGAGCATCCCGAGTTCAAGAGATAAATTCAATATCATTACATACAAAAAGCAGTCCCGGTATTATCCGAGACTGCTTTCTTATTGCTGTTTTTGTAATAGCTTAAGCCTTGGGAGCGATATAGCCCTTCTTTGCAAGGAGCTCTGCTGTAAGCATTCCGCCGCCTGCTGCACCACGAAGAGTATTGTGCGAAAGGCATGTGAACTTATAGTCGAAGATATTGTCTTCTCTAAGTCTTGCTACTGATACGCCCATACCGTTCTCGTAGTATGCATCGAGTGCAGGCTGAGGTCTGTTATCCTCCTCAAGATACTGAAGGAAGTGCTTGGGAGCAGAAGGAAGCTCGAGACGCTGTGCCTCACCCTCGTACTCTTTCCATGCCTTGATCATCTCATCCATGGAAGGCTTGTTCTCGAAGGATACGCTTACAGCTGCAGTATGTCCTTCCTGAACTGCTACTCTGTAGCACTGAGCGGAGATAACAGGGTTCTTCGCAAGCTCGATATGGTCTCCTGCGAACTGACCCCAAACCTTAAGGGGCTCCTTCTCGGACTTCTCTTCCTCACCGCCGATATAAGGGATGAGGTTGCCTACCATCTCAGGCCAATCCTTGAATGTCTTACCTGCACCGGAGATAGCCTGATATGTGCAAACGCTGATCTGCTTGATACCGTTCTTAAGGAAAGGTGTAAGAGCAGGAACATAGCTCTGGATGGAGCAGTTGGGCTTAACTGCGATGAAGCCTCTCTTTGTTCCGAGCCTTTTTCTCTGAGCCTCGATAAGCTCTGCGTGATCAGCATTGATCTCGGGGATGATCATGGGAACATCCTCAGTCCATCTGTGTGCGGAGTTGTTGGATACAACAGGTGTCTCTGTCTTTGCGATCCTCTCCTCAAGAGCTCTGATCTCATCCTTCTTCATGTCTACTGCGCAGAAAGTAAAATCAACCTGCTCGCAGAAGTTCTCGATATCATCAGAACTATAAACGATCATCTTCTTAACATATTCGGGCATGGGTGCATCGATCTTCCATCTGTCACCGCAAGCCTCTTCATAGGTCTTACCGGCTGACTTAGGTGATGCGCATACCGCTACGCACTCAAACCAAGGGTGATTCTCAAGAAGTGAGATGAATCTCTGTCCCACATATCCTGTTGCACCGATTACACCGGCTCTGATCTTCTTTTCCATTGTTTTTCTCCTGTTCCAACCGTCACCGATGTCTCTCTGTGACGGACATTTGTTTTTCTCGTGTGTACAATACTAACACAATGACTTTTTATGGGCAACCCTTCATTAACAAAAATATCAAAGGCTTATATGCTAAAATATAGTCAAATTAACAAAGAGGCGGAACTGATGACTGAAGTATTCCCTGTACTTGAACAATATTCGAACTATATGCTCGCGGTATTAGGACGCGCCGAGCTTACGGTTACCGAGTATAAGTACGACATAATATGCTTCTTCCGCTTCTGGAAAAGAGATCACGGAAAGGTAGGAAAAGACATCCCTTTTGACGAGATAGATATATCTGATATCTCCGTAAAGGATATCGAAAGAGTAACGACCGATGACCTTCTCGTATTCCTTATCTGGCTCAACAGAGAAAAGAATCTCTCGAATTCATCCCGTGCCAGAAGGATCGCGTCCTTGAAGAGCTTCTTTAAGTATTGTCACAGCAAGAAGCACCTTATCGAGGATAATCCGGCTTATGATCTGGAGACCCCGAAGATAGGTAAGCGTAATCCTAAATACTTAACTCTTGAGCAGAGCACTGAACTACTGAAGACTGCTTACGATGCTCCTACCGAATCTAATGAGCGAGATTACTGCATGCTCACGTTATTCCTTAACTGCGGCATGCGTCTGAGCGAACTTCGCGGCATCGATATCGACGATATCCACGATACGGTCCTTACCGTTATAGGTAAAGGTAATAAGGAACGTACCATCTATCTGAACAAAGCATGTCTTGATGCCATCGAAGACTGGATGAAGGCCAGAGCGAATATCAAGATAAAGCCTTCACATGAAAAGGCGCTCTTTGTTTCTAAGAGAGGCACACGCATCTCGGATGACATGATCCAGATCTCGATCAAGAGGCTCATGGCTCAGGCAGGTATAGATACCAAAGTCTACTCCGTCCATAAGCTTCGCCATACGGCCGCTACCCTTATGTATAAGTACGGTCATGTAGATATCAGAAATCTGCAGCAGATATTGGGACATCAGAGTGTCTCGACTACTCAGATATATACACATGTAGATGACGAACAGCTCCAGCAGGCTGTCGAATCAAATCCATTGGCAGGTTTTAAGCCCGAATGATCATTTAAGGAGGTACACCTATGAAACTCGCATTCTTTGACACAAAGCCTTATGACAGAGAAGGATTCGAACCGCTTCTCAATGAAGCAGGAATTGAGACTATCTACTACGACACAAGGATATGTGAAGATGACTGTATACTTGCTCAGGGATGCGATGCCGTATGTGTATTCGTTAACGACGAAGTAAATAAGAAAGTCATAGACACTCTGGCGGGATACGGCGTCAAGTACATTGCGTTAAGATGCGCGGGATTCAATAACGTTGACTACAGATATGCTATTGAGAAAGGCATTAAAGTGGTACGTGTTCCCGCCTACTCTCCTTATGCAGTTGCCGAGCATGCAATTGCCCTCCTGCAGACTCTGAACCGCAAGATCCATAAGGCATATATAAGGACCCGCGACTTTAATTTCTCGCTGAACGGACTTACGGGATTTGACCTTCACGGCAAGACAGTCGGAGTCATAGGTACCGGTAAGATCGGACGCGTATTCATCGATATCTGCAAGGGATTCGGAATGAATGTCATAGCTTACGACAAGTACCCCGCCGAAGGATCCGGTATCGAATACAGAACACTCGAAGAGATCTACAAGGAAGCTGACATCATATCCTTCCACTGCCCTCTTACTGATGAGACATTTCATATGTTCAACAGAGGAACGATAAACAGGGTCAAGGAGGGTGTAGTCATAATAAATACATCAAGAGGTGCGCTCATCGATGCAGAGGCGCTGCTCCTTGGAATACGTGAAAGAAAGATCGGCGGAGCTTGCCTTGATGTATACGAAGAGGAAGCCGGATACTTCTACGAGGATCAGTCAGGTAAGATCATAGATGACGATACGCTCTCAAGACTTATATCCATGCCTAATGTTATAGTTACTTCGCATCAGGCTTTCCTGACCAAAGAGGCCCTTTCCAATATTGCTTCTACTACGGTAAGGAACCTCCTTGATCTGGAAAACAATGGCAACTGTGAAAACGAAGTTAAATGATCAGTTGAATATCCTTCTGACCGTAAGGATGGGATGAAGGTCGAGATCACCATAGATAACGCCTTCGTTAGAGCCCCTGGCATCTACCATCATGCCGTCACCAATATAGATTCCGACATGACCGCATGATCCGCCCTGGTTATCCCAGCAGATGATATCGCCGGGACGTATGTCGTCTACGGAAACTTCCTCACCTACATTACACATCGAATAAGAAGAGTGAGGAAGGTCGATACCGAGCTGTGCATAGCAGTAAACTACGAGACCGGAGCAGTCTACACCTGCTTCAGATTCGCCCGCATACATATAAGGCGTACCAACCATGCTCTCTGCGATATCGGCAATGAGCTGTCCTTCGTCGACATTAACGGCTGATAAGGTCTGCTGAGGTATGAGCTGGTATCTGTAGTTTTCTGCCCTCTGGCGCTTAGTAGCGATATACTGCTCAGTAGCAGACTTGGAGATGACGCTGTCACGCTCGACCTCAAAGAATAATCCAACCGGAGAATCTACGGAAGCTACCTGTACACCTGATACATTCTCATTGCTCTCGACAGTACAGGATGAAGCCTCATCTGTAAGTTCAGCGGTAGTACTGTCAGTAACGGGATAATAAGTACTGTTAACTGATAATACAAGACATGTAAGTCCTGTTATCACATCACTGATCAACTTATTTCTCTCAAATAAAAACATCAATTCACCTACTCTATTTCTTTTCATGTCACTTAGGACATGTGTCAGAGTTTACCCTAATCTCCTGCCTCAAATTGGGTCATCAGGGGGCAAAAATCGGGGAATAATCGGGTGATAATGTGGCAAAACCTAATGAAAGAACGCAGGTACCGATGAGTTTCGGCGACCTGCGTTCTATTGATCTTATGTGTTTTCTGAGACCTTTTAACCTCTTGTAGCGGAAGGCTCAGTGGGCGCTTCGGTAGCGATAACCGGAGCGAGACCGTCAGCCTGTGCCGCGGGATCCTCAACAGCCTCGCCGCTTTCGTCTTCACCTGCAGGTATCTCACCTTCACCACCCGGGAAAGCAATACCTAACGGATAATACGGAAGGATGTTAACATACTCTTCCTGAAGAGGTGCGCTCTCGAATATCTTAGAAGAATCAACAAGAGACTTATGTCGGTAAGGAACCGTAACAGCGGAATAGCTGACGCACCAGATGATAAGAGCCAACAGAATGAGCTGGAATATCAGGAGCGGCGTGATCGGGAAAAGATCCATAATCTTCTGCACTGATCTTGTCGACTTTGATTTCTTGGGGTCAGACTGGATAAACTCAGCTACCTTATAACCGGTAGAATCGATCTTAACGAGGATCTTCTCGAGCATAAAGTTACGTGTATATTCATCGAGTGTCCTGGGAGCAAAGTTGACGTTCTCGGGAAGCGGATACTTCTCGACTATCTCGTTGGCATTCTTGAGGAGAATATCACCGAAATAGTAAACAACGTCTTCACCCTTGATAACGGACCTCTGCTGATAAGTATCTAGATAAGACTTTACGATCGCCTGCTCAGCTCTTGTAGTCTCCTTAGTGATACCGAATACGGATGAATAGACCATCTCTACCGTGCTCTGGTAGAAGTCAGGGAAATTCTCGCGTGTAAGCTTCTCACTCCACATATCCATTTCCGTCACCTCCCTGCTGGCCGTTCATGTCGTAACCGCCGTTATAGTTCTGTCCGTTATACTGATCGTAACCGTAATTTGCATTAGGATCGGCATACTGCTGATCACCATAGTAGTCGCTCGGCACCTCTTCAGACATAGCCTGTTGATACTGAGCATAAGCTTCATCATATCCCTGAGGTACCGCATAAAGATCCTGCTGGGGCTGCTGAGGAAGTGCCTGCTGAGCGTCCTGAGGCTGAGCCTTGGGTGCGGGAGTTTTTGTCTTCTTCGAAGACTTTCGTTCCTTCTTAAGTGTAGGATCCTTATCATCTACATCATTAGCGAAAGATGACAGAGGATACATGAATGCGCATACAAGGAGCAGGACAACTGCCGCTACGAATACTGCTCTTACGTCAACGATAAGTGCAACAGCAAATACCGGGATGCCTGCGATAAGACCTGCAAGGAATGAAAGCTCACCGGCCTTACGAAGATTAGCTTTTGCCTGATTGTTCGAAAGAAGGAACAATACGTAAAGGTAATAGAAATCGTGGATACCGAGGCTGATACCGATAAGTGCTACCGATATAAGAAGTATCTTAGCCGTAGGAACAAGCGCGAATACCAAAAGTCCGATAACAGCACAGATCGATGAGATGATGACTCTTACCTTTGATGTAAGAACATGACCGTATCTGTTCTTGATGATAAGCGCTACAAAGCAAGCCGAGAAAGCAGTTATAAGATAATAGAACGATGTCGTCGCGAGCGAGATACCTACTGTCGGCAGATAATTAGGAATAAATCCGATAAGGAAAGATACGAGAGTACCCATCACAAAGAATGTAGATGTCAGGAATCTTCCCGTATACTTATTGGATACGAGCTCGAGCCACTTATTAAGAGGAAGGAACTGCTCCTTAACGGGATTATTGTCCTTCATGAAGAATACGATACCGAGCGATGTAAGGATCAACGCAGCACCGCAGATGACATTAACGATGAGGATACCGAATCTCTCAAAGCAGATACCAGCGATGACCGCACCGACGGATACACCGAGGAAGTAGGCCGTATTTTGGATATTATGTACTGTTCTGTCGTCGAACTTATCGTAGCCTAGCTTACCTGCATTGATCCTGTAGTCACGAAGTGAATCAAATACCATTCCGTAGCAGAATGATGTAGGAAGAAGAAGGATCAGCATAACGATAGCATTACCCGTGATACCGGATACAAGGCTCAGGATATAACCTGCCGCAGTCGTGATGATAAGTGCGATCCTGCCCGTGAGCTTGAACTTGAGCTGCTTTCTAAGTCCGGAAAATCCGAAGAAACCGAAAGCATAAAGGATAAGTCCGAGAGCGATCAAAAGCTGAACAACGAAGTTCTCCTGATCTGCGAATTCTCTCTTTATGAACTCTGATACAACGATCGGCGTCATTACGGAACCCAACGCCGCAAAGAACGAAAGGAACCTGATAGCCGAATCACCGTACATGATAAGAACAGGAACGTTGCCGATCATGCCTCTGGAAAGAGTCGATACGAAGAGATTAAGCTCGAAGATGATGATCGCCATTGCAACAGCGATAGCAAAGATGGTCATCGTCCAGCTAAGGGACATTCCGTTAACGGTAGAAGAATAATCTTCATAGGGCATCCTTACTTCCAGGATACCTGCAACCGTATTCTCAGATGAGATGATGGGAGCGATGGCACATACATACTGAGTATCATCCTCGGTACGCTTTGTAAAAGCCTCTGTCTGAAGCTCAAAGCAGTTATTGTACTCGTCGCCTACACCCGAAAGGTAATAAGGTTCGGTAACATCAGCACCCGATGTAGTGCAAAGTCTCATAAAGGAGTTACCGGCCTTAGTATAAATGTCATATATATAAGGCTTGCCCTTAGCATACTCGGGAACCTCGAGAGGGAATGTCATTCCTTCAACGATGGTGGTATGACCGAGTGCCGTCGAAGTAGCGACAGCCAAAGACTCCATGGTCTCCGCCCTCTCGCTTTCGAGGACTACCGTATATGTATCCGTAAGCTGGTTAGACATTACGGCGAGAACGATAAGAACGATAACAAAGCAATAACCGATAGTTGCTGCGATCGTACGCCTCTCGCGAAGTCTCTTTATCTCTGAACCTCTGCTCATAATTTCTGTCCTCCCTTCCCTGAACGTCCTATAAACTTAGGGATGAGTGACTGAATACCGAAGAGGATAACACCTGCGGCAACAGAGATTATAACTGCGATGAGCACGCGGCCTTCGAGCTTTGTGCCAAGGTCATCGAGCTTATTGAATTCACACTTATACTCAAACACTCCGACACATCTGCCTGTGCTGTCGGAGATAGGAACGAGTACACTCTCGGAAGTCTTGTCACTGAGGATAGCTTCGGAATTATCGGCTGAAAGCCAGTCTGAGATCTCATGCTTAGCAACCTGGAAGATCTCGGGATCGTCTGTTCCGTGACTCAGGAGCTTTTGAAGCTGACCATCAGAATAAAGGAAAAGTGCGTAATACTCGGTAGTAAAGCTCTGTGTTGAAGTGTCAGCAAGAGAAAGAGCTAAGACCTTCTCATACTTCTGTGAAGCGGATACCGGATCTGCGACGATCTCATCTCCGTTTATCATTAACTTTACTACGTCGCAAGTCTGCTGGATCTTCTTATCGGAAACCGCCTTGAACTCCTCCTCAAACTTGAGGCGCATATGGTGTACGGCAAAAGACACAGATAAGACTGACAGCAGAAGTGAAACAACTATCAATATTACTGCCCTGACGATCTTGTTGAGCGTTTCGGACCGGTTGACCGATCTGTTATCCATATAGTCGCACTCCTAAATATATATTTTTCAATATATATTCTATCTATAAATCAATAAAATTATATTAAAGTTCGTTTACAAGCATCTTAAACATATCGCCACGGTGCTCGAAATGCCTGAAGTGGTCATAGGAAGTACCTACGGGCGACATTATTACGATATCACCTGATTTTGCTATCTCGCGAGCCTTATTAAGGGCAGCTTTGTAAGAATCGACAACTGCATCGCGTGTCTCTTCGAACTCATATACGTCTCCGTCCTTTGAGGGGAGCTTTATAAGATCATAAGATCTGCCGTTTGCTTCCTTGGCGATGATATCCTCGACAAGATCGGCATTTGATCCGTAGAGGATGATCCTGTCGCATACATTTAAGATCGCATCTCCGAGGCCTTCGTAATTACATTTCTTATCAGCACCGCCCGCGATAAGCACGCCGTGCATATTTCTGCCCGCAAGAGCATTCATCGTATTGATCGTTCTGTTTGGAGAAGTATCGATAGAAGAGTTATAGTACTTGACTCCGTCTATCTCACGGACGAACTCGATCCTGTGAGCAACACCCGTAAACTCCTTCGCTACTGCTACGATATCTTCTGCCTTTACAAAGCCATGAACAGCACCGATTGCGCAGAGATAATTCTCGACATTGTGCTTTCCGGGGATAAAGATATCATCTTCAGCCATGATCTCGGTGATCTGACCGTCCTTCTCGTATACGATCTTGCCGTCCTTTGTGTAGATCCTGTGATTGAGAGCATCTTCACCTGCTCTGATCGTATCTGCTCTGTCGAGAGCAAAGTAGGATATCCTGCCTCCTGCGATCTTCCTCATGTCATATGTGATATCGCACTTACCGTTAAGTACTACCTTACCCGTAGCGCTCTGATATCTGAAGATATTAGTCTTTGAGGCAATATACTCGTCGTAATCCTTATGGAAATCAAGATGATTTGGAGTAACGTTGGTCACGATAGCAACATCTACGCTCTTCTTCATGTTAAGAAGCTGGAAAGATGACAGTTCGAGAACGACCATATCCTCCTCAGTCATCTCATCGACCTTATCAAGGAGCGGTGTACCGATATTACCGCCGAGCCATACCTTGTAGCCTGCGCGCTTGAGCATCTCGGATACGAGAGTAGTCGTAGTAGTCTTTCCGTCTGAACCCGTGATACCGAAGATAGTTGCAGGACAAAGATCGATAAAGAGTTCCATCTCGGAAGTCAGAACGGCACCCTTCTCAACTGCTGCCTGAAGCTCGGGAGTCTCGACTCTCATCTTGGGAGTCTTGAACACGAAGCTGAACTTCTCTGTCTTTAAAGGCTCAAGATACCCTTCGCCCAATGACCAGGTTACGCGTACATTCTCATATTCGAATTCTTCTTTTACGGCTTTGATCGCAGGATCATTCTCATCGAGTCTGTCAAATGCAGTGATCTCCATACCCATGGCGTACAGCCATTTGATAAGAGGTCTGTTGGAGATACCTACTCCGATAACAGCTGCTCTCTTTCCCTTCGCATAATCCTTAAATCTTATAAGCTTTATATAATCCATTTCCTTTTATGCCTCCGCAAATTATCTTACTCAGTATACGACTTATAGAGTTTGCTGTAAAAGCCGCCCGAATCGATCATGTCTTCATGCTTTCCGATCTCGCTCACGCGTCCGTCCTCCATAACGACTATCATGTCGGCATCTACGATGGTCGAAAGCCTGTGTGCGATGACGAGACTTGTCCTTCCCTTGAGAAGATCCTTAACGGCCTTCTGTATCTTTACTTCCGTAAGGATATCCACGGATGAAGTTGCCTCATCGAGGATCAGTATGCAGGGATCGGATGCCATTGCTCTCGTGATGCTCAGGAGCTGCCTCTGACCTTCAGAGATATCGTCACGAGAAGATGAGATCTGCTCGTGGTACTTGTTCGGAAGCTTTCGTATAAAGGAATCAGCGCCCGATACCTTTGCAGTACTAATGGCATCTTCGTCAGACAGAAGCGGGCGTCCGAACTTTATGTTCTCCATGATATCCGCATTCCTGAACCACGTGTCCTGCGTAACGACGCCCAGATACTTTCGAAGAGTGTTCCTCGGAACCTGTGAGATCGGCTTGCCGTTAACGAGTATCTCACCGGAGTCAGGTTCGTAGAATCGAAGGAGAAGATTGATGAGCGTTGTCTTTCCACATCCTGTCGGACCTACGATCGCGCATGAGGAGCCGGCCTTTATCCTGAATGAGACATTCTTTATGACGGGCTGATCCTTAACATATGAGAAAGACACGTCCTTAAACTCGATCTCGAAATCACCTTCCCTGTCCCAAGTAAGATCTTCGTCCACATTCTCTGATGTAAGATCATCATCGAGCTCCGCCTCATCAAGGAACTTGAATATCCTCGTAAGGCATGCCATCGAGTCCGAAAGTTCAGTATATACGGACGAAAGATCATTAAAGGGCTTCATGAACTGGGATGCATAAGCGAGCATCGAAGCCAGAAGACCTACGGTGATCGCACCGCTCGTAACGTGACCGGCACCAATGAATGCGACACCGGCATATATGAGTGAATTAACAAATCTCGTGGAAGGATTCGTTATGGACGACAGGAACGTAGCCTTTCTGGATGTCCTCTTGTAATCCTCGTTTATCTTATCGAAATCATTACAGATCATCTCGTTGATATTAAATAGATGTATGATCCTGAAGTTGCCCGTGCCTTCGGAGATAAAGGAAGTCTGCCTGGATCTGATCTCTGACTGAGCCTTGAACGAAGAAAAAGACCTCGAAGCGATAAAGTAAGATACCAGGAACGATACCGGCGTAAATACGAGTACGAACAATGCGAGCTTCCAGTCTGCAACGAGCATGATAACCAGTGTAAAGATTATCGCCGTAATACCCGCGAAGAACTGATTCATGAACATGATAAGTCCGTCACCAATCGTCTCGCAGTCACTTATGACCATACTCTGGATGCTTCCGACTGAAGTATTGTCGATATAGGAGACAGGAAGCTTTCGAACCTTGCCGTATGCTTCGTTCCTGATCTTCTCCGTGACGTTATATGAGATTTTGTTATTCGTCCTGTTCATGAAGAGCTGGAAGAGTGCCGAGATCACGATGAGCACGAGCATTATGACTATATAACGTGTGAGCGTACCGTAATCGACACCGTCTTCATTGATTGAATCGATCGCACGGCCTACAAGAAAAGGCAAAAGTATGCCGATACCCGAAGAAAGGATCGCGGTAATGATCGATATCATGACCATCTTCCTGCTGCCTTTAAGGAATGAAGCAAAGCGCTTTATGAGTTTTCTGTCGAACTTCATGATACGCCCTCCTCATCCTGAAGAGCACAGAACTTTCTGTAGTTCTCCGAAATATTGAGAAGCTCCCTGTGAGGCGCGAAAGCGGATATCCTGCCGTCCTCGACAAGAAGTATCTTATCCAGATCCATTACCGTCTTTATCTTCTGGGATACGAAGATCATCGTAGGAGAATTTGTAAGCGAACCGAGGTTCTTCAGGAGCTTTCGCTCGGTAGCCGCATCAAGAGCAGAAGTCGAATCATCGAAGATAAGTAGTCCGGGCTCGCCTGCAAGAGCACGCGCGATACCGATCCTCTGCTTCTGTCCGCCCGACAGTCCCGCACCGTTAGCCTTTACGATAAAATCCTTACCATCTTCCTTATGAACCACGACATCATCCGTGCAGGAATCGATGATCGCTCTGTCGATATTCTCATCGGATATGCCTTCGCGATCGAGCGAGATATTATACTTGATAGAGCCCGTGAACATCCTTGCTTTCTGAACACAAAGGGACATCGCCTTATAAAGGCTGTCTCTCGAGATATGCTCTACTGACTTGCCGTCGAGCAGGATCTCTCCGGAAGTCGGAGCATAAAGGCCCGACGCGAGCTGCGCTACGGTCGACTTACCTGAACCGGTGATACCGATAACACCGATCTTCTCGCCTTTTTCGACCTTGAATGATATATCGGTCAATGTATCTTCACCGCTGTCCGGGTATCTGAATGATACATTCCTGAACTCAAGGCTATGAGCTGCATGAGGATCGTCTATTACTACCGCATCTTCGATAGACTCGTCGAAGTACTTGAGAAGATCCCTGACGCGAACTGTACATGCGACTGCACGGCTGACGGTTATTATGAGATTAGCGAGCTTGATGAGCTCGACAAGTATCTGTGACATGTAGTTATAGAGAGCTATGACCTGCCCCTGAGTAAGATCGCCCGAATCAACGTGGATGGCACCTCTTGCGATCAGGAAGCAGATAGAAAGATTGATGATCAGGAAAGTAACCGGGTTGAGCAATGCCGATATGCCTGCCGCCTTCTTCTGAAGTGCGTTGAGATTGGCACTCTTCTCCTTAAAGCCCTGATAATCATCAGATGTTCTGTTAAATCCTCTGATAACCTTTACGCCGCTAAGTCCGTTACCCGTCGCATCGACAAGTGCATCAAGTCCCTTACGAGTATCCTTATAAGCAGGGATGGCGCGCTTCATATTGAATGCGACAAAGAGCCCCAAAGCCACTACTGCAAATACAAAGATACATGCAAGCCTTACGCTTATTGTAAATGCCATGATGACCGCACCGAATACGATAAACGGGGATCTCAGCAGAAGCCTTAATGTCAGGTTGATGCCGCTTTGTATCTGATTAACGTCGGATGTAAGTCCGGTAACGATATTAGATGATCCGATCTTCTCATAATCAGAAACAGAAAGATGCATGATCTTTCGAAAGAGGTCACGTCTGACATCCGATGAGATACCTGCCGCAGCGGCCGCAGCGAAATACTGGGCGCAGATGGCGCAGATAATACCAACTGTTGCAAAGATACACAGCAGGATTATGCTGTTTCTTATGACAGCCGGATCATTACCGTTTATACCTTTATCGATAAGATTCTTGATAACAAGAGGTACGATAAGCTCGAAAGTAGCTTCAAGCAGCTTAAAGAGAGGGCTCAGAATCGACTGAACCCTGTAACCCTTAACGTACTTCAAAACGCCTTTGAGCATCAGACAAGATCCTCCACAAGGCGATTGCACATCCTATTTACTTCGGCGATATCTACCGTCAGGAGCTTACCGTGATCATAAAGAACCTTACCTGCACATACAGTCATAAGGACATTCACGGGAGATCCGGCATAAACAATATTGCTGATGATATTATTTCGAGGATTCATATTCGGATGCTTCATATCAAAGAGGATGAAGTCTGCATTCTTGCCTGCTGCCAATACGTCAGAGTCATCAAGCTCCATGCAGTAAGCGCCGCCGCTCATACCGGCCTTAAGGATATCAAAAGGATCGATAAGTCCGTTCTTGTCATCTCTTACATTAGAGAGTACCGCATCAAGATACATCTCACGGAACATATCAAGAGAATTGTTGCTTCCTGCGCCGTCAGTACCGATAGCGATCTTAAGACCTGCATCGATATACTTCTTAACAGGTGCGATACCGCTGCTGAGCTTTAAGTTGGAACAAGCATTAAATACGGTATAAAGTCCTCTCTTCTTAAATACTTCGATATCTTCGTCACTAAAGTGAACGCAGTGGAATCCGCCGCCCCCAAAGTCGAACATACCCATCTCGTCAAGGAGCACTGCGGGAGTCTTTCCGTAGCGCTCGATACAGCCTTCTACTTCCGCTCTTGTCTCCGAGATATGTGTATAGACGGGAGCCTTATACTTATGAGCCAGATCGCTGATGATCTGAAGGTTATCCTTATTTGTCGTATACTCGGCATGAAATCCCATCTTATATGAAACAAGCGGATCGTATTCATTGAACTTCAGGTATCTTTCCTCGATAAGATCCATACCGCCGAAGTCATTGGGAGAGCCGCAGAAAACATTTCTGATACCTATATCAACGGCTGCTTTCGCGACACTCTCGGGGAACATATACATATCAAAGCATGCTGTCGTACCACTCATGATGTTCTCGGCGAATCCGAGGAGCGTGAACCAGTATACCTGCTCAGCCGTGAGCTTCGCTTCCCTCGGGAAGATGGCTTTGAAGAGCCAGTCGTTGAGCTCGAACTCATCAGCTAAGGACCTCGAGAAAGTCATCGCAGTATGCGTATGAGCATCCTTGAGCGAAGGCATGAGTAGATTGCCTTCACAGTCCACTTCCTTATCGAAAGGCTTATCGCTCTTCTTGTCGTCAAATACAACGGCCTCGATCTTCTCGCCGTCGATCCAGAGCTCGCCTTCCTTTATATCACGGCTCTCGCCTGTCAGTATCAAAGCATTATAATATCTGGTTCTCATATTTCTCTCCTTAGAACAGCGGTGCTACCAGCCTCAGCAGAGACTGAACAACACGAATTATTCCCTTCTGTCTTACATTATATCTTGAAGTAACGTCGTCGGATCTTTCGAAAGTATCCTCAAAGTCCTTCCTGATATCAGCTATCGCAGGTATATCGTACATCAATACGGCATTCTCGAAGTGATGATAAAGACTTCTGAAATCCAGATTGATAGTACCTACAACTGCCATCTTATCATCTGCCACACAGAGCTTCGCGTGGCAAAAGCCGGGTGTGAACTCATATATCTTAACACCTGATGATATAAGTTCCGAATAATAAGATCTTGTCGCCTGATATATGATCTTTTTGTCGGGCTTTCCGGGAGTTATTATCCTCACATCAACGCCTCTTTTGGCAGCGATCTGCAGCGCCCTCTTGAGCTCGTCCGAGATGATCAGATAAGGCGTTATGAACCACACATAGTCAGTCGCCGAATTGATGGCATTGATATAGACATTCTCGCCGGTCGGCTCATCGTCCAAAGGACTGTCGGCATAAGGAGCGATAAAGCCGTTCGCCGTGATATCTTCACCTTCGTACGCAAAGAACTTCTCGACATCCTGATCAGTCTCTTTCTTTGAGATCGAATTCCACATCTCGAGAAACATTGCCGTCAGGGAACGCACTGCCGAACCCTTCATCATGATACCCGCATCCTTCCACTCGCCGTACGGATGTGTGATGTTAAAGTACTCGTTCGCGATATTATAGCCGCCCGTGAATCCGACCTTACCGTCGATAACGGTTATCTTCCTGTGATCCCTGTTATTGATGAAGAGATTAAAGAAAGGCATGATCGGATTAAAGGCCCTGCACTTTATGCCGTGAGACTCCATCCTCTTGATGAAATCACGATTTATAAAGACGAAGCTTCCGAGATCGTCATATAAGATCCTGACATCAACGCCTGCTGCGGCCCTTTCGAACAGAGCTGACTTAAGGCCTTCGAAAGACTCCTGATCTTCGATCGCGTGATACTCCATGAAGATGAACGACTGAGCCTTGCGTATCTCTGCGATCTGGCTTTCGAGCGCCTTGGTCGTATCGGCATAATACTCGATCTCGGTATCCTTATAGACCGGGAACTTGCATGTATCCTGAATGTACGAAAAGTCTCGCGATGCCGATTTATCTATCTTAACTATATCGTTGATGACTGTTTCCGAAGGGCGGATAAATCGTTCGGTAAGGAGCCTGTAGTTCTCGAATCGGCGCTTCATCATGACCGTATTGGACATCGCTTCCGAGAGCAGGAAGAACAGCACTCCGATAACGGGAGCCATCATGATGAGGATCATCGTCGGCGCCTTGAGAGACATGATCTTCTCATTCTCGTTAATTGCGATAACAAGGATGACCGCGAAGACACTTATGACGATATTGATGACCGGATATTGTGTAGTCAGCTTGGTGACCAGGACCCAAACCCAGATAAACTGCACTAACAGCATAAGGACGGCCAAAATGATCCGTCCCACGCTGTTCTTTATCGCAGTCTTTTTCTCTCGAGGTTCGAGTCTGATCTTGTTCATCAGATATTCTCGATGAAAGCCTTATATGCGAGATATGTATAGTAAAGATCGATCTTGGAGATGACCTCGTAAGGAGCATGCATAGACCAAACGGGTACGCCTGCATCGATAACGTTCATGCCGTGCTTTGCCATATAAGCGGAGATCGTTCCGCCGCCGCCTGCATCAACCTTGCCGAGCTCGCCTGTCTGCCACGGGATCGAGTTCTTATCAAATACATTGATGATCTCTGCTACGAAGTCTCCCGTTGCTTCGTTAGTACCGGACTTACCTCTGGCGCCTACATACTTCTCGAGCTTGATACCCTTAGACATATAAGCAGTATTCCTGGAGTCGGATACAGATGAATACTTGGGATCGAAAGCATTCGATACATCGGTTGAGAGCATCTTCGAAGCCGCGATAGCCTTGCGATATGCAAGAAGATCGAAATTACCCTTATTGTTCTTAGCAAGGAGCTCCATAAGGAAGTTCTCGTAAAGAACCGACTGAGCACCGGAATTCGCATAGGATCCGATCTCTTCCTTGTCCGTGAGCATCGTTACGCAAGTCTTCTCAGGTCTTTCCTGCTCGAGGAGAGCCGTAAGTGCGGGATAAGCGCAGACCTTATCATCGTGTCCGTAAGCAGCGATGAAAGCTCTGTCGAAGCCGAGGTCTCTTGCTTTCATAGCAGGTACGATCTCGATCTCACCTGTTACGAAATCCTTCTCGACGATACCGTAATTGTCATTAAGGTACTTAAGGACATAAGCCTTGTAGGGCTCCTTTTCCGCATCCTTCAAAGGCATACCGCCGATAACGACATTAAGGTCCTCACCTGAGATGAACTCGGAAGCATTCTTCTTCATCTGCTCATTGCCGAGATGAGGAAGAAGGTCAGTGATATAGAAGATGGGATCTTCGTCCTTCTCACCGATCGTGATCTTGTGCTTTGTGCCGTCCTTTGTAAAGATAACGCCGTGGATAGCCAAGGGGATCGTCGTCCACTGATACTTCTTGATACCGCCGTAGTAGTGAGTCTTGAAGTAAGCAGCCTCAGCGTCCTCGTAAACGGGATTGGGCTTCAGGTCGAGTCTAGGAGAATCGATATGAGCACCGAGGATATTGATACCGTCAGCTACGGGCTTCTTACCGATAACTGCAAGGATAAGACCCTTGTCCTTGATGGAAGCGTAGACCTTATCGCCTGCCTTAAGAGTCTTCTTGGATTCGATATCTACAAATCCGAGATCCGACGCAGCTTCGATAGCATTCTCTACGAACTCACGCTCGGTCTTAGAGATATCAAGGAAAGCCTTGTACTCTTCGGCATAATCCATGCATGCCGCAAGATCGTCCTTGCTGATGTTCTTGTAAAGATTCGGGAACTCTGCAAAGAGCTCTTTTGACTCCTTGCTCTTCTTAGTCTTTTTTTCTGCCATAAATCGGTCACCTCTAAATAATTATTACTCAATTATGATAACATTATATTCAGAAAATAATAACAATTATGAGGATTTCTAATGTATACGGATACACATAACCATACATGTCACTACTCCCCCGATGCAAAGCAAACGATCGATGAACTTATCGGTGCCGCAAAGGCTAACAATATCGATGTCGTTGCCGTTACCGAGCACTACGAATACGACAATCCGGATCCCGATGACAACATCCAGACTTTCGACATAGATGCTTACGTTAAGGATTTCAAGAACTGGCGCGCCAAATGTCCCGCTGATCTGACACTCCTCATGGGCATCGAATTCGGCTACCAGACCCATACTGCTTCGGTCATCGATCGGATCGCAGATGAGTATCCTTTCGATACTGTTGTGTTAAGTAATCACCTCTTCCGTGGCGTCGACCTCTTCTACAGCAAGGACGCATACAAGCTCCCCGCTGATCTGAGGCATAAAGAATATATGGGCGTTGTCGCAGAGATGGCTGATAAGTGCAATAACTACAACGTCATCGCGCACTATGATTACTGCAGCAAGTATGACAGCGAAGAGAACCGTATCGCATATTATTCAGACTGTCCCAAGGAGTTCGACGCGCTCTTTGAGACGATCATCGCCAAGGAGAAAGCCCTCGAGATAAATAGCGCAACGTCTATCAGGCGCGGCCTTATGCCTGACCCCGAAGTATTGAAGCGCTATGTGGCAATGGGCGGCAAGCTGGTCACTTTCGCGTCCGACGCGCACGTCAGCGAGAACCTCGGCCGCCGCAAGGAGGACTTCGTTGAATTCGCTAAGGCCTGCGGCATCAAGGAAGGCTGCTATTTCAAGGGTAAGCAGGTGTTTACTTACGGGCTGTGAGCCTTGCGGCGAATCTTGTGTGTGGCTTGTGTGAGGCTTGCGTGATGCTTGCGTGCTCGGCGCGGCCGAAGGCTTTCGAGCAACGGGTTAAAAAGTCACCAAAATGGTCACTGAGAGAGCGCTCCAGTGACCATTTCTGCGAATATAGCCACATTTTCACCAGATTGGTCACCAGAAGGGCTTTCCAGTGACCAAATCGGTGACTTTCACAAACATAGTACTCAAATTAGACAGGCACACGACAATACTGTTATATATTGAGTCAAAAGATGGCGCAGTATTTTTATTTCCACACAAGAGAATTAGATTGTTCTCAGGAAAATAGCCGTTATTCAAATAAACACCTATCTTAAGTTTTGCATTATCAAGATAATTATAATCATCAAGCATTCCCAGAAACTCAAGGATAATGCAACAATTAAAGGTTGGGATATGAATTACGAAATCAGGTGAGAGTCTTTTATTATTTATTTCAATTTCAGGCTCATATACGTAATCTAAACCAAGATTATCAAGCATCTCTCCAATTCCCATCTCCATACGAGATCTTACTTGAATTCCATTATGATAAAGTGATTCCGTCTTCTCATATGAATTGCTTTTACCGGAAAGACTAGACCACAAATCAAATCCAGCTATAGGTATATTGTTATTAATTGAGATAATCGAAGTATCTATCCTCTCAGAATAAACTCGTTCCCACTCATTGATAAGCTGCTGTTTGATCTTAATCAATTTTTGTCTCTCAATAAGACAAGACATCAATACCTGCCCCCGATCCGAACATATACTATATTCATGTCTTGGATTTCTGGTTCGAATCTTCTCTATTTTTCCACGATTGACTACATAGCAATCCGGCAACTTCTCAAGCTTTGCGTCTATATACTTTATTGATGCAAGTATATACTCTCGTGGCAAAGGTAATCTGGACATAATATCTTCTCCGTTCTGAATTGAATTACCATTACCCTAACTACTCAACAAAACTAAATCTGCAACAAAAAATCGACAATTGCGACTAAATTTCGACAAGGTGTACGATTAAACGGACTTTAACGTGATTACGCGTAGTTAAACAAGCAATCTAAAGACAATTCTACAGAGTTAAAAACCAATAATCATATTATCTAAAGTCCAATAATTGGAATCGTTCAAAGAGAACATTTGCGCTACGATTATACCCAGAGGTACTACCTTAGCGTTAGGCAGTTTGCCCTCGATCCCCACTATTGGAGATTGGAGGTGATGCATATGACAGACTTTGAACTCTTGAGCGTTGTACTCACGATGGCATTGTTGATCGTATCCATACTTGGCCTTGTAAAAAAGTCAAAGTAAAACCGCCCCTGTCCTAGCAAGATGTGAGCGGTCATTACTTAAACATCTGAGGGCACTGTCTACTGGTAGTACCTCTTTGTTAACTAGATTCTAACACTGCACTATATGGCAGTCAACGAGGACGGAATCAATCCTTCTCCGTATTCTTCTTAACGTACTCCAGATACTCGGCGATCTTCTTCTCGTAGCCGATATCTGTCGGTTCGTAGTACGTCTTACCCAGAGTCGCATCCGTCATATACTGCTGCTTTACTATGTGTCCCGGGAAATCGTGCGGATACTTGTAGCCAACCTTGTAGCCTAGCTCCTCCATTCCTTCTACGGGTGCATTTCGAAGATGCATGGGAACGTGACCGGTGTCGCCGCTTCTTGCATCGGCCAAAGCAGCGTCAACAGCAAGATATGCCGCGTTGGACTTAGGTGAAGATGCCACGAGGATACACGCTTCCGAAAGAGGGATCCGCGCCTCAGGCATACCAACTGCCATCGCCGTCTGATAGGCCGCAACTGCGACCAGCAGCGCATTGGGATTGGCAAGACCGACATCCTCAGCGGCGCAGATCATTATGCGACGAGCAAGAAACTCGATATCCTCACCGCCTGCCAGAGCACGTGCAAGATATAAAACAGCTGCATCAGGATCAGAACCTCGCATGGACTTGATCATGGCGCTGATATTGTCGTAGTGACTCTCACCATCTTTATCGAACAGCACCACTTTATTCTGCATGCAGTCGCTAACGACTTCGTCGGTGATGTTGATCGTACCGTTCTTATCGGGAGAAGTCGTGATGACCGCAAGCTCGAAAGCCTTCAGCGCGTTCCTGGCATCACCGCCCGACAGGACTGCAATCTTACGAAGCGTATCGTCTGAGATATTAACGGAGATCGAACCGTAGCCGCGCTCCTTATCTTTAAGTGCGTTCTTCAGGATCGTCTGAATATTTTCCTCAGTCAGGGACTTCAGCTGCAAAACAGTGGATCGAGATACAAGAGCCTTATTGACCTCAAAGAACGGATTCTCGGTCGTAGCACCGACAAGGATGACCGTTCCGTCCTCTACATAAGGCAGAAGAGCGTCCTGCTGAAGCTTATTGAAGCGATGGATCTCATCGATAAAAAGAACAGTCCTCTTGCCTTCTGATGTAAAAGGATTCGTCGCATCGGCAATAACGTTCTTTATATCAGCGACACCTGCCGTAACGGCGTTAAGACGCGCGAACTTTGAAGACGTACGATTGGCGATTATGCGAGCCAGAGCAGTCTTTCCCGTGCCCGGAGGGCCAAAAAGGATGACTGAGGACAGACGGTCTGCCTCAATCATCCTTCTTAACATTTTTCCTTTACCGATTATATGCTCCTGACCGATATACTCATCGAGATCTCTCGGAGCCATTCGATAAGCCAAAGGCTGTCTTGAATTATTATCTTCAAAACCTTCCATTACTTAAGGTCAGGATAGATAGGATACTTAGCTGTAAGAGCAGCTACACGATCGATAACTTCCTGCTTCCTGTTCTCGTAGTCGAAGATGCAGATGGAGATAAGATCAGCGATCTCAACCATATCTTCTTCCTTCATGCCGCGAGCCGTAACAGCAGGTGTACCGATACGTACGCCGGATGTAACGAAAGGCTTCTCGGGATCGAAAGGAATAGTATTCTTGTTAGCTGTGATGTTGCACTCGTCGAGACGGAGCTGGAGCTCCTTACCTGTGATGCCTGTGCCGCGAAGGTCGATGAGCATGAGGTGGTTATCCGTACCGCCGGATACGAGGTTAACGTTTCTCTCAAGGAGAGCCTCGGACATAGCCTTAGCGTTCTTGATGATGCCGTTAGCATACTCTCTGAACTCAGGAGAAAGAGCTTCCTTGAATGCAACAGCCTTAGCAGCGATGATGTGCATAAGAGGACCACCCTGCTGTCCGGGGAATACGGAAGAGTTGATCTTCTTAGCGAGCTCTTCGTCATTTGTCATGATGACACCGCCACGAGGTCCGCGAAGTGTCTTATGTGTTGTAGTTGTAGTGATGTGAGCGTAAGGTACGGGATTGGGGTGAAGGCCTGCAGCAACAAGTCCTGCGATGTGAGCCATATCCACGAAGAGATAAGCGCCAACCTCGTCTGCGATCTCACGGAACTTCTTGAAGTCGATGATCCTGGGATAAGCAGAAGCACCTGCAACGATAACCTTAGGCTTGCACTCAAGAGCCTTAGCTCTTACTGCCTCATAATCTATACGGCCTGTCTCCTTGTCTACCTGATAGAACTCGGAATGATATGTTCTACCGGAAACATTGAGCTTCATACCGTGTGTAAGGTGACCACCGTGGGAAAGATCCATACCGAGGATCGTATCACCGGGCTCAAGGATAGCGAAGTAAACTGCCGTGTTAGCCTGTGCACCGGAGTGAGGCTGAACGTTAGCGAACTTAGCGCCGAAGAGCTGCTTCAATCTGTCGATAGCGAGCTGCTCAACGATATCAACATACTCACAACCGCCGTAATATCTCTTTCCGGGATATCCTTCAGCGTACTTGTTTGTAAGAACGGAGCCTGCTGCCTCAAGAACTGCTTCTGTTACGATGTTCTCAGATGCGATAAGCTCGATCTTGTCTCTCTGTCTGCCAAGTTCCTGACAAATAGCAGAATAGATCTCGGGATCTTCGGCCTTGATATGGTCATACATAGGTGATTACCTCCAAATAAACAATTGCTCTCCTATATTAATAAATATAGCGATCAAAAGCAACCGTTTATCTTTGCGCGAAGGTCGGGCAATGCCATACCCGTCTTATCACATATCTCCTTAAGGCTCTCGTATTCAGGGTATCTTCTCACGCTGCCGTCGGGAAGGACTACGGTCTTCATCCTGACCGGTCCGTACTCTGTCGTAACGATATCTTCGTAGCGCTTGAGGACTGTCCTTTCCATCTCGCATCTTCTTATGCCGATCGTAGTAGTGTTCTTAAAGAGGATATTCTCGAGTTCTTCCCGCTTATCCTCCTTACAGACGACTACGATCTCGTATCCGGGTCTGTCCTTCTTCATGAAGATCGGAGCGAAATGCACTTCTCGTGCGCCTGCCCTGTAGAGCAGCTCCATGACATATCCGAGCTCTTCGGCAGGACAGTCATCGATATCCGTCTCGAGCTTTACGACTCGGTCCTCTTCACCGGCGGAAACTGACGAAATGAGCATAGCGCGGAGCATGCTCGGAACTTCGTACTCCCTCTTTCCTGCACCGATACCGATCTTGTCGACAGTGAATCCTTCGGGGAGCTTTGCCGTAGTCTTTATTGCAGCTGCGATAGCTGCTCCCGTGGGAGTAACGAGCTCACCCTTGACCGTACCGATCCTGAGCGAAAGCCCATGATCACTGACTATATTAGTTACGGCAGGAACAGGGATCGAAAGTATCCCGTGCTGACATCTTACCGTGCCCGTGCCTTCTGTAAGCGACGGGATAATGACTTCATCTATATCAAGATCATCGAAACAAACTGCGGCAGCTACGATATCAACGATAGAATCAACCGCGCCGACTTCATGAAAGTGAACTTCCTCAACAGGTATACCGTGCGCCTTAGCCTCGGCTGAAGCGATGATATCGAGGATCTTGTACGCAAGATCCTTTGCCGTTGATGTCATATCGGCATGAGATATGATGTGTTTTATATCTTGAGGCGTCCTGTGGAAATGATGGTGGTGATGGTCGTCTTCACCTTGAGAATGCTCATGGACATGTTCGTGGTCGTTCTCATGGGAATGCTCGTGATGATGATGATCCTCATGACCGTGCAGATATTCCATATCGTGGTCATGACCGTCATGCTCCTCATCGAGGATAACATCGAAATCCATAGCCCTTATAGAGCTCTTTGTCACTTCAGTGATCTTATATTCAAAACCTGAAACAGGAAGACTCTTTAATGCCTTATCGAGGACTTTGCGATCTGCTCCCAGATCCAGAAGAGCTGCAACGAACATATCGCCGCTTATTCCGCTTGCGCACTCAAGATACAATGAACTCATAGAAGATTACTCCTTTTCGCGGGCTTTCGTTCATTATAACCGACAATCCGTGCATAAAAAAACAGCGACCGCAAAACAGCCGCTGTCAGTATCCGTAATCATTCGATCAGAAATAGTTAGGTCCTACTCCGTCAGGTCTTAAGACGATATAGGAATCGTCGAGCATCTCGACATCGTCATAGCACCAGTCGGGATCAAGCTCCGTGCAGTAATCGCAGTCGCAGAGTCTGCAGGAGAAATAGTTACCGCCGAAATATGCATAATCGGCAAACTCTCTGGAATATCCCGTGAAGCCGATCGCATTGTAATAAACCATGTGACGGTCAATAGTATTCTCGGCCTGAAGTCTGTATGCCATAACGATAGCCCACTCGGAATCGAGGGATCTGGCGCAATTGCACTCACCTGTCTCTCTGTCTACTACCTCGAACTGGCCGGGACGCTTGAGCGTAGAGATAACGCGTGATGTAGGCCAGGAAGAACAGTTAGTTCTGTTAAGGACCGTAACTGCGATAAGGACCTTATCCGTGATATCGTCATCGGAATCCTTACCCTCACCCTCTACTACTCTTGCGAAGAATTTAAAATCATCAACTGAAAGTCCGCATGCGTGAGCCTTGACTGCCGTGTCCATAAAGAAACGCTCACTGTCGGATGCGTTGTTCCACATCATCTCATAACGTGCAAATCTTTCCTGCTGGGTCTCGTAGTTATCGAAATAAGCTGCTTCAACTGTGGGAGAAACTAAGAAAAAAGTAAGACAGCTTATCAATGCAACTGATAATGCTTTAAGTCGTAAAATATGAATTACCTCTCTTTCAAACACAAAATACTACATTCATTCTTACGGCATGAGTATTTTACAACCATATTTGCAGGATTTGCAAACGTTTTTTTGCAGTTGTCATATTTTGATGACATTTACCAAAACGGCACAATATATAGTGGTGTTATAAATGCAAATTATCAAAAAAAGTTACGATTAAGTTAACATAAAAGTACTTTATGTTTATAATGGACGCATGAAATCGAATAGTATGAATGGTAAAAGACCCGATAATAATGCTGCTCACAGGAGACCTCAGGGGAAAAGGCCTCAGCAGCCGGGCAAGCACAAGTATCACGGCACGGTTCCTCAAAAGAGACCGAATAACGTTCCCCACGGAAATAATCCAAATCAGCGAAAGCAACCTGCTCCCGCTAACAGGCCTCAGAACGGCAACGTGCACTATCCCAACAGCGGTAATAATCCGAATAATAACAGAACCAAGAAACGTTCTAAGCCCAAGTACAGGATAAATGTAGTAGGTATCCTTACCCTGCTCATGATCGTCATGATCCTCGTACTTGTAGTAGTCGTAGTAGTAAAAGCAGTTCGTAAGGTTGCTACCGGCAATGATCCTAAGACAACGGTAACGGAAGTAGCCGAAGATACGACAGCTTCGGAGACCGAACCCGAAGCAACTCAGATCGACCTTGATATCTTTGACGGTATCTACAGCCAGTATGCTGTCATAATGGATACAGAGGACGGATCTATCCTCAAGGGACTTAACGAGGATACACCTGCTCCTCCAGCTTCAGTCACAAAGATGATGACAGTTCTTGTAGCACTTGAGAACATAGAAGACATCCACGCTAACTACACGATGCCCTCTTATATATATGACCTCTTATATGGAACAGATCTTTCCACCGCCGGATTTGAGAATGGAGAGACCGTAACTTATCAGGATCTTCTCTACGGAACCATGATGAGATCAGGCGCCGAGTGCTGTCTTGGCCTTGCAGACAGCGTATCGGGCGGCGAGGAAGCTTTCGTTGCAGAGATGAATGCGAAGGCCGAAGAGCTTGGAATGACCAATACTCATTTCATGAACTGCACCGGCGAACATGATGTCGAGCATTATTCGACAGTTCATGACATGGCTATCCTTTTAAGATACGGTCTTCAGAACGATACATTCCGTACGCTGATCATCACATCCGTATACTATTCTTCATCAACAGATGTACATCCTGACGGACTTACTTTCTACAGTACTTTCCTTCAGACACTTGCTTCTACCGATGCCGGCGGAGCTACGATCATGGGCGGCAAGACCGGTTTCACTACTCAGGCAGGACAGTGTCTCGCAAGCTTTGCCGACGTTAACGGTCATGAATATATCCTCGTAACATTCGGTGCTTCGCTTCCCGCAGGTACTAATCTCAACGGCAGCCACCTGCACACGGACGATGCGGTGCTAATCTATTCAAGGCTCTATGCTTATCTTACGGGAGGTCCTACTCCTACACCCAGAGTAGCCGAGACAGTCGCTACGACTACTACGACGGTAGAATCCGAGACAGACGAGAACGGCGATGTTATCGAGACTACGACTACTGCCGCTACCACCGAGAGTACGGCCGCGACGACTACCGAAGCGACGACCGATCCGGATACGACATATATCACTTTCGGATAAACGAAAGGCTTCCTTCGCCGGAAGCCTTTTCTATTTCCCATAACCTGTTGCGAGTCTGTTGATCTGGGTTGCTATATACCCTGCGCCGTAGCCGTTATCTATGTTGACGACGCTAATTCCGTTGGCACACGAGTTGATCATCGTAAGAAGTGCCGACAGACCTTCGAAGCTCGCACCGTATCCGACTGATGTAGGAACGGCGATAACAGGCACCTTTACAAGTCCACCCAGAACGCTCGGAAGTGCGCCTTCCATTCCGGCTACTGCTATGACTGCATTTGCTTCACGTATGCTATCGACCTTAGAGAGTAATCGATGGATACCGCTGACACCCACATCGTATACACGAGTTACTTTGGAACCGAAGTATTCGGCTGTCTGAGCGGCTTCTTCCGCAACAGGGATATCAGCCGTTCCTGCAGTACACACCGCGATATCGCCGATCTTATCCTTTTCTTTAGTGGATGTGATCTTTAGTATCCGAGAAACGGGATCATATTCGACATTCGGGTATTTGTTCTTTATGAGCTCAAACTGTTCCTTGCTCGCACGAGTACCGAACACCTCACCGTTCTCCTGAAGGAGCCTGCCGTAGATATCCAAGAGGAAATTATCCTCCTTGCCGCTGCAGAAAACAACTTCAGGAAAGCCGGTGCGCTCTTCCCTCGTGAGGTCTAACTTAGCGAAATCAAGGTCGGCATATCCTTCCATAAGATCAGATCCTGTAAATCTCGTCCGCACCCGGAGGGGCCATATCATTGGTCCTTCCGTTGATGTCTGTTATCTTATATTCTTCTTCGGCTATGAACTCGCCAATAACGGTAGCATCCACGCCGTTCTTATTAAGTTCAGCTATGACTCTGTCAGGCTCATTGGAAGCGATGAGCAACGATCCAGAAGATATGAGTCTTAAAGGATCGATATCAAGTGCCTTACAGATTGCTCTTGAAGCATCACTTATCGGAATGGACTTCTCGTCAACGATAACACCGATCCCCGAAAAGTGAGCCATCTCATATGCGGCACCGAGTACACCGCCTTCTGTAACATCATGCATGAGGCTTGCGGCGCCGTAGTAATAACCGTACTTATTCTTCTCTTCCGAAGAAGACCTGAGAGAACCTGCGGCAGCACCCTCATTAACTACCGAGATAAGCGAGTTATATGAAGAAGCTTCATCGATATATTCTGAAGGCACCTTGCCGTAGAGCTTGCTCTTATGCTCAGTAGCTGCGATATAAGAGCCTTCGATCGCACTCATCTTAGTCTGGATGAGCTTATCTCCCGCTCTCGCCTTTCCGCGCGGAACAGGATGATCTTTATCGACAAGACCGAAAGCCGTCGAGATGACTACGAAAGTCTTCACCGAATCGGAGACTTCAGTATGTCCGCCGACAATATCAACGCCGAGCTTTCCTGCTTCTCTTGATGCCTGAGTTACGATCTCTGAGATATCTTCCTCAGTCGCGGATGAGGGCGCAACTATATCGATAAGTATTCCTGAAGGTCTGACACCGCAAGCCGCGATATCGTTACAGGATACGTGAACTGTAAGCGTACCCGACTGCATACCGCCGGCCGTGATGGGATCGGAAGATATGACCATGAGCTTATCGCCCAGATTTATCCAAGCGCAATCCGCACCGATGTCAGCTCCGACGAGCGTATTCTCGGAGAGCTTCGGGAGCTTACTCAATACTATGGAACTAAGCTGTTCGTTTGTGAGCTTACCTGTCTTCATCAGATCTCGATTATCTCCAGTCCCTGTGTGCAGCCGTCATTTACCATCTTCCCGATGTCGAGCTTAGACTCGGCATTTTCGATATCAACATGCTTGGGATGTGTCTTGGGATGCTTTGCTACGAATACCGTACAGCAATCCTCGTAAGGAAGGATCGATGTCTCGAAAGCACCGATCTTACGTGAAAGATCACATGTAGCTTCCTTATCAAGACCGATAAGAGGTCTGAATATAGGCATCTTTACTACTTCGTTCGTTATATTGATAGCTTCAAGAGTCTGGCTTGCTACCTGACCCAGGCTCTCGCCCGTGATAAGGCACTGGCAGCCTTCCTTCTCGGCAAGTTTCTCGGCAATCTGAAGCATTACTCTTCTCATCGTGATAGTGAGCATATCCTCAGGGCTGTTCTTTACCATATCGAGTTGGATCTGAGTAAAGTTAACAACATAAAGTCTCATCTTGCCCGAGAATCGCGACACGATCTTTGCAAGGTCAACGACCTTCTGCTTTGCCTGAGCGGATGTATAAGGATAGGAATGGAAATAAACGGCATCGATCTGCATACCGCGGGATGCCATCATGTAGCCGGCAACGGGAGAATCTATACCGCCCGACAGAAGGAGCATGCCCTTACCTGCCGTTCCTACGGGAAGACCTCTGTGGCCCATTACCTTTCCTGCATAGACATAGTTATAATCACGAACTTCTACCTGAAGGATGAAGTCAGGATCTTTTACCTTTACAGTGAGCTCGGGGATGTTCTCGAGCAGGAATCCGCCGACCTCCTCACAGATCTGAGGTGACTTATAAGGGAAAGACTTATCGCCTCTTTTTGCCTCGACCTTGAAAGTCTTATATTCGGGATGCTCCTTTAAAAGTCCCTGAACATACTCAAGAGAATTCTGCTTGATGGAATCAAGATCTCCCTCGAACTTCCTTGCAAGGCTCGCGGATACGATACCGAATACCTGAGTTACGGCCTTAAGGATCTCCTTGGCGCTCTCATCGCTTGCAAAATGAGGATTCTCAACACCGTGCTTATCCTCGATCCAGATCCTGCTCTGGCTCTGATAGATCGAAAGCTTTCCGAAGTCGCGAAGTCTGTACTTAAGATTGTTCTTAAGCTGTATCTCGAACTTTCCTCTATTTAATCCCTTGAGCGTTATCTCGCCCATTCTTGCAAGTATTACGTTAGTACTCATTATTACCTCTTAACGAGAAACTTATCGTAGATCTCGTCTGTCTTCCTTATGAATTCTTCTGCCTCAGCCATAGTATTATAGCGCGAAAAGCTGAGTCTCACGCTGTTATTGGCGATCGCTCTGTCCACACCCATCGCCATAAGGACATAGCTGACCTTCTTCGATTTCGACGAACATGCAGATACTGTAGATACGAATATATCATACATTTCAAGACAATGTAGCATCGTCTCGGACTGAAATCCCTCAAAAGCGACATTTAAGACGAAAGGCAGAGCGTCCTCGGGGGAGTTTACCGTAGCATTTCGCTTGGTAAGCTCAGTGCGAAGATAGCTGTTGATCGCCTCGGCATTCTTATATGCAGCATCCTGATTCTCGACCGCGTCAGAAAGCGCCTGCGTAAAAGCCACCGCGAGCACGAGACTCTGCGTTCCGGATCTCATACCGTTTTGCTGGCCGCCGCCAACGATCAGCGGATCGATCTTTGTATTCTTACTTACATAGAGCATCCCGACACCCTTCAGAGAATGGATCTTGTGACCTGAAAATGCCGCCATATCTACGCCGAGAGTACGAAGGTCGATGGGAAGCTTTCCCAAGGACTGTACACAGTCGAGATAGATCTTCGTATTCCTGTTCTTCTTATCTCTGATAGCCTTGATCTCATCCAGCGGCAGGATAGAACCCGTCTCGTTATTAACATGAGTAAAGCAAAGAAGCGCAGTATTATCATCGATCTCGTTTTCAAGGACATCGAGCTTGGGCTTTCCTGCCTTATCCACAGGAATATATACGACCTCATATCCCTGGCCCTCGAGCCTCTTTAATGTCTCGAGCGTACACTTATGCTCGGTCTCGGTCGAGATGATCTTCTTTCCTGCTCTCTTGTTGCAGCTCATGTAGCCTTCGATCGCCGTATTGGCGGACTCCGTACCGCATGAAGTGAAATAGAGCTCATCCTTTGTGCATCCGAGGAGCTTACCGCACTTAGAAAGGCATTCCTCATAAGCATTTACGGAAGCCATGCCGAGCCTGTGAAGGGACCCGGGGTTACCGAAGAGCTCCGCATTGAGATTCTCCGTTACTGCATCTATTACGGACTTTGAAGGCGCAGTCGTAGCTGAATTATCGAAATATATCATCACTTACGCTCCGTATGCCCACATATAGCAATATGCCTGAGTCCTGGCTGCAAAATTAGTACTGGTCTTGAGAAGTTCCTTGACTTCCTCCTTCGTATACCAGCCTGCGCTGATCTCCTCCTCGTCAGAGGTACTCGGAGCGAACTCGCCTTCTGCAACACCTACGATGACTTCGCTTCTTTCGTTCATGAGGCCGATAGCGCTATAGGATGATGGCCAGTGAGACTTGATCTCAACGAGCTTAAGGCCCGTCTCCTCCCATAACTCTCTGGCAGCTGCTGTCTTTGCATCTTCGCCCGGATCGATAAGGCCTGCGGGAAAATTGATAGCAACGTCACCTACCGCCATCCTGAATTCCTTATTAAGGAGGATCTTCGTATTATCCTTATCGTGCATTATGAGAACAACAGCCTCGCTCTTATCGGACTTAACGTCCTCAAAACCCGTGATCTCGGGGTTTCTGCTGATCATCTCATACTTCTTGATGTTTCCGAGCTTTGTTTCGTATGTAAGATCGTATCTCGTTACGAACTTTCCCTGGTGGACCTTCTCTAAAGACTTAAACTTCAATTACTTCACCTTCTCAATACTTTTTTCCGTTCTTCTTCTGAGAACCCTCTTCTCTTAAATGCTTATACTTATCTCTTTCCCTCTTATAGCCCATACGCTTTTCGAAGACTTCATCCGATGCTACCGAATAGCCGAAGAAACCGAGCTTATCACCGAGAGAGAAATATTCGCCGTGATTATAAGAGATGAGCTTTGCTTTATCAAGGCACAGCTTCCCTTCTTCGTCCTTAAGATAGCTGTCAGCCGTAACTGCAACAACCTCTGCAACGAACATATCGTGCGAACCGAGCTCCGTAACGCTCTTTACCTTGCAGGAGATCGAGACGGGAGCTTCCTTGATCGCATATGCGTACTCAAGGCCCTCTGCCTTAACTGCAGTAAGACCGCAAGTCTTGAACTTATCTTCGTCCTTACCTGATCTAACGCCGCAGTAGTCGCAGGACTTTGCAAGAGACTTATTGACGAGATTTATTACGAACTCACCTGTCTCCTTGATCATATTATAGGAATGTCTGCTCTTTCGAACAGAGATGTATACCATGGGAGGCTCCGAATTAACGGTTCCCGTCCATGCGATAGTTACGATGTTGGGCCTTTCTTCCGCTTTGGAAGGATCCTTTCCCGCGCAGGATACCATTACTACGGGAACCGGGTTTAAGATCGTGGAATTGCCAACGATTATCTTGTCATGCTTTGCCATATCTATATACTCCTTTAAGTTTTATTGCCTTGATCTTAGTAGAGCGGCAGTGCCGCAGAGAACAATTCATTTTGAAGCAGGAAGTCCTTAAATTCAATACCCCCTGAAAATCCCATGAGCATTCCGTTCTTTCCGATGACCCTGTGACACGGGATTATTATCGGTACGGGATTCTCCGAACAGGCGCTTCCAACGGCACGCGTAAGGCGTCTTGCCTTCTTCATATCATTATCGGTGAGCCTCAATGCGATATCCTCGTAACTGACTGTCGCTCCGTAAGGAACCTTCTTTATCTCGTTCCAGACCTTGAGCTGGAATTCCGTCGCATCGTGAAAATCGACATTGATATCGAAAGTATCTCTCTTCTTTATAAAGTACTCCTTGAGCTCCTCTGATGCCCTTACGACCTCCTGTGGGATATACGGGATGTCCCTGTAGTCCATATCGTAATCGTCTGACGCCCTGGGGAGGAGAGTTCCATCATCGGCTAATATACCCAGGTAGTCCGCACACTCGAAGATGAACTCATCCTCTATCCTAGCGCCGTAGCTCAAGAACCTCACGTCGTCCACATAACTGTCCGTACCGCCTACCGCGACGACACCTCTTTGGAATGCAACGAAAGCATAATTATATGCCGTGTACTGAGGCTTCAGGATATAAAAGAGTCCCGCATCACTGTACTTACCGTCGATATTGACCTCGTCGTGAAGTATCGCTTCCTGGATAAAGCCGTTCTCCGCCAATGCTCTCTCATAGAGCTCATCACCGCTCGTTACGATAGCAGAAAGCTTATGAGCCTTACGAACGAAGAATACGTGCTTTATGACATCATCTACGCATCTGTAGAGCAGATCATATGAGACATCGTTATGATTTATATGCATCGAAAGCCTCGACATATCCACCGTGCCCGTATAGAGTCTTATGAAGATCTTAGCGTTATTCTCCTCATCCGTAACGATAAATGCATCAGTCATATCCGTAGATGTCAGATGCCTGATCCTGCTCTCGACCTCACTTAAAGGTCCGGACATAAAGCCCGCATCTCTTAAGATCTTTCCGTCGCTCAAGCGAACGTGTCTTATGATCGAGTTGTCAGGATGAACGTTGATCATGACAGGCAGCTCTCCAGATCATATTCGGGATCAGAACCTTCGCTTCTGGCGATATAGTAATCCCTGTTGTAGTTGTTAACCGATGTTCCGAAAGCGCTTCCCGGGCCGGGGCAGTAGATGCTCCTTCCGAGGATCTGCTCAAAGAGCATGGCTTCCGTTCCGAATATCTCGTCTTCGCAGACGATGTCCCAGACTGCAGATGACGTAACACAAGGAAGATAACCTCTCTGAGGTTCAACCCTGTTCAGCAGCATAAGTGCATCCGTATCAAAGCACATAAACTCAGCAAAGCCTGATGCAAATTCCTTATTAGTGCAGGACGATGACATACACATCGAATAGACCGTCGAATACGGGATACCTGACGATTCTGCATCATCAGACGGCAGCATAGCGAAATATAGGCTGTCGGGATAATATACCGACCACATATCTATAGAACCCGATGAACTGAGCCACATGCATGCGGATCTGGAGATCCTGGGATCGGCTCCGCTTTGATCAGAGAATGCGGATAGACCTTCATCGTAGATCGTGCCGACATAATCAACGGCACTGTCCAGCTCGCCCGTTAGATCCAGATCCTCTGAAAACATATAAGATGTAGGCGTATCGGAATCAAATGCGGAAGTAAGATAAGGCAAGAGCTCATAAGCACCTGCAAAAACGACCATTTCCTCATCAAGACCCTCTGCCCTGATATCGCGAAGATAATCAAGGAATCCGTCAGTATCGGATCTGAACGGCAGTCTTCCCGACTCGGGGATATATTCGCTGTTTCCTACAAGGAGCATTACAGACTGATAATGAGGAAGACCGTAAGTACCGTCATCGAACATGCACTCAATGAGAGCATCCGGATAAATAAGATTACCGTCGATCTGACTTTCCATCGAGAGATAATCGTCATAAGGACATATTAGTCCCGAATCCTTTACGCTTCCGATATCCTCTACGAGCATCAGATCAGGCATATCGCCGTCCTCCTGCCACTGAAGGATACTCGCAAGTCCCGCACCGTCGCCTGATGTCTGACGTGTCCTTATGACCCACGGGATCTCAATAGAATCGAGATAATCGAGGCTAATATCCCTGCCGTTAGCAGAATCTTCGATAAGATCGTTCTGCTTGGCATAGTAAAGCTTGGCAAGGAGCTCGACCGTCTCTGAGGAATAAGGTACTGCTACAAGAAGTTCATTTATCGGTTCCGAAAGCTCATCTTCATCAGCCGTGACTTCTGAAACCGCGGAAGACTGATCGGGATAGGAAAGCTCCGGGAATTCATCATCCGTCTTCTTACAGGATACACATGTCGCCATAGACATAACGACAGTCATAAGAAGTGATAAAGCTTTCCTTGAACGTATCAGACTCATAAATTCCTCCGCTGATCTAATTATAACATTCTTTTATTTTATTAAAGAAAAAGAAGATCCCCATACGTGATGTATGAGGACCTTCTTATCAACCTGGAGCCAATGGTGGGAATCGAACCCACGACCTATTCATTACGAGTGAATTGCTCTACCCCTGAGCCACATTGGCAGGTGCGCCTAAAAATATACTAATTCAGGCGCAGAATGTCAAGTTTTAAAAATCCCAGGAAGAGATATACTTCTCCTGCTCGGGTGTAAGCTTATCGATCTTGATGTCCTTTGTAGCAAGAAGGATCTCCGCTACTCTGTTATCGATAACCTCGGGAGTCTGGATGACCTTATTATCAAGATCCTTACCATACTGAGCGATATATCTTGCGGACTGTGCCTGAAGAGCAAAGCTCATATCCATGATCTCAACGGGATGTCCGTCACCTGCTGCAAGATTTACGAGTCTTCCCTCTGCGATAACGCATACGGTATTACCGTTCTTGAGCTTATAACCGATGATGTTGTTACGAAGCTCGGAAGAAGATTCGCACATAGCCTTAAGATCCTTAACGCTTACTTCGCAATCGAAGTGGCCTGCGTTACAGCATACGGCACCGTCCTTCATCTGCTCGAAGTGTCTGCCGACGATAACATCTTCACAGCCTGTAACGGTTACGAAGATATCACCGAGAGGAGCAGCCTCATCCATAGTCATTACTTCGTAGCCTTCCATGATAGCCTCACAGGCCTTTACGGGATCGATCTCGGTAACGATTACCTTAGCACCGAGACCCTTAGCTCTTAAAGCTACACCACGGCCACACATACCGAAGCCTGCAACTACTACCTTCTTACCTGCTACTACGAGGTTTGTCGTAGCCATGATGGCAGTCCATACGGATTGGCCGGTACCGAATCTGTTATCGAAGAGATGCTTACATCTTGCATCGTTAACTGCTACTACGGGGTAAGCGAGCTTACCTTCCTTCTCGAGGATCTCAAGTCTGTGAACACCTGTTGTTGTTTCCTCACAGCCGCCGATGAGGTTCTTGGTAAGATCCTTGCACTCGGAATGAAGGAGCATTGCAAGGTCTCCGCCGTCGTCGATTACGATATCGGGACCAAAGTCCAGAGCCATCTTAAGGTGCTTAATATAGTTCTCTTCATCAACACCGTGAACGGCATATACGTGAAGGTCGCCTGAAGCAGCAAGTGCAGCGGCAACATCATCCTGAGTCGAAAGAGGATTACAACCGGTAAGTGCAACATCTGCACCGCCTCTTGCGAGAGCTCTGGCAAGACATGCAGTCTTAGCTTCAACGTGAACCGATACGGAGATCTTCATTCCCTTGAAGGGCTGCTCATCGATGAGCTCCTTCTCAATTGCACGAAGAACAGGCATGTTCCTGTAAGCCCACTCGATCTTCTCTGCTCCTGAAGGAGCAAGATTGATATCTTTTACTTCATATGCGGGAACTGACATAGATCAAACCTCCGTCTTTCTTATAAATGCTCTAACGAGCGAACAATTAGATGCGGATGCCTTATTGGCATTAGTTATAACTTCTTCATGTGTAAGAGCCGTCTTGCTTATACCTGCCGCCATATTGGAGATACAGGATACTGCCGCTACCTTCATACCGCAGTGGGATGCAACGATAGCCTCGGGGACGGTTGACATACCGACTGCGCCGGCGCCAAGCAACTTGAGTGCTCTGATCTCAGCGGGAGTCTCATACTGAGGCCCCTTGCTGTAGGAATAAACACCCTGATGAAGCCTGATACCGAGCTCCTCGGCACAGGAAGCCAATGTAGCGATAAGATCCTTATCATATACGAAAGACTGATCGGGGAATCTTACGCCGAACTCATCAAGGTTAGGCCCTATCAGAGGAGACATACAGCTGAATGACAGATGATCCGTAACAGCCATAAGATCAGCGGGCTCCATCTCGTCAAGCAGACCGCCTGCTGCATTCGTAAGGAAAAGGATCTCTACTCCGAGCTTGCTCATTACACGTACATAGAAGGTACATACTGAAGTATCGTAACCTTCATAGTAGTGGAATCTGCCGGACATAAGGAATACATCCTTACCTTCAAGCTTTCCGATAATGAGTCTTCCCTCATGTCCGGGAACCGTAGATACGGGAAATCCCGGGATCTCCGCATAAGGAAGAGAGATGGGATCCGTACACTCGGATGCTAAAGGAGCAAGTCCCGATCCCAGAACGATGCAGATCTTAGGGACCTGACGATCTGACGGGATGTTCTTTCTGATATAATCGGCTGCCGTACTGACGGCCTCAAGATACTTTTCTTTATCTGTTATCATAAGTTCTTTCCACAGCAATTCTTATATTTCTTACCGGATCCGCAAGGGCAAAGATCGTTACGACCTACCTTGGAGGAATCTCTCTTGATGGGCTGAGCCGTCTCGTTGGAAGCGGCAGCGCCGGGGACCTGCTGAGCCTGTGTAGGAATAGCCTGCGGACGTGCAGCGCCTTCCTTCATGGAAGATACTGCAGACTTTGTCTCAACCTGCTTCTCAGCTGAGAAGTGACCCTTCATAAGGATCCTTACGGCATCATTCTGGATAGCTTCGTTCATCTCTTCGAACATGTCGGCACTTTCCATCTTGTACTCTACAACGGGATCGTGCTGACCAACGCTTCTCATCCTGATGGATGTGGAGAGCTGATCCATTGCATCGATATGATCCATCCACTTCTGGTCAACTGTCGTAAGAAGGATCGCACGCTCAGCCTCTCTGAAGATCTCGGATGTAACGGACTCTTCCTTTACCTTGAGAGCTTCGACTGCATCGTCCTTTATCATCTCCTTAAGAGCATCGGGATCGGGAAGGTCTTCCTTCTCGTTCTGGATGAGCTTAACAGTAGGAAGCTCACCGAAGATCTCTTCAAGCTTGATACCGAGCGTATATCTCTCGGATGTTGTGATAACACCGTCAAGAGAGAATGCATCTACCTGTCTGTCGACAACCTTCTCGATCATCTTGAGGAAGGTCTCGTGCATGTCATCACCGTCGATAACCTTACGTCTCTGCTCATATGTGATAGTTCTCTGGATGTTGTTGACATCATCGTACTCGAGGACGTTCTTTCTGGCACCGAAGTGGAGAGCCTCGAGCTTCTTTTGTGAGCTGTCGATGAGTTTTGTAAGGATACCCGTCTGGATCTCCATGGTCTCGTCAACACCGAGAGTATTGTACATGTTAGTTACCTTGTCACCGCCGAAGATACGAAGGAGATCGTCATCGAGAGCAAGGAAGAACTTCGTGCGTCCGGGGTCACCCTGACGACCTGCACGACCCTTGAGCTGATTATCGATACGTCTGGACTCGTGTCTCTCGGTACCAACGATATAAAGACCGCCGAGTGCTCTAACTTCTTCAGCCTCAGGCTTGATCTGAGCAGAGAACTTCTCCTCGAGCTCTGCGAACTTCTTACGTGCTGCAAGGATAAGCTCATCATCTGTCTCGTTATGAGCTGTAGCTGCATCGATCATGTCTTCTTCGTAGCCGAGCTTTCTCATCTCCTGCTTTGCAAGGAACTCGGAGTTACCGCCGAGGAGGATATCGGTACCACGACCTGCCATGTTCGTAGCGATCGTAACAGCACCCTTTCTACCTGCCTGAGCAACGATCTCAGCTTCTCGCATATGGTTCTTGGCGTTCAATACGTTGTGCTTGATGCCTGCCTTTGTGAAGATCTTGGAAAGGTACTCGGACTTATCAACGTTTACCGTACCTACGAGTACGGGCTGACCGTTGTTATGAGCCTCGATAACAGTCTTAAGGACTGCAGCATACTTACCCTTCTGAGTCTTGAATACCGCATCGTTTTCATCGATACGTGCGATGGGCTTATTTGTAGGGATCTGGATAACATCGAGGTTGTAGATGGATCTGAACTCGGCTTCCTCTGTATAAGCTGTACCTGTCATTCCGGAGAGCTTGCTGTACATACGGAAGAAGTTCTGGAATGTGATAGTAGCAAGAGTCTTGTTCTCGTTTGCTACCTTAACGCCTTCCTTAGCCTCAATGGACTGATGAAGACCGTCGCTGTATCTACGACCGGGCATGAGACGACCCGTGAAGTCATCTACGATAACTACCTCACCGTCGTTTACGACATACTGCTGATCGAGGTGGAAGTTACCGTGAGCCTTAAGGGCGTTGTTGATATAGTGCTGAAGTGAGAAGTTATCGGGATCGGAAAGGTTCTCTACGTTGAAGAACTTCTCTGCCTTCTTGATACCGTTGGCAGTAAGAACGGAAGTATTTGCCTTCTCATCGATAACGTAGTCTGCGTCACCTACGATCTCGTCCATATCTACCTTATCGTCTGTCTCGACTACCGTGAAGGACTTAAGTGTTCTTACGAAGCTGTCTGCCTTCTGATAAAGATCGGAAGACTCTGTTCCCCTACCGGAGATGATAAGAGGAGTTCTTGCCTCATCGATAAGGATGGAGTCGACCTCGTCGACGATAGCGTAGTTGAGTTCGCGCTGTACGAGCTGCTCCTTACGAACTACCATGTTGTCACGGAGATAGTCGAAACCGAACTCGTTATTTGTTCCGTATACGATATCGCACGCATACATCTCTTTTCTCTTGTTATTGGGAATGTCGTGAATGATAAGTCCGACCGTAAGTCCGAGGAATCTGTAGACCTTACCCATCCACTCGGAGTCACGCTTTGCGAGGTAGTCGTTTACCGTAACTACGTGAACGCCCTTACCTGTAAGTGCATTGAGGTATACGGGAAGAGTAGCAACGAGTGTCTTACCTTCACCTGTCTTCATCTCGGCGATACGGCCCTGGTGAAGAACGATACCACCGATGACCTGAACTCTATAGGGCTTCATGCCGAGAACACGCCAAGCTGCCTCTCTTATCGTTGCGAAAGCCTCAGGAAGGATGCTGTCCAAAGACTCGCCGCCTGCGATCCTCTCCTTGAACTCGTCGGTCTTGCCGCGAAGCTCTGCATCGGTGAGCTTGGAATACTCCTCCTCAAGAGCCATGACATGATCAACGATAGGATTGATCCTCTTGATCTCTCTGTCACTGTGTGTACCGAATACTGCTGTGAACATTCCCATTTCTTATTTCTCCTCTTGAATTGTTTTACTGTTTTTGATCCGCTTGAGTGCGGTGCGGTAACCGCCGTCCTCGTTGTTATAACAAGTCTTGACCCTTGATATGGTCGTTGAGCTGACCTTTGTACCCGAACGTCCCTTACCCTTGCGCGTCTCACGCTTTCCGTCCGAGGACTCCTTTATCTGCTCAGGCTCTTCACGCGGGGACAGTTCCCTGATTATCTCCTCGTAGCTCTTTCCTTCGTCTATGAGAAGGAGTATCTGCCACCTGTGGAGCATGGAACACATCTCGTTATATGACCAAAGATCCTTAAAGAACTTATGCATCTCCTCGGGTGTCTTGAGCGTTAAGATCGCTTCGTACAAGCCCTTGAGAGCCTCCTGCTCCTTATCGTCAAATGAAGTCATCGCCTTATCCCATCAAAGAGAAGAATCTGTCGACGAGATCCTCTGCATAGCCGAGCGTGATGATATAACCGATAAACGCAATGAGCAATACGATCAACATACCGTATACTACTCTCCTGAGGAGTAACTCCTTCTGTGCTTTGCGCATAACAGCACCGATAGAAAGCTGATTGTCCTTATCACCGCTGATCTCGGAATGAGCAAGTGCTGGTTTTCTTACCGACGAACTGCTTCTCACTTGATCAAAGCCTCCCATAAAAATAGTCCATAACATGATACCCTAACTTAAAAACGAAAACAACTTTTATTTATTATTTATATATAAGAGTGGGATTCTCCGTATTCCTCGACACATAATTCGACGCCCCTTTCACTCGCATATTCGGACATATTCCTTACGAGCTCCGCGCGGTCTTCGGGAGAATTCTCCGGGATCACCAGGATATAGCGTCTCTGATATATCTCATCGCCCGATATCGAGTAGTTCTGACCGTCGATATTTACGTCAGCCCCATCGAAAGAAGCCAGCTCGTCTATATCGGACTCGATACGCCGCTCGAGCCTTCTGCTGTCTGAATAGTAGTCGGATGTCAGATCGATGCTCGAGACCGATATGGCAGTTCCGTTATCAAAAGCATTTATCACGGGGAAAGTCTTAGGCAGCGACCCTCCGTTCATCTCTATGAACCTCTGTCCTCTCTCGAAATTATTCATTCCCCAGATGTCATCTTCCTCATCTTCGGACTCTTCCTGCTCCTCGCCGTTTAAGAAGAGCTCGAGATCACCGTAGAAAGGAATGCCGTCACAGATATTCATATACACGGGACCGACCATCGTATCGACCCTGTATGTCACGTAGACTACAAGGATCTGCCTCGACATATCGATACTGAAGTCGACATCGATATATTCCGGCAGGAACATCTCACTGCCGCCGTTATACTCGACATATTCGGTCGCTATGTCATTTTGAAACTTCGTCGATAGCGCGACATCAAGTACAGCCGATGTCAGAGCGCCGCCAGTCGCTACATCAGCCCCCGCAATATACGTAGAGATATTCGTGATATTACTTACGTTCTCCTGATCCTCGAGGACTTCGTCAGGCAGCGCGTTCACGAGTGTACTTACAGTATCAGTCGCCGTTATCGATAGCGGCGTGAATATCGAGAAATCCTCGCAGGTCCTCCTCACTGCTCTTTGCATCAGGATATCGGTACGAAGGAGCGACGCCGCCGTAAGCACCGATGCCAGAAAGACTATGGTTATCGTAAATGCTATCGCAGTCTCGATCGTGATACTGCCTCTCTTATGCCGCCTCATAAGACACCTCCTGATAAAGTTCGTAGGAACTGTCGTAGCTGTAATCCTTGCCTCTGAACTCGGCAGATACAGACACTCCGCATACATATCCTTCCAGGTCACGTGACAATACATCGTGCATCCTCGTAAGAAGGAAGCTGTCTGGCACATAGTTCATGAAGATGCAGAGCATATCCCTGTAATCCAGTGCAAAGCCGTCAAATCCGTCGATCGCGAGGAAATAGACTTCTCCTCCCGACAGTACCGTATTCAGATCCTGTGATGAATAGTATTCGGCCATAAGGCCAACGATCACAGCCTCGCAGACCTCGGGAGTCGCAGGTACCGTTCCGACGCTTATTACTTCGATAAGTACCGACAGAAACGTCGCAAGTTCCCTTATCCCGGTCATCTTCTCCTGATCTGCAACTATAGCCACGATATTTTTAAGGAACAAAAGGCCGTATATCATGGCATAGGATGCGACACACCCGGCCCTTCCTTCCATTCCGGTCAGGATATACTCGGTATCGAACTTTTCTTCCGAATGAAAAGTACTGAAAGGCGTCCCGTCTATCGCGGTATCTCCGTCGAGGCAACAGTCGAAGTTATATGCGGCATAGTTGACCGCATAGCCGTGAAAAGCGATATTCTCAATAAAATCTGCACCGACATCGTAGACTTCGATCGCCCCTTCCGTAAGTCCCGTCAGGAACGATAAGTCAGACGGATCAAAGTCGTCACCGATATCAGGCGGCGAGTTATCCAGATCATCGATCTTATCGATCAGATCATCGAGCAGGACGATATTACCGTCAGCATCCGTAATACCGAAGTCCTCAGCGAGCTGCGTAAGATAAGACGAAACGTCTATCGACTTATCCAGGATCTGCATCACGATATTGGCTGCTCCGCTCGACGACATCGAGTTCATGCCTTCTACTATCGCAATATCGTCTATCTGTCGCAGGAGCGAGACGATATAGTCCGCAAAGAAATCAATAAGGACTCCCGAAGCCCTGTAGGAATAAAAGACCGCTATCGCACGGCGAAGGTCCTCAGTGTCAAAGGTATTCACCCCTGATACGACGAGCTCGTCACCATACTCTACGCCTGATTCTGACAGCACCTGCCTTAAGACAGTATCGTCAACGCTGTCGATATTGAAGGCATAGATACCGTAAGTCTTAAAGAGCTGCCTGTCATATTCCGCGAGATAAGTATCCACCTGCAGCTTGACGCCTCTTTCGAAAGCAAGCCCGCACCTAAGATCCTCAACGAGCGCGACATATGTACATTCGACAAGGATCAATGCAGAAAGAATTATCGCGAGGAACATCGATGTCGCGCCTCTCCTGCTCTTAACCTTCCTCAGTGACTGCATCTCTAAGCCCTCCGTAGATCAACCGGTAGTTCTCGGAAATACCCGTAAGGAACGTACAGAGTTCCTCCTGAGTCAGATCCCGTTCTTCGTAAAGCTCCTCCTGTGCATCCTTATAGTCCTGCACCGTATCTGCGCAAAAAGACGCCGGGACTACGATAAACGCGACGAGTACGGCTATTACGGCCGTGATGACTAACGCACTTTCAAGTGTCGTGCCCATAAAAAACACCCCCTGTAATCTTGGTTTGAAACTAGATTACAAGGGATGTTATGAAATTACTTTCGACAAAAATCGACAATTATCGACAAATTTCGACAAGGTGTCCGATTAATGGGACTTATCTCAATTTTGCGTCGTAATTCTTAGCGAGCTTATCGAGGATCTTATCGTAAGATTCCTTGATATCGGCATCCGTAAGAGTCTTGTTGTCGTCCCTGAACATAAGGGATACGGCTACGGACTTCATATCGTTACCAAGCTTAGCGTCCTCATATACGTCGAAGAACTCGACTTCCTTAAGAAGCTTACCGCCTGCGGACTTACATGTCTTGATGATCTCGCCTACAGGTACGGACTTATCGACCATGACAGCGATATCACGAGCGATACCCGGGTACTTGGGAAGCTGCTTGTATACTCTTTCAGTCTTAGCCGCATTAGTAAGAGCATCGCACTCGATCTCGAAGAATACAGCCTTCTCGGGAGCGTCGAAGTTGCCGGCTGTCTCGGGGAAGATAACACCGAACTTACCGACCTTCTTACCGTTAACGATAAGGGATGCAGTCCTTCCGGGATGGAATGTGGGATCATCAGTCAAGGGCTCGAAAGCGACAGATCTGATACCGAGGATAGCTGTAAGCTCCTCGATTATTCCCTTGATCTCATAGAAGAGCTCCTTACTGTCAGATGCGGTATTGTCATACGAGAAACCGCAGAGAGTCTTACGCTCTTCGGGAAGATTAGCGGGATCAGCGTCAGGGATGTATACGTATGCAACCTCGAATACCTTAGCAGCAGGAACGCCTCTGTTGGAGTTTCTAGCTGCGATACGGAGCATCGAAGGAAGCATCGTTGTTCTCATGACGGATGTATCGTCACCTAAGGGATTAGAGATCATTACCTGGTTACGAAGAGGCGAATCCTCGGGTACTCTCATGAGATCCATATCGGAAGGGCTCTCGAAAGAGTATGTGATAGCCTCGAAGAAGCCGCAGGATACGAGCGTATCCTTGATCTTCTCTGTAAGTGCCTGCTCTCTCGTTCTGCCGCCAAGCGTTGTAGCGGAGCTGTTAAGGAGCGTAGCGGGAATGTTGTTATATCCGTAGAATCTTGCGATCTCCTCTGAGATATCAGCCTCTGACTCAAGGTCAGGACGGAATGTCGGAGGTGTGATCACGTTGTTTTCCACCTTACACTCGAGCTGCTTTAAGATATCGAGCATGAATTCCTCAGTAGCATCGATACCGATGAAAGCATTGATCTTCTGGGGTCTGAAAGGAATAGTCTTGACTTCCTTCTTTGTAGGATAGACATCGATAAGACCCTTACTTACCTTACCGCAGCCGAGGATCTCAACAAGCTCACAAGCTCTGTTCAGGGCACGAAGTGCATTCTCTGCATCAAGACCCTTCTCATATCTTGAGGAAGCCTCAGTACGAAGACCGTTGGCGATAGCAGTCTTACGAACGGATACTCCGTTAAATGTAGCGGACTCGAAGAGGATCGTCTTTGTAGAATCAAGGACCTCGGAATTCTCGCCGCCCATGACTCCGGCGATTGCACATACCTTCTCTTCATCTGCGATAACGAGGTTGGAAGAATTAAGAGTATGGTCGTTACCGTCCAAAGTCTTGGTAACTTCGCCGTCCTTAGCTGTCCTTACGATGATGTGATTATTCTTTAAATATTCAAGATCGAATGCATGCATGGGCTGTCCGAGCTCAAGGCATACATAGTTCGTGATATCAACGATGTTATTGATGGGACGCATACCTGCAGCTGTAAGTCTTTCAGCCATCCATGCGGGAGAAGGTCCGATAACTACGTCCTCTACAGTTCTTGCGCAGTAACGGTAGCAAAGATCGGGAGCTTCGATATCGACCTTGGTAACGGATGCAGTGTCGAGAGATCCCTCCTGCTTGAGCTTGGAGTCAACAGGCTTAAATGCATGACCCAGTGTAACTGCTGCCTCGCGTCCGAGACCTTCGATAGAGAAACAGTCGGGTCTGTTGGATGTGATCTCGAAGTCGATAGTAACAAGATCATCGAGATTAAAGAGGTCTCTGATGTCTGTTCCGACTGCAGGTACGGGATCAAGGAGTCTTAAGTCCCAAAGTCCGTATACATCAGCACCTGGCTTACCTGCACCGATAGAGCCGAGCTCATCAGCGGAGCAGCACATACCAAAGCTCTCAACGCCTCTGATCTTGCCCTTCTTGATGTCGATCTCAGGAAGATGAGCGCCGACTGCAGCAATGGGACAGAGCATTCCTACTTCTACATTGGGAGCGCCGCATACGATCTGGACTTCGTGTCCGATCTCATCCCTGCCGAAATCGACCTTCAAGATATGAAGGTGATCCGAATCGGGGTGATCCTCAACCGTAAGGATCTTTCCTACGTAGACACCCGTAATATCAGTCGAGATGATTTCCTCAACCTTGGAACCCGAGAGTGTCATTGCATCTGCAAGTTCCTTGGGAGATACGTCAATATCTGTAAAATCTTTTAACCAACCAATAGGAGCTTTCATTTCTTCTAGTCTCCTCCTTACTTAAACTGCTTCAAGAAACGTACATCGTTCTCGTAGAGAAGTCTGATATCGTCTATTCCGTAACGACCCATTGCCGTTCTCTCTACACCGATACCGAAAGCGAAACCGCTGTATTCCTCGGAATCGATACCGCAGTTCTCGAGAACCTCGGGGTGTACCATACCTGCACCGAGAACCTCGATCCAGCCTTCACCCTTGCAGACACGGCATCCCTTGCCGCCGCATGACCAGCATGTGAGGTCGACCTCAACAGAGGGCTCCGTGAACGGGAAATGGTGGGGACGAAGTCTGATCTTCGTATCTTCACCGAAGAGCTTCTTTGCAAAGAGCTGGAGCGATCCGACAAGATCACCCATCGTGATGCCCTTATCTACTACGAGTCCCTCGATCTGGTGGAATACGGGAGAGTGTGTGCTGTCCAGCGTATCCTGTCTGTATACCTTACCGGGGCATACGACCTTTATCGGGGGCTTTTGCTTTTCCATGATCCTGATCTGCATGGGAGATGTCTGTGTTCTCAGGAGGATATTCTCACTGATGTAGAAAGTATCCTGTGTATCTCTTGCAGGGTGACCCTTGGGAAGTCTCAAGAGCTCGAAATTGTACTTATCGTACTCGACCTCGGGACCTTCACCGATGGAATAACCGAGCCCGAGGAAGATATCGCAGATCTCGTTGATCGCCATATTAAGGGGATGTCTTGCGCCTGCACCGCTGTACTTGGTGGGCATCGTGACATCTATAACTTCCTTCTTGAGCTTGTGACTGCTCTCGAGCTCGTTGATCTTTGTCTGATATTCGGAGAATACGCTCTCCATCTTCTCTCTAACTTCGTTTACGAGCTTACCTGCGGCAGGTCTCTCCTCGGGGGAAAGCTGACCCATACCGCGAAGAACGCCGGTAAGCTTACCTTTCTTACCGAAGAACTCGACACGAAGTGCTTCTATTTCCTTAGAATTAGTGAGGCTCTTGATCTTTTCCTCGAATTCCGCACGGGTATTCATAAGGGATTCTTTAAGATCGCTCATACTGAAATCTCCTCCGCTGATGCATTTTAACTAATAAAATATAACACAAGAGCAGATTTATTAAAAGAACGGATTATATTGCCTTTCTATGGAAAGCCTGCTGGCAGGGCCGTGACCCGGGTAGATAATATAATCTCCGTCAAGCTTCTTGATGAGCTCAATAGACGCACGCATCTTAGCCTTATCGCCCCCGGGGAGGTCATCTCGGCCGATCGAGCCCCTGAAGAGCATATCACCCGAGAACATATGCTTCTCACCTTCTTCGGAGAATATATAGAGCACTTCTCCTTCGCTGTGGCCGGGAGTATGGATGACTTCGAGTGTCACGAGACCGCCGAGGAAAGCCTTTCCCGATACGCTCTCTGCATCTATTGGCGAAACATCCGCGGAATAAGGCATCTCGAAAGCAGCAGAGCAGTTCTCGGAAGGCGTTGAAAGCCTCATCTTATCGAGAGAATGAATGATCACGGGCGTCTCAGGATACATACGGGTCCACTCGTGAAGTGCCGCGAAATGGTCATAATGACCGTGAGTGATAAAGATAGCCTCGGGAGAACCAGAGATCTCAACTCTGTCGGGGCTTACCGACGGATCAACTATGATATACGAATCTTCGGATATAAGCGCATACATATTAGACCCCAAAGGGCCATAAGGGTATGTCTTTATACGGATACTCATCAGACGGCTGATTCCTTGAGCCACAATCTCCAGTCGAGGTCACCTCTGTCGATGGCAAGGATCAAGGTCTCTGCCGTAGCAAGGTTCGTGGCATAAGGGATATTGTTGTAATCACAGACATTAAGGAGTTCGTGAGCGTCCTTAGACTGCTCGCTCCTGCCGTCACGAAGATAGATAACACAGTCGATCTCATTGAACTGAGCCCTGGCAGCAAGCTGCTCTACGCCGCTCGAATAGTCGACGGAAAGACCTGAGACATCGATATCTACGGATGCCTTGAGGTGCTTGGCTGTGTTGTAAACGGAAATAAGCTGATGCTTAAGGAGTAACGTCTTATACGCAATGCAGAAATTGACCAACAACTCGATCTTCCTGTTATCTGCCATAAGAACGATCTTCATACAGTAAGCTCCTTTTCAGCTGAATACTATTCTATTTTAGTAAATAATCGATCTAATATCAACCTTCGACTTTGATCGACCGCTAAAGAGTTATCAGTAATCGTAATCGCCGTATTCCTCGTAGTCGTAGTCGTCGTAATAATCCTCTACATATTCGGGCTCTGCGGGGATAGCCTGAAGGACATCGCCCGTAAGAGGATAATAGTCCATGATCTCTCCGCTTGTCTCAGAGATGCCGAAATATGCGGCAAGGAGCTGGCGTGCGATGATAGCAGTCGATGAACCCCACTCACCTCTCTCTACAACGAGAGCGATGGCGACCTGAGGATCATCTTCGGGCGCATAGCATACGAAAAGACCGTTGGAATACTCCTTACGGATATCCTCAAATCCAGTCTCGGCCGTACCGGTCTTACAAACGACGGGGATCGGGAAATCACCGAAAGTCTCAAGAGCCGTAGCATCGTCGTGGTACTGACCTGCACCCGTTACAACGCATCGCATTGCATAACGAACTGCTTCGATATTATCCTCGTCGATACCCAGAGGCTCCGGCGGCTTTTGTCCCGTATAGAGGATCGAACCGTCTGAAGCGACTACGCTGTCAACGACATAAGGCGTAACGAGCTCATTTGTCGCAATACCTGCCGTATATCTGCAGAGCTGAAGGATCGTAAAGCAGTTATCGAACTGACCGATAGCGGACTGAGCAGTATCGGCCGGGAACCATGTACGGTCGTACTCATTCTCGTGAAGGAGCCTCTTTGTCTCACGGCTGGCACGAACACCGCAGATCTCACCCGGGAGATCGATACCCGTATATTCTCCGAGTCCGAGCCTCTCACCCATCGCATCAATGTTATCGATACCTGCATCTACTCCGAGTCTCATAAAGTAGATATTACAGGATGTAGCCATTGCACTGTTGAGATCGAGCGCTCCGTGGCCGCCGTCGGGGAACTCGAGGCATCTGAATGTCCAACCGCCGATATCGATGGGGCTCTCACATCTGATCCAGTTAGAGCCCGGGAAGATCTTCTCATTCTCAAGTCCTGCAAGAGCCGTACACATCTTGAAAGTAGATCCGGGAGCATACTGCGACATGATAGCTCTGTTCCAAAGGGGCATATCCTCAGCCGTGATATCCTCGTACTCACCTATTCCGAGATAATACTCAAGCTGCTCCTGAGCCTGAACGTCACCATACATCGAGAGAATGAAGTCATTGGGATCGAAGTTCGGATACGAGCCCATCGCAAGTACGGCACCGGTATTTACGTCCATCATTACGAAAGCCCCCGCATTAGCGGTCTTATAGCCCTTGGGATCACGAAGCTCGGCAAGCTCGGCATCTTCGATATACTGCTTCAAGGCATTGATACCGACTCTCTGAAGATCGGAGTCGATCGTAAGGTTAACCGTAGCACCGGCCATCGCCTCAACACCGTAGTCCGAAGGGAAATAAGCTCCGTCAGGTCCGTCTGCGGTCCAGATGTTATATGTAGATATACCCGACTGACCGTGAAGATATCTCTCCATCTGGGATTCTACGCCCGACTGTCCTACAAGGTCATCGTTGTTATAGCCAAAAGGCTGCAGTGTCGCGAGCGACTCCTGCGAAATCCTTCCGACATAGCCTACTACGTGGCACGAGAGCTGCGCCAGAGGCGTATAGACTCTCCTATAGGTCTTAGTAGGGATAATGCCCATATAGTGGTAGTTCTGCTCTGTAAGGATAGTAACGAGCTCATCGGGAACATCAGTCGCGATCTCAACAGGCGTACCCATGAGGAAAGCCCAGTTATCCTTAAAGATCTGATATCTGATCCTGCAGATCCTGTAGGCCTCATCCTCCGTATAGCTCTCGTCGATACCGAAGAGGTTACGCATATAAAGGAAGAATACCTGCGGATCGGTCTTAACGTAATTATCAGTAAACGTAACGATTATGCCCTCTGAATAGTCATCGAGAGCAAAGAGGTTACGGTTCGTCTGCCAGAGCCTTATCTGTTCCTCATCCTTAAGAAATTCAAAGGGAGCGACCGAGAAATAGTCATCGAGCTCGGACTCTGATCTGCAGTTATATTCATCAAATAAGTAGCTGAGCTCAAGACAGATGCCGTTTAACGTATCGTCATCAAGGCCCGCGTTAGCGATAAGCAGTGTATTAACCGACTCGGACGTAGCAAGAGGCACTCCGTTACGATCAAGGATATCGCCTCTGGGAGCAGCGACGGTATACATTCTCTGTACTCCCTCGGACGAAGCCGAGATGGTCCTTTGATATCCCGAAAACTGCAGCGACGCAGTCTTTACGAGGATCATGACGCCGACAACGCAAAAGAGAGCCGAGAGAACGAAGTATCTGTTCGTAAGGGCACTAATTACCTTACGCCTTCTCGCCTTCTTATCATCTCTTCCCTGATAAAGTCCGGAATTCAGATCACGAGCCATAGACCGTCCTCCGTATCTCCCTTAGCAGCGAGCGTGGGGTTTATGCCCTTCCTGTAAGGTCCCGCGAATCTTAAAAGGATAATTATCGGCAAAGCCGCAATAACGTTAAGAAGTATCTGAGGCAGGATCGAATCCAGCAATACATCAAGAATAGTAAGGTTATAGGGCTGCTTAAAGATCAGGATCGTCCAGAGCCTGATAAGGATATGCCCTGCACTCTTATAAACAAGCGTACAGAACGCGACCGAAGCGAAAGCAAACGGCACGTTCCTTCTCATCCTCTCCGTAAAGAAAGACGCAGCAAGTGCTCCCGTAAGGAACATAACAAGAAGTCCGATACCCATAGTCGGAGTCGGCTGACCGTCAAGACCATTGATCGAAGGACCTGCGAAATAATCGCGAAGCACACCAACAGCGATCCCTACTACTATGCCGTCGTAAAAGCCATAGAAATATCCCGCAAGTGCCGTAAATACGAGCATCAGGTCAGCGACCTGTCCGTGAAACGACATGAAATGCGGGAAAGATACCTGAATGCAAGCAAACAGGAATATATAGATCGCATATACGAGGATTCGTCTTATGAGGACCGCACGGTTCATTCGACAGTCTCCTCTTCATCGTAGTCGGCCTCTTCGTTAACCGGAGGAAGACCGGCATCGATATTTTCCTGCTGCTCCTCGATAACGGAATAAGGGACCATAACGAATACGTCGTTAAGGTCATCGATATTCGCATAAGGACGAAGAGTAGCCGTGATATTTAAAGGATTAGAGTAATCTACCGTCTCGATTACACCGATCGGTATACCCTGAGGAAAGAGTCCTCCGTCACCTGAAGTAACGATCTCGGTACCGGGCTCGAGAACAGTATTCTCATCGATACCCGTAACGAGGCAAAGACCTTCCTGCTTTAATGCGGCGTCACCTGATACGACTACGGATGCGCCGTTAACGGTATTGACCTTACCGCTTACTACGAATCCTTCGTGAAGCAGAGGCAATACCTTGGAGACATCTTCATCGATCTCGATGACACGGCCAATGAGGTTCATTCGTACATCTACGACAGCATAAGAGCTTCCCGACTCAAGATAGATACCGTCTGTAGTACCGAGACCTATCCTTATGATCGAGAACCACTCATCGGCCTCACGTGATAATACCGAAGCGCCGAAGATATCGTAGTTACTGAATGTATCCCTGATATGGAACGCATCGCGGAGCTCTTCGTATCGGATGCTCGCCTCTTCATTCTGGGTAAGCTGATACTGAAGCTCGGCGATCTCCGCCTTGAGCTCCTCATTCTCATTTCTGATAGCGACACCGTCAGATATCGCCGCCCAGAAATCAGACGCCCTGTCACCCGAGTTCTTGATGAACCTCTGGACGGGGTTAGCTACTCCGCCAACGGGTTTTAAGACTTTATTCAAGGGGCTGCCCGGAAGCGCACCTAATATTATGGCGGTCAGGATCAACAAGACCGCCATAAGGACTATAAACCATTTACTTGTAAGAAGCTTACGCATTCTTTCCGCAGCACTTCTTGTACTTCTTGCCGGATCCGCAAGGACAAGGATCGTTTCTGCCTATCTTCTCGGAATGAGCGATATTGGCATCTCTGTACTCTCTTGCGATCTCAGCTGCCTTATCGTCCGTAAGGACCTTCTTCCAGCCGGGAAGCTTGAAGAGCCAAGTAGCCTTAGCATCTCTCATGTTGTAGTAGAGCTTCTCGTAATTGATATCGAGGTCGATCTCTGTATCGTCATCTACAGTAGTTACATCGATCTCCTTATTAAGGCTGTCCTTGATACCGTCAAGGAAACCTACGAAGATATCCATCGTATCGGCATTGAAACCAAGCTTCTTAGCGAGCTCGGAAGCCTTACCGGAGATGAATTCCTTATTATCGGGGTAAGCGTTAAGGATCTTATCGTAAGCATCCTTCTCCATCGTGTAATAAGTATTGATGTAGTAAGTATAGGATGTCTGATCGCGTACTGTCTCCGATCTGTCGATCCATGTCTCGTAATATGTAGCCATAGTAACCTCCGTTATCAAAGCTTAGCTGCAATAGCCTTAAGGAAATCTTCTGTATTTACAACGTTCTTCTCAGGTACATTGATGAGGTTCTTAAGGTCACCTGTGATCGTACCGGATTCGATCGTCTCGATGGAAGCCTTCTCAAGTCTGTCAGCGAAATCAACAAGCTCGGGAAGCTCGTCCATCTGACCTCTCTTGCGAAGAGCGCCGGACCATGCAAAGAGTGTAGCCATGGGGTTTGTAGATGTAGCTTCACCCTTAAGGTACTTATAGTAGTGTCTTGTAACTGTGCCGTGAGCAGCCTCGTACTCGTATACACCCTCGGGAGAAACGAGAACGGATGTCATCATGGCAAGTGAACCGCAAGCGGATGCGAGCATATCACTCATTACGTCACCGTCGTAGTTCTTACAAGCCCAGAGGATACCACCTTCAGATCTCATGATACGAGCAACAACGTCATCGATGAGAGTATAGAAATACTCGATGCCTGCTTCTTCGAACTTGGACTTGAACTCAGCCTCGAAGATCTCGGCGAAGATGTCCTTGAATCTGTGATCATATGTCTTGGAGATAGTATCTTTTGTAGCGAACCAGAGATCCTGCTTGATATCGAGAGCGTATGTGAAGCAAGCTCTTGCGAAAGCAGCGATAGACTTATCTGTGTTGTGGATACCCTGGATAACTCCTGCATCGGAGAACTCCTGGATGACCTTACGGTCTACTCTTCCGTCGGGGTATGTTACAACGAGCTCTGCCTTAGCAGCTCCCTCAACACGGATCTCAGAATTCTTATATACGTCGCCGTAAGCATGACGAGCGATAGTAATGGGCTTCTTCCAGCAAGATACGAAAGGATTGATACCGTTTACAAGGATGGGAGCTCTGAAAACAGTACCGTCGAGCATAGCTCTGATCGTACCGTTGGGGCTCTTCCACATCTGCTTAAGGTTATATTCTTCAACTCTCTGAGCGTTAGGTGTGATAGTAGCGCACTTAACTGCAACACCGAGTTCCTTAGTCCTGTTAGCGGAATCTATAGTAACCTGATCGTTGGTAGCATCTCTGTTAGGGAGACCTAAGTCAAAGTACTCTGTCTTAAGCTCTACGAAAGGATTGATAACTATATCCTTGATCTGCTGCCATACAATTCTTGTCATCTCATCGCCGTCCATCTCGACGAGCGGGGTCTTCATCTGGATCTTGCTCAAAATATACTCCTCCTGAGTTCTTTTACATTAACCAATATATATTAAAGCAACAGCGAATTTCCGTCAATAAAGGGGCAAAGTGGAAAACCTTGCCCCTTGTGGTGTGAGATAATTGTAAAACTACTAACTTACGATATTCAATCAACTCGAGTTTTTCCTGTTAACAATTTGTTAAAGCAAGGTATATCTTAATCAACTCCTGATGAAATTTGAGGGAAGATCTCACTTATGGTAATCAATTGTGCTTTTATCATAGCAGGAAGCTTAACAGAATATTCAACTTCAAGACTGCATAAAGCCATCTCATCAATACATTGATTAAAATGAAATGAATGATGCAATCCGAGACCGGAGCCAAATCCTTTAATCTCATTTTGCGAGCGTTCAATCAGGAACTTTAACCCTATTATTTTCTCATCCATATTATTAGTGCACTACACCAACACTAACTTGCTCATACGGGGTACTTCCAGCAGTACCAACTAAGTATAAAAACAGTTATTACACATGCGTCATTTTCTACCTGCTTTCTTATTGGCATCTTTCCAGACATCAAGAATGATGAAGAAAGGAACCATGAATGCCGTATTGATATAGATGTTATGTAAAGCTTTGTACATCTCCACAAAGATCAAGATGGTAAGGCACATAACAAGTATACACCCCCACACTCCGGGATTTCGGCTGATCAAAAGCATGATCACAGCCGTAACGAAGAACAATGCGCTACAGATCAATGCTCTCGTTAAGAACAACGCATCGTTAGACTTATAGCCGAAACCGACTTCATACATCATGAAAAGTCCCAATACCAGGAATATCAGCGAAAGCCATCGCAGCTCCTTATTGATCGCACTTCGATACGCCTTCGAAATTCCAAGGTTAAACAACCCATAAGTCAGCACGATCACTAACAGGCCTAAAGCGATATCAATGAATATACCCTTACTGTAGTTACCCATAAACAGGCATCCGAAGGACAAGGCCGTGTAGCCAATAAGAGCTCCGAGGAGTCTGAATACGGATTGGATTGTCGGTATATTTTTGGTCATATACATATCTTATTCCTACAATTTCAAATAATGAAGATATATTTACTGAATAAAGAAACAAGCAGCTCCGAAGAGCTGCTTGTACAACTAATGTTCTTGGAATTAATAATCCAGATCTATATCGCTATAGCAACGATGTTTAAATGGTTTACGATTTTCTTTTATCACTATTCTCCCAAGAATCCATTATCTCTTTATATCCTCCCGGGAATTCCGCAATTGAAGTTTTAAGAGTCTTCCCTTTAATCACCTGATTCAGGTCCAAACCATATGAAAGCATTAACTTCAGAATCTCAGGATTTTTCTCACTTTTACATCCAATCGCATTTATAATGGCCGGCCATCCATTAATATTAGGTAAATTAGGATCGGCTCCTAACTCTAGTAGTATTCTAATAATGTCCATATTATGCTCTGAGCAAGCAAAGTGAAGATAAGAATACCCTTGATCATTAATACGGTTAGGATCATCGATTTTTTTCACTTCTTCTAGTACTTCTTCCTGAGACATTAAAGTAATTTCAGGATGATTAATATGCGAAATCAAAAAGAACATATCCATATTGTTATCCATTATATATACCTCCTCTAGGATATGTAATATGTATCACATGCACCAGCACGATTTAAATGAATATCCTGCCATGCATACCAACTTGGATCACTATTCATATAATCATTAAATTGAGCCTGTGTCCAGCCTAAAGCTTCGGCACGATCTCTCTCTAAGGCAAATTGATGCTCGGGTACATGTCCTAATTCAACACGATCTGGATCAACCCAAATTTGATCAATTCTGTCCCAAATTTGTCCTTGTTCATTGTAAACCGTATTAGCATTTACTCCATCAATGATATTTTGCCTTATATGTGGTCGATGTAAATAATGTCCAGATCCACTACTTCCGCTTTCTCCATACGGCGAAGAACAAAATCTTCCGCTTGAGTCGTGCCAACGTCCACGAGAATCCTGATAATAGGTTTCTCCTCCAGCTCCAGAACCAGATCCCGATCCAGCTCTAGATCCACCAGATCCCCAACCATTCGCACCACCATAAATTACGAAGAAAAAGAAGGATACTTCTGCTGCGAAAAAGCCGTCGGAAACATAATGAAGAATTCTATTAACAATTTCATTATCACTAAAGAAATCATCTGCTATAAATCCTGTAAGCATTCCTAACAAGCAGCAAATTCCCATACAAAGGAGGCATTCTAAAGCTGTTAAAGCTAATGCAAACACTAAGAATGTAGCGAGCATTGCCATTCCGCCAACTATAATACCGCCTAAAAATGCAAGACCCATTTCTTGGAACATTTCGCACCACGAAAAGTCAGAAACATTAACTCTTTCGCTGTACATAAAGCCAGCTATAAGCGCATTGGCAGTCGCTGAAAGTATGGTCATAATAGCCATAGAGGTCATCAACTCACCAACAGTAAAATGTCCACTCGGGTCGCAATACTTAACAGGATTGGAGTTAGCATACATGTACTTGTGAAGGCTCATAGGATCAGAGAGTCTTCCTGCATATGTATCCATCGTGGTGAATGTACCGGTTGAAGGATCCATATATCTGGCTCTCAGGTAGTAAAGGCCAGTCTCATCTTGTTCCTCACCTCTATAGCCATAGCTATTCTCAGTTGTTCCAGTCCTTGCTATTTCGTTACCGAACGCATCAAATACATATGTATCTGTAAGAGTACCTGCTTCATCTGTTATACCTCTTACGGACATTCCTCCGTCATAGAGATAGTAAGATGCTGTAGTACCCTCTCTTCTAGAGATAAGCTCGAAGCCTCTTGTGTAGTAGACCACATCAGATCCTGCTGTTGCCTTAAGGACCTGACTGTAACCGGAAGACAAGTCTGTTACGTAATAAGTTGTCTCTCCGTCTGTTGTCTTACTTGTTCTGTTACCAAGGTAATCATATGTATAAGACTGCTCAAGAGTACCGCTACCCGAGTTAACGGAAGCAGATACCATTCTGTTATAGCTGTCATATGTATATGTAGCTACGATTACTCCACTGGTTGTTGTCTGAGATACGAGGTTACCTGCGTTATCCCATGTGTACTCAACATCACCTGCTCTTACAAGCTGGTTAAGCTCATTGTACTCGTATGTTGTTACGACTCCGTCCTTATCCATCGATACTCTGTTGGAATTAGCATCGTAGGAATATGTTGTTACGGATACGTCATCTCCTGTTGTTACTGTCTCAGATACGAGCCTTTCCAGTTCGTCGTACTCATACTCTACTGTTCTGTTGAGCTCAGTACATGTGAGTCTTTCGTTATTATCACCAATCGTATACTCGTAACTGGAAAGAACTGTTCCGTTCTCATCTGTTGATTCCTCACTGATAAGAACATTGTTCTCGTTATATCCATACGTTGTTGTTACACCGTTAGGATATTCTGTTGTCTCTCTGTTTCCTAGTGCATCGTATGTATATGTAGTAGTTCCTTCAGAGTCTGTTACTGTCTCGAGTCTTCCCATATTGTCGTAACCATATGAGATTGTCTGATCATCAACAGTTACAGAGGCAACCATACCTGCATCGTCATATGTATAGCTGATTACTTCTCCTGCAGCGTTAGTAACACTGGAGAGATAACCATCGATGTTATATGTATAGAAGATCGTACCTGTAGAACCCTCTACACTTACGAGATTACCAACAGAGTTGTAGGAATAAGTTGTTACTTCACCATTTACAGTTGTAGTAGCAACTCTATCCATAGAGTCGTATGTATATGTTGTCTCTACACCACCGAAGTCTGTAGTAGCAATAACTCTTCCATACTCATCGTAACTTGTTGTTGCATTATTACCAGCAGCATTTGTTACTGAAGCCAACTGACCATAAGTGCTATAAGAATATGATGTAGTGTAACCCTCAGCATCTGTAACAGATGTGATATTACCCATGGAATCGTACTCATAAGTCCAAGAGTTACCAAGTGCATCTGTAACACCAACGAGTCTATTCATATTGTCATAAGAATACGTTGTAGTATTACCATAAGCATTACTCTGAGAAGTCATACGACCTCTTACATCGTAAGTTGCATTATATGTACTTCCGTTAGGATATGTTACAGATGTCTGATTACCAAGATTGTCATAAGTAAAGCTATAAGTATTACCATTAACATCGGTAACAGAAGATACATTGCCTCTGTCATTATATGTATAGCTTGTAGTATTACCATTTACATCAGTTATTGAGGTATTTCGTCCGAGATAATCATATCCATAAGTTGTTGTCGCACCATATACATTTGTAGCAGATACAACTCTGTTACAGCTGTCGTAGGTATAGCTTACAGTTGCACCGTTAGCATATGTCTTACTTGTACAGTTACCAACTGCATCGTATGTAAATGTAGCTGTTCTGCCCATTCTGTCAGTAGCTGTTAGATTTCTGCCTTCAGCATCATAAGTAAAGCTTTCTGAGGTTCCGTCAGGATAAGAGATTCTCGTGAGATTACCATATACATCGTAAGAGTAATTAACTGTTCTTCCCTGAGGATCAGTGGATGAAGTTACATCACCTGCCTGATTATAGCTATAAGATATGGTAGTACCATTAGCATAAGTAATGCCGGTTACTCTATCAGCAGCATCGTAGGTATATGTATCAGTAAGTGAAACTCCCTGATAAGTAATAGTTCTAGAAGTAGGTCTTCCTGCTTCATCATACGAGTAATTAATTACCTGACCATCAGCATTCGTTACGCTTGATAGATGACCATCTCCGTCGTATGACATATTAATTAGAGAACCAAGGCTGTCAGTTACACTCGTAAGGTTACCGGAGTTATCGTAGTTGTAATCCTGTGTATTTCCAACAGAGTCTGTTTCAGATATGAGGTTACCGTGCTCATCGTAAACCAAAGACAGCTCCGTAGTACCCATAGCAGACATTGTAAGAAGTTCACCATGAGAACCATATGAATTAGAGACAGTTCTTCCATGTCCGTCATTAGAACTTATGAGATTTCCATTCTCATCGTAAGAATAACTGAACGTAGTTCCATCCGGTCTTGTCTCAGATGTCTTATTTCCGTTGGAATCATATGTATAAGTTGTTGTTCTGCCAAGAGCATCTGTGATACTTGTAACATTACCATTCTCGTCATAATAGTAGACAGTATTGTATCCGAGTCTGTCAGTTGTGACTTCCATTCTCTGATCGAGATCATGAGAATACTCGATTCTATTACCATCTGCATCAATAGTAGCGACAAGTCTTCCGTCATCGTCATACTCGTTTCTGGCTACAGTTACACCATTATCAGCTGTAATGTCAGTTAAATAATGACTGTCATCATATGCGAAGGATGTTGTGTAGCTTGCAGTATCATTAACACTTGCAAGATTACCTGCGTCATCATATGTATAAGTTACTTCATTTCCGAGACCGTCGGAAATAGATGTGATCCTGCCGTTATCGTCTCTATTAAAGTAAATCATGCCGCTTTCAGAGTAAACGATACCGTCATCCGTGATCTCAATATATCTTCCGTATGTATCCTCTACTCTGTAAAGTCCCGTCTCGATATTGAAGTAAAACTTCATACCATCGTAACGGGTAAGAAGGAAGTTCTGAGGATTCCAGGGCGTAAGATCTCCATCCAGAATAACTCCTGCCTCCATGTCATAGGACAGTCCTTCTGCATTATCAAGGAATACAAGAGTATCAGATGTTCCATCTGAATTTGTAAGAGTTGCAGTTATCGTATAAAGAGGCGCATCCATAAACCTGTCGGGAGAAAGGCTCATAGTAAAAGTCTCTGAACTGCCGTTACCCCAATCGATATTGATCTCATGAGGGTATGCTTCCTTCCAGTAATTAAGAGGAACCATAAGAGTCGTACGGCTCTCGTATCCCCAACCGGATGCAAGATCACCGCTAAAGGATACAGAAGGTCCGCCGACAGTCATATTCCAGCCATAGCCGAAATCGCCATCCTGTGTTCTCTGTCTGCTGTCATAAGTTCTATATACTTCAACAGGAAGTCCTGCTACAGGAAGAGACATATCAAGGAAGGAGATACTGTAATTACCAACCTTTGCCTGTCCTGTTACGAGTACGACAATAGTGTCTTCTACATATCCGTCTTCTGCGTTAGCAGTAAGCTTAACAACATAGAATCCGTTTACAAGGAGAGTAGGATCAACTGTACCAACGACACTCTCATCTACTTCACCAGATCCGGTATATGTATATACTGCTTCCTCAGATCCCGTTGGGAAAACTTCAAATGTATAGCTCTGAAGCTCAGTTCCAGATACAGTACCGATAATGTCAGTTATGAAGGATACCTCTTCACCATCCTGGGAATCTTCGATATCTGCAAAGAGCTCTTCGTCTGTGAATTCTCCCGGATCAACCAAAGGAATATCGGTAGGTGTAGGGGAAGGAACAAACTCTTCGACAAGAACGATCTCGATCTCTTTTGTTTCTACTTCTCCATCATCTCTAGTTGTAGAAACGATCAATGTATACGTTCCGGGCTCAAGATCAGTTGTAGGAATTGAGAATAACTGCTCGTAATTTCCGGAAGGAGTAAGATCTTCCTCGTGAACTACATTACCATCAGCATCAATAAGCTGAACAGAACTGTCTGTACCTCTGATCCTACCATTAGCTTCGATAGGCTGACCTACTTCTACCTCACCGATCTCACTTGTAAATTCGACATAAGAATTATGCATTCCGGGCATGGGATCGAGTTCAAAACCAAGAATATTATGACTTGCTCTTGCAGCACCAGTTGCTGAAGTGAATCCCATATAAAGTGTGGACTCACCCTCAAAGTGCTCTTCAAGATCAATGTTATAAACAAGTGTAGGTGTTTCAGGCCTTTGAACGTTACCATCTTCATCATAAGGTGCAAGCCATACATACAGGAGCTTCTCCTGTCCGTCATAGCTTACCCAAACATCGTATATGATGCCGGATGTTCTAAACGAAGGCTGCTCAGAATATGCATAGTGAATATCAGAATTACCGTCGAGCATGATAGCGATATGGCTGTCGCTCTCACCGCTTACCCAATCGCCTTCACCAAGCTCATTGTGGTGGCGACCGCCGTTTCTATAGTTATCTATCTCAACAACTACAGAAGGATTCATGCTGCCATAACCGATACTTTGACCTGTGGAATTGTTATTTACGGTATTAGGGCTGATGATAAATCCGATACCGTCAGCACGTGAATTGGAGTAATCCATTCGAACTGTATAACGAGCATCAAAAGAAAGATCCTCATCAAAAGTTCTGGATGTCATATAGAACGCATAACCATTGCTCCAAGTAACATCAGGACAAACCTCAATGATCTCAGGATCAAAGGATGCACTACGTCCGATGTTCCAGTTTTCTTCCTGGAAAAGAACTTCATAACCATAGTCAGGATCACCCTCAGAGATTACCCAGTATTCCTGAGGCTCAGGTGGAGTGGGGGTTGCTGTAGGGATCTCTGTAACCTCAGCTGTAGGCTCCGGTGTGGGAGTCGGAGTTGAAGTTGCCGTAGGTGTAGGAGTCGACGTGGGTGTCGGCGTATTTGTTGCCGTGGGCTCCGGAGTAGGAGTATTTGTAGGCGTAGGTGTAGGTTCAGGGATTACTTCGATAGTATCGCTATCGAGTACAAACTCACCATTAGGAAGAGATACATAAGCTTCAAGCTCATATGAACCCTCTTCATCCGTATCAAGAACATATATGATCGCCGCATCCTCGTCTTCGGGGATATCGATCTCTACATCTTCTCCGTTAAGCCTGTAAAGGATATCAAATACATTATCCTTAGGGATCTCGATCGTATAGTAAGCATATCCGCCCACGTATACTGTATCACGTGATGCCGTTACCGTTACTTCTGGAAGCGGAGATACGATCTGAAGATCTGAAGGATCAGAAATAACATTAAGGATAGAACCGCTGTAAGAGAATTCATCAGCTACGATCCTACCGTTGATAGTCGTGTCATATGTATTGAAAGAAACTCTACCGTTAGGAGCATAAAGGATACCATTAACCTTTATCTTAGATCCGTTGATAGTGATATTACCCTCCTCGGAATAAAGAAGGATCCTACCTGTTGCTTCTTCATCGTCATTAAGAGATTCAACGTTGTATGTGATATCACCCTTAGCAACAATAACAGCATCTCCTGTAAATGTTGTACCGTTGATCGTGATATCTTCTTCTGAATAGTAATAACCATTTGCAAGGATCTGATCCTGAGACTCAAGATCAGCAGGATCTATAGAAGGCATTGTATCCTCTTTATCGAGAATAGCCTCAGACCAATCAGGCATCTCAAGGATGTCAGCATCCTCGATCATGTCAGTTACTTCAATTCTCCAGCCGTTAGCAGAGATAGTACCGCCTGCATAGATGGTACCGTCCATATAAAGCTCAGAGCCCTGATAACGAACATTACCGCCGGCATAGATATCACCTGTGATATTGGACTTCCAACCGGAGAATGTGTAATCAGATTCAGTATTACCGGCATAGATAGCAAAAGGGAATATTGTAGGCTCTGTCTCTGCATCGTCCTCAGTTATTTCATCAACTGTTTCTTCAGCTGCGTCTTCAGAAGATTCCTCATCAGCGGGAGTTGCATCACCGGTAACTTCATCAACTACATCAGGGATGATCTCATCTACAGAATCCGGTACATCAGTAATGACGTCGTCTGCTGTTCCCTCTTCTACTGCAGCAGGCTCATCCGAATCGAATGAAACTGTAATAACGTCGACAGGTGCAACAGGTGCACTGTCAGCACCGTCTGCGATAAGGCCAAATGAATAACTCTCACCTGCGGGGATAGTAACATTGCCTGAGATAACGAGATTCTCATCAATCTCATAGTCTGTAACATCGGAAGCATTCCAGATGTTGGAAATAGTTGTATCACCATAGTAATCGACTTCGATAGTCCATGATCTGATCTCATAATCAGATGTGTTAGTCAGAGTGTATTCACCCTGAGTACTGTTGTTCCAAGTGGAAACTTGCTCATAAGTAATCTCGAACGGATAAGCATCGTACTCGCCGTGAGTATTCATGTCTGCCTTGAGCTCTCGCCAAGGAAGTACTCCGACAAATAGAGTTGAAATAAGCAAACCGCTTATGATCTTAACTGGTCTTTTGATTAAATTTGACATACTTATACCCTCTATGTTTTATTGCAAACGTGTTACAGAATACCTATATGTCAAATTCGTGTCAATAATTTACGATTTATGTGATTCTGATAATAGGTCAATAATCAAAAAGAAGATAATGATATACAGAAATACAGAAACCTTCAGGAAACCTTTAACGAATCAAGGTTGCATTTTAGTGTTTGATTAACATATCACAAAAATACATCAAGTGAATTTGATCATTTTCTCGCAACCAAAAATGCAAGATATTTTACCGTTGATGTAAGATATTTGCCGAATGCGATAGATAAATATGATCATCTATACTCTTAGCACTTCACGGCATAAAAATTACCGCTCGCGAAGAGCGGTTCTAAGAATAATTCACTTACTACATGAGCGAGCTGTCACGCAGTCTTCTTCTCTGCAAGTTCCTTTTATGATTCCTCTCTTCAAATACTTCATTCCAGTTACACACGGCTATTATTTCCTCCTATAAAACAACTATAATTCTTCGTTTTCACTATTTTCTTAATCATGCATAAAACATCAGGACCCGATTGATTCTATAGCTTCAGGCACACTTTTCAATATATCGTTTATATCACTTTCAATATATAACCATAATCCGAAATTACCATTCCATTTTTTAGTACTATCCTGAGGATTATCTAACAGATATGAATCTCGCTTGAAATCAAATTTCCCAAGATAAGTAAGCCTCTCCTTAAACTTTCTGAATCCACTTGGTTGGAGCAACATTCTTTTATCAATACTATCCAAATTATTATTCCAAACCCTTAGTTTAGGATCAAAAAACGGAATTTCATTCAATTCTTCAATATCGGCCGGTAAAGTTCTGCAGATCTTTAAATATACGACAGGATGAAGATCGTTAAGGCCATCGGTCCTAAAATCATATATTCTCCATGAATCAACCAGAATGAGGACATAATAAGGGGTATCTCCCTCCATCACAAAATAGTAAACATCATTAGGATTGATACTTGGTTTCAAGGCCCTGGATACCGCTACTTTTTACGCAGAGGCATCTTCATGTTCATTTTTGCCTTAAGAGAATCAATGACTATTTTTCTTTTCTCGTAATCATCGTCTTGCCAACGCTCCGAATCTGCATTTCCATCAATTATGGAATTCGCTTTAATTCTAACTTCATCGGTAAGTCTGCCGTAATCAAACATGATCGAAGCTAAAGCCAGCCAAAAATCAACTGAATCATCTTCATCCTGAATATAATCATTCAGTTCATTGATAACTGATCTATAGGCATCTTCATCTGAGCTACCACTCTTCAATAAACTAATATATAAATCTCTGGCTTCAACACCAATATCATTTTGGAATAAACCAATTCCCCAATGTCCCATTATTCAACCTCACATTAATACCACGGCGTCTCTGATAATTCCTTCATCATAAGATATTCTTCTTCCAAATTATTCTCTCTTAATTGAACACACTTCTATAAACCTGTGAACTCAAGTTATTCAACCCATTCCAGATAATCTCCTAGAATTCTAAATTCGATTTCTTTAGTTTCAATAATATAGTACTGTGCAAAAGTACCTATACATTGATAAACATTTCTCGAAGTTGGTATTGTTTCAGAATCATCAGGATGAACACCCTTAATCCAATTATCTTTCAGTTTACATCTTTTTCCCACGAAATCATTCAAAGTACACAAACTAAAAGATTCAGCATATTCATATGCTTCATCTAGTCTTCGCAGTATATCAATAGCTTCATCTTCAGGTGAATCATAATAAAAGTACACCAAAGGTGGGGATTTGTGAGTAACAGGCATATTATATCCTGCATATACTACTTCTATAGAAAGCATATAATAAGGAGCGAAATCAGGCTCATTGTATACTACAACTAAAATACAATCACCTATATCAAATTCACATGTTCCACATCCGGAATCAAACTTAGTTTTCACACACTTATTCGAATGAGTTTCGCAAAACTTTTCAACTTGAGTTTTCACTACTGAAATCTCATACATATTAATTTCTCCCTGTTACTTGAATATTAAATGCATCCGGCATACTAGTCCAAGCTTCTCCACCATGATTTAGATTTATTCTATCAGCATAGGAATCAGCAGAACACACTCTCGGTTATCTTTCGGCATTATATCCCCGAACTGTTGACTTTAAATGCTCCCAAATACTGAATATACAGTTGCAAAGCTTTTTTACCTTCTTCACTTTGCGATAACTCTATAGGCGTCCGACCGTGCAATTCGTATATCGGAGCAGAAAAGAATGCAGCCTTATCTTCATCCGTTAATTTCGATGAGTATATGAAATTAACTACGCTTTGATCCACACCTTCAATGTGATGTTCACACTTGTGATAATATCCATTCTTTTCAGAATCGCTTATAAAGGTCTCCCAACTCCAATTCCTGTAATTACTCTCTAGAGTATTCAAAAAAGAATTATTCAGATTTCTTTTGTAGAGCTTATAAACTCGATAGTTCACCGCTTTAGCAGCTAGAGCCTTATTCGGATAAGACCTTAGAAAATCGATTATCGGTTCATTTCTGTACGTTCTGTCGTGGTATAGCCATCTGATTCCTCTATCCTTCCCGAAAAGAGAATACAGGACACTGAGTGTATCAGCAGGAACTCCATCAATTCCATCTGAACAATGCGGAGTCTGCTCAAGAAGCTCAGCCCATTCTTTATCATCGAACTTTGACGCAAAAATGATGATCAGATTATCCCAATCAGTTTTTACATGTTTCATAGGTTTAATATCCATGAAAATTCTCCTTAAGTATTAGCCAGCTCCGCATCTGAATAGAAAAATACATAGTTCGTTCCTCCCGTTTTAGCCGAAGGAAATATAACACCATTATAACCATATTCATATCTCATTGACCTATACTTGTGTATCAGCATAGTTAGGTTTCTACTGACTTAATAAACGATTCGAAAAAAGCTTCAACAGAATTAAACGCAAGAATCAGAGGATCTAAATCATCATAGCAAATGTAATACACCGCTTCGGTTTTCTTTTGCCAAAAGTACTGATTACCACCTGCATCGTTTGCAAATGGAACCAAATCATTTTCTATAACTTCAGGTAAATCCTGTGACATCTCGTAAGACCACTCCATTTGACCTACTTCAGCCAAAACAGGTATTACTTTATTTCTAAGAGAATAATCCCATCTGTATTTAACTGGATAAATGTCATGTAATCCAAATCTTTCATTTGCGATTCCATTTGCATATAAACCTTTCAATGCAGCGCCGTTATAACTCAAATAATACTGTCGTAATATATGAGGGAAATTGAAAGAGTATTTTTGTTCAATAAAATCAAGATCTTCGTCCGAAATATCATAACCAGAATCTTTTTTGTTTATTATTTTTGCGAAATCCATACACAAACCACCAAAATATAATATTAAAATATAGTATCACTTCAAGACTATATAGATTCTTAACCATTCAAGCGATCCAGTTGTTTCTGAGCATAATCAGATATAGGAGCTTCTCTGGAGGAAAGTTCACGAAGAACTGTTATAGACTCCTCATTACATATTTTACCAAGTGCCCATATGCACTTACGCTCAAAGGATTTAAATTCATCCCAAGCAAGATAATCAGGATGCAGATCAACAGCTGCAGCCAAATACTGTACACTCATCGGATTATGGATATCCTCCAATAATAAAGCGATATTCTCATGTTGACGATGCCACGTTTCAACAAGAAGTTCATTCAATATCTGCGTAAAGTCATTAAGAATGAATGCATTCTTAAACACGAACAAAGGAATCAGCTGATACTCAAGTAGTTCTACGTCTTTAGCTTCCTGACATTCCTTCAAATCTGAAATGTGATCATCGACAAAACGAGGTGATGCAACATTAAGAGTATCGTAAAGATAAGCTTTATCCCGTTTTTTCAAATATGAAACATATATTGATTTATCTGTATGCATCAACGCTCAACTCCTAAACTAACCTTCTTAGTTTGTCCGAACCTGCGCTGTTCAATCATCATACGGCATTCCCTTCAACAATTTAAAATTGTATTTGTTGTAAGCTATGAGAGATTCGAAAAACGCATTAAAGTCGTTATGACGTTCAACTTCTTCTCCTGCAACCCATAATACCTGACCGTAAAACTCACTTACTCTGTCAAGAACGATCAAATAAAGATCATAAGAATACTCGGTCCCGCCTATTGGCAACAAACATGTTTTGTCACCTACGTCATGGATATTATCTATACAATCATTCAGGCACTGAATATATCTGTTATCTTTAGACAAAGACAATTCTTCTAAACTGAACAAATCCTTATCCTGGAACACATTATGCCAACCATTCGCTGCAAGCAGAAATTCTTTGTAGGCATCAGGCAATACTAATCCGTTTTGTTCCTCCCAACTTGAAACTGCTTCGTTGGTAGCTTTGACTCGCGGCAAACTATACTCCCACAGTTTGTCTTTATCCGCGGCTCGGATTTTCTCTCTTACAATATACAAATATCCTATTAGGTCTTTGATACTATTCATAATTCTACCCAAGAATCCATTATCTCTTTATATTCGACTCCCGGGAATTGTTCAATTGAAGCTTTAAGAGTCTTCCCTTTAATCACCTGATTCAGGTCCAAACCATATGAAAGCATTAACTTCAGAATCTCAGGATTTTTCTCACTTTTACATCCAATCGCACTAATAATCGCCGGCCAACCATTAAAATTAGGCAAATTAGGATCAGCTCCTAACTCTAGTAGTATTCTAATAATGTCCATATTATGCTCTGAGCAAGCAAAGTGAAGATAAGAATACCCTTGATCATTAATACGGTTAGGATCATCGATTTTTTTCACTTCTTCTAGTACTTCTTCCTGAGACATTAAAGTAATTTCAGGATGATAAATATGCGAAATCAAAAAGAACATATCCATATTGTTATCCATCGATCAACCCTCCGCGTATATAAATGCTTCGAAAAACGCCTCAACTGAATCAAAAGCAGGTAACAGGATCACCATCGATTTCCCAAGATTCAAAAGGAGGGGTTACCGAATACGAAGCGTCAAAATAGCTTCTTACATATTGTGCCGCTCGCAATTCAGCATATTTATAATTCTGAACTCCTGTATCATCATATTCTAGATTGTTCAGAAATATAACATAAGCCTGCTCTGCTAAGGAACTCTCATCTTTAAGGAGGCTGGTATAATCAATATCCTTAAGCAGATCAGCACCTATTGTGCCGTGTGCAAACCAATAGGAAAACTGACGAACTGCTCCCTTTACATATTTGTTGACTTTCATAAATACATCCTCACAAAATTCTATCTTCAAGTTTTAATTCCAAGATCTCATTTGGCTTGATCTTTGGAACATGAGGCTTAATTATCTTAACTTCTTTTCTATCAGGTTGGACAGAAGAAAGTTTTTCCTTTAGTTCCACTAGAGCACTTTTTCGTCTCTCGAATTCAGACCCATGCCACCTGGTGCTTTCCATATCATGAGCTATCATTTCAAGCGCTTTTTGTCTAACTTCTTCCGTGAGCCTTCCGTAATCAAACATAACCGAAGCAAGAGACAACCAGCTATCAATAGAATCTTCAGGCTCAGAAAAACATTCAGAACAAGATGAATAAACAATACTCAATGTCTCTTCAGCTGAAGCGCCCTTTTTAAGATTATTGATGTAATTCTCTTTAATCTCCTGAGATACATCGTTATCAAAAATACGTGTTCCCCAGCTGCCCATCTTAATCTCCGTTACTCATTCCTATTCTTCCATTTAGCATAGCAGGCGTCGATCATCGGTTCAATGCTCCCAAGAGAACTCAGATACCCAAAGAGGTTCATCGAGCATATCCAAAAAGGCATCGTAATCATCATAATAGGTTGATTCATATGTCTCGATCACAAACTCCCGCATTGATGACGCTATATCTTCAGTCAGCAATTTACCGTCCATTGTATTGATCAAAAGATCTGTCGGCGTCAATTCTCTGTTCTTAACAGCTATAATCTCTGATCCAGGTACCAGATCAGACATTCCATCATGTTCTACAAGCCAGGCTATGTAGTAAGCGATATGTGTTCCGGCTAATCTATATACTTTTTCAGCATTATTACGCAGCCCGGGATTAGCCTTCATTGCTGAATCATAATGCCACTCTGCATCATCAATTATCTTGCTTGCATTATATTCATTTTTCATTTTCACACTCCCAAGGTATATTCTATTTTTTCTCAGAGTTTTACTGTCGTTTACTGTTTCTGAGATTTTTTACTGTCGTATACTGTTTGCGACAAGTATCTTTATGCGGTATACGGCATGATCTTATCGTAATCAGCCTTCTCGTCTTCCTTGAGAATCCTGATGTCGATATCATTTACCGCACGCAAGGACGATAAAGCTCTCGAGGCTCTTTCTGTCGTCTAAGTTGCCGTGCTTGATCTCATTATCTTCCTTGACGCACTCGTGGAAGAGCATGAGGAGAGTATTCATCTGAAATCTCGATGCCTGAGCGAGGAGCTTTCCTGCTACGAAAGGCTGAACTTTGAGCCTGGATGCGATCTTACCGGAATCACCTAAGTCCTTGGCGCAGATAAGCTGCTTTAAGTGCCTTAAGAGCATAAAGCGGATCCTCTGCGTGGGTTCCTTCATCATGATGAGGTTATTAAGGATCCCGAGTGCCTTGGCAGCATCTCCCTGTCCTACCGCATCAGTGATATTAAATACGGATCCGCCGATATCGGGAGGACATATCATCTCGACAAGTTCCATGTCAACCTTATTGACCTTCTCACCCTGACAATAAAGTAGGATCTTATTAGTCTCCGACGATATCTTTCGCATAGAGGAGTCACAGCGGCTCACGACACTTAATGCAGCAGGCATATCTATGGTGATCCCTGCCTTACCGAGTACGCCTGCTATCCACTTGCAGGACTTATCGTCCTCGAGATAGTTGAGCTCGGCGATGGCGCCGTACTTCTTGAAGGCATTCATGAGCGATTTCTTTCGCTTATCGACCTTGTCGGTCATGAAGATCAGGATCGAACTGTCGGGCACTTCGGATAAGAGCTTTATGACGCCGTCAGTATCGGAAGGCATATCGAAATTTGTAACGAATACGAGGCGCTTGGTGCTCATCCACGGGGGAAGCTCAAGGTTCTCGCGTATCTTCTCGATATCGAATTCCTTGCGCCCGAAGTCAAGTTTTACGCAGTCCATGGTCTCCGCGCCCTCACCTAAGTACTTTTTCTTGATGATATCGGCTTCCTTCTCGATGAAGAAATCCTCTTCGCCGAAGATAAGGAATACGCGGATATTACCGTCGTCGTTCTTAATGAGGTCGCTCAAGCCCTTGGAATCAAGGTATTCGGATGTCTTTTCCTTACGATATGCCATTCAGCTCTCCATATGTTTCATTACTACAAGAGATTATAGCATTATCAGGGAATAGATATACTGTTTAATGTCTCATTCATCGTATCGGCATCGTGTGAATAAGTAACCATCGTGTAGCATGTGTCGCTATCACCGATATATCCCATTGCACAATAAACCTGACGGCCATCTACGGTACTCTCCGAGATATAGAAAGTAAATGTTCTGTCGCCTACGGTCACATCCTGAGTGTAGGTCTCGGTTGTATATCCCTGACTTTCCATACTCTCTGCTATCATATCCGTTGCCGCCTGAAGATCCGCCTGATCGTCAGCCGAATCAAAGGTCTTACCGTAATTTGTGTAGATATAGTTAGCTGTACCGGTCAGACTGTTATATGCAAATACAACGAGATTTCTCTGGATAGAATAATTGCCGTCCAGGATGGTGAACAGATAAGGATCGCTCTCATCTCTGAAAGAAAAGCCGGCAGGAAGCGTTACCGTAAGATCAGTATCCGGAAGCTGATACGAATCCCCGTCAGGGCACACGAAGTCTTCTCCGAGATACAGATTGCCTGAATTGGGAGATTCGGGAGTCGGCGTAGGCGTTACTTCCGTATGAGTTACCGTTACGCTTGCAGACGCAAGTAGCGTTCCGTCAGCAGTATAGACAGTAACCGTATATTCACCGTCGTCGATATAAAAACTCATCTCATAGTAATCAACGATGATCTTGCCATCAAGCGGCTCCATTTCCGAAGAAGTATAGTAAGTCGTGCCGTCCGTTGAGATCTCATAGTAGTATTCCCAGTTAAGTGCCAGACCTTCTTCCGAGATCGGGATCTCACAGCTGATAATGTGAGTATCGCAATATTCGTTGGTCGCTGCAGAATAGCTATCGCCCAGGAATGTGAGCTCTCCGAGATATTCCGTCCGAGGAAGTGCGAAATTAAACTCCTCTTCAGCATAAGGAAAGAGCTTTTCGATCTCGTCTATATTGGTGCAGACGGGACTTCCGCCATCGTTTTCGAACTCAAAAGTGATCTTAACTTCGACTGTATCGTCGCAGTCATCTATGAGTGCCTCAAAGGACTCTATACCTTCGAACAGCTCAACATCATCGAGGGCTTCTTCGTAATCCACATAAGTAAATACGACATCTATACTTCCCTCTTTGCCAATGAAGTCGCCTTCGAAGCTGTCCTCATCTACTTCATAAGTAAGTGTAGACGCGATCTTCTCCAGTGCTTCGTTATTCTCTTCGCCCGCATCGCTCGAAAGTTCCATCAGGGATTCGAGGTCTTCGTCACCTTCGGATGCCATCTTCTCTATCTTCTTATAGTTCCTGGCAACGATATTCTTGCCGAGTTCATCAGCTGCGTCGAGTACATTGCCCTCGAACTTCTTAGAGCACGAGCAAACGGAAAGCGCCATTGAAGCGCAAAGCGTAGCTGCGATGAGTTTCTTTGTTCTTTTCATAACATCCCCCTTAGATCTCTGACATCAACCGATCGTCATTCCTGCAAAATAATTCTCGGAAACAGGTTCGTCCAGAGAACCGATGATCAGCATATATGCCGTATCCGAATCTCCTATAGAACCGAACTGGTAATAATATACGTTTCCTTCGGGCTCCTCGACTCTCAAGATATTCATCGTAAAAGTACGATCCCCGACAGTAAAATCCTGTGAAGAACGCTCGACCGTATCACCTTCGCCTAAATATCTCGATTCCTGATTTGATACTGCATAATCGATCGACGATAAGATACTGTCGCTGTCATAACCTACTCCATCGAAATGAACACACATTACATATTCGGTCTCATCAGGATCACAGGCTAGGAAACAGATACCTTCCTCAAGGCTGCTTCCGGCAATGAGGCTGGCATACTCAGGCGTATCTGAATCATAGCACATGACATTATCGGGAAGATCCATGGTGATATCCGTCTCAGGAAGCGCTGCTATACCGTCCTCGGGACACATAAAGTACGGACCGGGATTGGGAGTTTCGTCTGAGTAATCAGGAGCCAAAGTCGGCGTCGGAGAAGGTGTCGGTTCCGTTTTGGTAACAGTTACCGATTCCATACCGAGAAGGACACCCGAATCGGTAAAGAACGAGATCGTATAAAGGCCGCTTTCGAGGTTCTCATCCTCCTGATACAGAGCAACCAGCGGCTCGCCTGCCGAAGCAGTCATCCTGTCGGAAACATAGATCTCAACATAATCAAGATTTACCTTGAAATAATATGTCCAATCCATCCTCTGTCCGTCGCCCTCGATCTCGAGTTCACACAGTATGGAACTGACATCCCTATAGCCGTTGCCGTCATTAAGATCATTAAAGCTGACACCGCCGGCATAATCCTCGGGATATAACGCGAAATTGAATTCCTCATCCGCATAAGGAAACAGCTTTGATATCTCATCGATATTAGTGCAGAAGCAGTCACCCGTATCGTCAATGAAATCTAAAGTCAATGTGACTTCGACCGTATCGTCACAGTCTTCTATCGCCTCGGTAAATGCATCCACATCCACAAAGAATCCGTCATCGGTTACAGACTCATAGTCGACATAAGTAAATACGATGTCGATACTTCCCTCTTTACCCATGAAGTCGCCTTCAAAGCTCTCTTCATCTACTTCGTATGAGAGCGTAGAGGCAATGATCTGACGGGCCTCCTGCTGCTTATCTTCAGGAGTATCAGTCAACATCGAAAAGATATCCTCGATATCGTCGTCACCGTCTTCTGTCATCTTTTCGAGCTTATTGTAGTTCCTGTCGACAATATATCCGCCGAGCTTATCGGCAGCATCTATAACATTATTCTCGAATTTCTTTGAGCAGGAGCACGTAGAAAGCGCCATCGAGGCACAAAGTGCAGTCGCTATAAGTCTTTTCGTCCTGTTCATAAATCCACCTCACTATTCATATTCTACCCTATCGACAGTTCGTTCAAAACATCTTCTTTCGTGCAGGGTTCGGGAGATACACACACAGGAACCGCCGAAAATCGACGGTTCCCTCAAAGTATGTTCAGTTTTACTTATAGATCACTCTGCAACGGAGAGACAATTCATGAGATTATCTCTTGATTCCGCGCTGCTCGAGACAGTGCAGAGCATATAACATGTATCCTCATCACCGATCAAAGTGAAAGAATAGTAGACATCGATACCATAGACCTGATAGGTCAAGAGTGTACTTGTATATGTACGGCCGCCGACCGTCATCTCGGATGTTTCGAGTGTATATTCGGTACCTTCTTCTTCAAGCTGAGCGATCTGTGCATTGATAGCAGCATCGCTGTAGATCTGTCCTACGGACGAATCGTATGCGAAATCACCATACTTGGCAATGAACACCTGATCAAGGCTATAGGAGTTGCCTGTACAATAGATCACGAGTGTATCTGCAAGACCGCTGTCCACTGCATTCTGGACCTGAGTTGAATCGGGTTCACAGTAGCTGAGGCCGTCAGGACATGTATAGATAATATCCGTATCAGGGAGCTGAACACTGGTTTCTGAAGGACAGATATACTGGCTTCCGATAGAACCGTCAGTTGAAGTTCCTGAACCTGAAGCGGGCTCGGGTGTAGGAGAAGGTGTAACAACCGTATTCTCAGCATAGAAATCAGCTGTAGCGATGAGAGTACCGTCCGATAAAACATAATTCACCGTATATGTTCCGTCAGGGAATGTCGACTGGGAACCCTCATATGTATACGAGAAGACGAGCTCGGTGGGGTTCTCCTCAGAACAGAGCTCGGTACAGCAGATCTCGCTTCCGTTTGAAGTAACGGAAACACTGTAGTCCCAGATGAGGTTCTGACCGTCCCCTTCGATCGGAAGAGAACAATAGATGGTAGTTGCGTCAAGATATGTATTAGTAGAAGCTGTATAGCCTTCACCGGAGAATGTGATCGTTCCTGCATATTCGCTTCTTTCAAGTGCGAAGTTGAACTCCTCATCCGCATACGGGAAGAGCTTCTCTATATCTCCTACATTCGTACAGATGATGTCGCTTCCGTCCTTTTCGAAATCGAAAGTGATCTTCTCCTCTACCCTGTCATCGCAATCGTCGAGAAGTGCCGCTACCTGATCGAGATCCTCAAAGAGGTCACATCCGTCGAAAGCAGCCTCGTAATCAACATAACTGAAAGTTACATCGATGCTGCCCTCTTTTCCCATGAAATCGCCTTCGAAGCTGTCTTCGTCGACTTCATACTCAAGAGTATCGGCGATGAGCTCTCTGACCGTGTTCTGCTCCTCACCCGAATCGGTCGAGAGCGAAAGGATAGCCTCGAGATCCTCATCTTCCTTCTCATCTGAGAACTTCATGATCTTCTTATAATCTCTGGCAACGATGTTCTTACCGAGTGTATCGGCAAGATCTGCGACATCGCCGCCAAACTGCTTCGAGCACGAACATGTGCCGAGCGCGATCGTAGCGCAAAGTGTTACGGATAAAGCTTTCTTAAAGTTTTCCATCTTAACTGTCCCCCTGTGTCAATTTCTTACTGCAACATATATGACGCAAAAGGATCGATCAGGTTGCATAGACATCAACTTCAAATCCGATTATCGTGACATTATCGGGTTCATAGACCAAAAGCTGGTAGTTTCCGGGCTCAAGTACAGTATCAGACTGATAGACAACATGGATCTCGGAAGGAGATTGTTCAGTGATCCAGTCGGAGATATAGATCTGCTCCCAGTCACGGCATACCTTATACTTATATGTCCATGCGAGATTCTGACCTCTCTCGTTAATAACGATCATCATCTCGAGCGTAGTCGTATTGTAATAGGATTCGTCATCAGCATTATATGCTGCGCCGAGAAGATAAGTTTCATCAACAAGATCGAAGATACTGTCGATATAAGTGACGTTCAGGTCATCAAAATCGTAGACCTGATCGAGCTCCGTGGCGTTAGTGAGCTTGAGCTCCTCTTCTTCCGTTTCAAATTCCAGCGTGATATTGATCTTCTTGATGTCATCTACATCATCAAGGGCATTTTCAAATTCCCTGGGACTTACATAATCGATAGCGTCCTGAATATCCGAATAGTCCGTATATGTGAATTCGACATCGATACTGGCTGTACCCTCCTTGGGGTCGCTGTCGAGACTGTCCTCGTCGATCTCATAGTCGATGGTAGCTGCAACTGCCTGCTTAGAAGCAAGAACTCTCGAATCATCGCTGTCAGGATCTTCATTAAGAGGCATGAGCTCACGAAGCTTGCGGTTAGGATGAGTAGAGACCTCATCTATCGCATCACAGTCAAGCCCTAAGAGAGCATCGCAGATCTCCTCGGTCAGGTCGATAACTGAATCATTAAATTCATCTTCATCTATCTTCTTGGCACATGCGCAGAGCTCGAAAGCCATGCAACCCAACATTAATACTGATATAACGGATCTCTTTTTCATAACCAGAATAAACTCCCTATTGGTTTTACACCCACCGATTATACTATATTTCTATTGATAAGCATAAAACTCCGTGTCAGTTCCGCCGTCCGTAAACGAAAGGATGATCGCCCCCGTACGCGAGGTCATATAGATCGCGGAGCCGTGCTCCGTGATCCTCCCGACCGTATCGGGCGCGGGGTGCCCGTATTCGTTTTGCTCGCCCACCGAGATGACCGCGATCTCGGGCCGGCACGCATCAAGGAACACGTCGCTCGTCGAGTAGGCGCTGCCGTGGTGGGCGACCTTTAAGATATCGACATCAGGCACCCGCCCCGCGCGAACGAGCGCCGATTCGGTCGGGGCGCCGATATCGCCTGTCATCAGGATGCTGACTCCGCAGGTCTCGACCAGACATACAACGCTGTCCTCATTCGAGTCCCATGTATATTCATCAGGCGTCGGCGATATGACCGTCACAGTGCAGTCATCCGAGACCCGAATCTCGTCCCCTCCTTGAACTTCCTGCATATCCCCCTCGGCGTGAGAAGTAACGACTTGCCGAATACGACCCGTCTCGTACAGATACCTGATACCTCCGCTGTGATCCTCGTCGAGGTGGGTCGCGATCGCGACATCCACCTGATCGACGCCGTAGTAGTCCAGCACGGGCGATACGTGGTCGCGCCCCGCCTGATATGTGCCGCCGTCGATAAGGAGCGACTTGCCGCCGCTTAGTATCAGACACGAATCGCCCTGCCCGACGTCGATGAAGATGACGCGGGTTCTGACGGGGTTCAGGACGGCGGCGAGCGCCGAGCCGCAGGCGAGGGCGAGGATCGCGACAAGGGGCAGCACCAGCCGTTCGCGCAGCCTCGACTTAGGGGTAAGACCATAGGCGACGCATGCGAGGATCGCAATGCCGATCGCGCGAGGGAGCTTGAAGGCGGAGTAGACCGGCGCCACGGTGTTCATAAGATTTATTAGCGCGATCAGCATCAGCTTCGCCGGCGCGGCGAAGGCGTCGCCGCACACGAAGCCCAGTATCACTGACGGAACGAAGAATATACATGCCGTCTGTGCTATGAACGTCGATACTATCTGTACCGCAAACGGCAAGATCCCGTACCTTAGCGACGTTACACAGCCAAAAGGCAGCATTCCCAGTTGAGCGGACAGTATGACTCCTACGGTCTGCGCAGTTTCTTTCGAGAGTCCTAACCGCCAGAGCCGATAGTTGAGCTTCGGAGATATCAGTAGTATCGCAAAACAGGACATAAAGCTCATGAGAAATCCGTAAGATAGAGCACTGTAAGGATCTGCGATCATCATGATTAGCGCCGCGAGGCACATCCCCGAGAGACTGTCTTTCGAGCAGCAAGTCGCCGAGCTCATTATCGCGGACCTCGTTACCGACTTGCTCCATCCCGTAAACGACCCCAGGACGATGCAAAACATTACAAATATCACTTTATCTCTTGTTTTCTTTCGTCCCTTTCCTTCCGTCAGCATCGCAACGAGCATCAGAAATCCGCTGAAATGCGTTCCCGAGACAGCCAGCAGGTGCGAACATCCCATTCGCCTGAAGAGTGACGATACATCCTTTGTCGTAAGAGACGTATCGCCAAGGAATATCGCAGCCGCCAAAGGCTTTTGATCACCGAACAGATCGGTCGTCTTATCCCTGATATCGAACATAAACATGTCAAACCGCGCTATCGCCTGCCAAAACGGAGCAGCTTCACGCACCTCTGATATCGACAGGACCTTAAGATCGTATCTGATCCCGAGCCTTTTAAGGTAAGCTCCGCTGTCGAACTCTCCCGGATTTCTCGGACTTTCGGGATATGAGAGCCTGCCCTTAATATATACGACACTTCCCGGTTCCGGAACATAAGGATCATTTTCGAATATAGTTAAGCGCAACTTCCCGTACTCACGGCTCTTTATCGTGACAGAAGATCTGCCGTCCAGCGTCCGCTCGACTGAGATGACCTTGGCGTCAAATTCGCTGACAGAACCATCCTCCACACTCTCCGTCCCCTGTGCCAGAAACAGCGAGATAGTGATCACGATCAGCACCCCTACCGTAAAGAGCATGCACTGCCGCGCCTTTTCCCCTCTGCCATTCCCGATCGCAATGAGCAGCGCGATACAAAGCGACAGCATTATCACCGCTCCTATCGGCGAAGACAGAAGATAGGAAAGTGCTACCGCACCAAAGCATATGACCGCAGGCACCGCAAGAAAGCGGCGCGCGAGGCGTTCCATGAATTCGTTAAGATGGTCCATGTATTGGATGCTATAGGCTTTCGGGCACGATTTGGCACCAAAATTTCGACATTTTTCGACAAATATCGACAAACGGGCGTTTTTCTTTGATTTGATCGCGAGTATCGGCTATACTTGACGGATGTATATGAGGAGGAGTCAAGATGCCCGTTAATTTCAGGAATACACGTTTTATGACCTTAGCCGCAAAGCTCGAGCAGTGCCCCGAGCACGATATGCCCGAAATCGTCATGTCGGGAAAGTCTAATGTCGGCAAATCCTCCCTCATTAACGCACTCTCGGACAACAAGAAGCTCGCACGCGTATCCCAGACACCCGGTAAGACTAGGGCCGTCGTCTACTTTAACGTTGATCGTAAGATAATGATCGCGGACCTTCCCGGATACGGCTATGCCAAGGTCTCCAGGGAACTCAAGGAAGGCTTCAGCAAGCTCGCAGACGACTATTTCACATCAGGAAGAAAGATCGACCTCGTTCTGCACCTCATCGACATCCGTCACGAGCCCTCCAAAGAGGACATCGGAATGCTCGAATACTTAAATTCCAGCGGCACTCCCTACTTCGTCATATTCACCAAGGCGGACAAGTTCAGCAGAGCCCAGCTCAACAAGCGTCTTCACGAATTAGAAGAGATCTTTGATTTTTCCGAAGATGCCAATATCTACGCAGTCTCATCGGTCGCAAAGTCAGGTATCGAAGACCTTCGAAAGGGCATAAGCGATTTCCTCGGCTTTTGTTAATAAACATATAAATACAAATCCTGCATGAATCGGGACTTCTTTTTTGGTAAAAAACACAATTGCATTAAACCACCCTTTTTAAGATACTAAACGTAGTGCATAAAGGAGAGTTTTGATGTCTGTGCTTGAGCCCTTCGGTCCTATCGGAATTATTGCCCACTCTGCTAATGACGATTTCGTCAGGGCGGTCAGTAATACCCTATACGAGAAGAGACGCAAGCGTTACGAGACAAAGGCAAATCCCTATGTCACAAGTCCCGGATACTTAAGATCCGATTATCTCATTGATTCATCCCTTGTAAGATTTCAGACCGGCGAAGGAAAGTTCGAGCTCGGCGAGAGCGTTCGCGGTCACGATATATTCATAATCACAGACATCTTAGCGCATAGCGACACATATGACATCTTCGGCAACCCTCACATGATGAGCCCCGACGATCACTTCAGGGATCTCGTAAGGATCATCTCCACCTGTTCGGGTAAGGCCCGCCGTATCAATGTCATCATGCCTTTCGTTTACGAAGGCCGCCGTGAGATCAGGGACTCTTCCCGCGAATCATGGGACTGTGCAGATATGTTAAGACAGCTCTTCGACCTCGGAGTCGCAAACTTCGTTGCTTTCGATCCCCATGACGTCAGGATCGCGAATGCCGTTCCCCTCATGGGCATGGAGTTCCCGAGGAGCGCTTATAAGATAATCACAACACTGCTTTCGAAGTACGACACGCTTCATATCGATAAGGATAAGACGATCGTTGTATCACCTGACGAATCCGGCGTTAACCGTGCCATCTTCTATTCTTCGATGCTCAACCTCCCTCTCGGTATCTTCTACAGAGACAGGGATTACACGATCAAGGTAGACGGACAGCACCCGATCAAGGACTATATGTTCCTCGGAGATGATGTTCAGGGCAAGGATATCCTCATCATCGACGACATGATCAACTCAGGTTCGACGATGCTCCGTACTTCCGAAAAGCTCAAGGCTGCAGGCGCAAAGGACATTTACTGTCTCTCTCCATTCGGACTCTTTACCGAGGGACTCGAAGCTTTTGACGAAGCTCACGAGAAAGGAATCATCAAGTCCGTTGTCTGCACAAACCTCATCTACAGATCCAAGGAACTCCTGAGCAGACCCTGGTATCTCGACGTCAACATGATTCCCTACGTAACGAGGATCATAGATGCGCTCAACGTAGACGAGTCGGTTTATGACCTGATCAACTCGACGAGCAGGATCTCGGACTTCCTGGGACAGATAAGGATCGGCGAGCTGTTCGATGACTTTGAATAACATTTGCCAAAGCAAATGAAGATATAAAGCAATTAAGGAAACACTAACAAAGGACGGTAAAACAAACTATGACTTCAGTTCCCGCAGACGAGAAATCTTATTCACGTTATAACCAGTATGGCGAGAACCCGATGGCCCCCGTCGGACCTATCGGAATCATCCCCCTCAAGGGTAGCGTAGAATTCACGGAGCGCGTTAACTACTACCTCAATGCAAGAAGATCCGAATACCAGCAGGAAGCTATCGTTTCCAAGTATCCCGGATTCTTCCGTCAGGACTACAGGATCGAAGTCGACAATCCCCGCTTCTCCTCAGGTGAAGGTAAGGCAGTCGTAAAGAACACCGTCAGAGGTCATGACCTCTATATCGTAAGTGACGTCATGAACACATCTATCGAATATAAGATGTTCGGTCACATGAACCGCATGAGCCCCGACGATCACTATCAGGACTTAAAGCGCGTTATCCTCGCCTGCTCCGGTAAGGCTCGTCGTATCAACGTAATCATGCCATTCCTTTATGAGTCCCGTCAGCACAAGAGAAACTCCCGTGAGTCCTTGGACTGCGCATTTGCTCTCGAAGAGCTCTACAACCTCGGCGTCGCTAACATCATCACTTTCGATGCACACGACGAGCGAGTTGCAAACGCTATCCCTCTTTCGGGATTCGAGTCTCTTCCCGCTACATATCAGATCATCAAGGAAATGTACCGTCAGATCCCCGATCTTTCCTTCACAAAGGGTAAGTTCATGGTAGTATCCCCCGATGAAGGCGCTATCAGCAGAGCGATGTACTTCGCATCCATCCTCGGTGTACCTCTCGGAACATTCTATAAGAGACGTGACTATACAACGATCGTCAACGGCAGAAACCCCATCGTCGCACATGAATTCCTCGGTGACTCCGTTGAGGGCATGGATATCCTTATCGTTGACGATATGATCTCATCCGGTGACTCGATGCTCGACATCTGCCGTGAGATGAAGCACAGAGGCGCACGTAAGGTATTCTGCGCTTGCACATTCGCTCTCTTCACGGAAGGTATCGATAACTTCAATAAGGCATATGAAGAGAAGGTCTTCGATAAGGTATTCGCGACCAACCTCATTTACAGACGTCCCGAGCTACTCGAGGCTCCCTGGTTCGCAGATGTTAACATGTGTAAGTTCGTAGCGCTCCTCATCGATGCTATCAACCACGACGCTTCCCTCTCGAACCTTATCAATCCTACCGAGAAGATCAAAAAGCTCCTCGCAGCAAAGGGCGACCTCGTTCCGCCTCAGGCTTGATCAGGCTTCGCGTCACGGCACCGGTTGCCATCGGGTCTTCCCTGCCATCGTCCTCAGGAGATTTTGCTAGCTAGGCAGCGGATGCGTATCAGCTCCACCCTAATATCGTCAGCAAGAGATCACTTCTTCGCTAACGACCTAAGGTAAAGGATGAAGATACCGAGCAGCAGCATAAATGCCGCAACACCAATAGCATACAAACGATAGTAATCAACGGCCGCACAAACAAGTGCGGCTGTTGTTATAAGGAAATAAAAACCTCTGAACAGACCGTTATAAGGACTGACCTTAGCAATAAGGTCTATGCCGTTGGACTCGGCGAGTTCTTTCGCCTGCCTCGTAAATGTCGTATTAGTAACAACGATCGCTCTGTCGCAATCGTAATATGCCATACCGGCAACCACCTGCTGCACGGCAGATACACCGACGGGTCTTGAGTAGTATTTACACTGTACGGCGTACTTGTGCCCCCAGCGTCTCGCCAAGACATCCACGCCATAGTCACCGGAGCCTTTCGTAACCTTGACTCCGTGATATCCATGATTCTTCAGATAGCGCGCCACCGCACGCTCGTAGTTTCTTCCATTCATACGGATATGATAGCACAGCGAGGCCGAATCCCGAGGGAGATTAATAGGTCTGATCAGGGCGGCGGCTTTGGCTGTCGAATTGGCCGGGTGCTTTCGAGCTGATGCCCCTCTGTTCTTATCCTACAAAACCGGCTGTTCCCAGAAATTGATTATTTGATAATTCTGAGAACTTTTTTTGACTTATAAGTTCACGGAAACCAGAATAATTAAATTATGGGAACCATCCAACGTGTTGTGGTGGACAGAATCTAAAAAACACCATATTCCGCCCACCTTTTAGCTCAAAAAAGTTCTCAGAAATCTCAATCAAACGACTTTCGGGAACCATGTCCTCGAAAAAGGTGGACATAATCCGTCAAATCACAACTTCTGGGAACCGACTTGTAGAATAATCCAATTTCAGTTTCTGATTCAGTACCCTGCAACCCGCTTGAACTCATACCCATTCGTCCAAGTCCCACTTTTACGACTTTCAAAACAACAAACTCAATGTTTTCAGACATCGGAGCACTTTTGCACATGCAAAAAAGTCCCGTTTTTCGTCGGGACGCCCATTTCTCGGGCATTCCGTTCTATAATCAGAACATTCACAAACATCACTACGAAGGTAACGCCATGAAAAACAATATACTATCAACAAGCACGATAAGCAGACTCGGTTACATCAGATCATTGATACAGACTATCGAAAGATCGTTAGCTAATTACCCGGAGGGTATACTGAGGATCAAGACCAAAGGGGATGCCACATACTATTACCGCTCTGATCATGCAAGCAAAGACTACGGCGAAAAGCTAATCTCAGACGACACCAAGCTGATCCGCCAGCTGGCGCAGCGTTCATATCTCGAAAGAGTCTTGCGCGCAGCCCGTCATGAAGAAAAGATCTTAAGGAACTTCGAAAAGCAATACGGTACAACAACGATAGAAGATATATACGAAAGGCTCTCGCCACAACGTCGCGCGCTAATTGACCCGATCACTCTACCCGACGACGAATACGTAAAGAAGTGGCTTGATGTCCCATACGAACCGAAAGGCTTTCTCGAGACAGACCCATATTTCATCACGGCAAATCAGGAGCGAGTCAGATCAAAGTCTGAGCAATTGATTGCCGACCGCCTTAGAACGGCGAATATACCTTACAGATACGAGTGTCCGCTAAACATCAACGGAGTGACTTTCTACCCTGACTTCACGATACTCAGGATGAGCGACAGGCAGGTCATCTATCTTGAACACCTCGGCATGATGGATAATCCCGATTACGCAAACAATGCCATAAGAAAGATGAACACTTATAGCGCAAACGGTCTGATAGTCGGCAAAAACCTCTTTACGACCATGGAAAGCTCCAGGCACCCGCTCGATATAAGAACCGTCGACAACCTTATAGATAGCATATTCCGCTGATCGATATTTATGCTAAAATATTTGGTATGGCACAGCAGAAAAGAAGCAACAACAGATCAGGAAGCTCCGGCTCACGTTCGGGCCAGCGTTCCTCTCAGCGCAGCAATCAGCGCTCATCTCAGCGTTCAAGGAACAGCAGTAAGAGACCTCAGTCAAAGCAGACACAGGCAGTGACCGCTATCGATTACTGGCACGCTTTTTCCAAGACAAGGGCATTCTTCCCCGTCATGACAGTTCTCATAATCACTGTTGTTGTCCTCCTGGACCTTCTTATCTCCTGGAATAATTTCGACCGATTCTTTCTGATCCTCGGTATCGAGCTTGTTGTCGTAGCCGTTATATGGATCATCGGTCTTGTCATGAGCATCGGTAACGAAGCACAAAATTCCGACACGGACGGCGAATAACAGATGGCTCTTGACGGTATTACCGCGCAGCTTCTGGCGCACGAACTCGATAATGAACTCAAGGGTGCAAGGATCGATAAAGTCTTCGAGCCCGATAAATATACGGTCATCCTTCACATCAGGACCAATAGCGGGATCAGAAAGCTGCTCTTATCAGCTAACCCTTCCGCTCCCAGGATAAACATCACGGAATCCACAAGAGAAAACCCGCAGATGCCTCCTTCCTTTTGTATGCTCCTTCGAAAGCACTTATCCGGATCACGCATAGTATCAATTACGAATCCCGGATACGAAAGGATCATTGAGATAACAGCGAGCACGACGGACGAGCTTCACGATACCAAGAATATCAGGCTCATAGTCGAGCTCATGGGAAGATACAGCAATCTTATCCTCGTAAACGCAGGCGGCAAGATATTAGACAGTCTTATCCACGTTGACTACAGCGTCAGCCGTGTAAGAGAAGTAATGCCCGCCAGGATCTACGAGTATCCGCCTACGCAGGATAAGTTCACTTGTGAAGAGGTGCTTTCGCTCGTATCGGAAGGAATGCTCCCGATCGAAGAATCCGAGATGGGCCGCCCGATGGACAAGGCACTTCTCAACTCTATAAAGGGCATCTCACCTAACCTTTGCAGACAGCTTTGCATGCGAGCTGATATTGACGACCGCCTCCCTGCAAAGAATCTTACGAAAGATAATGAAGACGCGCTCATAAGCGTAGTAAAGGATTTCGCGCTGAAGGTCATAAACTACGACTACGAGCCCGCATCTTACTATAGCGAAGATGACATGGCGTGCGACTACTCACCTTTCGAGCTAATCGGTCACGCCAAGATGAAGAAAGCATCGTCGATCTCCGAAGCAATCGACATGTATTACCTTGAGAAAGACCGCTTCATCGACTTAGATAACAAGAAGCAGCGTCTCAAGACGATAATCGGCAGTGCTCTTACACACGCGACGCGTAAGGCCGAGCTTCATATGGCTGATAAGGACGAAGGCAGCAAGGCCGATCACTATAAGCATTGCGCCGATCTGATCCTCGGCTACCAGTACATGCTCAAGGGCAAGGAAGATTCGCTCACCTGCTCTGATTACTACGTTGACCCGCCTAAGGATGTCACTATCAAGCTCGATCCGTCGCTCAATGCTTCGGATAATGCACAGGAATACTATAAGCGCTTCAGAAAAGCGAAGCGAAAGCTGCAGCTCGCAGAAGAATATCTTGTCGACGATCAGATGGCGATCGATTATCTGAGGTCGCTCAAAGCCGCTGCAGATGCCGCATCCTGTGAAGACGATATCAACGCGATAAATATGGAGCTCATGTCCATCTCGGCCAAGCCGACTAAGACAAAACACGTCAATAATCAGGGCAACCCCAATGCCACAGTCGGCAAGGCAAAGTCCGGCAAGGCCTCTTCGAGAGCCCTGCGCGAAGCAGCTAAGAGAGCACGTGAAAAGAATGCTTCCAAAGGCAATAAGAACGAGCGTCCTCTGCCCTTCAGACAGTATGAGACTTCCGACGGTCGCAAGATCCTCTGCGGCAGAAATAATATCCAGAACGATGAGCTCACATTTAAGATCGCCGATAAGGACGACTGGTGGTTCCACATCAAGGGCATGCCCGGTACGCATGTTATCTTAAAGAGCGTAAAAGGCGAAGAATTCCCCCCCGATAATTCCGTTATCGAAGCTGCGCAGACTGCAGCCTTCTTCTCAAAGAGTATAATGCTTGAGGAACATGCGGCTACCGAAGGAAGCAAAGCCGGAGATATCAAGGCCGAGGTCGATTACTGCAAGGTATCACATGTTAAGAAGATCCCCGGAGCAAAGCCCGGCATGGTCATCTACGAAGGTTATTATTCTATCGTGGTAAGTGCCAAAGAGATCGGCTGATCCCGTCAGCCACCGCGAGCAGCGAAACGTAACAAAACGCAATATTTTGCGTTTTAATCTTCAAAAGACTTCAGTATCTTATCCTTAAATTTCGATTCCTCAAGAGAGAAAATGCAGCCGCAGTATTTCTGTCTGTAAAGGCCTATATCACGTGCCATATTCTGACCATCACGAAAGCCCGGGCGGAAGTCATAGTAATCGAACCTGACTCCGTATTTCGAAGCCTTATCACCTGCTATGCGCGCGATCGTATCATGCTGCTGGTATGGACTTACAAGCAAAGTAGTACATATCGAATCATAGCCGTTCTCAGCGGCAAACTTTGCTACGTTATCAAGACGCACATCATAGCACATCTCACAGCGCGACTTATACTCAGAAAGATAATCACCGCTCTTCCAGTAATCTTCGCGGCAATCGATATGCCCCTCACCACCGTCACGTACCAGAGTCACATTATAATGATCAGCTGCCTTCTGAAGATTCTCGAGGCGACGGTTCCATTCATACAAAGGATGGATATTCGGATTGAACCAATACAGATCGAGATCTACTCCTTCACTAAGGAGAAAGTCAACGGGATACATGGCACAAGGACCGCAACACGCATGAAGGAGCATCGACATATTATTCGCCGCCCTTCGAACCGTTAAGGTCCATGGAGAGATTCTCAAATCCTACTGACGGAACATTGCTGTTCTTAGTCATAAATGAAGGCGGCACGGGCACCTTTAAGTGCTCGAAAGCACGAAGCGTCAACACACGTCCGCGAGGAGTCTTCGCGATGAATCCGTTCTGCAGAAGGAACGGCTCATAGACATCCTCGATAGTGATTGGATCTTCGCCCGTACAAGCCGCAAGTGTCTCAAGTCCGACGGGACCACCCCTGAAGACATCAGCGATCGTCATCAAGATACGACGGTCAATGGAATCAAGACCGATCTCATCGATATCGAGCGCATTAAGACCGAAGTCAGAGACTTCCTTATCGATCACATCCTTCTCAAGATATGCTGCATAGTCACGCATACGCTTCAGAAGACGTATAGCGATACGAGGAGTACCTCTTGATCTGGAAGCGATATTACGAAGACCTGCGTCATCTATTTCGATCTCGAGAAGACCTGCATCACGTCTTAAGATATCCATCAGATCTTCCGTATCGTAGAGCTCGAGTCTGTGGAGCATTCCGAAACGGTCACGAAGAGGCGCCGAAAGCATACCGGCTCTGGTAGTTGCTCCTACCAAAGTAAAGTGCGGAAGATCAAGTCTTACCGAACGTGCAGCGGGACCTTTACCGATCATGAGATCAAGGCAGTAATCCTCCATAGCGGGATAGAGAACTTCCTCGACACTTCGATTCAGACGATGGATCTCATCGATGAATAATACTTCGTTCTCGTTAAGGTTCGTAAGAATGGCCGCTAGATCACCTGCCTTCTCGATCGAAGGGCCCGTCGTTATATGCATTCCTACGCCCATCTCGGATGCGATGATGCCAGCAAGTGTTGTCTTTCCAAGGCCCGGAGGACCATAGAGCAAAACGTGATCCAAAGCATCATTACGTTTCTTTGCGGCACTAATAAAGATCTTGAGATTCTCCTTGACCTTCTTCTGACCGCTATAGTCATCAAATGTTATCGGGCGAAGATTCTTCTCGTCTCTGTCATCGAACTGCTTCTGCCTGCCGATGACTCTCTCCTCTTCTTCAAATCCGCCGCCGAACTGACCGTAATCCATCTATTTACCTCGCAAGGCTCTTCAAAGCCATTCTGATCAAAGTCTGAAGATCAGCACCGTCTTCATATACGGAACTTACTGCATTTGCGGCATCTGCCTGCTTATAGCCGAGTACCATGAGCGCCTCGACAGCATCAGAAGCAAGTGACGATGCGGGAACCGAAGCAACTCCATCCTCGCCGCCGATATCGATCTCGATCGCACCTGCACTCTTTCCGAGAGCCTTGAGCTTATCTCGAAGCTCCAGAACGATCCTCTCAGCACCCTTCTTACCAAGACCCTTGACTCCTGTCAGAGCCTTGACATCAGAACCCATTACGGCAAGTGCGAACTTATCGGGAGTCAGCTGCGAACAGATAGAATGTGCAACCTTGGGACCGATACCGCTTACCGTGATGAGCAGGAGAAACATATCCTTCTGCTCGGGCTCGGAAAATCCGTACAATGAGATATCATCTTCGCGCACGCTCTGATAGAGCCATACGCAAACATCAGTACCGATATGACCGAGCTTCGACGACAAAGCGAAAGGACATATTATCTCGTATCCGATGCCGTTATTTTCGACAACGATAAGATCGTCGGTTATCTTTACCAATTCACCTTTTATATATGAATACATTAAATGCTATTCTCCATTCTTATTGTTTCCTTCTGATGCGATTCTCGATAACGGAACCTGCACGATCAGCGTAGCCGTAACGTCCGTACTGATATCCGGATACAGCCTGACCCGAGAACTTCGGACCCGTATGTGCGAGTGTTATCGCGATCGCAAGTGCGTCAGTAACGTCATCCGGCTTAGGCATTTCCTTAAGCCCCAAAAGAGTCTTTGTCATCATGGCGACCTGCTGCTTTTGAGCCTTACCGTAGCCTGTGACCGCGAGCTTTACCTCACCGGGAGTAAACTCATAAACAGGTATATTTGCACGCGCGGCCTCAACGATAACGACACCTCGTGCCTGTGCCGTACCGATAGCGGTAGTCGTATTCTTATAAAGGAACAGCTCCTCTATCGCCATCTGATCAGGCTTATACATCTCAAGAAGAAATCTCATCTTCTCGTTGATCGCGAGAAGCCTTTCGGGGAAAGCCATCTTCGGCGGCGTAGTGATCGCGCCGTAGTCAACGCACCTGATCTTATTACCGGTCTTGGAGACTATGCCGTAACCCGTGATAGCATAACCCGGGTCTATTCCTATTATAGTGGTCGTCTCAGGACCGTCAGCCATTGATATGATACTCTCCTATAAACATTTGTTCTTATTATAGCGACTTCATGAAAGAACGTCAATTATCGCTTTGTGCGCTTTAGGAGGCTTAGCCGAATATTTAAATGCATCACATACCATTTCGAGAACGTCGAAGAGCTTCTCTTCCGAAAGCGTATGCATCGATCCTCTGCATAGAGACGCGATGACATCTCCTCTCTGAACCTTATCTCCTACTTTCTTGTAAAGGCAGATGCCGGCACCGTAATCGATCTCGTCATCCTTCTTCCGGCGTCCCGCACCGAGTGCGACTGAAGCATTACCTATTATATCGGCCTTGATACGAGAGATATAACCGGACTCCGTAGCTGAGATCTGCATCTCTTCGAAAGGCTTCTCAACGTACATCGGCGCTCCCGTATCGGTTATCGTTCCGCCCTGGGAAATAAGAAGGTCATAGTACTTGGTAAGCGCCGTTCCGTCAGTAAGGCGCTTCCTGCACTCTGCGACGAGCTCATCGTGGCTCATGCCGTTATCCTTGCCCGCGAGAGTAACGAGCTGAGACGTAAGTTCACAAGCGACCTCGACAACATCCGCGGAACCCCTGCCGATCAGGACTTCATGCACTTCCTGCATCTCAAGGACATTACCTACTGTCTTACCCAGAGGCTGGTCCATATCTGTAATGACACAGACGGTCTTTCGCCCTGCGAGCTTTCCGATGCTTATCATGGCATTCGCAAGCTCTCGTGCCTTCTCTTCCGTCTTCATGAAAGCACCCGATCCGCATGTGACGTCAAGCACTATCGCCTGCGCGCCGCCTGCTATCTTCTTGCTCATGATGCTCGAAGCGATGAGCGGGATGGAATCCACCGTACCCGTAACGTCACGAAGCGCATAGAGGATCTTATCCGCGGGACAGAGCTCGGGAGTCTGGCCGGAGATGACCATACCGCATTCCTTTATATATTTAGGAAAATCCTTCTGATCGACCTCGCAGTTAAAGCCCTTGATCGACTGGAACTTATCGACCGTTCCGCCGGTGAATCCGAGGCCCCTGCCCGAAAGCTTAACGCTCGAGACGCCGAATGTCGCGCACAAAGGAAGAACGAGCGGAGTGATCTTATCGCCGACACCGCCGGTACTGTGCTTATCAACGGGGATGCCGTCAACATACGAAAGATCATTTTGTTGACCCGAATGAGTCATCTCCATCGTAAGGGTCGTCATCTCACGGTCAGTCATTCCGTTTAAGACGATAGCCATGAGAAGCGCCGAGATCTGATAGTCGGGGATCGACCTGTCCGTGACACCTTTTATAAAGAAACTAATCTGCTCATCAGAAAGCTCTCTGCCGTAACGCTTATCCAATATGATATCTACAAAATTCATAGGCCAAGCCCCCGTATATTCTTATTACAACATCAATTATAACATTAGAGATCCTTGTGGTATCATTAGCGTATGGATAAAAAACTGACGGTAATAATCATCGGTTGCGGCCGTGTCGCAGCCAAGCACATAAAGGCAATTCAGAAGCTTAAGGACAAGGTAGTCCTCAAGGCACTCGTAGACGTATCCGACAAGGCTCCCAAGAAGCTTCTCGCGGACGCTAAGATCCCTGAGAGCGAAGTTCAGATCTATAGCGACTACAAGGTAGCGATCGACGAGATAAAGCCTGATATCGTAGCTGTTACGGTCCCCTCGGGACTTCATTTTCAGATAGCGGAATATGCCATGACTCATGGTTCCAACATCCTTCTCGAAAAGCCCATGACGATGTCATCCGGAGACTCCAGAAGGATCTATGAGATCTCACGCGAATGCGACAAGAAGATCGCAATGGGACATATCTACAGATACTTCCCTCTCGTTAATATATTAAGACAGGATATAGCAGCAGGAAAGTTCGGCAAGGTAACTCACGGTACCATCTTCGTAAGATGGGGACACGGCGAGGATTACTACTCCTCCGCTGCATGGAGAGGAACATGGAAATCTGACGGCGGTGCCATGATGAACCAGACGATCCATGCAATCGACCTTCTCGTATGGCTCATGGGAAGCACTCCGGTCGAAGCTGCTTCAATGCTCGCTCAAAGAGTTCGAAAGATAGAGGCAGAAGATCTCGGTATGGCTATCCTCCGTATGAGCGACGGTTCACTCGCATCGATAGAAGGAACTACCGCAACATCAGATAAAGATCACAGCGCAATGTTCACCGTCCTCTGCGAAAACGGTACGATAAGCCTCGGACTTCAAAGAGGTATCCCGAAGCTCGACATCAGAGACGGCAAGAACAAAAAGCTCAATTTCCACTATGTAATGAAACAGATAAAGGCAAGCGGAATATCTTCCCTCCTTACCGCACTTAACCCCCATACGGGAATCTATGCAGACTTCATTGAAGCGATCAACAATAACAGGCAGCCTATCGCCGATGCCATGAGCGGATACTCCTCCGTAGACACTCTTATGGGTATCTACAGATCAGCGAAAGAAGCCCGTCCGATCGCCCTTCCTCTTGCCGAAGATTTCTCTTCCGAAGACATGAAAAACTTTTTTGAAAATAAGTGTTGACATCGGAGATTGCAATGTTATAATAAACAAGCTGAAACGAGCAAGACGCACCATTAGCTCAGATGGTAGAGCAACTGACTCTTAATCAGTGGGCCCCGGGTTCGAGTCCCTGATGGTGCACCAGGTAAGACCACCGAAGTAATTCGGTGGTCTTTTCATGCGTAAAAATCAGGTGTTCGAGGTGCACTCAGTATCATGAGAATGGCCTCCCTCGCGCACATGTCGCGCGAAGTCGCTCAACTTGTCGCGCACAACCCTCGATAGAGCGACAGCAAGTGCGACAAACGGCGCACAGTTCCCTTTTGTAAACTATATCACCACAGTGATACAATACTATTCAATTCAATCAACATTCCCCACATCACCTTCACTAAATTACGCTTTACATTAATAATGTTTTACTATGTTGTATTTCAGCAATACATAAAATCACAAAGTGTTCGCACCCACGCATTATCGATCAAACAGATCAGTCCGCGATGTAAAGCCTGCCTGAAACACATCCTCACGGATGCTGCGAGCTTGACAGCTCAGGACTTGATCTGTGCCAGGTATTCAAGCGCGGTTGCTCCATTAGCGTTTACTCAAACGAGATTAATCATTCTGTTCGCTCCTTAGAAAAAAAAGCATCATTATTATTATCTATCTGCAAGAACCTTATGATACAGGTACAGGTCCATAGATTTGTTAGATATCCGGTTTATTTATCACTTTCGTTGTTATTTGTCAAAGTTTCCTTATTTCAGCTTGACATTTTGAGCACTTGTATACTAGAATTTTCGTTGGTTTCTTTTATATCTCTATACCGGTTACGAGAATGTATTGATAACCAAATAAATTAAGAATTTAGGAGAATAATATGAAGAATCTCAAAAATGCAATTGCAACTGTATTGACAGCTGCAACAATTATTTCTGGTTACAGCGGATTAGCTAATGCTGCATCTAATTCTCCCAGACCGGAATGCACAGGTGACGTTGGAAAAGAAGTATCAAGAATACACGATAATTATGGTCATGAAATAATAGTTCGTAGAGGAGATGCAAATTCTGATGGTGTAATCAATGCAATTGATGCTACACATATCCTGAGATACCTAAACGCAAAAGATGCTAAAAAGATTAAAATTCCAGGATTTACTCATTTTTACGTTCAATACGGAGACCCTTCTCATCCAGAGAATTACGCATTATATGAATATCTCTATGGATATTACTATAGCGAGATGGATGTCGATCACGATGGGGATGTAGATCAAGTGGATGCTACACGATTATTACAATATCTTCTTTGGAGAGATTTCTAATCTACATTTTTCAGCAAAAGCGGACCGAGATGTTTTTCGGTTCGCTTCTGCTATATTCAATTATTCCGACTCATGATGTGAACAGTTCAGCTTCAATTGATTCGAGGATATCTGCCCGTACCTTATGATCCAGATACTGAATATCAAACTACCCCTCGTGGATCATTGTTGCGAATTCACTTTTATAGTATATATCCATTAGCGGACTCAAATGACAAGCCACGCTTATCGGCTAGGTATTCTATTATCCTTTCTTCGAGCTTTTCCTGATATATTCCTTCAATTATCCTATCGTCCCTCATACTGCCCCTTCTCCCGCCGGCAATATATTCCTCAATATCGCAATCAAAATCCTGTTCCCTATGTTCGCAATATCTCATAATGAGGGGTAAGGAAACAATCTATTCAATCAGATTTTTTAAGAATCTTATAAACCGCCGAAGGAGATTTGCCCCATTTTCTTGAGTATGCATGGTTACTCCACCAGCGATAACGAACGCCAATTGTCGCTCTTAGCAACACACTTCCCTCTTGTCCGCATCCAATGCATCTGATAGAATTGCAAAAGAAACCTACTCTTCACATTTCCACGTTGCCATCAGCAACATTCGAGGCACTACTTATGAAAAAGCTTTCGCTCACACTATTAGCTGATACGGTATCGACCGCCAGAAAGACAAAGAATATCACGCAGGCAAATCTTTCGAAGCTTACGGGCATCAACAGGTCTTTACTGTCGCGTCTTGAGTCCGCCGACTATACCCCCTCGCCTGACCAGCTCTACGCCCTCTCTGAGGTCCTTGAGTTCGATATTATGACTCTCTTCACCGATCAGGACGAGAAAGCCGTTAAAAAGCCATCTAAAGCGTATAAGATAGCTGTCGCAGGAACGGGCTATGTCGGACTGTCTCTGGCAGTGCTGCTCGCTCAGCATAATAAGGTCACGGCCGTTGATATTCTTCCCGAGAAGGTCGAGAAGCTCAATAACTTTATCTCTCCTATCAAGGATACTTATATCGAGAAATACCTCGAAGATGCAAAGGCCGGAACTCGCGAACTCAACCTCACTGCTACAACCGATGCTGCCAAAGCTTATAAGAACGCAGACTTCATCATAATCGCCGCTCCCACCAACTACGACCCGAAGACCAATTACTTCGATTGTTCGGCCGTAGAATCCGTTTTAAGCCTCATCCTGGATACGACGAAGAATAATAAGAAGAAACCGACGATCGTCATAAAGAGCACCGTTCCGGTCGGTTTTACGCAGCATATAAGAGCTAAGCTCGATGCAGATAATATCATCTTCTCTCCTGAGTTTCTTCGCGAATCAAAGGCACTCTACGATAACCTTTACCCCAGCAGGATCATCGTAGGAACAGATGATGCGAATATAGAAAAAGCTCAGGCTTTCGCCGATCTCCTGAAAGAAGGTGCTATAAAGCAGGATATCGAGACGATCTTCATGGGCACGACTGAAGCAGAAGCGACAAAGCTCTTCGTAAATACATATCTCGCTCTTCGCGTGTCCTACTTTAACGAGCTCGACACATATGCCGAGGTCAAGGGTCTTGATACCAGAGATATCATTAAAGGAGTCTGCCTCGACCCTCGTGTCGGCGACTACTACAATAACCCTTCATTCGGATACGGCGGATACTGCCTGCCCAAAGATACGAAGCAGCTTCTCGCAAATTACCGGGATGTTCCCGAGAATCTTATCGAGGCGATCGTCGAGAGCAACCGTACGCGTAAAGATTTCATCGCAGACAGAGTTCTCGAGATGGCCGGCGGATACAGCTACTCTTCCAACAACAGATTCGACAAGCAAAAGGAAAAGGACGTCACAGTCGGCGTTTACCGCCTAACCATGAAGTCCAACTCGGATAACTTCCGTCAAAGCTCGATACAGGGCATCATGAAGAGGATCAAGGCCAAAGGTGCGACGGTCATAATCTACGAACCCACCCTCGAGAACGGATCGACTTTCTTCGGCTCAAAGGTCGTAAATGATCTTAGGAAGTTCAAGAAAATGTCAGGATGCATCCTGGCCAACAGATACGACTCCACACTCGACGACGTTCAAGATAAAGTCTATACGAGGGATCTGTTCAGGAGAGACTGATCTCGTCATCACGGAGATCTCCTATATGGCTTCTCACGGTTCACACAATGAGGCAATCTCAAGGTTGTGTGAACCTTTTTTGTATTGCCGGTTCACACAAGTTAGATATTCCATAAATGTTTGAACGATTTCCCGTCTCAAAGTGTAAACAAATCGATTATACGGTAATTGTTTACACCATAAGAGACCATTTGGTTCAAACAATCTCAATTTCAGAGAGTTGTTTGAACTATAACGTGCAGTAAAGTTCAAACAATTGCCGAATAATCATCTTGTGTGAACCGTAGCTCGGAAAAAAGTGTAAACAATCTTCAAAATGACGACTCGTGTGAACCCTTGGCGCTAATCGCACCGGAAAAGCATATCAATATATTTACGCAACAAAAAAAGCGGAGCCGAAGCTCCGCTTTTCATTTAGATCCGTAATCTATTAACTTAAGATCAAATTCTAGCTACGCCGGAATCTCTTGCAGCCTTAGCAACTGCAGCAGCAACTGTCTTACCGACGCGGGGATCGAATGCATCGGGAAGGATGTGCTCAGCGTTAAGCTCCTCGTCGGAAACGAGTGAAGCGATAGCGTCAGCAGCAGCGAGCTTCATTGCATCGTTGATATCGGAAGCACGAACATCAAGAGCACCTCTGAAGATACCGGGGAATGCGAGAACGTTGTTAACCTGGTTGGGGAAGTCGGAACGACCTGTAGCCATAACTGCAACGCCTGCCTTCTTAGCCTCATCAGGCATGATCTCGGGTGTAGGGTTAGCGCATGCGAATACAATGGGATCGGGATTCATTGTAGCAACCATCTCAGCTGTAAGAACGCCGGGAGCGGAAACACCGATGAATACGTCAGCACCCTTGATAACATCTGCAAGAGAACCCTTCTTACCCTTCTGGTTTGTGATCTTAGCCATTTCTTCCTTAGCGGGGTTAAGACCGTCTCTACCCTCGTAGATAGCTCCCTTTCTGTCGCAGAGAACAACGTCCTTAAGACCTCTGGAGATAAGGAGCTTTGTGATAGCGATAGCAGCAGCACCTGCACCGTTAACTACAACAGAGATATCATCGATGTGCTTGCCTGTAAGCTTAAGAGCATTGATCATACCTGCAAGTGTGATAACAGCTGTACCGTGCTGGTCATCGTGGAAGATCGGGATATCAACTTCAGGATCTTCCTTAAGTCTCTTCTCGATCTCGAAGCAACGAGGTGCGGAGATATCCTCGAGGTTAACACCACCGAAAGAACCTGCAAGGAGCTTAACTGTCTTAACGATCTCGTCTACATCCTTGGAACGAACGCAGAGAGGGAAAGCGTCAACATCACCGAAAGCCTTGAAGAGTGCGCACTTACCTTCCATAACGGGCATACCTGCCTCAGGTCCGATATCACCGAGACCGAGAACAGCAGTACCGTCTGTAACAACTGCAACAAGGTTGTGTCTTCTTGTGTACTTATATGAAAGATCTACATTCTCAGAGATCTCAAGGCACGGAGCAGCTACACCGGGAGTATAAGCAATAGCAAGATCCTCCTTTGATCCTACAGGAGCACGAGTGATAACTTCGATCTTACCCTGCCATTCGGTATGCTTCGCGATTGCGAGTTCTTTGTTGTCCATGTTTGTCAACCTCCGTATTAACAATAATTTCTTTTAATATAATTCAGCTCGGACGAGCATCATTATCGCTGTTAGTGACCGGTCTTCTGGCGATCCCGAAAGGCGCCTCGATCATCTTGATGTAAATAAGTCCTACGTACCTCGCAAGGCACAGGAGTATGAAAGTATCCGCAAACGTATCGGCTATGAAAGCCGCCGCCGGAGCCGCCTCAGACAGGAGCGTAGTGAGCATCCTGATCATAAAGGAGACCGTAAGTATAATGCAGATATTCCTGATATTTATCAGATAATAGCCGCGTGTCTTCCTGTACATCTCGCTCACGCTGGCGATCAGTCCGTGGTCTCCCGAAAGGTAACAGGCCGGATACATTATAAGCCACGGGAAGATAATAATCAAAAACAATATTAAATACAACATGAAAATAATGAACGGAATGTAGAAAACGGGCACGACTAAAGCCAATATCGTGAGCCTTGTGACTATATCGCTCATTGTGGCAGCCTTTCCCTTACCCGTCGTGACCCTGATATGTCTGATAAAGAGTCCGACATATGCGGCAAAAGCCATTATGTACAGATAGACGAGAAACACGACGAAACAGATAAGGATGCAGTTCCAGTCTGAAAGCGGAACATCCTCGGGGTTCATCGAGTATGCGAGCTGCGGATTCTCGAGATACTTTCTATAGAAGACCTCGAGGGGTTTAAAATCGAATGCCGCATCGGGAAAGAGCATCAGGGACGCTCTGGCAAATATCAGAAAGGTAAAGATCAGCTTAACAGCTATGCCTTTACCGACTTTGTCTATCTTAAAGATCTCAGTGATCGAATTACTCATATATTGATTGTGCAACATCAAAGTAACAAAAATCAAGACAAAATTAAGGCATATGCACAATAAACGACAAGGATAGAAATGCGCGCGTATTTAATATAATATATGAGTCGGCGAAAGCCTTTGCGGTGGCTTTCGCGCCAACAAATGCAGGACGGTATATATAAATGACAGAGTACAAGGTCAACCCCGATCTATTGAGCATCATCCCTCCCGAGAAGCATTCGGTGAAGGATATCACCACGATCCTCGAGCTGCACCCCGAGATCAAGTTCGTATCCCTTATGGGTGTAGACTTGTCCGGTAACGATACCGATGAGAAGATCCCGATCGCGGACTTCCACGATAACCTCGAGAATTATCTTAACGGCGACGCAGTCCAGACAGACGGTTCTTCCGTTGTACTTCCGGGCATCGCAACACTGAACGACGGTAAGGTCGACCTCGTGCCCGATTCCGATGTAGTCTGGTATATCGACTACAACTACGAACACATCGACACTAAGACAGGCCTCCCTGTGGGTACGCTTCGCGTCCCTTCCTTTCTTTACCACAACGGAGAGCCTGTTTGTTCCCGTTCCGTACTGAAGAAAAGTGCGGAATATTTCGAAAAGAGACTTACCGACATCTTCGCGAGCAACAAGTCACTGTGTGAGCAGTACGGCTTTGAGCCCGAAGATCTCGATAAGATCACTTTGATCATGGCTACAGAGCTCGAGTTCTGGGTAAACTCCCCTGACGAGAAGATCTCTCAGGAGCAGCTCTCCATCTCCCAGGTACTCAAGGAGCAGTATTGGAAGCGTACAAAGGGCGTCGTTAGAACCGCCCTCGAGCAGGTCATCCTCGTTCTCGACCAGTACGGCTTCAATCCCGAGATGGGACATAAGGAGGTCGGCGGCGTAAAGGCAGCCGTTACATCTTCCGGCGATTTCCACAGCATCATGGAGCAGCTCGAAGTTGACTGGAGATATTCAGATGCACTTCAGGGCGCAGACTACGAACTTACGGCACGTATCCTCATCAAGGAGATCTTCCGTATGCACGGCCTCGAGGTAAGCTTCGACGCTAAGCCTATCCCCGGTGTTGCCGGTTCCGGTGAGCATACACACGTAAATGCAGTTGCTTTCCTTAAGAGCGGCAAGAAGATCAACCTCTTCGCCCCCGCTGACATGAAGGCTGATTACCTTTCCACTATCGGTTGGGGTTCCCTTATGGGTATCATGAAGCACTACGATCTGATCAATCCCTTCGTATCTGCCACTACCGATGCATTCATGAGACTTCAGCCCGGATTCGAGGCACCTACACATGCGGTTGCTTCGATCGGTAAGGATGTTCTTACACCTTCCCGTAACAGATCCGTACTTTTGGGTCTCGTTCGTTCCGAGAACAATAAGCACGCTACAAGATTCGAGCTTCGTTCTCCTAACCCTCATACAAATACATATCTTTGTCTTTCCGCTATCTACCAGTGCATGCTCGACGGTATCGACTATGCGCTCTCATCAGGAAAGACAACAAAGGAGCTTGAGGCAGAGTTCACTAAGGACTACGGCGTAGAGGGTGATTACCTCGAAGCAAACAGGCTCTACAGATGTGAGGAAGATATCTTCGAGACAATGACAGAGGACGAGAGAGACCGTCTCTTCGGTACACCTCCCGCAACAGTATATGAGTCTTTGAAGAGCTTTATCGCTTCCGATTCCGTAACGGATATCCTCTGCGCAGGCGGAGTATTCAACGATCAGCTCCTCTCATCTTATTCACATGCAATGCTCGACAAGTGGTCATACGAGCTTCTCGAAAGGATCATCCCTTCGAACCTCGTAACGCTTCGCGGCTATACAAAGCGCCACACTGCTGCTAACGCAGTTGACGACGACATGTGGTCTGATATCGAAAGACTCAAGTTCTCCCTCGCAAAGAATTCCGAGGAGCACACTTCGGTATTCACGAGCATCAAGAATGCTCTCGAGAGCAAGAGCCTCAAGGATATCTCCTCTCTTCAGGTTCGCATGAACCGCGATATGAGCGACCTCGCCGTATTGTATAGAGAGTACTGCGAAAATCAGATCTGATAATTACCGAGGTTTATCATGACATTGTTCGAGGTCGTGTGCTTCTTCCTGATATATTCATTTATCGGTTGGGTAACGGAAGTCATATATCACGCAGTCACGCTCGGCAAGATCATGAACAGAGGTTTTCTGAACGGTCCCGTCTGCCCTGTCTACGGATTCGGCATGACGGCCGTTCTTTTTGTGTTCGATCTTACCGGCATAAATGATCTTTTTCTTACATTCATCATAGGTGTAGCGCTCACGACAGGTATCGAGCTCGTCGCGGGCTTCCTGCTGTACACATTCTTTCATGCACGCTGGTGGGATTATTCCAATATGCCCCTGAACCTCGGCGGTTACATCTGCCCCGCCTTCAGCATCATATGGGGACTTGCAGTCGTAGCGGTCGTCCGTCTCGCTCACCCTGCGATCGCCGCGCTCGTATTTACGCTTATCCCCTTGCCTGTTCTGGTGATACTCACCGTCACATTCCTTATAGTGATGATCATAGATACCACGGTCACTGCACTTAGTCTTATCGGTCTTAATAAGAAGCTCGCTGAGCTCGACAAGATCAGTTCAGCCATGAGAGATGCGAGCGATAAGCTCACCGAGAAGATAGGAAAGCAGTCCATCGAATCAGCGCAGTCAGCCCAGACAGCACGCGTACAGGCAGCGCTCGCCAAGGCGGAACTCAAAGATGCAGCCAAGGCCGGAAAGATCGAGCTCGAGCGTCGCGCCGACGAGAAACGCGACGAATTAAGAAGGCTCTCGGAAGAGACTACGGCCGACCTTCAGCGCAGGTATAACGAGATCAGATCGTCACTTACGACTCACCGTCACTACGGCGTCGGACGTCTGCTAAATGTCTTCCCTAATGTAAAGCACAGAGACTACAAGGATATACTCGACGAGCTTCGCACTTACGGCAAGCGATGACAATCCCAATTAAGACACATAAAAAGGTCCGACACGAGCCGGACCTTTTATTATTCTATAATTATCTTTCTTCTGTGACGGATCACTCCATGTAGTGAAGCCAGTTGCCGCCTACGGAAGATACGAGCTTATCGATATCCTTATGAAGGATGTCGTAAACGATGATAGCGCAGCAATCACTCTCGTCACGAACTGAAGCAGTGTTGTAGGAAGAGAATGTATCGTTAAGGTTCTCCATGGATCCTGCCTTAGCTCTTACGATGATATTTGTCTTGATATCACCGAACTCAGCTGTTACGCGTGCATCAGACTTGTGCCAGTTCTTGGCATAAGCATTAGCCTCGGGAGCACGGGATGCCTCGAGAACATCGCCTACAACTGCGGAAGCCGTAGGAAGCTTTCCTGCGCCGCGGCCATAGTACATTGTCGTACCTACTGCGTTACCCTTAACGAGTACTGCGTTGAATACGCCCTCAACGGGAGCGAGCTGAGACTTCTTGGCTACGAAGAAAGGTGCAACGAAAGCAGAAGGCTTGCCCTCATCCATATGAGAGAATACAGCGAGGAGCTTTAATGAGCAGCCGATGCTCGTAGCGAAGTTGATATCATCCAAAGTAATAGCGGAGATACCTGTTGTGTTGATCTCCTCGGGAGATACATACTCCCCGTTCAATGCGATCGAAGAAAGGATCGAAAGCTTTCTCTGAGCATCGATACCGTCAACGTCAGCAGAAGGATTCTGCTCTGCATAACCCTTAGCCTGAGCCTGCTTCAGAGCCTCATCGTAGGAAAGGCCGGAAGTTCTCATGTTTGTAAGGATATAGTTTGTTGTTCCGTTTACGATACCTGCGATACGAAGGATCTTATTCGCTGCAAGGCATCTGTGAAGAGGTCTGATGATCGGGATACCACCGCCTACTGCAGCCTCATAGAGGTACTGGCAGCCGTTAGCCTTAGCAAGTTCCATGAGCTCAACACCATGTGTAGCAACGAGCTCCTTATTGGATGTTACGACGCTCTTACCGGCGGAGAGAGCCTGCTTTGTGAATTCGTAAGCGATCTTCGCGCCGCCTATAGTCTCGACTACTACCTTTACTTCGGGATCGCCGAATACGTCGTTGGAGTCATGAGTTACGAGATCAGCAAAAGGGCTGTCAGGGAAATCCCTGATATCAAGGATATGCTTTACCTTGAGTTCCTCTCCCAGATGCTGTGCGATGGAGTCGGAATTCATTGCGATAACTTCCGCAACACCTGCACCGACTACACCAAATCCTAAGATTGCTATGTTGATCATTATATATTCCCCTTTTAATTTATTATCTTATTTACTCCCTGCTCAGGATCCTGCAGGATCTGACGCCCGCGATCTTCTTGATGTCAGCCATGATGTCATCCATAGAACCGAACATCGAAGCCGTCTCGATCGAGATAGAGATATCCGCAAGTCCGTTGATCGGGATATTCTGATTGATCGTAAGGATACTGCTTCGAGACTCTGCGATGACATTAAGGATCGATGAGAGGATCCCCTGGAAGTTCTCGACCGTGATAAGGAGCGTCACTTTCTTGCCGTTGGTCGCTTCGAAGAAAGGAAGCACCGAATCCTTGTACTTATAGTACGCACTGCGGCTGAGGCCTGTCTTGCGCACGGCTTCGTTGACCGAGACCGAATCTCCGGTATTGAGCCGCTGCTTTACCTCCATGACCTTGATAAAGACTTCGGGAAGTACTTTCTTGTCTACAAGATAATATTCTGTTGAATCTTCAGGCATTTCTCTTCCCTCCTTACAGGTCGCGCTCTTTGCCCTGTTTCGGCTCTATGAAGCCGGGGCAAAAGTCCGCGGTACACGGACAATTGTACGCGTACGAACGATGTTAACATTTTTGGAGGTTAATATCAACTGCTCAGGAGAAAAAAGACTGCTTTCGTTAGAGGATCAGTCGACTTTGGCCATATCATTCTGCCTTCCTTCAAGCGACCTTAGGTGCTGCCTTACTCATACCGAGCGAAATGACCGAAAGTACGATCACCGTTACCGACAAGGCCACACAAGGTATACCCAGAACTACAAAGGGTACGACCGGAACGTAACGTCCGTATCCGTAGCAAGTTAAGAGCCAATAGTGAAACACTTCAAATCCGATAAAGGCCGGTACATTTATGCTCGCCAGTATGATCGATAAGAGATCGAACTTATTCTTACGACCATTGAAAGATCTGGAAAGATGCATACCGCTAAAGACTACTAAACCCAATACTACTGCAAAACCTACGCCCATGAGCAGCGAAACTAGAAGATCCGAACCGTCAACCAGGATCGAAAGAAGAAAGATCAAACACCAAAATCCGCACATGATGATCAACGGCACTGCACTCAACATGTTGAGAATATATGCTACGATACGTCTGGTCTTCATTTGAAGCTCCTCCTTTCACGGGGCTGTCAGGCATTACCTGCTGCGGACTTCTCCTTACCGATCGATATGACAGAGAGTACGATCGCCGCTACGCAAAACAGAATGCAGCCGATGAGCAGTACAAATCCTGCGATGATCGATGCAGCCGAAAATCCGAGATCATTTTGCATAACACCGATAATATAAAAGATCCCGATGATCACATATTCGAATACGTTCAATCCGCCGAGGATTATCGCATTCTTATCGAATTTATGTGAAAGCTTCTTGGCATATCTGCTGAAATGATGGATATTAACGATGGCAAGAGCAAAAGGAACGACAAATAGCGCTGTCGATACACCTGCGAGACACATAGTAAGCAGGCTGTAATCATCCAATACCATCGTGTAGATAAAGATGCAGGCGAGGATTCCGGTGATCAGCAACGTCATGCATGAGCCGAGCAAATTAAAGATCAGTGCCATTATCCTTCTTGTCTTCATTTTCCATATCCCCCTTTCGACCTATATCAGCCAAAGAATCTGAAAGCCAATACCCAGAGCCATACGATAAACGCAATAACGCTCAGGATACAGCCGATGAGCGAGAGCCTGAATGTAAGCTTATGCGGGTGCTTCTTCTCAATGTTAAGAGCTGCTATACCGAACCCTAATCCGACGATCGGCATAAAGATACTGAGGCAAACAGAAGCGATCGAGAATACGAATGCATTCCTGTCAGCGGGAGCTACCGTAGCATCGTCAGTCGAAGCGTCACCGGTTGCTTTCGCATAACGCTCACGCTTCGCATTCTCCCACTTTGCCTTAGCCTGCTCTGTCTTCTCAGCCGCATAGAGCTCAACCTTATCACCCTTACCGCTAAGGCAGATGATCTCCATCACAACGAGAGCGATATCGGCGATGATGCCTGCGATACTTAAAATGATGGGCAAGATGACGATCATGAGATACGAACCGTCACTACTCATTAGATAGTAGATATATGTGCTTGCGAAATAGAAGAAGAATACGAATCCGAAGAAGCTTACAGCCGCTCCGACAAATGTAGTAACTGTACTAAAGGACGCGTTATTCACTTTGCCCCTGAAGTTCATGATGGCAAAGATAGTAAACATTACACCGAGGAATGCCAGTGACATGCTTACCATCAGGGGCACGCCGTAAGTATCGATCGAGCAAGTGCATGCCAGTTCACCGATAACTCCGAAGAACATAAAGATGAATGATGCGAAATAGATCACCGAGAATACACCCGATGTAACCAAGCTCAATAGATTTATCTTCTTTCTCATTTATATATCTCCTATATATAATTATCGTTTCGCCTCAGGCTTCAGACTCAGTAAGCTTCTTTACCATTGCGCGGAGAGCCTTACCTCTGTGGCTCATGCTGTGCTTCATCTCAGGGCTCATCTCAGCGCTCGTCATACCATACTCGGGCACATAGAATATAGGATCATAACCGAATCCGTTCTCACCCTTTGGCTCCTCATGAAGAACGCCCTCGAAAGTCTCCTCTACGGTAAAGTTAGAACCGTCAGGTCTTACGACAGCGATGGCACATGTGAAGTGTGCTGTTCTCTTCTCTTCGGGTACATCCTTGAGCATCTCGAAGATCTTCTTGAACTTCTCTTCATATGTCGAGTCCTCGCCGCAGAATCTGGAAGAATAGATACCGGGAGCACCGTCTAATGCATCGATGCAAAGTCCCGAATCATCCGCGATAACGTATTCCTTGCAGAGGGCATGTACCGCCTGCGCCTTTATGAGTGCGTTGCCCCTGAATGAATCCGCATCTTCAACGATATCGGGGTTGATACCGATCGACTTCATAGAAACAGCTTCAAAGCCCGTACCCTCTAAGATCTCGTTGATCTCTCTGACCTTATCGTTATTACCTGTAGCGATAACTACTCTCATTTCTACCTCTTTTCTGTGCTCTTACTTAGATACACGTATCTTTTTTATCGCGGTTGCGCGAATTATCTTCAAAAATAAACAAAGCGGCCCTTTACTTCGAGCCGCTTCGTAAATTGCATTTTTATATTACAGAGTCTTCAGGTATTCCATGAAGTTCTGCTTATTCTCAAGTGCCGTTGTTGTAGGCCTTCCGAGATCATCACGCGCACCGATCGAACACTTGACTTCGATCATGCTCAAAACGCCTCTCGTCTTAGCCGCCTCGAGCTCCTTATCAAGATCCTCGAAAGAATCTACCGATATGGCATATGGATAACCGCATGCCTTTGCGATAGCTACAAGGTCGATATCGGATGCAACCGTAGGCATTCCGCCGACAGTCTCATGTGCACCGTTATTGATGACTACATGAACAAGATTGGAAGGCTTGTTATAACCAAGGAGCGCCATGGAACCCATATGCATGAGAACGGCGCCGTCACCGTCGATACACCAGATGCGCTGCTCGGGCTTATTAAGTGCTACACCGAGAGCGATGGAGGAGCTGTGACCCATGGAACCGACCGTAAGGAAATCGTACTTATGGCTCTGACCCCTTGCAGTACGTGTCTCGAAGAGCTCACGGGAAGCCTTACCGGTTGTAGATACGATAGGATCCTCACCTGCAGCCGCAGCGATATGCTGAATGATCTCTTCGCGGATCATCTTGTTGTCGTTCTTGTATACGACCTTCTCGGAATACTCGAGAGCACCTTTTCTGATAACGAAAGCAACATCCTTACCGGTCTTCATGATCTCGTTGAACTCAGCCATCTTGGCCTTGAGCTCATCTTCCGTTGTCTCCTTGCCGATAACAAAAGTCGCGATATCCATATCTTCGAGGAGCTTTACGGTAACCTCACCCTGATAGATATGCTGAGGCTCGTCGTGGATACCGGGCTCGCCTCTCCATCCTACGATGAATACAACGGGGATCGCATATACCTTATCGTTCAGAAGTGATGCAACGGGATTGATGATGTTGCCTTCACCGGAGTTCTGCATATATACAACGGGAACCTTGCCTGTTGCGAGGTGGTAACCTGCAGCAAGCGCCGCACAGTTACCTTCGTTAGCAGCGATGATGTGATGCTTCGGATCGATACCATAAGTATTCATGAGGTAATTACACAGCGCCTTGAGCTGTGAGTCAGGTACTCCCGTATAAAAATCGGATCCGATGATGTTAACAAGGCTTTCTACTTTCATTTACGTGTCTCCAGTCTTTAGATCTCGTCGATCAGTGTGATGATCTGCTTGATGGACATAAGGCGGTCGTCGACTTCCTTGGCTCTGTGGTAGCGGAGGATATCCTCTGCCGTCTGCTGCATTGCGGGGAATGCGGATCTAGTGAGCTGGTTAGCGTAGATAACGATATTTACGCCGTGTGAAGCGAGCTCATCCTCTGTGATCGTATTAAAGCTCGAAGGAACAACTACGATAGGAGTCTTCTTATCCTGTGCCCTGAACTTATCGCAGAACTCGCAGATCTCTGCGGGATCCTTCTTTCGTGAATGGATCATGATACCGTCTGCACCTGCCTTTACGAAAGCGAAAGCTCTCTCAAGTGCATCTTCCATACCCTTTTCGAGGATAAGGCTCTCGATACGAGCGATGATCATGAAGTCATCAGTGAGCTGAGCCTTCTTACCTGCTGCGATCTTAGCACTCATCTCTTCGATAGTTGCCTGTGTCTGCTCGACTTCGGTACCGAAGAGTGAATTCTTCTTAAGGCCCTTCTTGTCCTCGATGATAACTGCGGACACGCCGAGTCTTTCGAGGGAACGAACCGTGTATACGAAGTGCTCCGTAAGTCCGCCCGTATCACCGTCGAAGATTATGGGCTTTGTCGTAACCTCAGTGATGTCCTCGATTGTCCTGAACCTGGATGTCATATCAACGAGCTCGATATCGGGCTTACCCTTAGCCGTTGAATCACAAAGAGAGCTGATCCACATAGCATCGAACTGATCGAGCTTACCGTCGTTCTCTACTACCGTCTTCTCTACGATAAGACCCGTAAGACCGCTGTGAGCCTCCATTGTCTTAACGACAGGTACCATCTCGAGGAGCTGGCGAAGTCTCTTTCTTCTATACTCGGGCATTGCGAGCTTTTCTCTGAGCTGCATGTCGATCTTCTTAACTGTCTCGCTGTATGTATAAGGAACATCTACGATCTCACCGCCGTATGTGGAAACGAGCTCTGCAACATGTGCCCTTATAGCGGACTCGGGACCTGCTGTCCAGTTATCGCCGTGAACGACATAGTCGGGCTTCAATGCAGGGATAACGTCATCGTAGAGCATATCGTCCTGGATAACTACCTTCTCTACTCCCTCGAGGCTCTCATAGAGCTTTACTCTCTCATCCTGGGAAAGTGTCGGGAACTTGTTATAGCGGATCAGTGCCTTATCGGAAAGCGCACCGATCGTTACGGAACCGAGCTTCTTAGCCTCATTTAAGATATTGAGGTGGCCGTCGTGGATAACGTCGGTACAAAAGCAAGTGTAAACAGTCTTCATTAATGTATCTCCTTATTTCAGTAATATCTTACGGGTGTCTGTACGCCTATTGCGTCGAGCGCTTCCTTGAACACCTTGAAGAAGTCCTTTATGTCAGCTTCGTCGATGGCACCGAGAGCGCAAAGACGGAATGTATTCGTTGTTGAGATCTTACCGGGATAGATCGTGAAGCCTCTGTCATAGCAGTAGTCATGAACCTTCTCGAAGCTCCAGTTGGGATCGTCGGGATAGATAGCGGAAGATACGAGACCTGCTCTGTTCTCGGGAACGATGACCTGCTTAAAGCCGAGCTCCTCAAGACCTTCGTTGATCGCATTGAATACGCGAGTGTGGCGTGCCCACTTAGCTTCTTCGCCCTCTGCCCAGTACTCCTTAAGAGCCTGGATAGTAGCGTAGATCGTCTGAACCGGAGGTGTGAAGTGCATCTCGCCCGTCTTCTCAAAGCAGTCATACTGCAGGAAGAGATTACAGTAATAAGATCTCTTGGGATATGTTGCGCTCTTTTCGAGGATGGCTCTGTTACCTACTACGAAGCTCAAACCTGTAAAAGACATAAGTCCCTTCTGAGCACTTGCCATGCAGAAATCGATGTTATCCTTCTCGATATCGATAGGTCGCATCGCATATGTGGAAGTCGTATCTACAGTGAAGATAGCGCCGTACTTATGGGCAAGAGCACCGATCTCCCTGACGGGATTAAGGATACCCGTACCTGTCTCCTGATGTGTCGTATGAATAAGAGCGATATCGGGATCAGCCTTAAGTGTCTCCTCGATCTTAGCAAGGTCGGGAATCTCATCTACTGCGAACTTCAGATCGATATGAGGAAGTCCGTAGTACTGACATATCTCGACTGCTCTTGTGCTGTATGCACCGTTATTTACAACGAGAACCTTCTTGCCCTCGGGTAAGAGGCTGTTGATGCAGACATCGATATTGATCGTACCTGATCCGCAGAAGAGTACCGATGTGTACTTATCAAGGTCGCCGTGAACGATCTTAACGAGGTCTTCCCTGAGGCCTTTCATAAGACCTGCGAATTCCTTTTCGCGGGGACAGATGTCAGGTACTACCTGTGCGTACTTTACCGTATCCGTTGTTGTGGACGGACCGGGATTAAGAAGGATGTTTCTCTTGATGCTTTCCATAACTTATCTCCAATCAAACTTTATATTTCTCGTCTATTGCCTGAAGCTCGGCGAAAGTATCTATCTCGACTATATCTTCGAACTTACAGTCTCTTACTTCGACCTTGTAATTTTCTTTCCTGAATACGAGCGGAACCTGCTCCCAGTATCTCTGCTTACCGCCTTCGGATTCGTATACCGCGGGGATATCCTCTGCGAGCTTAGCGCCTGCCTCTGCATCCCAGTAGGAGATTCCAACCATCTGCCAGATATCCTCACCAGCGCCTTCGGTAAGCTCCTCGACGATGACCCTGTCCTTTACCTTAAAGCACCAGTCATCCGTCTTATCGGTCTTGATGCCGAGGAAGTTGGATGTGTAGTTATAACCCTTGATGATCTTGGGATTTGATATAAGAAGGTCTGCCTCGAATACATATGCATTCCTGATGAGATCCTTCGCGAGCAGCGAGCTGCTGATATTGTTTGCTTCAGTATAGAAGTCGTTGTCGATGAACTTTATCATAGGATACTTGTGAAGGAGCTGATCGAATTCTTCCTTAAGGTATCCTCTTACGATCACGATCTCCTCGATACCTGCACCGAGGCACGCGTCGATCAGTCTGTCGATGATCCTTACATCGTGAACCCTTACGAGGGGCTTAGGTGTATTGAGTGTGATGGGAACAAGCCTTGAGCCGAATCCCGCGGCGATAAATACCGCTCTTTGAACCTTATAGGGCTCCATGGCCTTAATGCCTTCAGCCGTGATCTTACCGTCAATGATAAGTCCGCTGCTCGTAAGTTCCGCTGTAGTACCGCTTGCGGATGCCGATGCGGAGCCGTCGCCCTCGATCAGGTCATCCAAGATATCGAATTGTTCTCTTGTTAACACTAGTGAATCCTGCCTTTCGAAAACCGCTAATTATTATAATATAAAAGGCAGGCTTTCACAAATCAGCAGTGATAGAAATCGTAGATGTCCTGTACGGTCGTGATATCGTGCTCTTCAAGTGACAGCGAACGGCAGTCTCCAGTCGTCTTTCTGTACCAGTCCATTGTCTCTTTTATGTTGGTCGCATCGTAATCAAGGACCTCGGCAAAGCTCTCAAGGATCGCAAGTCCGTACGGGAAATCGGCCTTAAAGTAGCGTGACTCAAAGTCAGGGATATAACCGCCAGTGACCTTTAGCATCGGTGTCGGGAGTGCGTGAAGGCTTTCGATCGATCTGAGTTTGCGTGTAAGCGAGGGCACGTCATCGCTTTCGTAGTGGATCTTAAGCGACTTGACCGAAGTAAGGTCAGCCTGATCCATGAGCGCTATCATGTCCTGAAGTTCCCTGTCGCATTTAAGGAGCAGCTCGGCTGACTCGTCGCTCCACTCGCCGTAGAACTTCGGGATCCTGTCGTAAGTCACGCCTTCCCTGTATTCCTTAAAGAGAGTTCTCAGGCGCGTCGTATGAAGAATCGGGTTACTCGGCGTAAGAGTCACGCACAGGTAGTTCGGGAGCGGCGTACAAGGAATGCCGAAAAGGTCGGATATAAGCTCACTTATGTCTGCCGCGTAACGTCTGGGAACTGACGCGAGGAACATCTCCTTACGAAGACCCTCACATCTGACGCGTCTGCCGTATCCTTCGAGTCTCGCAACGGCCGGAACACGCTGAACGCCGCTTAGTATCGCGCCTTTTCTGAGACAATCGTGGAATGCGAACTCCGCACCGCCCGTTCCCGGAAGGACAACGATCACCTGGTCTTTTTCTATATGAGGGAGCATCTTCTCCGCAATAGCTTCGAGCATAAAGGCAGGCGTCGTGACAAAGATAACGTCCGCGCATCTTATCGCTTTCGCGATGTCATCTGTCGCGAGTTTTATAGTGCCGCACGTCACGTGACCGAACTCATCCACGAGCTCGAGCGTGTCGGCAAACTCACTGCATCTTGATGTATAAATACGGACTTCACTGCCTTTTGATGCGCAAACGCAGGCAAACTGAGTGCCGACGTTGCCTCCCCCGATCACAGCGACAGTGAGTCCTGCAATATCTGTCAGATCTTTCATAACTTCCCCTCAAGAAGAAGCTAACTTATTTTTGATATGTTGTCAACGAAAGAAATCGTTCGTGGAGCTTCGCTAACCATTCGATGGTTCTCAGCGCTAAATGTCGCTGACCATGTCGCTCGCAGCAGCCTTTTGAGCGACACTTTTAGCGAAATTCGTGGAATGTCGCTGGCCTTGTCGCTCGACGCGGCATTTTGAGCGACTGCCTGAGCGACATTTCCTATATACGAAAGCAGGCGCAGCAACCCGATGAGGCGAAAGCCGGGGATCGAGAGGTTCACTACCACAAATACGTCCAAAACTACGTTGAAGTGTTAGTGTAATGGTAGTGAAGCCTCTCATTACCAAACCATTACCATTTTTCAGGAATTTTGGCCGAGTAAATGGGAATGGCGTCCCCTAAAAACGCCGCAACACAAAATCACCCGCCTCATCACGAAGCGGGTGCCGAATATCATGCTGTTCTCCAGGCCTTGGGATACAGGTTCTTTATGCTGCCGTCGCCTGAGATCTTGCCGAATCCCAGCGGGTAGCCGTTGACCGCGATCACAATGTAGCCTTTCTTCTTGAGCGATGCCTTTTCCTCAGGCGTAACCACGATCGTCTCGCCCTTTAAGTAACGGCAGAGCCTCTCGTCGTCGCGCGACAGCGAAAGGAACGAATCTTCGCGTATCTCTTCCCGCTTGAGCATCAGAGCAAGTGAGTGCGACGGGATAAAGAGTCGCTCCGTAGTCGTGGGCTTGATCTCACCCGGGTAACTTCCGAGCTTTACTACCTTGAGACCGTCAAAGATACGCTCATTAACGGGCAGAAGATGCACGCGGTTACCGTGAATAAGGTAATCCTTTCCGGGGTCCTCGTAGGAGACGAGGATATCGCGCATGAACTCGAGGAAAGCCTCGCGCGACTTGGAAAAGCCGTAGTTATCCTTGCGCTTCGTCTTATATGACGGGATCTTCTCAAGTGACATCGAGCCGACCTCTGCGTCTTCACTCTTTTTGAGATGTACACAGAAGTGACCGTCGCCGCGCGATATGTGGGGCCAGATCCTCATAAAGCCTTCGCCGGAGACTGTTATACCCTCGATATCATCATGTCTTATTACGGAATATTCGGGGTGAAGCTCGATGAAACGAAGGATCTGATCCTCGTCCTCGTTCTCACAGAAAGTACATGTCGAATAGACGATCTCACCGCCTGCCTTGAGCATGACGTGAGCGGCTTCGAGGATCTCACGCTGTATCGGGATACAGGTCTTGGGACCAAAGCGTTCCCAGCTCTTTACTGCCTGTGCATCGCGCCTGAACATGCCTTCTCCCGAGCACGGGACGTCGAGCAGAATCTTATCAAAGAAGCCGATGAACACTTTCGCGAGATTCTCGGGATTCTCGTTAAGGATAACCGCATTAGGGATGCCCATACGTTCGACATTACGAAGCAGAGCCTTGGCACGCATCTCGTTGATCTCATTTGCTACGAGAAGACCGGAGCCCTTCATGTCCTCTGCGAGCCTGCAGGTCTTACCTCCGGGGGCCGCGCACATATCCAGTACGAAGTCACCGGGTTTTGCCGACATTACCTGTGCCGGGAGCATTGCAGACGGCTCCTGCGGATAGTAGACGCCCGCATGGTAGTAAGGGTCATTACCCGAGCCTTCGCGTAAAGTATAAAAACCGCTGTCGCACCAGGTGACCTTATCCACTGACTCACCGAGGTCAGCCATAACAGACTCGTAATCAGACGGCGCAACCTTGCTCATATTAAGGCGTATTCCCCTTAACGGCTCCTCGTCAAAGCTCTCGAAGAAACCGTCCAGAGGAAGGTTGTTCTTCGTTATGAATGATCGTGTCTTAAAGATAAAATCTTCGGGCAGTTTCATAATTCAAGGAACTTACAGATGCTGTAAGCAAGTTTCTTTATTACGCCGGTATCAAAGGGCGACTCAAGTCCCGCTTTACCGATAAGGTTCAGGAAAGTATCCGTACCGCCAGCTTCGCAGAGCTGGTTATACTTTGAAAGAGCCGTCTTCATGTCGGTCCTCGACTCATCCCAGAGCTGCAGAGCGCAGATATGAGCGAGGCAATAGTCAATATAGTAAAAAGGCGTCGTGAAGATATGGTCCTTCTTCATCCAGGCGCCGCCCATCTCGTGGAAAGGCATCTGATCGCCGTAGTTATTGAATGGCTGATACTTCTTCTCCAGATCCTTCCACACCTGATGTCTTTGCTCAGGCTTCATGTCGGGATCGTCATATACGATGTGCTGGTACTCGTCGACCATACAGCCGTAAGGCAGGAACAGCAGAGCCTGCGTCATGTGAAGCTCACAGTACTGCTCGGCCTTATCTCCGTAGAACATGTTCATATAGGGATATGACATGAATTCCATGGCCGTCGAGTGGATCTCGCATGTCTCCAGCGTTGGAGACAGGCACTCAACGAAAGGAGACACTTCGGCACTCCTGATCGCCGCATACGCGTGTCCGCCCTCATGTACAAGGGTCGCGACATCATCTGCCGTACCGTTACCGTTCATGAAGATATATGGGATCGCATAGTCCTCGAGGTACATGCAGTAGCCGCCCGTGGACTTGTTATTTCGTGCAAGAAGGTCGGTAAATCCATGCTCCGAGAGAACGTCGAAGAAGCTCGGAACTACACCGAAGATATCGCGGAAGAAATTACCCGCAACTCTCTCGTAGCCCTCACCCGATACGTTCGGCACGGGATTACCGTTCTTAAAAAGCGTAGGAAGATCCCAGTACATGAGCTCGTCTACGCCAAGACGCTCCTTTTGGAGCTTTCTTATCTGCTCAGTGATCGGAACTATATACTTCACGATGTCGTCCCTGAACTTAGCGACGTCATCGCGTGTATAGTCGTAGCGCTCCATCCTCTTATAGCCAAGCTCCGTAAAGCTCTTGTAGCCGAGCTTTCGAGCGGCCTCGGTCCTTACCTTGACCATATCATCGTAGATCTTGTCAAAGGTCTCCTTCTTGCCCTGATAGTACTTATCGAGAGCGATGTGAGCCTTACGTCTGGTCTTTCGGTCAGTTGACTCGAGATAAGGTGCGAGTGTCGAGAGGTTTAAGATCTCCCCTCCGAACTCGATCTGTGCCTCCGACTGTATCTGACCGTAGTCATTCTCGAGCGAAGATTCCTTAACGAGCTCGTCGATTATCTCCTTGGAGACGGTCTCCTTCTGATTTACGGCCTTTCGGAAGATCATGTCGCCGTACTTCGCACGAAGCGCATCGGCACACGGGCAGTTCAAAAGGCTCGTAAGCACTGCGGCAGTAAGCTCACTTACCGTCGCGAAAGCCTCGTCGAAGAACTCGAGCTCGTCAGTATAGAAATCATCTGACGTGTCGAGGTCGTGGAGAATATTACAGAGCGCATACTGTGTATCGAAGCCCGAGACCTTCTTCTCATAGTCGAGGATGATCTCAGAAGCGATATCTGCGTCCTGGCAAGTCATGAGCTTGAGTCTTACTTCCTTAACGAAGCTCGTGAAAGCCTCTATATCGGGACGAACGTACTTAATATCCTTAAAATCCGGCATCTGCCCTTCGAAAGGATCCGCCATCAGTGATCACATCCTTTCAACTACGCCGATACCGAGAAGCTCAAGACCTGACTTCAATGTATCGCAGACAGCCTCACAAAGCGCGAGACGTGCCTTCTTCTGATCTTCCGTATCAGCATTGAGGATGCTGGAATTATTGTAGAAACGGTTGAAGTTCCTTGCTACGAGCGCGATCTGACGTGAGATCATGAAGGGCTCGTTGGAAGCAGCAGCCTTCTTTATCGAATCGGGGAAGTCCGCGATGCTCCTTACTACACTGTACTCCTCATCGGATGACAGGAGCTTAAGGATCTCCTCGTCGGATGAAGGCTCGAAGCCCTGCTCCTTAGCCTTTCTGAGGATAGACTTTGTCCTAGCATATGTATACATGAGGTAAGGTGCGGTATCTCCCTCGAAGTCGAGCATCTCTTCCCATGAGAATACGATATCTCTTTCGCGGCCTGACTTAACATATGTATAGATAACGGCACCGATACCTACCTTCTCTGCGATCTCGTCGATCTCGGCCTCGGTCATGTCCTGACCTCTTGCTTTGGAATTCTCGGCGATTACCTCACGAGTCTTGGCAACAGCCTCATTAAGGAGATCCTCAAGGAGAACGATATTACCGTCACGTGTTGAGAACTTCATATTCTTGAACTTAACAAGACCAAAGCCTACGTGTACGCAGTTATCGGCATAATCGTAGCCGGCCTTCTTCATTACGGAGAATACCTGCTTGAAGTGAAGTGCCTGAGGCGTACCTACTACATAGATATTCTTATCGAAGTTATATTTCTCATGTCTGTACATGATAGCTGCGATATCACGAGTAGCGTAGATAGTAGTTCCGTCGCTCTTTAAAATGATGCAAGGAGGAACTCCGTATTCCTCGAGGTCTACTACCTGTGCGCCTTCGCTCTCGACGAGAAGTCCCTTCTCCTTGAGCATATTAGCTACATCGTCAGCCATCTTCGCATAGTATGACTCACCGTTATAGTTATCGAACTCAACGCCCAATCTCTTATAGAGCTTCTCAAATACTACGAGCGACATATCGCGGAACTTCTTCCAGAGAGCAACTTCTTCTTCACAGCCGTCCTCAAGGCGCTTGAAGTTCTCTCTTGCAGTATCCGTAAGGCTCGGATCGTTCTTCTCTTCTTCATGGAACTTAACGTAGATACGAAGGAGCTCGGTGATGGCATCCTTATTCAGCGCCTCGTCGTCACCCCAGAGCCTGTAAGCCGTGATGAGCTTACCGAACTGTGTACCGTAATCACCTAAGTGGTTCATCCTGACTACATCGTAGCCGAGCTTTGTATAGATCTTCGAAAGCGAGTTACCGATGATCGTAGTGAAAGCATGACCTACGTGGAAAGGCTTAGCGATATTAGGCGAAGAGTACTCGATGATGACCATCTTGCCCTGACCTTCATCTGCCTTACCGTAGGAATCCTTGTCCTTAAGGACGCCTCCGACTGTATTTACGGCATAAAAGCCTCTGTCGATATAGAAATTAACGTAGGGACCTACGTTCTTAGCTGTCATCGCGCCAAGGGATGCGAGACGCTCGTCGCCTGCGATATCCGTCGCGATCATGGGCGGTGCCTTTCGTAAGGTCTTGGCAAGCGTAAAGCAAGGGAATGCATAGTCTCCCATCTCTACCTGCGGCGGGATCTCTATGAGCTTATATACCTGCTCAGTCTCAAGACCCGTGATCTCGGCCAGTTTAGCTGCGATTTCGCTTTTATAATCCATCTTTTTCCTCCATATAAGAGATTTGTTATGCAACTTTTATACTTTTTACTTCAAGATTATATCTCAATTTGTAGTACAATAAATAAGATTTTTGGTTGTGAAGAGGTTTTTATGTTGTATTATGTCGGCGCGGCAGCTGCTTCGGTGCTGTCTTTTATACTTACGTTCTTATGTATGAAGTTCCTTCCCTTAGGCGATAAGCTCTTAGGACACGACAGAGGACGACTCTATGCCGCTGGCTCCGAAGTCAATATTGGAAAGCCCACGGGCGTCGGCTTCTACTTCGTATTCGTTACTGTCATCGTATCGCTGATCTTCACTTTCAGCGGCTCAAGCTACCTCTTCATGATGATCCTGGTATTACTCTCGATGCTCTTCGGCTTCCTGGACGACAGATCCAAGAACCCCTGGGGCGAATATATAAAGGGCGCGCTCGACTTCCTTATCGCAGGTATCGGCGCCGCAGTGTTTACGCTCTTTTACGGAACGGACGTCATCATCGGGATCACGGGCTATCCCGTACACATACCGCTGTGGCTCTTTTTCTTTCTTGCAGTAATGCTCATAATCGTATCGGTAAACGCAACTAATGCTACTGACGGCGTTGACGGTCTCTCCGGTACTCTTACTATCCTTACGCTCATAACATTCATGATCGTCGCTCGCATAAACGGCACGATCAACTATCACGGCTATGTTCGAGGCTTCGTCTTGATCGCGTCACTTGTCGCCTACCTTATCTTCAACTTCAATCCCAGTAAGGTCCTCATGGGCGACGCAGGCTCAAGAGCTATCGGCTTCTTCATCGCATTCTACGCAATGTACCTGAAGATCCCCTTCGCTTACCTTATCGTCTGCCTCCCCTTCCTTATCGACGGCGGTCTCTCGATCCTCAAGATCACGATCGGTCGTCTTACAAAGAAGAAGATAATCATCTTAAAGAACGTTACTACTCCCATCCACGACCACTTAAAGAAGCGCAAGGGCTTCTCAGTCAAGAAGACATGGGCATTCATCGTGGCATGCGCCGCAGTACTCGACCTGATCTATGTGGTTGTTTGTGCTGTAGTTAAGGGGTAAGAGTTTAGACAACAAGACTGCGAACCTCAGTCAAGACCTAACTCTTTTATTTCATCATCAGATAAAACTAATGAACGATGATATGAAGCTAACATCTGGGCATCCCTGGCACGCTTAATATATCCATGGACACCGAATGCATGGAAAATCAGCAGCGGAGTTATGACAAATAATACGAGAGCAGGCAGAACAACGGATCTTTTATCTTCCTTCCTGACTCGCTTGATAAAATGGTAAAGGCTCATAAATCCAATGATCGCGATTGCATCAGGAACGACATATGAGACGACCTTCAGGATATTGGTATTCTTCGGAGTTAACAGATCAGCAGTTTCCACGTATTTCAATTGCCAAGGCATGTCTGGATCATTGGCCGATTTCAGCTCACCAAAGTCACCGCATACCAGAAGAACATTGAGAGCGACGAACAGAACTATCGCTACAACCAGGTATACAACCTGCCACAAAGGTTTCTTATTATTCATTTATGACTCCCCATGATATTGATCTTGCACTATGATAGCATAGTTGATCGCAATGCGTTAAAGAGGGATTCTAAAGCTATACGCGTTAAAATACACTTACTCAGCCGCTACAGCAATAAAGCTTTATCCTTTAACGAATACGATGTCATGTGGATCATCCCAGTCCAAAGCTTCACTGACTGCACATTTCAGATCTTCTCCACCGCTTACAGTGATTTTTCTCTTTATCGATTCATCTACTCTGCAGAGAATGATCACAAACGAATCTAAAGCATTCAATCCGTCTATAAACCTGATCAAAGGATCCCACGAAGTATCCTCGCTATTTATAAGCTTGCGTGACAATTCGTAAAAAGAGAACCCTTGGAGATTAAGACCGATCAATCCACTCATGAGCTCAACACCTGCATCAACCAAATCTCTATTAGTGTATGTTATTTCTTCAAATCTAAGTCCCGAATCGGAAACAAATACTCTAGGATCTTGCGAAAGCTTTTCTCCACTCCATTCGATCAACTCTTCTGTGAGGCCGATCTTCGTTAGTTCTCGCGCATTCAGATATATTTCGAAATAGTATTCCATATCTCTACTTCACACACTTCTTGATTACAAATAGAGTAGTAACGACTATCGCTACTATCAGCAATACTCCCAATATTATCCTTATGAGCGGAGGCAAGTAATCCGCCCTCATAAGGAAGAATGATATGATCAATTCAACTACCAGAATATATCTGGGGTCATTTGACTCCATTACTTATCCTCACCTTCTGTCGAAGCCAGCATCGTATTAACACTGATCTCAGTTCCCGTCTCACTGCAAAAATCGATCACTCTGCTGGTGAAGAAAGGTCCGTTTGATTCAAGTCCCATCTTATACAACACGACCTCGATCTCAGTGAACACATGGTACTTAGACTTGAATTCTCTAATCTCATCGACATAAGGCTCAAATCTTTCGACCAGCCTGTCGCAGATATCTACTACATCTTCACCTTCAGCCTCTACCCGCTCACTAAGCCACGAAGAAGATGGATATGTGGTTTCTCTGATTTTAGGAGAGATAGCGGAAGTTCTCTTATCGCCGAACTTCCAGGATTCGCGAGGTTCTTGCATTACGCACGCAGTAAAGTCTTCAGGATCGAAAATGCCGTCAGGATAACTTACATATCCACTTTCAGAAGAAAACTCTCCTGCACTTTTTACAATAAACCATGCATATGCATCAACAGTCATTTTCTACCTGCTTTCTTATTGGCATCCTTCCAGACATCAAGAATGATGAAGAAAGGAACCATGAATGCCGTATTGATATAGATGTTATGTAAAGCTTTGTACATCTCCACAAAGATCAAGATGGTAAGGCACATAACAAGTATACCCCCCCACACTCCGGGATTTCGGCTGATCAAAAGCATGACCACGGCCGTAACGAAGAACAAGGCGCTACATATCAAAGCTCTCGTTAAGAACAACGCATCGTTAGTCTTATAGCCGAACCCGACTTCATACATCATGAAGAGTCCCAATACCAGGAATATCAGCGAAAGCCACTTCAGTTCCTTATGAAGGCTTGCACGAAAGTCTTTAGACATTCCAAGATTAAACAAACCATAGGTCAGTACGATAACTAACAGGCCCAAAGCGATATCAAAGAAGATACCCTTACTGTAGTTACCCATAAACAGGCATCCAAGGGACACGGCAGTGTAGCCTAAGAGTGCTCCAAGGAGCCTGAATATGGATAGAATTGTTGGTTTAGTTTCGGTCATATACATATCTTATTCCTACAATTCCAAATGATGAAGATATATTTTCTGAATAAAGAAACAAGCAGCTCAGAAGAGCTGCTTGTCAGAATTATTAGTATGAATCATTATATTCCAATACTAATAGAAGTTTCACCAGGATTGAACGGTTCTTCGGCAAATGGATCAAATGTAATACCAAAACCATTAGGAGCAGGCGAAGTATTATCAGGATCCCACATTCCGCCAACTCCAATGCCCCCAAAAGAAACATCACCTTGCAAATCATCATCATCCGAATCAAATTCTTCAGGAGTTAATGCTCCTCCATACGCATAAGCAAAGCCTGATACTCCAAATGAAACTAATTCACCGCTACTAGCAAGAGAAGCACCAGGACCAGCATCAAAACCAATTCCACCAGTAGGAGACATAATTAAAGCAATATCATAACAAAATGACATATTACCTAATGAAAAAGATATTTCAAAACCTACAGACGTTGCACAATAAGCACTAGTAATTAGTCCAAAACTAACAATCAAAATGAGACCTACAACTATCATTGGTAATGAAAGCGCCGGAAAAGCCATAACCAATCCAATTAGTAATCCTAATAGCATTCCACCAATCAATGAACCCAAAGCGCCAAAAGTGAAACCATTTATATTAATATCATCTCTAAACCGTTCATTACTAGCAACAAATGTTGAATACAAAGTAAAGAATGCAAGTGACATCAAAGTCATTGTTTCTACAACCAGTACTGCTTCCTCGAGCGAACAGTGTCCACTCGGATCAATATACTTAACCGGATTAGAGTTAGCATACATGTACTTGTGAAGACTCATAGGATCAGAGAGTCTTCCTGCATATGTATCCATCGTGGTGAATGTACCTGTTGAAGGATCCATATACCTTGCTCTCAGGTAGTAAAGACCGGTCTCATCCTGTTCCTCACCTCTATATCCGTAGCTGTTGTCAGTTGTACCTGTTCTTGCTACTTCGTTACCGAAAGCATCAAATACATATGTATCTGTAAGAGTACCTGTTTCATCCGTTATTCCTCTTACGGACATTCCTCCGTCATAGAGATAGTAAGATGCGTCTGTACCCTCATTTCTTGAGATAAGTTCAAAGCCTCTTGTGTAGTAGATCACATCAGATCCTGTTGTTGCCTTAAGGACCTGGCTGTAACCTGTGGACAAGTCTGTTACGTAATATGTTGTTACGCCATCTGTTGTCTTAGATGTTCTATTACCCAAGTAATCGTAGGTATACTCCTGCTCAAGAGTACCGTTACTGGAGTTAACAGAAGCTGTCACCATTCTGTTATAGCTGTCATATGTATATGTAGCTACGATAACTCCACTCGTTGTTGTCTGAGATACGAGGTTACCTGCATTATCCCATGTGTACTCAACTTCACCTGCTCTTACGAGCTGGTTAAGCTCGTTATACTCGTAGGTTGTAACGTCTCCATCCTTATCCATGGATACTCTGTTGGAGTTAGCATCGTATGTATAAGTTGTTACGGATACAGTATCACCTGTTGTTACTGTCTCAGATACAAGACGCTCGAGCTCATCGTACTCATACTCAACTGTACGGTTGAGTTCTGTACATGTGATTCTTTCGTTATTAGCACCGATCGTATACTCGTAGCTTGCAAGTACTGTACCGGCACTATCTGTAGATACTTCACTTACAAGAACATTATTCTCGTTATATCCGTATGTAGTAGTTACACCATTAGGATATTCTGTTGAAGCTCTGTTACCTACTGCATCGTATGTATAGGAGGTAGTACCTTCAGAGTCAGTAACAGTTACGAGTCTTCCCATATTGTCATAACCATAAGAGATAGTCTGACCATCGATGGTCATAGAAGCGATTTGTCCTGCTTCATCGTAGGTATAGCTTATAACCTCACCGGAAGCATTAGTTACACTTGAGAGATAGCCGTCTATGTTATAGGTATAGAAGATCGTACCTGTCGAATCTTCTACACTTACAAGATTTCCGACAGAACTATAGGAATATGTTGTTACTTCACCATTAACGGTTGTAGTAGCAACTCTATCCATAGAGTCATATGTGTATGTAGTTTCCACTCCTGCAAAATCAGTTGAAGAAACAGTTCTACCATACGAATCGTAACTAGCAGTGGCAATGTTACCTACTGCATTTGTAACAGAAATCATCTGACCATATGTGTCATATGAATAAGTTGTTATATATCCTTCCGCATCTGTAACAGATGTGATGTTCCCCATAGAATCGTACTCATATGACCAAGTACCACCAAGAGCATCAGTAACACATACAAGTCTATTCATAGAATCGTAAGAGTATGTTGTAGTATTACCATATGCATCACTCTGTGAAGTCATACGATTTCTTGCATCATACGTATAGTTGAAAGTACTTCCATTAGGATAAGTTACAGCAGTTTGGTTTCCTCGATTATCATAAAAAAATGAATAAGTATTTCCTAACGCATCTGTTACAGAGGTTGTATAACCCTTTGAATCATAAGCATAAGCCGTTACATTACCATCATTATCAGTTACAGATGTACATCTTCCAAGCGAATCATAACCATATACAGTTATTCCACCATAAACGTTGGTTGAAGAAATCACTCTGTCACACACATCATATGTATAGCTTTCAGAAGCACCATTATCATACGTCTTTGAAGTACAATTACCTACTGCATCATATGTAAATGCAGCTGTTCTGCCCATTCTATCTGTAGCAGTAAGGTTTCTACCTTCAGCATCATATGTGAAACTCTCACAAGTTCCGTCCGGATATGAGATTCTTGTGAGATTACCATAGACATCAAATGTATAATATATGGTTCTACCTTGACTATCCGTTGAAGATGTTACATCACCAGCGAAATTATAACTATAAGTAACAGTATTACCATTGGGATAAGTAATGCATATAATTCTATCTAAAGAATCATATTCATAAGTTTCAGTTAATGTATTGCCATGATATGTTTCTGTTTTAGAAACTACATTACCATTATCATCAACAGAATAATTAGTGATTTTACCATCTGCTGTTGTAACTGATGTAACATTACCATTTTGATCATATGTTATATTAGCTACTGAACCCAAATCATCTGAAATGCTGGTAAGATTCCCATCACTATCATAACTATAACAACATGAAAAACCTGATGAATCAGTTTGAGACGTAATATTTCCATATTCGTCATACACTCTACTAAGTTCTAAAACACCCATATCAGACATAGTGATAAGCTCGCCGTGTGAACCAAATGTACAGGAAATAGTCCTACCATTACAATCACTGGCTGTCAGAACATTACCATTTTCATCATATGTATAACTAAATGTCGTTCCATCAGGTTTTGTCTCAGATGTCTGATTTCCGTCCGAATCATATGTATAAGACGTAGTCCTGCCGAGAGCATCCGTCATACTAATGACATTACCATTCTCATCATAGTAGTAAACAGTACTATATCCGAGTCTGTCAGTAGTTACTTCCATTCTCTGATCAAGGTCATGGTTAAGTTCGATCCTGTTACCATCTGCATCTATAACTGCAACAAGTCTTCCGTCATCGTCGTACTCGTTTCTGGATACAGTTACCCCATTATCATTAGTAATGTCAGTAAGGTAATGGCTGTCATCATATGCGAAAGATGTATCGTATCCGGCATAGTCATTTACGTTGATGAGATTTCCTGCCTCATCGTATGTATACGTTACTTCATTGCCGAGTCCGTCAGAGATAGATGTAATCTTACCTTCTTCATCGCGATTGAAGGAGATCATGCCGCCATCGGAATAAACGATGCCGTCATCAGTTATCTCGATAGTTCTGCCGCAGTTATCTTCGATCTTATAAAGACCTGTATCTACGTTAATGTAGAACTTCATTCCGTCATATCTTGTAAGAAGGAAGTTCTTGGGAGCAAACGGTGTGTAGTCATCGATGAGATAAAGCTCACCGTCATCACCGTATGCAAGATCCGTATGAGGATCGAGGATCTCAAGAGTAGATGTACCGTCAACAGACTCGCAGCTTGCAGAGATCTCAAGATCGATAGGATAGATCTGTCTTGAAGAAGGAGACAAAACGATATTAAATGTCTCGCTCTGACCATTACCCCAATCGATATAGATCTGATGAGGGTGCTCCTCTACCCAATAGTACTCAGGAACGATACCCAAAGAACGAGCCTGCTGACTCCAGCCGTTATAGAAGTCACCGCTTACGGATACTTCAGGACCACCGATAGACATATTCCAGCCATATCCGAAATCGCCCATCTCAGTTCTCTGTCTGCTGTCGTAAGTTCTATAAACTTCGACAGGAAGACCTGCTACGGGAAGTGACAGATCAAGGAAGGAGATAGAGAAATTACCTACCTTAGCATTACCTGTTACAAGTACAACAATAGAATCCTGGATAAGCGCATCAGTAGTATTAGCTGTAAGAACAATCTCATAGTATCCGTTCATAAGGAGAGTCGGATCGATTGTGCCAACTGTTCCTTCATCAACCGGATCTGTACCAAAGTATGAATATACAGGAACATCAGATCCTACAGAATAGATTTCAAATGTATAGTTCTCGAGAAGTGAACCCGATACAGTACCAATGATATCAGTGATGAATGTAATTTCTTCACCCTGCTGGCTATCTTCGATATCACACATGAGCTCATCATCTGTAAACTCACCGATCACAGGAGTAGGTGTAGTAGTAAAAGGTTCATTTACAGACACATCGAAATCTCTTACTACTTCCTCACCATCTTCATCAGTCGTAGTAATTCTTAACGTGTAGTCCCCGACGGGAATATCATCCGTAGGAATCTCGAAGAGTCTCTGGTATGTACCATCAGGCTCAAGATCTTCCTGATAGATAACTTCTCCGTTGTTATCTATAAGTTCAACGGTTGAATCAGTACCTGTTACACGACCACGTCCGATAATGGGTTCACCAGTAACTACATTGCTGATGCTGCCAACGATATCGATAGCGGAAGGATCATGCTGTCCGGGCATAGGATCCATTTCAAATCCGATAAGGTTATGTCTGGCTCTGTCAGAACCTGTTGCTGATGTGAATCCCATGTAGAGAGTAGATGCACCATCAAAATGCTCTTCGAGGTCAATATTTAATACAAGAGTAGGCGTTTCAGGCTTTACAGTCTGACCGTTCTCATCGTAATCAGAAATATAGACGTACATCACCTTATTCAGACCATCGTAAGAGACCCAGATGTCATGGTACTTATCTACAGCCCAATCAACCAAAGTATCGTAATTTGCATATGCATAGTGATCATCTGCATTACCATCCAACGTAATGGCAATATGGTGATTATTCTCGCCATTGACCCAATCGCCTTGACCAAGAGCATCACGTCTTCTGCAATCACGATTCCAGTTATTGAAGTGATCGATTTCAACAGCGATAGAAGGAGTCATCTCACCATAACCGATTGATCCGCCATCGGTCTCAAAAGCCTCAGAACAAGGAGATACAACGAATGCGATTCCGTCAGCATTAAACCAAGGGCACCAGGTACTAACGGTATATCTGACCTCAAATGACATATCGTCTTCTGCGGAAAGAGTCCAGTTGTTATAAATAGCGTAACCTGCAAGATTATTGTCACTAGGAGTAAGCTGATAATTAGTAGGTGAGTATTGAGTCACTCCACCAATGTTCCAGTTTTCTTCAACAAACTCATGCTGATAACCGTAAGCAGGGTCACCTTCAGATACTACCCAAACAGGTTCAACTGCAGGGGCCTCCGTAGGTACAGGCGTAGCTGTTGGCTCCGGTGTGGGAGTCGGAGTTGTAGAAGGTACTGTTACACTATCATAGATCTCCATACCATATACTGAGCATCTTCCGTTAAAAAGGCCGGAAGCAGACGTGAAACCCATATATACTTCATCTACATCATCAAACAACTCTACGAGATCTACGCTATATGCAAGGAGAGGCTCATCAGGTTTAACAAGCTCGCCCGATTCATCATAAGTAGCGACATATATGTACAGATAATTGTTCGGACCGTCATAATCGACCCACATAGTATGAACAGCATTATTATCTCTTAACTGAGGATAATCAGCTACTGCAAAGTGATAACCGCTGTTTCCGTTCATGGTAATAGCGATATGGTGATTATTTACCTCGTTATTGGAGAAGATATCTGATTCGATAGCAAGAGAAGGATTCAATCCCTGATAACCAATATCCTGTCCTATACTTCCCATACTATTATCATTCGTTGTTCCTGACTGAATGACGAAAGCTAAACCATCTGAAGAGAAATTATAACCCTGTTGATCAATCTGATATGTATATCTCAAAGAGAAAGAGTAAGCATCATCAATATGCTGAGAATGATTAAAGAAAGCATAACCATTTGTATATGTGCTGCCATCAGTAAGCCTGAAAACATCAGGATCATATGTAGTATTGGAATGGATATCCCAATCCTCTTCAATGAACTCAGTTTCATAACCATATTGAGGGTCTCCCTGAGACATTGATAAGCCAAAACCACTCACATCAAACTCAGGTGCAGGTGTCGGTATATTAGTAGCTGTAGGAACGGGCGTAGGTGTATTTGTAGCCGTAGGTACAGGCGTGGGGGTATTAGTAGCCGTCGGCCTGGGTGTAGGCGTATTCGTAGATGTAGGTGCTACCGTAGGAGTAGGAGTACTCGTAGGTGTCGGCGTATTTGTTGCTGTGGGCACAGGTGTGGGCGTCGACGTGGGTGTCGGCGTATTCGTTGCTGTAGGCCTGGGCGTAGGTGTGTTTGTAGCCGTAGGCACAGGTGTGGGTGTCGACGTAGGAGTCGGCGTATTCGTAGCCGTAGGCTCCGGTGTAGGAGTATTAGTTGCTGTAGGTTCAGGTGTAGCAGTAGGCTCTGCGATCACTTCGATAGTATCGCTGTCCAATACGAACTCACCGTTAGGAAGAGATACATATGCTTCGAGTGTATACTCACCTTCTTCATCTGTATCGAGGACATAGATGATCGCTGCATCCTCATCTTCGAGAATCTCGATCTCTACATCTTCTCCGTTAAGTCTGTAGAGGATATCGTATACGTTATCCTCAGGGATCTCGATCGTATAGTAAGCATATCCGCCTACATATACTGTATCGCGGGATGCAGTTACCGTTACCTCGGGAAGTTCTTCTGCAAGCTGAAGATCGGAATAGTCAGCTGTGACGTTGAGGATAGAACCACTATAAGAGAACTCATCAGCGATGATCCTACCGTTGATAGTCGTATCGTATGTATTGAAGGATACTCTACCATTGGGAGCGTAGAGCATACCGTTGATCTCGATCCTTGAACCGTTGATCGTGATATCACCTTCCTCGGAATAAAGAAGGATCCTTCCTGTTGCCTCTTCACCGTAGTTAAGTGTTTCTACGTTATATGTGATATCTCCCTTAGATACGATGATCACGTCACCTGTAAATGTTGTACCGTTGATAGTGATATCGTCTTCGGAATAGTAATAACCACTTGTAAGGATCTGATCCTGAGACTCAAGGTCAGCGATATCGATCTCGGGATACATATCTTCCTTAGCAAGGATAGACTCTGACCAGTCAGGCATCTCGAAAACTTCAGAATCTTCTACCATGTCCGTAACTTCAATTCTCCATCCGTCAGCAGAGATAGTACCGCCTGCATAGATGGTACCGTCCATATAAAGCTCAGAGCCCTGGTATAAGACATTACCGCCGGCATAGATATCTCCTGTGATCTCAGACTTCCATCCTGCAAATGTATAGTCAGACTCTGTGCTGCCTGCATAGATCGCAAAGGGGAAGATCGTAGGCTCAGCCTCTTCCTCAGAGATCTCTTCTGCAGGAGCAGCATCCTCAGTCTCGGATGTTAACTCTTCTACAACATCGGGAATGATCTCATCTACTGAATCAGGAACATCCGTAACAGTCTCTTCTACTGTTTCCTCTTCCTCTACTACTGCAGTTACTTCATCCGAATCGAATGAAACTGTATTTACATCGATAGGAGCAACTGGTGTATTCTCTGCACCGTCAGCGATAAGTCCGAAAGAATAGCTCTCACCAGCAGGGATAGTAACATTACCTGCGATAACAAGGTTCTCATCTATTTCATAGTCTGTAACATCGGAAGCATTCCATATATTGGAGATCGTAGTATCTTCGTAGTAATCCACTTCGATCGTCCAGGATCTGATCTCATAGTCAGAAGTATTTGTGAGTGTATATTCAGCCTGTGTGCTGTTATTCCAGGTAGATACCTGCTCGTAAGTTATCTCGAACGGATAAGCATCGTACTCACCGTGAGTATTCATGTCGGCCTTCAGCTCTCGCCATGGAAGGAATCCGACAAATAAAGTGGCTACAAGAAGTGTACTTACTACCTTTACGGGTCTCTTGATCGTATTAGACATACTTATACCTCTGTTACAGAAAGTTTACAAACTCGTAACAGAATATTATTCAACAGTCAAGTTGTCAATGATCATTTGTATTTTTCAAGGTTGTTTAATATGAGGATAAATCAATTACATTGACACCATCCACTCCACGAGAGTATCAGATAACCCGTTGCGTATAAAGCTTTTCTAGCATTCACCCAACAAGCAAGCATTAACCTATCACAAGATAGAATCAAATACGCAAAATTGCGCTTCACGCATCACAAAATACAATTTTCTTGCGGGATTTCTTAATTATCGAACGATAATCGATCATCAGGATGATTGCTCAGCCACTTATTCAGCCACATAAAAGACCCAAGCCGGATTACCGACCCGGGTCCTCTTTAGTTTAGTTCTGTATCAGATCACTCGACGTAACATACAGCTACGATGCAGGGATCGCTGTCAGCTGCACCTGCCTCATATACACCGATAACATAGTAGCCGGAGCCTGTGTCAGTGATATCTATATTACAGTCAGCATATGTACCGTTACCGTAAGTTGAGAGCTCAGCCGCTTCTCTGCCGAGAACAACATAAGATGAAGAAACGTATCCGTCAGAAAGATAGAAAGCCTTGTACTCAACATCCATTTCCTCATTTACCTTAAAGGAGAACTGGATCGTAGTAGTACCTGCAGGATATGTTCCGTTAGGTACACCGTAATCACTGCCATATTCGTACCAACTGGCAGTCGTATTATCGACATTTGCTATAAGCTCGGGACCGTAATCGTAATAGTACTCGATCTCACCCTGACGTCCGACATAGCAGTCCGTAGCGATAAGCGAATCATCGTTATCCGGAGTAGGCACAGGCGTAGGTTCAGGAGCAACATCTACCGATACATGAGCCGTACCGCTTACGATAACCGAATCATCAACAGCATCATAGAATGTGATCACATAATCACCATCAGCAAGATAGTAACCGCTGTCATCAAGCGGAGCACCGGGAAGTCCTGTCTGGAAATAACCAAGGTTGGATCCGTCGAGTCTATAGATCTCAGAACCGCCGAATTCTACTGTGTAGTAGATCTCCGTAACATCAACGATAGACCAGTCACAATACATCTCAAAATCGATATAAGTAGTATTTGTATAGTAACCGTCGTTGGCATTGTTGTCACATCCGTTCCACTGGGTGTAGTCAAGACAATCGGCGATCGGGAGCCTGTAGGTGATCTCCGTTACGTCAGTAAAAACATAGACCTTGTCGAACACCTTATCGTAGTTGGTAACGAGCCAGTCGCCGTCCTCGCCCTCGAACTCGAGAGTAACCTTGATCTCCTGAGTATCAGCATCTTCGATAGCATCCGTGAGCATATCGATATCGGTGATCTCATCGTCATCGAGAAGATCTTCGTAATCTGCCATCGTAAAGATGACATCAACGGAGCCCGCCCCCTTCTTGGTAGATGCCTCAACGGACTCTTCATCGATCTCATAAGCGATCGTATCCGCAACCGCAGCAGCGAAAGCAGCCGCGTTGTCGTTATAGATATCACCTTCCGAGAAATCGAGAAGTTCTGCCCAGTCTTCGGTCTTCTTATCGAAGTCCTTATCGGAAGCCTTCTTCATCTTCGACAGATTACAGTCTGCAATGAGCTTTGCATATGCATCAGCTGCATCGAGTACCTCATCGGGAGCGGCATCCTTAAGGAAACTACAGCCGCAGGCACCGAAGATAAATGAAGCCGTCATAGCCGTAGCGAAAGCTCTCTTAACTAAGTTTCTCATATTTATCCCTCCTACAACCAATTACTTGTATTCTACTATATAGACGTTATTGCGGCTATCAGGTTGCACCGCATAAAAACATCCCCGGTCGGGAAACCGGGGATATCGATCTTAGTGTTTGTAGTCTTGATATCAGAGGAACTCGCTGAAATCGTCGAGTGTCTCTTCGTCAGAAGAAACTGTTGGCGTATCTTCTGTCGCAGCCGCCTTCTGTGCAGCTTCCTTAGCTTCTCTTGCCTTATCCTGCTCAGCGACTTTCTTCTTGAGTTCTTCTTCCTTAGCTGCCTTTCTGGCCTTACTCTCTTCGAGAGCCTTCTTCTGCTGCTGAGTTCTCTCTTCTCTTGCTTTCTTCTTAGCTTCTTCTTCGGCCTCGAGTCTTTCCTGCTCTGCAATATTGTTCTCGAACTCTTCCTTCTGCTCTTCGCTCATCTTCTCGGCTGCAGCCTTACGAAGCTCGCTTATGGACTCGGGAGCAGAAACGGCACGATTCTTGATAGCCTCCATCTTTTTCTTGCTCTCTTCCATAGCTTTCTTCTCTGCTTCGGATACCTGAGCACCGAGCTTCTTGAGCTCTTCGATCTGCTCGCCCGTTGCAGGCTGCATTGAAGGACCGGATTCAGGAATAAGCTCGTCCATCTTCCGGTGCTTTACATCGATATCCTCGACACCTGTCTTTGAAAAGTCAGATGCCGCATCGACGATCGTCTTTATGTCAGGAGTAGGTACTCCGGGTAATATCTCATATCTTTTGGTATTACGCTTCATCTTTATCATGCTCCGTGTATCTTAATAAGTAGGAGAACAATTAATATTGTCTCTATTATTGCAATAATAGTGAGAACAATGGATGACTTTTTGATTACAGGTCTTACCTGAACCTGCTTATAGTTGTTCTCAGGTGCGGCGGATTCATTCTCCCCGTTCTTTCTGGGCCTGGTCTCATCTTCCTTGATGCCGCCAACAGGTGCATTGGCAGCAGCCTCGATCATGATCTTTCTTGCTTTCTTTACTTCAGGTACCATGATGTTCTGAAGATCCTTGAATGTCTCAGCATTTCTCGGGAAAGCATCAGCTGCCGTAGGAAGTGATCTGCTGTCGGGTGCTTTCGTGCCGCTTATATAAAGAGCGCCGAAAGAAGCATCGTCGCTGTTGTTGCTCGATTCGACAACATATTTCTCGATGATGTTCCTGATCTCTGCTTCACCCTTCTGTCTTCCGGCAGAAAGTGTCTCGGCCATCCTTGCGACTACGGGCTTAACAAGTCCCGAATTCTCGTCGTATACGGAATCCTGAACGCCGTCGGTCATAAGAGCGATCGCATGAACATCGTCGATAGTAGTCTTTAAAAGTCTTAAGTAATCAGCCGCATGTGCTGCTGTTACGAAATATGTGGAAGATGCATTGGCGCCGTTTTGGGGCATCGTCAGAGGTGATACTCCCGAAGAAGTGATCTTGACGATAAGTCCGTCACCGATGTGACCCACCAGCATACGTCTGTCCTTGATCGCACAGAAAAGGAGCGTACAGGAAAGTCTCTCGATCGAGTCGAGCTTATGCTCTTCGATCAAAGCTGCGAACTTGATATGAAGTGCCGCGATGATCGTGCTCCTTACTGCTGCTTCCCTGTTCTCGTTATAAAGTGCGTCAAAGTGTTCCGTCAGGAGCTTGGAAATCGCCTCGACCGCTCCCTGTGAACCGAATCTTGCGTGAGTATACTGCTTGCTGCCCGCACCGTCTGCAACGACGACACAATAAACGCCGTTTCTTGAAACTGCAAGAGATGCGTCCTCGCAAGGGACACCGCGCTGTCTGTGCTTCTGGCCTATAAGTGTTACTGCTGCAAGATCTACGTCGTACATATTACTCTTCCATGAACTTGAAGAAATCATCCACGTCTACCGATTCGCCTTCGGGTTCTGTGGACATGTTGTAAAGTGCATCGTCATTCATGCCGGACGAAACGACAGAAGAAGACGAAGAACCGAGGAACTCGAAGAGTTTTCCGAAATCACCGGACGAAACGGAGATGGGTTCTTCTCTCTTGATCGATACTCTCTTTAAGATATCGAAGTCTACGCTGCTTCCTACGCCGATATTAAAGACAACGAGCTTGTCGTCTGCCTCGAGCTCGTTACAAGCCTTGATGGCGAGCTCCATGTTAGCCATGGCGTTGGGGCCCTGAGGCGCACCGTCCGTTATGACTACGAGCCAGGGCTGGTAATACTTGATACCGAGTTCCTTGTAGCCTTCCTTACGTGCATTAAGGAGCTCTAACGCAGTCAGGATACCCTCACCGATAGGAGTAAGCGTCGTCGATGCGGAAATCTCGGGAAGTCCGCTGTCCGTGATCTTACCGAAAGGCATTACGATCTCGACAGAAGATCCGAAAGTTACGATCGCGATATCCGTAGCCGACTTCGTATCGTCATTGGCCTTGATCGAAGCAATGAAGTTCGAAAGACCCATATTGAGCTGCTTGATGGGATTGCCCATCATGGAGCCTGAAGTATCAAGGCAGAAACAGATGGGTAGTCTTCTCTTGGTGCTGTTACCAAAATCCGAAGCACTGAATTTCTCTGACATTTGGTTTCCTCCGTCTATCTTTTACTCAGTTGAACAGGCCTTTTCTGAACTTTCCGAAAAGTCCCGTCTGGTTGTTGTCCTTTTTGTTATCTGCAGCAGTATCGGCACCCGTGTTGCCCTGCTGCCTTGGAACGAAAGCACCCGTTCCCTGCGAACCGCTGCGGTCGTTCGTATAGTTCCTCGGCGTAGAAGCATTTGACGCGAACGGCGAATACTTCTCCTGAGGCTTATAGATGTTAGGATCACTAAGTCCCATGAACTTCGTCTTCTCAAAGCTCCTGGGCTTACTTTCCGAATATGCGTCACCGGTCTCGGCAGTCATCTTGTAATCCATCTTCGGGAAAACCTTATAGGCTTCCTCGTCCTCATATGCCTTGGATGAGAGCTCAGCCTTATAGTAGAGGATAGTCTCATACCACTGGATGGTCTCATAACGCTTACCTTCCTTAAATACTCCGTAGAGCATCTCGCGAAGATAAGAAGGCAGATAACGCCAGATGTAGTTATAGCCGCCGACAGGGATATGCTCCTCGTCGGAATCGTCGAGTGTATACGGGAAGTTCCTTAAGAGGATCTCCTCACGAAGCGTCTCTGCACCCTTTCTCGTTGCATAGGGATGAAGTCCGCAGAAAAGGATCGAGAACACGAGCATTGCGATCGAATAATCCTCATCGTGAAGAGATCTTAAGAATTCCGAGAAGTTCTTTCCCCAGAGGTCAGGTGTCGTAAATTCCTCAGTACCAACGGGGCAAGGCAGGTTACCTACCTGTACGCTGTCCATATCGATCAGATAGAGAGCCGATGACGAATAAAGGAGTGCATTCTTGAGCTGGATATCACCTGCAACGATATCATGCATGTGAAGGTAGATATACTTCTCAAGAAGGTCTACCAATGTATCGACGACATCTATCCTCTTCCACTTCGGAAAATTATTCGTGATGGCATCAGGGCCGTCGAAGATATTACCGAGAGTCTTACCCTTACCGATCATCATGGTATAGCCGACAGGTACTCCCCTGTAGAAAAGGAGATCCTGAGGCCAGCAGATGCCGACGCTCTTAATGCCCATCGAGACCATCTTGGTAAGCTTGTTCCAGCGAAGGGGCGTGATGACACCCTTGTGATATATCTTTGCGACGATACGGGGATCGTTGGTATTAAAAACCATACCCTCGGCACCGTTACTGATCCTCTTAGTGAGCTCGATCTGCTTATCGTTACCCGTAATGACGATATCGCCGACATTACAGTAGACGGGTGCATCGAGATACTTATTTACGAAAGCAAGAGGACTGACATCCGGCTTCGGGATATAACTACGAAGTTCCTCGTTACCGTGGCATATATGTGCTTCGGTAGCCGAAAGGATACAGATATCGCACTTAAAGTCGGGATTCTTCTCAAGGATCCTCTTATTGAAGAGTGAATGCTTTGTAGTAACGATACAGACGTCGTCGAGAGTCTCAACCTTTGTGATAAAGTCAACGGTCTCGATAGCCTGAACCGTATGAAGCTTCCTCGTCGGGAGCAATACACCGCAGAACTCCTTCATGGCTGCAGTTGCCATGATATTCTTATCGTCTGCCTGGTGAATGATGCAATAATGCAGGAGCTTGAATGCTCTGCTGACATATACGTCCATAGATTCGTCCATGATAAGGTCAAGAAGCTCAGAGAACAAAGTTGTCCCGCCAAACTCCCTTATCACTGACTGATCAACAGCCAAAGCCTTGTAATTGCGCAATATATCCATAGCCATACACGTTCATTCTATATATAAATAAATATAAATGCAACGAATTTCGGGAATTTGTGGCAAAAATGTGGCATCGGGCACAAAATTGAAATTTTGTGCCCGATGATAGATCAATCTTATTTGATTATTAAGGCGCTAAAAGCTTAGATATCAAAGCCTCTGAAGAGGTCTTCGTATGTATCTTTCTTACGGATAAGTTCATAGGATCCGTCAGACATAATCATGACTTCGGCTGGTCTTAAGCGCTGGTTGTAATTAGATGCCATAGCATAGCCGTAAGCACCTGCATCGAGTACACATGCGAGGTCACCTGTCTTGATCACGGGAAGGTCTCTCTCCTTAGCGATGATATCGCCTGTCTCACAGATGTTTCCGGTTACCGTAACTACCTCTCTGTCACCCTCATATACGGGCTTTCCGTTACGAAGGATCTCGATATCATGCCATGATCCGTAGAGCGAAGGTCTTGCAAGGATATTCATACCGATATCCGTACCTGCAAACTTCTTGTCGGCATTAGTCTTCGTAGCATGAACTCTACCGAGGAGAACGCCTGCCTCACATGCTGTGTAACGGCCGGGCTCTGTCTTAAACAGAGGTGTATATCCTGCCTCTGCGATGAACTCATCAAGGAGTGCCTCGAACTTCTTTGTAAATGACTCGAAATCAAAAGGCTGCTCATCCTCGGATACCTTGTGATAAGGAACTCCGTAGCCGCCGCCGAAGTCGATAAACTTGAGCTTTCCGAACTTCTCAGCCATATGAAGAAGGTTCTTAACAGCCTGAAGGAAAGGCTCGGGATCCATAAAGAGGGATCCTACGTGCTGGTTGATACCTACGATCTTAAGGTCATACTTTCCTGCTACGGTAAAGATCTCGTCGATAAGGTCATCAGTGATGGCGAACTTCGTGTTCTTACCTGCAGTAACGACCTTCTCATGGTGACCTGCACCAACGCCGGGATTAAGTCTTACGGCACACTCGGTACCGGGGAAATTCTTACCGAAGAGCTCGAGCTGATCGATGGAATCAAGGCTTACGATGATGTTGTTATCTACGGCGAACTTAAGCTCATCAACAGATACGTTATTGGAAACGAAGAAGATCCTGTCAGAAGGAAATCCTGCCTTCATGAGGAGCCTCATCTCACCTTCACTCATGGCATCTGCATTAAGACCTTCCTCAAGTGCGATCTTCAAGATCTTGAGGTTCGAGTTAGCTTTCATGGAATAGTTTGCCGTATAAGGATACTTAGTGATGATATTCTTCAAAGTCCTCATTGACTTACGAAGAATATCCTCGTTATAAACATACAAAGGTGTACCGAATTCGGCGACAAGTTGTTCGGGGTCGTTTCCTTTGAAGAAATCGACCGATTCGATGAATGATCTCATTTTGAAAAAACCTCCGTGTCAGGGCAGATCAATAAATGCCCACAAGTCTCATTAAAAATTTGGCATTGGACTCGTGCGACACGCCATTGTGCAGCTTATAGTCAAATGTTATTCCGTCATCATTATACTTCTCACTAAAGTGATAATAAACCACTGTTTTTACAGTCTCTGTAACTTTGTCACAGAGTGCATAATCATGAGTCGTCATAAGTCCCATTATGTGCGGCTTAGACAGATTTTCGATGACTTTGAGGGCACCTTCGGTCCTGTCGGCCGAGTTCGTACCTCTGAATATCTCGTCGATAAGGAACAGCAGCGGCCTTTCTTCCTTGCCCGCATCAACTATCTTAGCGATCCTTACGAGCTCTGCTCTGAATGTACTCATCTGCTCTTCTATGCTGTCCATGATCCTCATGGAGGACATGACCCTCATCTTACCTGCCTTAACGTATGACGCGGGCACGGGAGCGCCTGTATAGCCAAGTATACACATGATACCGACTGTCCTTATGAGAGTCGTCTTACCGGACATATTGGAGCCGGTGATGAGCGCCGTACCTGCAGTAAGAGATATTGAATTGGAAACTGCCTTCTTGGGATCAAGGAGCGGATGAGTGATATCCTTACCCTCAAATACAGCGCCTTCAGTGATCTCGGGAAAAGTACTCTCACGTGATACTATTCCAACCACGCTGCAGCACATAAGGACCTCAAGGTCCGTCATACGGCTAAGATCAGTCTTGAGCTCGCTGCTGTGATCTACTGACCATGTCATGAGCTTATCTGCGCAAAGAAGATCGAAAGGAAATACCGCATTTATAAGGAATGCAAACATCGGCTGGGACCTAAGTGCACAGAGCGAGCAGACGGAAGATAAGGACTTAAGACCTTCAGATGCCTTATGTCCTTCAGGGGCTCCTCCCTTTATGAGTTCCTTGATCAAAGGATCACTGAATCCTTCCTTCTCGCATACCTCATAAAGTGCGGCATAACCGCTTGCCTGTTTGCTGAGCTGAGCAGCTGAATTGAATCTCTCTGCAAACCGAGAAGATATTAGGAACCAAACGATGAGGTTGATTATCGCGATACCGATGATCGCAGCACTGAAGAACTTATTTCCCAGGATGAGCATTACGAGCGGGATAAGCCAGAGCGCAGGAAGAACCTTATAGAGTATCTTGAGATTCTTATCAAAAGGCTTGGCACCTTCGTAAAATTCCGTAAGATGCTTAGGCATTACGGGCATCTTATTGAGCGCAGCTATAGCCTCGAACTCCTGAAGGAATTCCTTCTTGGAGATGAGCTCGGCACACGCTTTCTGCCTCTGCGGGATGTTATCGTGCTCGTTATAGCCCAAAAGCTCCCTTGCAAACTCACGTCTTCCCATATATGTCTCCGTGATGTTATAGAGCGTAAAGAGAGATCTGGTACCGAAGATATCAAGGTCGAAAGCATAATCGTGATCGTCGGGCTTTCGCTCCTCACTTCTGTCGGCTAAAGCGTCAAAGTCTCCGTTGATCCTGGCGATATACTGCGAATTGATGCGGTCTAATGTAGTCAGGTGATCATATCGGGTCTTGCTCTTGCCGTGGATATTACAAAGGTATGCGAAGATACCAATGAATACCACTGCCGCACAAAGCGCGAAGATCTTAAGTGCAGGGTTAAATATCGCAACCGCGATACTGATAATGATCATTACGAAAAAAACGAGCCGCAGAGCACTTAATCTGCGGTTCTTATTTTCGACTTCGGCGATCTGCCCCTTGAGCTTCTCGCCTCTTTCTTCAAAATATGAAATGTCAGATGTCATTTCCCGTCTTCCTTTGCTTTCGCCCGTAGAGCGGCCCGCTTCGCCGCCTGTTCCTTCTTGGCGATGATCTTTTCGTCCGCCTTGATCTGTTCGGGTGTCCTTCTCTTGACGATAGCTTCATCAAGGACCTTACCGATACTGTCATGGATCGTAAGCATAGCCGACAGATCCAGATAAGTCGAACTCTTATTGATTATAACAACTTTGTTGTGCTTTATGAACTGTACAAATGTGGCAGCGGGATAAACCGTCAGCGAAGTACCGCCTATTATAAGAAGATCGCACTTCTTAAGAGCCTTTATCGCAGCATCCACCTTATCGTGCTCGAGATTTTCCTCGTAGAGCGTGATATCAGGTCTTACGATACCTCCGCATCTGTCACAGCGGGGTACTCCCGTAGTATTCAGGATATAGTCGAGCTTGAACTTCTTACCGCAGTCGATACAGTGATTCCTGAATACGGAGCCGTGAAGCTCGATCGTAGTCTTAGAACCTGCGTCCTGGTGGAGCTTATCGATATTCTGCGTGATAGTAGCAGAAAGCCTTCCTCTCTTCTCGAGCCTTACAAGGGCCTTGTGAGCCTTATTGGGCTTAGCATCGGGATAGAGGAGCTTTCTCCTGTAAAAGTCGTAGAACTCATCGGGGTGTTCAGTAAAGAAAGAATGAGAGATGACATCAACAGCGCGATACGCAAGACCGCTCTCCTGATTATAGATACCGTCACCGCTTCGGAAATCCGGAATACCGCTTTCCGTGGAAACGCCGGCGCCGCCCAAGAAAACGATTCGCTCGGACTCTTCGATAAGATCGCGAAGCTGCTGTATCTTACCTTCTCTGGCTCCTTTGTACCTGTCTAATCTTGTCTCCACTTAACACACCTTTATATTGTCAGATCACATGATCGTATGATCGATACCGTGATCCAATCCGTCCACTCCGTCAACATCGAATGCACCGGATGCACCGAACATTTCCTTACCGAGAACACGCTTCTCATCGCGCTCCTTCTCGACGATATTGGAAAGAGCCTTTGCTACTCTCTCGGAATCTCTTACGTTCTTGACCTCGAGATTGGGCGTAGTCTTATCAGCCGTTACGAGAACGATCGAACCTACACCGAAGATCTTCTGGAAGAAAGATCTCTTATGCTGGATATCGAGTACTCTGTAAAGGAGCAACTCATTATTTACGTTATTGAAAAAACCTGTCTTTATATAGAACTTATTCTGGTCGAAACTGTATCTCGTAAATGAGATAGGAAGTCCCAAATAGCGCTTTCTGTCGCTCCAAAGGATGGGTTCGCTGTCGATATACTGTGATAATCTGTCTACCTTCGGCATGCCGTCATTCCCTCCGTAAATAATACTTCTGTGTAACATTATATGTTTTATTTGATTTTCAATCTAGTAAATCTAAAAACAGAAATATAAATTTAACATTAGAAGGTCAGACGATCTCCTGCTCCTCCTGTTCGGACGGTTCCTCAACGGGGTCCAGGACCAGAGAACTGTCAAAGAGCCTCGAAAGGTCTGAATTTCTAAGCGAACTGTCGCTGATCATGAGCCTGTCATAGTACAGATAGTTATTTCCGTAGATATGGTAAGCGTTATATCCCATACCGAAGAATATCCTGATACCGTTGCCCTTCAGGTACTCTGCCTTGGGATCCGTACCGTAAATATAGTTACCGCCGGGATAAACGATCATGTGCACGGGACCGGTAAGTGTTCCGATCTGATCGAGCCACTTCTCGGTATCCGAGATTATCGTATCGTAATCTGCTTCATATGCATTGATATTACCGTATGTGGCACAAGCGAACTTCCAGCCCGTATCAAGTAGGACTGAGCAAATATCGCTTACGGTATTCCTGTTAGCTTCAATATCACTTTCGGACAGATTGATGCTCGGGCGTCCCGCGAGTGCGAGCGCATTATTCCTGTCGTCGAGCTCATCTTCACTTATGACATAGCCGAAGCATGATTCGTAACCGCAGATAGAGATAACTCCCTTAGCGCCGTCGAACGAGAACTCGGGGTGTTCCTCGATGAATTCATCTAGGATACCGATAGCCTCAGCGGTCCTTGAGATTACCTTGTTACCTTCAGAATCCGTATATTCCGCGCAGACCTGATCCTGATCATTTAATACAAGTCTCTCGCAGCAACCGTTAATGTAGTTGGAAGCATAGTAATCAAACTGATCGAGTACGAGGATAACAGGTCGCTTTCCCTCGGGGACAGTAAGATCCATCTCCGTAATAAACGACTCCTCTGACTGATCAGCCATCGTCTCGGCATCTACGAGAACATAACCGTTCGCATAGAGCTGCTCGAGCATGCGCTGAAATTCGGTCGTCGTAAGAAAAAGATCAGAATCTGCTCCGGGTGATGTCGTATCGGCGATAAGCTGCCTTACGCACAATACCTCTACGGTTCCCGAATATGTCTCGGTCTGTGTCGTATTTCTTGTTGCTTCGAGAAGATCACTGTTGATCCTGTCGTCATCGGGGAATATGACCGCCATATCGGAGAAGAGCGCCTCAGCGGAATAGTAACGGTATCTTTCGAGCATATGCTCACCTTCAAGGAGCATCGGCTCATACATGATCTCCTTGATCTCGGCGATCCTTCTCTCTGCGAAATCAAGAACGAATCCCGAATAGTTCTCCGTAACACCCTGGTAAGTCTGCACTGCCCTGACGTAATCATCCTCGGCGAAAGCGCTCTCTGCCGCCTGAGCGTCACCTCTTGCCATCTCGATCGTCTCGATCTCCTGACGAAGCGGTGTAGCCGAAGCTGAGATATTACCGATATTGCTCATCTGATCGAATATGAAGATAACATCCGGCTTTTCTATAGTACCGAGCAGGAATTCCTCACAGAGGTCATGGAGCCACTGGGAGATACTCGAGGATGTAAGCTCCTCCATCTCGTTCATGAACTCGATATCACCTGTCGTAGGCTCATATCTTTCGTATCTGATCTTCGACTCTATCTCCTGAAGCCTGCTGTCGACCTCACTTTCCATCTGAGCCATCGCATCAGTCTCGCTCTTCATGGACTCGAGCTTTGACGGATCAGCCGCAACGACTCGGTCATGAATATCTCTATAGATCTGCAGAGCATCGTCATATCTTCCCTGATCGAGCGCCGCAACGAATTCCGGCAGCACCGACTCTTCCTGCTTATTGGTAGTCTTTATCCATACGGATACGCCGATTATGACGAACACCATAGCAAGACATATGATCGCAGCAACAGTATATCCCTTAGCGGGTCTGTTCTTCTGCTCATACATATCGAAGATGCTGACGGATGATCTGTTCATCAGATATCAAGTCCTATCTGCTTATTCTCGAAAGAGTCTTCCTTTATGTAATATCCGATCGCAGGGATCCTTCTGATCCTGTAATATTCGGGATCGTTGATGCCTACTTCAGCAAGCCTTGAGATGTCAACGAGCTGTGAACCTCTCTTGGATACGAGGAGCTGAACGCCCTGCGTAGTCCTTGTCGTCTTCAAAGGAACGAGCGATGACTGGAATACCGCAGCCTTATTAAGGTCTGATCTTGCAACAAGATCGGGATCCTCGTCATCTGCGAGCCACAGGAACGATACTGCCTCTGACTTATCGGAGAAAGCATTTATTAGCTTCTTTCTGTTCTGCTTTGTCTCGTATACATTTACGGGGAATAAAGCAGCCTTACCGTTCTTAAATCCGATCATGAACTTACCCTTATAGTCGGTGGTTACATGCATGAATACGATCCTCTCGCCGTCCTCCATCTGAAGGTCATTGGCAAGATAAGAACCGAACTCAGAAGGCTTGGTGTCGGCGAACTCATAAGTCTTGGCCTTATATACATTACATCTGTCGGAGAAGAACAGGATCTCACTCTTGTTCTCCGCTTCGATATCCATGAAGATCTCGTCATCATCCTTGATCTTAAGTTCATTAGATCTGTTAAGGCTCTGCATAGTGAGCTTCTTCATGTATCCGTGTCTTGTGAGCATGAGGTGCACCCTGTACTCGGGGATATTCTCCTCGGCAACATAAGTCTGAACGCTCTCCTGCATGATGAGCTCGGATCTTCTGGGCTGAGCATACTTCTTGGATACTTCCTCGAGAGTCTGCGCAATGATCTTGTCGATCCTCTTGGGCTTGGCAAGGATATCCTCGATATCTGCGATATCCTTCTCAAGCTTCTCACGATCAGCGACACGGTTGATGATGTACTGCTTATTGATATTACGGAGCTTGATCTCAGCAACGTAATCAGCCTGTACCTTATCGATACCGAAGCCCTGCATAAGGTTAGGAACTACGTCCTCTTCGAGCTCTGTATTTCTGATGATGCTTATAGCCTTATCGATATCAAGGAGGATCTTCTCGAGACCTTCCAGGAGATGAAGCTTATCCTTCTTCTTTCCGAGGTCGTATCTGTACTCTCTTGCGAGGCACTCTCTTCTCCAGATGAGCCACTCGTTGATGATCTCCTTAACGCCCAATACTCTGGGATTACCGTTAATGAGGATATTGAAGTTACAGGAGAATGAATCCTGAAGCTTCGTAAAGCGGAAGAGCTTTGTCATGAGCGCTTCGTGATCCGTACCTCTCTTGCAGTCGATAGTGATCTTAAGACCGTCAAGGTCGGTCTCGTCTCTGATATCGTTGATCTCCTTGGCCTTGCCCTGCTTAACGAGATCGGCGATATTATCGATGATCGCATCCGAACTCGTGGAATAAGGGATCTCTGTGATCTCGATAAGGTTGTTCTTCTTATCGATCGTATACTTGCTTCGAACTACTACGGAACCCTTACCGGTATCGTAGATATTCTGCATCTGTGCCTTATCGTAAAGGATAAGTCCGCCGCCCGAGAAATCAGGAGCAGGCATTACTTCAAGGATATCGAAATCGGGATCCTTCAAGTAAGCGATAGTAGCATCGCAGACTTCCTTCAGGTTAAAGGAACAGATATTGGAAGCCATACCTACGGCGATACCCTGGTTATTGTTTACGAGTACCGACGGGAATGTCGCAGGAAGAAGCACGGGCTCCTTTAATGTACCGTCGTAGTTATCGATCATGTCGACGGCATCTTTGTCTATACCCTTAAAGAGCTCCTCGCAGATCTTCTCGAGCCTTACCTCGGTATATCTCGACGCAGCATACTGCATATCACGGGAATACTGCTTACCGAAGTTACCCTTGGAATCTACATAAGGATGAAGGAGCGCTCCGTTACCTCTGGTAAGTCTTACCATGGTCTCGTAGATCGCCTGGTCACCATGAGGGTTGAGCTTCATCGTCTGGCCGACAACGTTAGCGGACTTAGTCCTGTTGCCGTTGATAAGGCCCATCTTATACATCGTATAAAGGAGCTTACGATGTGAAGGCTTAAAGCCGTCGATCTCGGGGATCGCACGCGATACGATGACACTCATCGCATAGGGCATGTAGTTGATCTCGAGAGTCTCGGTAATAGGCTGTGATTCAGCCTCTCTGTCCGGAATGGAATTATCCGTAAGTCTCGCTTTGAGCGAATTGCTGTTTACTTCTTTGTCTTTCTTCTTAGGCATATCCTTATATACTCACTTCTTATCTTTATCCTACATCGAGCATGTCGAGGTACAGATGACCGTCCTCTTCAATATGTTGCTTACGTCCCTGAAGATTATCGCCAAGGAGAAGATCAAAGATCTCGGCTGTCTTCTTGGCATCTTCGGGTGTGACCCTGATAAGACGTCTCGTCTTGGGATTCATTGTCGTCTGCCACATCATCTCAGGTTCGTTCTCACCAAGACCCTTGGATCTCTGAAGAGTGATGTTGGCATTCTCGCCGAGCTTAGCGAGGATCTCGGCCTTTTCCTTCTCATTAAAGGCGAAATATGTCTCGTCACCGGCATTCTTACCCTTCTTATGGAGAGTTATCTCAAAGAGAGGTGACTCAGCGATATAGACATAGCCTTTATCGATCAATGTCGGCATAAGGCGATAGATCATCGCAAGGATGAGCGTCCTGATCTGGAATCCGTCGACATCGGCATCGGTACAGATTATGACCTTGTTCCACCTGAGCATATCGAGGTTAAAGGCACTCATGTCCTTACTGTGCTTATTACTGATCTCGACTCCGCAGCCCAATACCTTTACAAGATCCGTGATGATCTCACTCTTAAATATAGTTGCGTAGTCGGCCTTAAGGCAGTTAAGTATCTTACCTCTTACGGGCATTACTCCCTGGAACTCCGCATCTCTTCCAAGCTTAACGGAACCCAAGGCGGAATCACCCTCTACGATATATAGCTCACGCTTGTCGGTATCCTTGGATCTGCAGTCTACGAACTTCTTGATACGGTTATTGATATCGATCTTTCCGGAGAGCTGCTTCTTGATATTGATCCTTGTCTTCTCGGCATTTTCTCTCGAACGCTTATTTACGAGGATCTGCTCAACGACCTTATCTCCGAGAGCCTTATTCTCGATGAACCAGATCTCAAGATGCTTTCTTATGAGATCCGTCATGAACTCCTGGATGAACTTATTATTTATGGCCTTCTTCGTCTGGTTCTCATACGAAGTCTGAGTAGAGAAAGTGCTCGAAATGAGGATCAGTGAATCCTGAACGTCCTCGAACTTGATCTTTGACTCATTGGACTTATACTTGTCTCTCGCCTTGATCTGCTTATCGATCTCGCTCACGAAAGCACTCTTTACGGCCTTATCGGGAGAACCGCCGTGCTCCAGGAAGCTCGAGTTATGGAAATACTGAAGCTCATTGACGGAGTTATTAAAGCAGAAAGCGACCTCGGCCTTTACCTTATAGATTGGACGGTCATCGGCATCTCTACCCTTCTCCTCACCGTCGAAGAAATAAGTCTCAGTGATGCCTCTCATGTCATTGAGCTCATCACAGTAACCCTTGATACCTTCGGGGCAAAGGTAGCTCTCTTCGCTTCCGGTCACTTCATCCTTCAGGATGAACTCGATACCGCCGTTAACGACGGACTGCTTCTTTACGATATCCTGAAGTCTCTCGAAGGGAACAACGGTATCCGTAAATACCTCGGGGTCGGGCTTCCATCTCTGGATAGTACCCGTACGGTTGAATCTGTAGGGCTCTTTCAAGAGTTCGCCTACGGGCTCACCCTTCTTAAACGAAAGTGAATACTTTGTCTTATCCCTGAATACGGTTACTTCAAAGAACTCGGAAGAATACTGCGTAGCACAGGCACCGAGTCCGTTAAGACCGAGTGAATATTCGTAATCACCGAGTGCGTTATTGTCGTACTTAGCACCGGCATAGAGCTCACAGTATACGAGCTCCCAGTTATATCTTTCTTCCTTGGGGTTATAGTCGAGCGGGATTCCTCGTCCGAAGTCCTCCACCTGGAGAGATCCGTCCTTGAATCTCGTGATGATGATCTGCTTACCGTGACCTTCTCTTGCCTCGTCTATCGAGTTCGACAAGATCTCAAAAAATGAGTGGATACATCCTTCAAGGTCGTCCGAGCCGAAGATGACCGCAGGTCTCTTTCGTACTCTGTCCGCGCCCTTGAGCATGGATATACTGTCGTTACCGTAATCTGACTTTCGTGCCATAAATGCCCCCATATATACTTTTCAAACGTATATTATATCAATATATTGTAGCAAAACGAAAATAGAATGTTTGTTCGCAAAATGCACAAAAATACAGCCGCGACAAAAATGCCGCAGCTGCATGCGTTAACTTTGCTCTTATGTTCTGTAACTGCCGTTGATCTTTACGTAATCGTAAGAGAAATCGCAGGTGAACATCCTGTCGTAAGCATCGCCCTCGTGAAGAGTGATGGATACGTAGATCTCATCCTTCTTAAGGAGTTCGAGCGCCTCATCCTCATCGAAAGGAAGTGCTACGCCGTCCTTATAGACCTCAAGACCACTCAAAGAGATATCGACCTTCTCGGGATCGAACTTTGCGCCTGAATAACCTACTGCCGTAAGGATACGTCCGCAGTTAGCATCCATACCGAAGAACGCGGTCTTACAAAGAGGAGATCTTGCTACAGCCGTTACGATGAGCTTAGCGTCATCGGCATCCTTTGCTCCGTTTACTTCGATCTCTACGAACTTAGTAGCACCCTCACCGTCAGCAGCGAGCATACGTGCGATATCGTAAGAAAGGCTCTCAAGAGCTTCCTCGAAGATCTCAAGGTCTTCACTGTCCTTCTCGATCTTGGCGCCTGAAGCACCGTTAGCGAGGATAACGACCATATCGCAGACGGATGTATCACCATCGACGCTTACTCTGTTAAATGTATGGGCAACAGCCTTCTTAAGACTAGCCTGAAGGATTTCTCGGTCGATATCCGCATCCGTCGTAAAGATACCGATCATGGTAGCAAGGTTCGGATGGATCATGCCCGAGCCCTTAGCCATACCTGCGATAGTAACTTCCTGACCGTTCTTCAACGTGATCTTTGCTGCTACTTCCTTGGGTACCGTATCAGTTGTCATCATGGCATATTCTGCGTAATGAGAAGTCTTAGCCTCAGTAGAAAGTCCGTCTACGAGATCGGGAACCTTAGCGACGATCTTCTCAAAGGGAAGTCTCGTACCGATAACACCCGTTGATGCCGTAAGCACTTCATCGGATGTACAGCCGAGCTTTGCGGCTACCGCCTTTGCAACCTCCTCGGCATCCTCTTCACCGACCTTACCTACAGCGGCATTTGCATTCTTACTGTTAACGATCATGGCACGCATCTTGCCGCCCATGTCGATCTTCTTTATGCTCCTGACGAGCGAATGTCCCTTTACGAGGTTAGATGTATAGACACCGGCAACGTTCGCAGGTACATCGGATGCAACGAGCGCCACGTCAAGAACAAGTGACTTCTCCACATCGGGATCGATGTTAGCCGCATTTGACTTAAGACCTGCTGCAACACCGTTTGCCTTAAAGCCCTTAGGTAGAGCTATATATGCTTCTTCAATAAGATCGATCTCTTTGTTTTCCATAATCAAATCACTCTTTTATTAATAATATAGTTGCCTGTTATTCTACTATCAGGGCGAGGCTTTTTCAATTGCGAAAGGGATCAGTTAAGCGCAGGCAGCCGTTTTTGAAGACAAAAAAACACCGGATACAAGATCCGGTGTTAAGTTCCTGGCGAGCCATGGGGGACTCGAACCTCCGACCCACAGCTTAGAAGGCTGTTGCTCTATCCAACTGAGCTAATGACCCGTATAGGTGGAGCGGGTGATGGGAATCGAACCCACGTGGTCAGCTTGGAAGGCTGAAGTTCTACCATTGAACTACACCCGCATATTGCGCTCTCAGGAATGCGTCTTTTCAAAACGCCTAAGTATATTACAACAAGAGCGCGAACTTGTCTACAACAAATTTTACGGATTATGTAGACGGTGTACTTGTAAGGTAATTGCCGGATACGTAGAAGCCGTCAGAAGTCTTGTACCAGCCTGTCGTAGTTTGAGCAACGACGGTTACTACCTGGTTTCTCGTAAGAGTACCGACGATATTGTATTCGGTATCGGGTCCCTGTCTTACTCTCAAGAACTCACCCTGAGTTACTGCTGCATACATGACAGTGGGCTCGCTGAGCTCAGTCTCTGTCCATGTAACCTCGATTGAATTAGCCGGCAGAGGTCCTTCATAAACAGTAAGAGAAGTTGCAGGAACTTCAGTAGTCTCAACCGGGATAGGTGTAGGAGTAACATCAGCTTCTTCTGTCTCTTCAGCTTCAGCCTTCTTCTTACAAGCTGCAAACGAACAGAGCATCAAAGCTGCCATCATTACACAGATTATCTTCTTGGTCTCGAATCTCTTCACTTTATCGACCTCCGTTAACATCAAAAAAACAAATCTATATTGATTATCTCATAAAAATATTTTCAATCAAATTATTTTCTGAGGGAATCCTCAAGGATATAGAAAGATACATGGTCGCGCCAGTTACCGTTGATATGCATATAAGACTTTCGAAGTCCTTCCTCCTTAAATCCGACGCGCTTAATGAGCGAAAGTGATCTCTCGTTCTCGGGAAGGATAAAAGCTTCTATCCTGTGTATCTTCATCTCGTTGACGATAAGCCTGCAGGATTCTTTCAAAGCCTCGGTCATATAACCCTTCCCCGTCTCATCCTTATCAAGATGATAACCTACGGCACAATTCATCATGCCACCGTATGCAAAATTAAAGAAGGAAACTCTGCCTATGACCCTGTCCGGATCTTCTTTCTTCATTATCCAGAGCGGTACTATCTTTCCCTGCCTGTACTCGGCTTCGTCATAAGAAAGATATTTCTTTTGAGTCTTCAATTCAAAATACGAATCGGAATGAGTCTGGGACCACTGCTGATGAAACTCTTTGTTCCTTACGAAATAATCGGTCACCATAGGCGCACAATTCTTCTTCAAGACCGAAAGTCTAAGCCTCTCGGTCTCCATCGCAAACAGCTCTCTATGGGTCTTATTCCAGTCTATTTCGTACATACATATAAGTATGTCACTTCCATTCGAAAAAATAAACTTGACTTTGGATACCCTTACCCATATAATCTTTCATGCTGAGCGGGAAGTACCCGATGCTTATCACTTGTATCATGGTGGGATTAGTTCAGTTGGTTAGAGCGCCAGTTTGTGGCACTGGAAGTCATGGGTTCGAATCCCATATCCCACCCCACTATTTTCTTACCCTAACAAGGACTTTTAGTCACTGGGGTGTAGCCAAGGGGTAAGGCACGGGTCTTTGACTCCCGCATTCGTAGGTTCAAATCCTGCCACCCCAGCCATTTTGATCCATTAGCTCAGTTGGTAGAGCACTTGACTTTTAATCAAGGGGCCTGGGGTTCGAACCCCCAATGGGTCACCAGGAAATCATAAGAGGAGATCAGACGATCTCCTCTTTTTGTTTGTGTTATCGCTTTCGAGCAACTGTCAGATACTCTTCATGATCTGTTCGTAATCCCTCTCACCTGCATCGATACCTACATCAGAGAGAAGCTTGATACCCATATCGAACACCATCTTACACGCAACATCTTTGGGCAAACGGAATTTATCGAACATCATCATGACCGCAAGACCGTGTGTATAGATAACGGAATCACGAACAGCCACATCGACCATCTCGGGCGAGGTCTTGTACTCCTCGGCAAGCATCTTAGTAGCTTCCCTGTCAAAAGGCATCGAGAATATGCTCGTATCCCCGATGATATCTTCGCCTATCGTCTCCAGAGGATCGTCGACATTTAAGAACCTGAACGTCCTCGGGTGATCACAGGCAATAGATATGTAGCAGACGCCCGAAACGAAAAAAGCTTCGAGTGCATCCCTGCCCGCCATCTTTTCAGGCATTATGCTGTAGAGCTTTTGCCCTGCATAGTAATATAACGCCTTCTTGAGCTCGACCATACTTCCGAACTGCCATGAAACAGGCTGCGTCGAGCACCCGAGCTTAGCAGCGATCGACTTTATTGCTACAGCGCCGATACCGCCTTCCTCGAGGAGCTCGAAAGCAGCCTCCATTATCATCTCTTTTGTTATCTTAGTCTTGCGACCCATTAAAGATCCATCCTTTAGATTTCATACGGGCGGGCATCCAGAGGTTCAGTGCATCCCCAGGAAGCAGCCATCTTGGTAAAGCCTTTTCTGGCGAAAGTCCTGAAGATAAATCCTACCATCAGCCTTACGGGCAGAGGAAAATACTCGGGGCCCGTGAACCTTCTGCAATCTTCTGCATCAAAGCTTCCGTCACGACCGTAGATACTGCCCATAGCCTTATATGGAACGGTTATCTTATCCCTGTCTTTGTCGTCTACCAATCTTATACTGAAATTATTGCCTTTTACAAGTGTTCCCTTATATATGCATCCGAGTCTCCTGCTCAATATCTCAAGATAACGCTCGCCGCACCTGAGCTGCGAACCTTCGGCAAATCCGCCCTGAAGTATATATGCGATCCTTGCATCGTTATTTCGCGGGGTTACCGTCTCAAGGAATTCAAGGAGGAGTCCCGGGATACTCTCAACAAAAAGAGGTATCGCGATCAATATATCATCACATCTTCCGAAAGCCTCTCTTATCGTATCCCACTGTTTCCTGTCGGACACTTCATATAGCTCATAAGTATTACCGTTTTCTGAAAGCCCCTCGTTGAACTTCTCTAAGATCTTATCAGTATTGCTGAACTTCTTGATCCTGGGGCTGCCGTTGATTATCAGTACATGCATGCTACTGCTTCCTCCTCTCTTCCTGTTTTAAATACTCCGATCGACTTACTGCCGAAGTTTACCGCTACTCTCTGATTCCACAATTTCAGGAACTCCATGTCACCTTCACCCGTTACTATGAGCCCGAAATCAGTCACGCTGTCATATCTTCTGTAGTGTCTCATCTGATCACCTTCAAACTTCAGGTACATAGTCGCCGCAGGTATAATCCTGTCTATGACATTCTTTCCCTTGTGGTCTACGCCTCCAAGTGCCGTATCTGAGATGACCCACATCTGATCAGCCTTAAGAAATGCCTTCAGGATCTTCTCATAGTCATCCTTTATAGAGCATATACCGGGAGTCTTGAGCCAGCAGTGATTGCAGCCAATACAAGGGTTGATCTTCAGGTCCTTACACTCGATGAACTCTGCATCTATTTCCTTCGAATCCGTAAGGTTCCTGAGCTTATCCGTGACAGACAGATCTGATGTTGTATTTACGATAAGTATCATTTCATGTCTCCTTTCAATATTCCTCTTTTCAATAACATAAACGCGTTTATATAAACACGTTTATGTTATCCTGAATATCGAGGACTGTCAACAGCAAAAAGCCCCGAAAGCGCGAAAACTTTCGAGGCTTAGTGTTCAATAAGTTTTAGATCAGGATGGCTCAACGCATCACTCAGACTTCTTGGCAGCTGCCGCCTTTCTGGGAGCCTTGACCTTGATCTTGGCATCTTCGTTCTTTACGACAGTAAATACGAACTCACTGCCGTCGAAGTCGATCGTAAGACCTACGGCATTATTGAGCTGACCCTCAAGGAACATATCGGAGAGCTTGTCCTCGATATTCTTCCTGATCTCCTTACGAAGAGGTCTTGCTCCATACTTCGGATCATATCCCTTCTCGGCAAGTCTGTCACCTGCTGCATCAGTCATCTTACCGCTGATACCCTTATCGGCAAGAGCAGCAAAGACTTCCTTCATCATGATATCGGCGATCTTTCTGATCTCATCCTTAGTAAGCTCCTTGAATATGATCGTATCATCAACACGGTTAAGGAACTCGGGTCTGAATGTCTCCTTGAGAGCAGAATCGACCTTGGACTCAAGAGCTTCCTCAGTACCGTTGAAGAAACCGATCGTGGGAGCCTTAGCGGAATTACCCGCATTAGAAGTCATTACGATGATCGTATTTTCAAAGTTGACGTGAAGTCCGTGGCTGTCCGTCAAGCGTCCTTCGTCGAGGAGCTGCAGGAGAAGATTGAACACATCAGGATGTGCCTTCTCGATCTCATCGAAGAGGATGACACAGTAAGGCTTACGTCTTACCTGCTCGGTAAGCTGGCCGGAATCCTCGTGACCTACATATCCCGGAGGAGAACCGATGAGCTTACTTACGGAATGGGGCTCCATATATTCAGACATGTCGATCCTGATCAAAGATTCCTCTGTATCGAACATGACCTCGGTCAATGCCTTAACGAGCTCTGTCTTACCTACACCCGTAGGTCCAACAAAGATGAAGGATGCGGGCTTATTCTTCTTCGTAAATCCGGATCTGTTACGTCTTACTGCTGCGGCAACCGCCTTAACAGCCTGATCCTGACCGATGACTCTCTCGTGAAGTCTCTCTTCAAGGTGAAGGAGCTTCTCAGTCTCGGACTCCGAGATAGACTTCAAAGGAATACCTGTCCACATCTCAACGACCCTTGCTATATCTTCGCGCGTTATAGGATCAGGAGTTATTGAATCCCTGAGGTCATCATATTCCTTCTGGCACTGCTCAGACTTTACCCTGAGCTCAGCGACCTTCTCGTAATACTGCTCACGCTGAGTAGTATCGAGTTCTTCCATCCTCTCGACCATAGCGGAGTATTCAGCATTAGCCTTTGCGAGATTCTCCTCGGTCTCCTTGAGCTTTACGAGCTTGATGTTATTGAGGTTAGCCCTGGAGCCCGCCTCATCTATAAGGTCGATAGCCTTATCGGGAAGATATCTGTCCGTGATATATCTCTTCGATGCCTTTACCGCGAACTCGATGATATCGTCCGAATATGAAACATTATGGTGCTTCTCGTAGTAGTCCTTGATACCCTTTAATATCTCGATCGCCGTCTCTACGGAAGGCTCATCGAGCATTACTTTCTGGAATCTTCTCTCAAGAGCTGAATCCTTCTCGATCTTCTTATACTCGGCCGTAGTAGTTGAACCGATGATTCGAAGCTCACCTCTTGCAAGAGCAGGCTTTAAGATATTGGCAGCGTTAGTCGATCCTTCCGAATCACCTGCGCCCATGATCGTATGGAGCTCATCGATAACGAGGATGATATTCTCTTCTCTGATAGCTTCATTTATAACGCCCTTGATACGGCTCTCGAACATACCTCTGAACTGAGTACCTGCGACCATAGCGGGAAGGTCGAGCTGCCATACCTGCATATTAAGGAGCTTAGCAGGAACCTCGCCGTTTACGATCTTTGTAGCAAGGCCCTGGGCTACGGCAGTCTTACCTACACCAGGTGCACCGATGAGCACGGGGTTGTTCTTGGACCTTCTGTTAAGGATCTGAACTACACGCTCGATCTCTTTATCTCTTCCGAGGATCCTGTCGATCTTGCCCTCGGCGGCTCTCGCCGTAAGGTTCGTACCGAACTCGTTTAGGAACTTGAGCCTTCTCTTGGAATTCTTCTTACCGTCAGTGTTCTTCTCATTCTTATTGGAAGACTTACCGAAAGAATTCATGAGCGACTCGATGGGATTCTTAAATGCCTTGCCACCTTCAGAGTCAGGAGATTCAAATCCTGAACCGGGGCGCTTGGGATAATCGTCGTCACCTTCATCGTCCATAGGACCGAAATCGGCTACACCTACTCCGGAGCTGTCGTCATCAAAGCCGAACTCGTCTCCGTAATCTTCTCCGCCGCCCATGTCGCCGAAGCTGTTATCCACTATAGATTTAAAGAACTCCGTAGGATCGGCAGCCGCACCTGCGGAACCGATCATATCTTCTACCCTGTCGCTCATCTCGTCGATATTCTGATCGTTGATGCCTGCGGCAGAGAACATATCGCTTATTCCTGCAAATCCGGATTCATAAGCGCACTTGATGCAAAAACCTTCGTCGATCCTCTGGCCGTTCTCATAACGACTTGTGAATACGATCGCCTGGCGTTTGCCGCATACAGAACATAATGACATATATTCAAACTCCGTTTTCTTTAGCTTTACGCCTTACCTTGGGGCCGGTAGCTATCTCCATTGCCTCACTTTGAAGACGTGCGTCGTCAATAAACGACATCCTGGTCGCGTATTGACCTTTTTCTTTGGCAGATCGAAGGATGGGCTTTAAGAATTGTCCCGTGTAGGACGCCTCAACTTCGGCGATCTGCTCGGGAGTACCGGTTGCGATGACCTCGCCTCCGTTATCTCCGCTCTCAGGACCCAGATCTATGAGATAGTCTGCGGTCTTGATGACGTCGAGGTTATGCTCGATAACCACTACGGTATTATTATTTTCAGTAAGACGCTCCAAAATGTCAACAAGCTTATGCACATCAGCGACATGAAGTCCCGTTGTAGGCTCGTCCAATACATACATCGTCTTTCCCGTGGATCTTCTGCTGAGTTCCGCAGCGAGCTTGATCCTCTGGGCCTCACCGCCCGATAACTGGGTAGAAGGCTGTCCTAACTTAATATACCCTAATCCGACATCCTTAAGAGTCTGGACTTTGCGGAAAATGTTAGGCACCGCAGCGAAGAAGTCACAGGCCTCATCTACGCTCATCTCGAGTACATCAGATATATTCTTACCCTTATATCTTACTTCGAGAGTCTCCCTGTTATATCTCTTACCCTTACATACGTCACACTTTACGTAGATATCGGGAAGGAAATGCATCTCGATCTTGTTCATACCATCACCGTTACAAGCTTCGCAACGGCCGCCCTTAACATTAAAGCTGAACCTGCCGTTCTTGTAGCCGCGCTTCTTGGCATCGGGCGTATTGGCATAAAGCGCTCTTATGAGATCGAATACTCCGATATATGTTGCTGGATTACTCCTGGGAGTCCTTCCGATGGGCGACTGGTCGATAACGATTATCTTATCGAGATTACTGTAGCCCTTTATATCGTCACACTTGACCTTCTGCTTTCGGGCGCCGTTGAGCTCATGCGAGAGCACCGGAACGAGCGTCGAATTGATGAGCGAACTCTTTCCCGAGCCTGATACACCCGTGATGCAGGTAAAGAGCCCCAGGGGGATATCGACATTCATATTCTTAAGGTTATTTACGCGCGCGCCTTTAATAGAGATCTTGGCTGCGGTAGGCTCACGCCTGTCTGAAGGGACGGGAATAAACTTTTTACCGCTTAGGTACTGTCCGGTCAAGGACTCCTCAACCTTCTCGATCTCATCTACAGTTCCCTGTGCTATGATCTTACCGCCGTTGATGCCGGCGCCGGGACCTACGTCGATAATATGGTCGGCGGCTCTCATGGTATCTTCGTCGTGCTCTACCACGAGCACCGAGTTACCGAGATCACGAAGCTTGTTCAAAGTCGCGAGGAGCTTGTTATTATCTCTCTGGTGAAGTCCGATCGAAGGCTCATCCAGGATATAGAGAACGCCCTGAAGTCCCGAACCTATCTGAGTCGCGAGCCTGATCCTCTGCGCTTCACCGCCCGAGAGCGTTGCCGCAGGTCTGCTCAAAGTCATGTAATCAAGACCTACATCCATAAGGAACTGGAGCCTGCTGTCAATCTCCCTCATGATGGGAGCCGCGATCTGAGCATTCCTCTTGGAGAAGTTGAGCTTAGACATGAACTTCTTACATTCCTTAACGGACTTAGCCGTCAGGTCGCTGATATTCGTCTTGTTTATAAGGATGGAAAGACTTTCCTTCTTGAGCCTTGCACCCTTACACGTCGGGCAGACATCTATGCTCATATACTGCTCATAGCTAGCTCTGGCCTCATCAGTATATGCCTCCTTATGGCGTCTCATAATACTCGGGCACAGTCCCTCCCATGCCGCATAGTAATCCCCGCGCCTGTCATATACGCTGTTCGACGTATCGATCTTCATCTTCTCGCCGCCGTTACCATACATGATGATGTCCTTTATCTTCTTGGGAAGCTTCTTGTATGGAGTATCAAGAGAGAAATCATACTTCTCCGAAAGAGCTACGATAAATCCTCTTCCCCAGCTCTTCTTATCGTTAAAGTTCCATCCGCCCGCCGTTATCGCGCCGTCATTGAGCGAGAGGTTCGGATCATTGACGCAGAGTTCGGGATCGACATTCGTAAGAGTACCGATACCCGCGCACTCGGGACATGCGCCGTAAGGATTATTGAAAGAGAAGCTCCTGGGCGATACTTCACCATATGAGATACCGCAGTCGGGACATGAAAGGTTCTGCGAGAACATCTCCTCTGAAGTATCAAATGTCCTCATGCCGTCCTCATCCTCGACAGCAGTCTGGATCTCGACCGTTACGAGTCCGTCTGAGAGCTTGAGTGCCGTCTCGCAGGAATCGGAGATCCTTGTCCTGTTGCTCTCCCTTACGACGAGTCTGTCGACGACCACATTGATCTCATGCTTTTTATTCTTATCGAGCTTTATATCCTCGTCGAGCTCATACATGGAGCCGTCTATCCTGACCCTGACATAACCGGACTTTCTGAAATCCTCGAGCTGCTTACCGAACTCACCCTTCTTGCCTCTTACAACGGGTGCCATGACGATGAGCCTCGTGCCTTCGGGCTGCTCCATGAGCTTATCTACGATCTGGTCTATCGTCTGAGATGAGATAGCCTTACCGCAATTCCAGCACACGGGCTGACCAACGCGCGCATAGAGGAGCCTGAAATAATCGTAGATCTCGGTAACGGTACCTACGGTAGATCTGGGATTCCTGCTCGTCGTCTTCTGATCTATGGAGATCGCGGGAGATAATCCGTCTATACTGTCGACATCGGGCTTTTCCATCTGTCCCAAGAACATCCTGGCATACGAAGAGAGCGACTCGACATATCTTCTCTGACCTTCCGCATACACAGTATCGAAAGCAAGCGAGCTCTTTCCCGAGCCCGAAAGACCCGTAAGGACTACGAGCTCATTACGCGGGATATCTACATCGATATTCTTCAAGTTGTGCTCTCTGGCACCGTGGACCCTGATATACTTATATTCTTCCATCTTTTGCGACCGCCTCACAGAAATTATGTTCGTTTATTTTCACCATAGTTTAACACATATCTTCAAAAGTACAAACTGGGACTTGCCAATTTATTTTTGCTATGTTATCATACACAAGCGTTTGAAACGGCCCCATGGTCAAGCGGTTAAGACGGCGCCCTCTCAAGGCGCAATCACGAGTTCGATTCTCGTTGGGGTCACCACATTAAAAGGATCATCATTACGATGATCCTTTTTTGTTATATCTGACATTCTCATAAAGCGGTGTAAGTTCCCTGATAGTTTCATCTCCGGAAGCTGCGATAAGGCTTTCGATCTGCTTCGGAGTCGATGACTTTCTGATATCAACACCCTTCTTTATAGCCTTTCGTACCTTATCGTAATACTTCTTCCTGATGCGGTACTCTTCTCCCTTTCCGAAATCCTTCCTCTTGAGCTTGGAGGCCACTGTCGTGTGATCGAGCTCCTCGATGATATCCGTTACGACATCGTCACGTTCCTGGATTATATCTTCATCCGGGAGTCTGAAGTTCCTTATAAGTCTCATAATAAAGTTGTAAAGAAGATTCAGGATGAACATCGTAAGCAGGATAACGATGATAGCGCCGACTATCTTTAGCGGGAAAGGAAGTCCCTCTTCCGCTACGAGCGGCAGCATATCACGCTGAGATGCGAGGTCACCGTTGGGAACGATATCCTGCCCTTCTCTATAAGGCAGCAGGATATCCACGAGCAGTTTAGCGAGAGCCAGGAGCATCGCATAGAATGCTTCATACGGGAATATAAAGATCATGCAGAGTGCAAACATTACGGATATCACGAGCACTATGACCGTAAGCCTGTTGTTGCGCCTGATAGCGGCAGAAGGCTGAGACGATGAATTGATGCTGTGAAAATAGGTATTCTCGAAGACGTCTATCTGTCTGGCCGTCAGATAGCACATCAGGATCAAGACCGCATCAACAAGGAGCGGATATAGCGAAACGGAAAAACCGACGGATATCAGCAGCAACAGATGAAGTGCCATCGAGAAATAGACGCCGTCAGGAACAGCTCGAAGCTCTCTCTTTTTCATCAAAACCTGATAACCCGAATACATCATGTTGAAAAATACCATCGCGAACAGGAATACCGCCGCGAAAGCATTTGATCGGTAAAGCCCGCCTAACAAATAATATGCGCCGTATACCACCGCCACACATACGGGATGCAGTATCAGGATATGGATCTTTCTGAGTCTTAAGTGCCTTATGATCGCAAAAGAAGGAACGATCAAACACTGCAGGAGCATATCAAGATATGAGATCCCCGCACTTACATACTTATTTAGGATCAGCTCGATAGAGATGCCCGAAAGCAGGAAAACGAACGACATAAGTATATCGACCAGAAGGCCTGTAGTCACAAGATACTTGTGGATGCCTTTTCTCTCAGTCACGCCCCGGCACCTCCAATCTCAAATAGGAGTGAACGAGCGTATCGTCAAGCTCAGCCTGAGGAGTCATCTTATACGCGGGCATGACCCACATAGAGGAATCCTTGGTCCTTTTTATCTTCTTCATGGTCTCCCTGAACTCATCGTCAAACCTCGGGGAGATTACGACGATGAATTCATCATTCGGATCCCTTACGATATATTCTTCGGCAAGAGCATCGAAAGACGCCGTCTTGCATCCCAGGTCGATCCTCGCAAGCTCCGTACCGCAGCGCATCGTATCGTCTCCCGTGATATCAGCATTAGATATCACCTGAGTACCCGTAAGAATATCTATACCGTTAGTAAAGAGTGATGCCGGGATACCCATGGCTCCGAGTTCACAGATATACGAATATGCAAGACTTATAGAATACTCAAGGAGCGACTTCGACTTTTTGGGATTATATGTATCGAGATTTAAAAAAATTGATACACGCCTCGTCGCCGTGGACGCGTTCTGATTAACCATAAAATCATTTGACCTGGCAGTTGCTACCCAGTTGATGGACTTCATGGGATCACCGGGCATATATTCCCTTATCCCAGCGAAAGAAAACGGATCGGTAAGGAGTGTCCTTCTTCTCATGGTCTCACTGAATGTTATTGCGAGCAGAGTCTGAAGGCTCTCCGCAGGAACTCTCGCAGGCAGCACCGTGATATTGGCATCATTAGAGAACTCACGGTTGAACTTTTGCATCAGAAGAAGGTCTGTCGTAGATATATTGACGCGCGTAAATGAATAATATCCGCGCTTGGTACACTTCGCCTTTATCTTCCTCGTATGACGCGCGAAAGGCTTCATCGTGAGCATATCTTCACGATAGAGATAGTCAGACAATGAAGTATTCGTCATGTCCAGGAATTCGAGTGATGTAGGTGTCTCAAACTTCAAGATCAGGAACGGAAGCGGGAGCTTCTTGTTGTTCTCAGCAGTCTCGATAACCTCGATCGTCTCGCCGCAATTTGCAACAGGCTTAGAGAACCGCACCTTGAGATCCAAGTCTTCAAGTGCATGTTTCCTGTAGTAATTGAGCTCGACCAGCACGAAGATACCGAGCGCTACGATGAAGACAACAAGTTCCATATCAGGAGTCGAACTTCTCCGTAGGACATGTAACGGTACCGAGGATACCCTCGATGACCAGCGCTGCCCTTTCCCTGCTGCTCATGAACTTACCGTCTGCAGCAAAGGATGACGATGCATGGAGCGAAAGCCTGTGCGCAAGTACAGGCACTGCGAGCTCGCGAAGGTCATCGGGAACGACATGGTCACGTCCCCTGATAAGAGCGAGCGCCCTCGCAGCGGCAACATACGCGATAAGTGCGCGAGGGCTCGCTCCTATCCTGACATCGGAAGAAGTTCTGGTAGATTCAACGATATCGATAGCATAGTTGAGTACGGGGTCTGATACGAAGACTTTCCGGCTCTCCTGATTCATGAGAGCGATATCTTCGGCGGAAGCAACAGCCTGCAATGAATCGAGCGGATCCTCCGACGCAAATCTCTTCAGGATATCCCTGCTCTCATCATGAGTCGGATATTCCATAGAGAGCATCATAAGGAATCTGTCGAGCTGTGCTTCGGGAAGAGGGAAAGTTCCCTGAGACTCGATCGGGTTTTGCGTAGCTATTACGAGATAAGGCTGATCGAGCTTGCGGGTAACACCATCAACAGTAACCTGCTTTTCCTCCATGCACTCAAGAAGGCTCGACTGAGTCCTTGCTGTCGCACGGTTGATCTCATCTGCAAGAAGAATATTCGTAAATAAAGGTCCCTGTCTGAATACAAACTGACCTGCCGCCCTGTCAAAATAATTGATACCTGTAAGATCCGACGGCAGAAGGTCGATCGTAAACTGTACACGCTTAAAATCGAGCCCGAGCGATGCCGCAAGAGATCTTGCCATCTTCGTCTTACCCGTTCCCGGAACATCCTCTAGAAGAACATGTCCTCCGACGGTAAGCGCCGTTAAGAGAAGTTCTATCTGCTTATCCTTACCTACAATTACCTTGGAAATATTATCCGAAATCCTGGTGGCGGTTTCCTTGAAACTCATAAAAATGTTCCCCCGATTGGTCAATTTATTCTGATGATAATACAAAAACGGATTGGGTCGTGCCCTTTAAAAGTTAAGAATTCCCCTGTCAAAGTCGAAAACAGCGTTTCTCGCAGATCGGTCCTCCGCGCTCCGCTTGTGCGGAAGTATCCGCTCAAAACTCTGTTTTTGACGCATAGCTCCTGCGGAAGAAACTTCAGAACAGGTTTATTTTTTGGCATAACTTCGAAACGCGTATTGAAGCATAACAAACGCCGGTCGCGAGGGCCGGCGTTGTTTGGTTTTATCAGTTAAGCATCTCCTTAGGGACCGTGTTAGCCATCTTTACGTAGCATGACATGCTCGGGTGCAGATGGTCGCCGCTGTCATAGCCATCCCTGAACCTCTCGGGTTCCTGCGGATCTCTTACCGCCTTATCGAAGTCGATGCAGCCGTCAAAGTCCTTGGAAGTCCTTAAGTATTCATTGAACTCACACCTGACTTTCTCTCTGAAGTCGGCATATGTCCTCCATCCTTTTATCGGAAGAAGTGTTCCCGAATACACCTTGAGGCCCAGTTCGCGGGCATGCTCTACATAGATCTCCCTGACACCGTCAGCCATCTCCTGTGCCGTAGGCATATCCTCCCAGGGTCTGAACGGATTAACATCCGTACCGACGGGATGGATGATGTCATTTATGCCGTGCTGGATAATGACGGTCGAAGCACCTGCCGTATTCATCTCGACGGGGAATCTCCTGCTGCCCTTAAGTCCGTATGCCGCATATGTGATGCAGTCATACTCTCGAAGGATCCTCGTTCCGCTTACTGCTCTTCTTACGATCGCAGTATCGGTGAAGCCTTCATCAAAGCATCTCTGGATCAGGAAATCGGGCCATGCCTGCGCAGTGATCGAATCACCGTAGCAGATAACTGCCTTATTCTTTTCCTCCGTATGAACATCGATCGTATTCAGAAAATAGAACCAGTTGGTCTTCCTGCTCTTATCGATCGGGAATACCGTATCCGTATCGTGCCTACCGTAGCAGAAAGAACCTTTGGACAAAGGACCCGTGATAAGGACTCCCGAATTCATACACGTATATGTCGGCAGATAGATACTGACGCAGATCGTATCGCCGCGTCTTAATTCAAATCCGATCTCATCACTTGTTATCTCGGCGCCTGCTTCTATCGCGATATCTTCACTGCCGCCCAGAGTCAGTATTCTGATCGTAGATGCATCAACTTCTTCGCCTATCATAAGGGCGACATTCGCGTTGATCACGACCTTCTCTGTACCCGTGATATTCGAGAACCTGACCCTGATCATGTCAGAATCAAAACTCATCAATATCGGATACCTCAATGTGATATCTTTCGCATATGTACAAGCCGTCTGATCGATATATGAGGTCGCGTTACCCCAGCAGGCTACCCACTTTGTAAATCCGCTCATGAATATCTCTCGTCGATGACTCTCTTAGTCTTCTTCTCCGATCTGGGAAGAAGTCCGAGCTCAACTACCTTTACGATAGGCGTAAATCCGATCTTGGACTTAACGGACTCTGCTACCTTCTTGGAAAGCGCATCGAAATCGTACTCGCCCGTCGTCTCGACATAGATCCTCATCGTATCTCTTCCGTCAAGGTGTGAGATCCTGATCTGATACTCACTCGAAAGCTCGGGGAATGACTTCAAGACTTCCTCGATCTGCTTGGGGAATACGTTAACGCCCTTGATCTTCATCATGTCGTCAGTTCTGCCCTGGATGACATCGATCCTCGGGAACTTGCTGCCGCAAGGGCACTCGCCAGGTATGATCCTCGAAAGGTCATGTGTACGATATCTTATAAGAGGTGCACCCTCCTTAACGAGTGTAGTGATAACGATCTCACCCCACTCACCGTCAGGTACATTCTTTCCTGTCTGGGGATCGATGATCTCAAGATAGATGAAATCATCCCAGATATGCATTCCCGTGTCATACTTACAGTTGATACCGATACCGGGACCGTAGATCTCGGTAAGACCGTAGATATCATAAAGTTCGATGCCGAGCTCATTCTTGATCCTGCTCCTCATCTTCTCGCCCCATCTCTCGGAGCCGATAACGCCCTTCTTGAGGCAGATCTTGTCACCGATACCTCTCTTCTCGATCTCCTCTGCAAGAAGGAGCGCATAGGAAGATGTAGCGCAAAGGACCGTGGACTTCATATCCATCATCATCTGAAGCTGCTTATCGGTATTACCGGGACCCATGGGGATCGCCATGGCACCGAGCTTCTCGCATCCGGCCTGAAATCCGATACCTGCAGTCCAGAGGCCGTAACCCGGAGTGATGTGGATCCTGTCTTTATTTGTGATGCCTGCGAACTCATAGCAACGCTTGAACATCGTTGCCCAGTCGTCAACATCCTTAGCCGTGTAAGGGATGATAACGGGAAGTCCCGTCGTACCCGATGAAGAATGGATCCTTACGATCTCCTCTTCGGGAGCAGTCATAAGTCCCAGGGGATATGCATCCCTCAAGTCATTCTTCTCGGAGAAAGGAAGCTTTTCAAAGTCCTCTGCCGTCTTGATCTCGCCTACTCCTGCCTCTTCGAGCTTCTTACCGTAGAAACTGCCTGCGGAGATAAGTGCTTGGATCCTGCTGTTGACCTGTTCGATCTGCTTTTCGTTGATCTTCATTGTTTCCACCTGCCTGTATTTATTCTAAACTGTATATTCTTACATCGATATCAGCCGTTGCGCCTATCGCATCGCTATCACTGTCGATCTCCAATATATATGTGCCTTCGTGAAGCTCATAAGTATCGCTTATCAGCGCAAGCCTCTTGCTGCCGTCGGAAGCTATCACTTCGCCGTCCTCATCCTTTATCACCAAAGTTGCAGTTCCGTGATCGAGCATGCTCGCAACTGAAACGATATAGACACCGTCATCGTCGATCTCAAACGAATACCTCTGCTCGAGATTTGATCTGTCGACCTCATAGTTAAACGTAGACTTTACGACGATACTGTCCTCGTTATAGATCGATCTCATGAAGAGTCCTGACCCAAGGCAGAGAAGGATAAACGAGATGCTTCCCGCATATATCCACTGACGCTTACGAAATTCTTTGGGACACATGAGCATATTTCCGAGTACGAGCAACACGGGACCCGCGCATCCTATGACCAGATAGATAGGTGCGATCCTGGAGATATCGATCGATGACACATCCAGTTCGCTCTCGGCGCCCGCACTTACGATAGTCGCAAGCACGCTGATGAAGTTATTGAAGAAATGAAACAATACTGAATATAGGATATTATTTTTCTTTACGACCATATAGGTCAGGATCGCTCCGAGGCATGCAGTATTCAGGAACCTTACGAATGACAGATGAAATATACCGAAGAAAAGTCCCATGAGAAGAACGATCACCCAGTCCTTCTTGATGGATCTTAAGTGCGAAAGGACCGCTCCGCGCTCTATGGCCTCCTCACAGATTGCAGGTAATACCGCAACTATAAGGACCAGTAAGAAAGGCGACGTTCCCGCCATAAAGTCATTAAGCCCCTGAGCCTCCTGCTGTGCATCCGGGAATATCATGAAAGAGATGCCGCCTGCTACGATATTGATCAGGAATCCGCCCGCAAAGAAGATGCATAAGCCTATGAACTCGACAAGTGAGATCTTCTTTATCGGGAATACTTCCTTGAGCGAAGTCTTATGGACTACGGCTATCAGGATAGCGATCGCAAGGTACATGAGCTCGGTAGTAACAAGACCCGTCATACCCCAGTAAAACTGCATCGCACCGCCCGCCGTAGCGAGCAGCAGGACACATACTATCTGAAGTACCACTCCCTGCCATACTTTCCAGCTATTCTGCTTCGAAAGAAGTTCCATTCATCCTCCCCTGAAAATCGCATTCCGTAAGATTATAATCCATTGAAAATATTATTGCGATATTATAAAATATTTTTGGAATTTGGATAGAGAGGAAAGATTACGAATATGGCTACGTTATGTAAAAACTGCGGCGGGCCGCTTATTTTCAAGCCCGAAATCAACAGGATGTTCTGCAATCATTGCGGAACGGATTTTGCTGTCAGCGATGTTGAGATAACCGACAGAGAACTTCTCGAAGAGATAAAGGCACTCTCGGCCAAGGAAGTCTACGGCGTCGACAGCGAGGAATTCTACGACTGTAATGTCTATACCTGCAATCAGTGCGGCGGTGAAGTCATCGTAAACAACACCGAGGTTTCGACCTACTGCATCTACTGCGGTAATCCTACGGTCGTATTCAACAGGGTCGCAAAGCAGAAGAGACCCGAGTTCATCCTCCCCTTCTCGATCAGTAAGGAGACAGCTGTTTCAAACATCCGCTCGCACCTGAGCAGAGGATCGTTCGTACCTAAAGAGCTCAAGAACTTTAAGCCCGATATGGTACGAGGCATCTATATCCCCTACTGGATCGTAAACTGCGAGCACTATAACGCGGCTTTTATCAGGGGCGAACTCAATAATGACAAGGATCCCGAGATCAAGTACTACGAGCGAGTCGGAACATGTACATTTAACAACATGCCCCTTGATGCTTCATTGCTCTTAAATGACGAGACATCCGTAAAGCTCGAGCCTTTTGATCTTAAGAATCTCGTTCCTTTCGACGAGAATTATCTCTCGGGCTTTTATTCCGATATGTCCGATGTCTCGACGATGGATATCACACGCGCAGCAAACAGCAAGGCTGACGAGATGTTCAGAGAAGAAGCCATGCACGAGATCTTCGCGGCAAAGAACAAGGAAGTCCTTGAGAGCTCGCCTTATACAAAGCTCACCGGTGACAAGGTCTACGTTATGTTCCCTGCCTGGTTCATCACGCTCGAATATCAGGGCGAGCCTCTTACGATCCTCGTAAACGGCGATTCGGGCAAGGTCGTAGGAACGCTGCCCTTTAACAAGAAGAAGTTCATTGCGCTTACGACGATCGAATCAGTACTTCTCGGACTCGTCTTCGCAGTAGTAGTATTCCTTATACTTTCGGCATTCATGTCGTTTGGAACAGGAAGGACCAACGCCAGGATCAACACTAACATGTTAAAGCTTATCGTTCCGGGTATCGGTATGCTCATTGCTACATTCAAGGGAGCGATAAACAGACTTAAGAGGATCAAGAAGAACCTTACTCTTACAAAGTCTACACAGACCCTCAGATACGTTAAGAAGAGGCAGGGCTAATATTATGATCAGATTGATACTTTCTATATTGATAGGCGGAGCGATCGGAACGATCATCTCCCTCGGAACATGGTCCAAGAAGCTCGATGAGTCCAATAATCTCGGTGATACTACCGGAGGATTCGACGATTACGGTACTAAGATCGATTTCATCATGATCAGGGACTATGTAGACAAGAACGACAGAGCGCCCTTCATAAAGGCTTACGGCAAGAGCTCTTTGAAAGACCGCGGCATTATCACCGACGATGATCTCAAGACCTCGAACGCGGGCTACGACATCATCCCGGATGATATGGAGCTTCCTCCCGTAGATAAGCCGCTCTTTAAGCCTCTCTGATAAGAGGTCATGATCCGCTATGGCTAGTCTTTGTAAGAACTGCGCTGGCACACTCGTTTTCGACCCGACAAAGCATGAGCTGGTCTGCAAGATATGCGGACAGACTTTCGCTGCCGAGGATATCAGTGACTACAGCGAAGAACTGCTATCGGATGATATCAACACCCTTCGAAAGCGTTCTCATATCACCGAGAGTTCGTACTACGATGCGAATATATACACCTGTAATCACTGTGGTGCAGAAGTACTCCTTCACGGTTCAGAGTCTTCGACGTTCTGCATCTACTGCGGAAACCCCGCGATCGTATTTTCAAGGGTCAGTAAGCAGGTAAAGCCCGACGGAATAATCCCGTTCAAGATCACAAAGGAACAGGCTCTCGCGAACGTCAAAGAGCAGGTCTCGGGGGCCGCCTTCGTCCCGAGTGAACTCAAGGACTTTAAGATCGATAAGATCAGGGGCATATATATCCCCTACTGGCTCGTCGACGTATCTTTTCACGATGCCATCGTAGTCGATACGTTAAGATTCAATAATGACAATGAGGCAGTCGGTACCGATCACTACGGCATAGCTGGAAGCTGCGAGTTCAGGGGTGTCATGTGTGACGCTTCGACCAGATTCGCCAATGATATGAGCTTCAAGCTGGAGCCGTATTTCCTCAAGGATATGGTCGACTTTGACCCGGATTATCTTGCCGGATTCTACTCGGATGTCTCCGATATCTCTTTAAAGGAACTTCGTAACCTGGCAACAAAGAGATGCGATCTGATGTTCCGTGAAAAGGTAAGCAACCGAGTTCCCGGAAAAGGCTACACGGTCAGGGACTGCAGTCCTGCGGCAGATCTTCACAATGATCCCGTATATGCCATGTTCCCTGTATGGTGCCTGACATATACATTCGAAGACATCCCGCATACGATACTTGTAAACGGTCAGACAGGTAAAGTCGTCGGAGCTGTGCCTTTCGACAGAAAGAAGGCTATCACATACATCACTTTCTGGACTTTACTCTTCTCATTCATCATATTGGGTATTTCGACAGCGCTTCTGGTTATGATCCCCTGGGGCATCATGCTCATAATGTATCCGCTCCTCGGATTCATGGGATTTGTGATCACATACTTCAGCAGGAACAAGAACTCGATGAAAGCCAAGATCCGGAACCTTCTTGATAACATCAAGACCTCAAGATCACATCGAACCGCTGAACTCATCAGAAGGAGGGCCGAAACATGAATTTGGTAATCGCCGGACTCATACTTCTCATATCCCTCCCCACCATATTATGCGTTCTCGTACTTGTACTTAATAAGGCAGCGACCAAGCTCGAGCGTTCCAACAACCTCGGTGATACTATCTCGAGCTATAGCGAATTCTCGAATTCGGACGTCAAGGTTGAATCAGTGATGAAACTTCCCGATAGATCTGATATGAGAATGTTCTTAAGAGAATTCGGCGGAGATATATACGGCGACTACGATATAAGGTCAAATGATCTTCTTTATTCGGGATTTGATGACATGTTCGAAGATCAGATCCCCGAAGACCTTCCCGAGGTCGATGTACCGCTTTTCAAACCGAAAGACTAAGGAGTATAAGTAATTGGCAACACTTTGCAAAAACTGCGCAGGCACGCTCATATACGATCCGAAAAAGCAGGCTCTTACATGTAAGAACTGCGGAGCGTCTTTCGCACCCGAAGATGTAGAAGATGCAGATAAGGAACTGTTTCAGGAAACTGAAAAGATCCGTGAAGCAAAGCTCTATATCTGTAATCACTGCGGTTCCGAAGTTGAACTGAATGACAGTGAATCATCTGCATTCTGTCTTTATTGCGGTAATCCCGCTATCGTCTTTTCGAGAGTCATCAAGACAAGATGTCCCGATAAGATCATCCCTTTTAAGATAACAAAGCAAAAGGCAATGGATGACCTTATCCCCTATCTGCGAACAACTAAGATCCTCGACGATGATCAGAGATATCTCTGGCTCGAGAAGATAAGAGGCATCTATCTTCCCTACTGGATCGTAAACGGAACACTTCATGAAACCGTTCAGATGGTGACCGAGAATTACTCAGGTATGCAGGTCGAAGATCGTACATATACGACTATCAGAGGAAAGCTCGATGCCATGGATCTTCCGATATACGGCTCGAACAAGCTCTCATATCTACAGTTAGAGAATATTGCAAAATGGGATCTGAGCGAAGCGGTTCCTTTCGACGAGGATTATCTTGCCGGATTCTATTCTGATGTTTCCGACATCAGCTTTGATAAGCTCATGCGATATACTGAAGATCGTACACGCGAGTTATTTCTGAGAAAGCTCAAGATGGATGTCAAAGGCACAGGTGCTCCGATCTGTTATGAGAGCAACAGATTCCAATTCAACAGAGTTCCCGAATATATGCTCGTTCCGATATGGTTCCTGACGGTCAATAACCGTGACGGAAAAAGAACTACCTTCATGATGAACGGACAGACCGGAGAGTGCTTCGGTGCATTTCCCGCCAAGATAAGGAAAGCCATAACCGACAGTCTGAAGAAAGCTTTTCGCACGGCTTTATGCTCCATCCCGGTAATAATCTTCTTCACACGTTATCTATACCTGCTGTTTAATCGGCATCTGTCAGGTATCCTACTCGTAAGCGGCCTTTGTATCACAGCTACGCTCGTCGTTGCGGCACGTTATATATCGAAAGCGCTCGAGAATGACCGCCTGAATGAGATAACATCATCCGAGATCACGGATTTTTCCGTTAAACGAAAGGAAGCGTAATACATGCTCAGATTCTTTTTTGAAATATTATCAGAATGGGGCTTATACTTTTTGATCGTCTTCCTGGCAGCCTTTGCAATATACCTTCTGATAGCTTCTATAAGGCTCCATGACTACACAGGCATAAAGCTCAGAGGAAACAGAGACACGGCACCTGACTATAAAGTTGAGATCATCGGTATCAAGACCGGTAAAGAACCCGGAAATTTCTTCGAGGAAGAGATGAACAGTCAGGTTCAAAATGCGCGAAGATTCGTACCGGATGCTTTAAAGAGCGACGAAGATAATACTGAAGGATAACTTGCAGACAAAGGGATAAGGGGCAAAAGAAATGGCCAAGTTATGTAAGAACTGCGCAGGAACGCTCATATTCGATCCTGATAAGCAAAAGCTCGTATGTAAGATATGCGGCTCTACTTTCCTTTCGGAAGATGTTGAAGATGTCGACAAGGAACTTCTGGCAGAATCCGGAAAGCTTCGTGAAGCGAATATCTTCGTATGTAATCACTGCGGATCCGAGATAGAACTGAACGACAGCGAATCGTCGTCATTTTGTCTCTACTGCGGTAATCCCGCGATCGTATTTGACAGGATCGCAAAGACAAAGCAGCCGGATCTTATAATCCCGTTTAAGATCACACGCGAGCAGGCTCAGGAAACTCTGGAGAAAAAGCTCAGGAAGTCTCGAAGGCTCGACAGAAGTCAGAAGAATTTCGAAGTCGAAAAGATCAGCGGAATATACATCCCGTACTGGCTCATTTCCGGTAAGCTCTATGACTCATATGAGATCAAGACCGATATCGGATCCGATGACAGTACCCATATAGTCTACACATCCATATCGGGAACTATGGATGTCGATTCCATGCCGATATACGGTTCGGATAAACTGCCTGACGTATCACTCGGACAGATAGATCAGTGGGATATGACTGAGGCTGTTCCTTTTGACGAAGAATATCTCTCCGGCTTTTATTCCGATGTAACTGATATCTCTTATTCGGATATACAGAGTAAAGCATCCAAACGAAGCGACGAGATCTTCAAGGCAAAGACACGTACCCGTGCACAGGGAACTCCCTATGGCTTTACTGCAAGCGCACCGGTATTTGAACTCACGGATACGCCAAGATATATATTCCTGCCCGTATGGTTCGTAACACTGGACAACAAGGACGGCACAAGATCCACCTTTATGATGAACGGACAGACTGGTCAGAGCGTAGGAACATTCCCCGTCCACTTTAAGGAAATGTTCGTGGGACTACTCTGGAAGACTCTTGTCTGCCTTCTGATCACGGCAGTCTTGGCTTTAATAATCTCCAAAGTGATCCCTGGTCTCGTCGGGTACCTCATGCTCATGGATTTTGCTCTGTTCATGGTCGAATTCATTGCCATGCCTTTCCTTATCCTGATAGCGATCGTCTGCACGATCGTGGCAGGATACAGCAGCAACGTCAACAGAGACGAGAAAAAGACTACCGATTATTCGTCAAAGAGAAAGGAGGCATGATCTATGTGGAGTATGATAATGTTCTTGTGGGAGCTGGCAGGAGACCTTGATGTAGATAATACCGGTATCGTCGTCATCGCTACGATCATTGCCGTAGTTCCTTTGACATTCGGCATTATGTTCCTTGTCGGTTCAATAAAGCTCGTCAGGTCATCAAGGATCGTTATCAAGGCCAAGGACAAAGAAAAAGGAAAGCGCATAGCACTTCCCTCCTATCCTTTTGAAGTTGAACACGTTATCCAGTGTGAGACTCAGGGACTCATAAGATCCAATATCGCGAGAGCGACAACATCGGCAGACCAGTTCGAGCCCGATGCATTTAATGACGGCAACCGCAAAGCGGGACCTCAGGTGTCTTATAACTACGACGAAAGCGACGGCATCCCCGCTGTCGACAGACCGCTCTTCAAACCTAAGAACGACTCACAGGAATAAGAAACATTTATCGCTTCAGATCCTGACAAACTCCAAAGCCCTGATGTTCATCTCGACGAACTGAGGCTTTACCTTGCGCTTCATGGCTTCGATTATGTCTTCGTGAGTTATATCGCCGAGAAGTCCGGATCTTGATGCTGCACCGAGGAGCACCATGTTCATGGCCTTGGGATTACCGATCTCCCTGACTGCTTCTTCGGTATCTACTATCACGAGCTTTTCGATATCACTTAATGACTTAAGATAGTCCGTCATCTCGGTACCCTTGTAGGATGAACCTTTAAGTGCCGCAGTTACCGGCATGATCGGACGATCCGATGTGATTATCGATCCGCCCTTTTTGAGAAACGGGAGCATCCTGACAGTCTCGGAAGGCTCAAATCCGATGATGAGATCCGCTTCTCCCGATCCGATCATGGGAGACGATACATCATCACCGATCCTTAAGTGGCTCATGACGCTACCGCCCTTCTGGGCCATACCGATAGTCTCGGCTGACTTTACTTCGAATCCCTTCTTCATCGCTGCAGATGCAACGAGTTTACTTGCAAGCACGGTTCCCTGGCCGCCTACACCGCAAAGGACAATATTCGTACTCATGATCAGTTACCTCCCTTTGTGATGGCTTCTACGGGGCATATCTGAGAGCATAGTCCGCAGCCGTTACAGAGCGAATCATCAACGGCTACCTTTCCTTCCCTGACTATGAGTCCCGGGCAACCGATCTCTTTTATACATTTACGGCAGTCTATACATTTACCGCTGTCGATCGAGCAGGCTTTCTCAGGCTTAAAGAGCATTGCACAGGGGCTTTCGAATATGATCGCCTTAACTCCGGGCATATCTGCTACTTCTTTGACTGTCTCAATGGCACCGTAAATCTGTAAGGGATCTATCCTTCTTACCTCAGTTACACCGACTCCGCGAAGTACGGATTCGATATCGATCTTTGAGGTGATCTCACCCATCATGGTCTTACCTGTTCCGGGGTGAGGCTGATGTCCCGTCATGGCAGTCGTGGAGTTATCGAGAATAACTAAAGTAGTCTCGGACTGGTTATATACGGCATTTACCGCACCCGTTATCGCAGATGCGAAAAATGTCGAATCACCAACAAATGAGAAGCACTTCGTGTCGGGCTTGATCCTGCCGACACCCTGAGCGATATTAACGCCTGCTCCCATGCAAAGACATGTATCTACCATATCAAGGGGCATCGCATTTCCGAGCGTATAGCATCCGATGTCTCCCGCAAAGATCGTCTCTTTTCCCTTCATCGCTTTCTTTACCGCATAAAAGGAAGCTCTGTGAGGACATCCAGCGCAGAGGACCGGAGGTCGTACGGGAAGTTCGGGACAGTTATCGTCAGCTTTGATCTCGACCTTGGGAAGGCCCATAAAGCCGTATATATAATTCCTGACGTCATCTCTTGAATTCTCGCCTGAGAGCGCGACATCATCAGTGAGCTTTCCTCTTATCTTCGTATCCAGATGATACTTACCGCAGATATATGTGAGCTCACGCTCGATAACGGGATCGAGCTCCTCTATGCAGAGAACTTCATCATGTTCCTTCAGAAACTCTACGGCGAGCTTTTCGGGGAACGGGAAAGGAGTCACTACCTTAAGGATCGAAGGCTTTGCATCAATGCCCTTTATAGTCTCATACGCATTTGCGAAGCTGATACCGTTAGCGGCTATACCGAGACGTCCTTCGCCTTTTATGATCTCGTTTCTCTTATAGTCGGAGAAAACATCGGAGAGCTCTCTGTTGCGCTTCTCGATGAGCGCGTGATTTCTGTTGGAGAGCTTCGGGAAGATTACCCACCTTGAGGAGTCCTTGATGAATCCCTCAGGCTGGTTATAGCTGAACTCATTCTCGTCCTTTACTTCAACCGAAGCATACGCATGGCAGATCCTGGTCGTAGGACGGAAGAACACGGGAGTATGGTACTTTTCTGAATACTCGAAAGCCTCGCCGATCATCTCATATGCTTCCTGAGCCGAAGTGGGATCAAAGCACGGGACCTTGGAAAACATCGCGAAAGTCCTTGTATCCTGCTCCGTCTGAGACGAGATGGGACCCGGATCATCAGCGACCATTATGACCATGCCGCCCTTGACTCCTACATACTCAAGGCTCATAAGGGGATCTGAAGCGACATTTAATCCTACCTGCTTCATGGTGACCATTGTCCTGGCACCCGAATAAGCTGCACCTGCAGCAACCTCCATGGCGGCCTTCTCATTTACCGACCACTCGACATAGATACTGCCGTCGTTATACTTGGCAACTGTCTCGAGAACCTCGGTAGAAGGCGTTCCGGGGTAACCTGCAACGAGATTTACTCCTGCAGCCACCGCACCCATGGCTATGGCTTCGTTTCCCATCATGAACTCTTTATGCATAAGAGTCTCTCCTTATTTAAGAAAAATAAATATAAACTTCAAGAATTATAACACTTTTGGTATAATGCTGTATGATTTTCGCAATATAAAAGAGGTGTTTATAAATGAAACTCGGAATCGTAGGACTTCCCAACGTAGGTAAGAGTACACTTTTCAATGCTATAACTAAGGCAGGAGCAGAATCGGCCAACTACCCCTTCTGCACCATCGAGCCCAATGTCGGTGTCGTATCCGTACCCGATGAGAGACTTGATAAGCTCGCCGAGATGTATAATCCCGAGAAGTACACACCCGCTGTCATCGAATTCGTTGATATCGCAGGTCTCGTAAAAGGTGCGAGCAAGGGTGAAGGTCTCGGAAACAAGTTCCTTTCGAACATCAGAGAAGTTGATGCCATCTGTCATGTAGTAAGATGCTTTGACGATCCAGATGTCGTTCACGTTGACGGTTCCGCAGATCCCGCAAGAGATATCGGAGTCATCGAACTCGAGCTCATCCTCTCCGACATGGAGATCATGGAAAAGAGGATCGAGAGAACTCAGAAGATGATGAAGGGCGGCGACAAGTCTTTCGCTGCTGAGCTCGCAGTTTACGAAAAGATCTATGCTGCTCTTGAAGCCGAGAAGCCTGCCCGTCTCGTTGAGCTCGACGAAGAAGAAAAGCAGTTCATGAAGGAAGTACAGCTCATCTCCATGAAGCCTGTTCTCTACTGCGCAAATATCGCAGAGGATGATATCAAGAATCCCGATATTCCCTACGTTAATGTAGTTAAGGAGATCGCAGCTAAGTCCGACAGCGAAGTAGTAGTTATCTCAGCTAAGATCGAGGACGAGCTCGGTCAGCTCGATCCCGAGGACAGAGAGATGTTCCTTGAGGACTTGGGTATCGATTCCGCTGGTCTTGATAAGATGATCAAGGCTTCCTACAAGCTCTTAGGTCTCATCTCCTACCTGACTGCAGGTCCTCAGGAAGTTCGTGCATGGACCATCAAGGAAGGCACAAAGGCTCCTCAGGCTGCCGGTAAGATCCATACAGACTTCGAGCGCGGATTTATTCGTGCAGAGGTTGTAGCTTACGATGATCTCATAGCTTGCGGATCTATGACTGCAGCTAAGGAAAAGGGTCTCGTAAGATCCGAGGGTAAGGAATACGTCATGAAGGACGGAGACGTAGTACTCTTCAGATTCAACGTATAAGATAATAACCACACATAAAAAAGAGGCAGCCTCGATATCGGGACTGCCTCTTTTTCATAGATAAATATCGATCTATCATCGAGAGAGCACGTAGGAATAAAGGATATTCGCATCTGTTCTGTTTACGTCACCGTCACCGTTGATATCGTAGTGATCACACCAGACGAGTGCAAATTCCGCTACGGCACCGGCCCAGGACCAAAAACCGCCTTCAAGTCTGTTGCAGTACAGGCTCAGAGTAATGTAATCGGCAAGATTGATCCTTCCGTCGCCATTACAATCACCTACTTTGTATCGATAACCCTGCTTTGAATAGCCGCTCAGCTTACCGATACGATCAAAATCATGTCCCGAATATGCAAGGGTTGTCATGGGACATGCTCCGATAAGAGCAACACTCGTACAACATGCAGCTGCTGCCATTTTGATCTTTGTTGAAAATCTTGTTTTCATTTTTCATTCTCCTTTTTCATTGAAATACGTCTATATACACGAGGGTGTACTCAGCAGGTTGCATGAGTTGTGACTCTGCCGCAAACATGCCTAAGTTTCACAAACAAAAACCCTGAAAAACAAAGGTTTTTCAAGGGTTTTCAATTCAAACAAGAGTATTTGATCTTTAGTGTTATCTGTAACAGGACAAGATCAGTCCAACGTCACTTCGCCGTTTCCCGTGATATCTATACTATCGCCGAGGAAAGTCGGCTCGGGCTTAAATATCGAATAAAAGAAGTCCTTAGTCCTTGCAAGGATTTCCCTGCAGTCCCAATAGAGCTGCTTAGTGAATACATGTCCCGTTGCTTCGACTCCGCAGCACTTTATGCCGAGTGCGCGAGCATCGTATAGAGCTCTGTAGAGATGATATTCCTGAGTTACGACTACCGCCGTATCTACGCCGAATATATGCTTTGCGCGATACATAGTCTCATAAGTCGAAAACCCGGCATGATCCATGAAGATATCCTCAGAAGGCACTCCCCTGTCTATCGCATACTGGCGCATTACGGCGACTTCATTATAGTTCTCCCTGCCGTGATCGCCGCTCATCAGGATCTTGGGAGCGACCTTAGCATTCTTATAGAGCTCGATCGCAGCGTCCAGCCTGTCAGCCAGTAGAGTCGTGGGCGTATCACCATGTACGCCGCATCCTAAGACTATTATCGCCTCGACGTCATCATCCTTGAGCTGATCAAAGTCAGATACCGAACTGATATCCTCCTTTGAATACATATAAGGATCGGATGAAAATACTACCGCCAGATCAAAAATTAGGACAAACAGAGCAACAATGAGTCCCGTGATCAGGCAGAACTTAATTATCTTCTTCAGCAGCTTCTTCAAGCTTCTTTGCCTCCAGGTCTTTTCTCATACTGTCCATCTTCTTTCCAAAAGCATCTATCGACCATACGGTAATAACAAATACCATGAGCATAAGGGCTTCCGCGATAAAGACGAACATGGAAGGCAGGTCATTTCTGAATACGTACAGAAGTGCGACCAGGACCGTTCCCGATACATATACTCCGGTAGCAGCTATAATGAACTTTCTGAAAGGAGACTGGAAGAATCCCTTACCGTTAAATGTAATAGCCAGCAAAGCCGCGATACTTAATACGACGAATATCAATGCAACTATGGTTCCGGCATTAAAGATCATATCCTTATACCTCTCTCATGAAGCTGTGATACGATAAGCGCATCGACCTTTTCCTGTAATTCTTCAAGAGTACCCGAATTATCGATAACGTGATCTGCCAGCTGTGAGTATTCGTCATCAGTCATCTGAACGGCTATCCTTCTCTTGGCATCATCAAGATCCATCCCCCTGTCTACGAGTCTTTGGAGCTTGACGGGCTCATCGCAGGTAACTGTCCAGATCTGATTACAGTGATCGACAAAGCCTTTCCGGACGGGGATCGGAACATCGAGCACAACGCACTTTGTCTTCTTTACACGTTCCTTCTCGAGCTGTTCGTCGATATGGATAAATACATATTTATGAATGATCGCCGAGAGCAGATCGAGCTTCGTATTATCGCTGAATACGATAGATGATACATATCTTCTGTTGAGCGAACCGTCAGCCGAGACAGATCTCTTTCCGAAGACTTCAGCGATCTCATCCATGGCAATGCCGCCGGACGCCGTAACATCACGAGATATCTGATCGGCATCGAGCACCAGTACGCCCCTGTCCCTGAGGATAGCGCTTACGGTACTCTTTCCGCTTCCTATGCCGCCTGTTATACCAAGTACGAACATTATCTATTCACCTTCTTTATCATTTGGCTTCGAGCCAGTTGCTTCCGCTATGTACATCAGCTACGAGAGGAACATTAAGCTTTACCGCGCCTTCCATCTCGCGCTTTAAGATCTCTCCTACCTTATCGGCATCTCCGATATCGCACTCAACGATCAACTCATCGTGAACCTGCATGACGAGCTTTGCCTCGGGAACTTCAGACTGTAATGCCTTATAGACCTTATTCATGGCGATCTTTATGATATCAGCCGCAGTCCCCTGTACCGGAGTGTTCATTGCGGCACGAAGACCGAACTTCCTGATATTAACATTCTGAGACATGAGCTCGGTGAGGTTTCTCCTTCTGCCGAACATTGTCTCGACATATCCGAGCTTCTCGCCTGCAGCCTTGAGGCCGTCAAGGTATCCCGTGATGCCCGGAAACTGCTCACCGTAGGATCTTATGAGTTCGCCTGCCTCCTTATAGGAGATATGGAGATCGTTCGAAAGGCCGTACTCAGAGATACCGTATATGATACTGAAATTTACGGTCTTAGCTGCCGCTCTCTGCTTGGAAGTAACATCTTCCTCAGATACGCCGAATACCTTCATTGCTGTTCTCTTATGGATATCGGCGCCTTCGATAAAGGCCTCCGTCATAGTCTCATCCTTACTCATCGCGGCCAGTAGCCTGAGCTCGATCTGAGAATAGTCGGCATCTACGAGCATCTTCCCTTCAGGTACAGTAAAGCACTCCCTGATTCTCGCACCTTCGGCGGATCTTACGGGGATATTCTGAAGGTTCGGCTCGGTAGACGAGAGCCTTCCCGTATTAGTCATAGCCTGCGTAAAAGTAGTCCTGATCCTGCCGTCGGACTCTATCTTTTCCTTAAGACCTACGGCATATGTAGAATCGAGCTTTGACAGAGCCCTGAACTCGATGATGTCCTCGATCACGGGATGAAGTCCGAGAAGACCGTTGAGTACATCGATAGATGTTGAGTAGACGCCCGTCTTTCCCTTCTTGCCGTGAGGAAGATTGAGCTTATCCTCGTCAAATAAGACTTCAGCGAGCTGCTTGGGGCTTCCGATATTAAACTCATATCCCGTCTCGTCACAGATCTTCTGTTCGAGCTGCTTAAGGCGTCCGCTGAACTCCTCATGTATAGTCGAGAGCTTATCGCCCGAAACATGCATTCCGTTACGCTCGATAGCATCAAGTGTCACTACGAGCGGAAATTCTATCTCGTAAAGGAGCTGTCCCTTCTTTCCTTCTTCGATCAGCGTACGAAGCCTTTGTGCCATCGCAAGATCCAGAATTAGCTTATGACCTGCGACCTTGAGCTTATCGTCTTTCTGATCCTGTGACTCGCCGAAGAGCTGAGCCGTAAGATCGAGCTGCTTAGGTCCCTCCGTCTCTTCGTCTATCGGGTAAGGCTGATGCATCAGGCTCTCATAGAGTCTTCTGTGATCAGGCTTACTGCCGTCGATAAGGTTGAATACATATCCTGCGATCGCAATATCGAAGATGCTCTCGACATTCGGGAGCGCCCTGCTCATAAGCTTGGACTTTTCCTTATAGTCAAATGATACGGGAACTATACCGTGTGTATCTTTAAACGAATCATATAAAGATTCGGGATCGACCGAATAGACCTTGCTCTCTCCATCAAAAGCTACCAGCGCCCTGTCGTCCGTAAAGTCGATCGCAACGACAGCATCGTCACTTAACTTCGGCAGGCTTTCACCTGTTATCGAAAGAGATGAAACGAGAGCATCCGTCTTAGAAATGAGCTCGACAAGTCTCGGGTCTTCGTCTTCGGCGGGACCCGTAACCGATGTCTTCATACCGTCGAGTCCGAGTTTCTTGGTAAGCTGCTTGAGCGACAGATTATAGAGTCTGTCGTAAAGCCCCTGCTTATCTGCTATATCATCAAATCCCGTCTTTTCGATACCGAAAGGAACCGGTACGAAACGGTCAATCGTACAGAGCTTGAGGTTCAGGTCGAGGAGCTCTCTTGAGTCCTTTACCCTCTGAGCGAGCGCGGGCGTCAGTTCATCAGCATGATCGTAGACGCCGTCTACATCACCATACTGTGCTATGAGCTTGAAAGCAGTCTTCTCACCTACTTTCTCCACACCCTTGATATTATCCGAATTATCTCCCATCAGAGCCTTAACGTGTACGAATACGTTAGGATCAACGCCGTAGGTCTCTTCAAAGAGCTCCTTTGTATAAAGGACCCTCGGGGGCTTCCCCTTGCCGCTTTGAGGCATAATGACCTTGACCTTATCGCTTATGAGCTGGAAGTCATCGTGGTCACCTGAGAGTATATATACTTCGTCTCCCGCTTCTTCGCCGAGTCTTGATAAAGTACCGATAAGATCGTCAGCCTCGTAGCCTTCGAGCTCCATCCTCGAGATACCCGCGAGGTCGAGAAGCTCCTTAACGATAGGCATCTGGGCAGAGAGCTCAGGGGGCATACCCTTTCGCTGAGCCTTATACTCGGCGCTCATCTTATGTCTGAAGGTCGGTGCCTTGAGGTCAAAGAGAACGCAGATATCGGTAGGCTTGTACTCATCCTTTACTGACAGCAATGTATTAAAGAATCCGTTCAGGGCACCTGTAGGAGTTCCGTCGGGAGCCATCATGGGAGCACGTCCTATGACCGCATAGAACGCTCTGTTCATTATCGAGTTGCCGTCTATAAGAAGGATGCGCTTACTCATTTCTTTTCCTCTTTTTCCTTTGCCTGAGCCATCTGACTGTTATGCACTGCATGAGCCGTAGAGATCATGAGCTTGATACGGTTGAGCTGGTTAGCCTCCGAAGCACCGGGATCATAGTCGATCGGGATGATATTACTCATCGGATACTGACGCCTGAGCTCCTTGATCATTCCCTTACCCGTAACATGGTTAGGAAGACATGCGAAGGGCTGAGCACAGATGATATTCGGTACTCCGTCCTGGATGAGCTCGATCATCTCTGCCGTAAGGAACCATCCTTCACCGCAGAAGTTACCGCAACTTAATACCGTAGATGACTTCTGAGCGAGTTCCTCGATCCTCTCGGAGAGCATGAACTTGCCGTTCGTAGCCTTGAATGCCTCATTAACGGGCTTTCTGAATCCTTCGAGCAGCTCGATGACATTCTTATTGATAAATGCCGTCTTCTTGGATCTTCCGAGGTTCTGCGAAGCCCATACGGGGTTATAGCAGCAGTAAAGGAAGAAATCGAGAACACCGGGAAGAACTGCCTCACAGCCTTCCGCCTCGATAACATCCACGGCATTATTATTCGCATCGGGATGGAACTTAACGAGGATCTCGCCTACCATACCTACACGTGGCTTTCTGGGGATATCAAGGAGAGGAAGCTGATCGAACTTCTCTACTGCGAACTTAACGAACTTCTTATAGCTCTTGATCGTAGGGATATTCTCAAGATCCACTCCGATATCGGCAAGGCAGTCCCTGATCTTCTTCTTTTCCTCAGGGCTCTTCTCCCAGTAGTTATTGGGCATTACTTCGTCATATCTCTTCGTAAGATCGTCAGCGAATTCGGATCTGTTGAACATCTTCCTTCCGATCCTGTTGATATACATATAGAGGGCATTTGCAGATCCCGGTACCTTCTCATAAGGTCTCGTACGAAGGAGCAATGTGCTGACCATATCACCTGCACAAAGTGCCCTTACGGCATTAAGGAGCATCGAAGGAGTGTACTTAAGTCCCTCGTTCTTCTCGAACTGCTGAGCCGAGATAGCGATAACGGGGATCTGGGGATAACCTGCCTCTTTCAACGCCTTACGAAGGAATGCAACATAGTTTGTAGCACGACATCCGCCGCCTGTCTGCGTGATGGCAAGAGTAACGTTCTCAGGATCAACTTCACAGCTCAAGATAGCATTGATCATCTGACCTACTACTACGATCGACGGGAAGCACGCATCGTTATTTACGAACTTAAGGCCGCACTCGATATCTTCTCTCGTAGCCTGCTTGAGGAGCTTCATCCTGTAGCCGCCGCTCCTAAATACGCTCTCAACGAAATCAAACTGGATGGGAGCCATCTGGGGAGCGATGATCGTGTGCTTTTCCTTATTCTCCTTTGTGAACTCGACGCGCTTCAATGTATACGGAGCGATCTCGTCCTTAACATCAGCCTTCGGGAGGCTTCCCTCCTTCATCATCTGCTCACGCTCTTCCATCGCAACAACCAGCGACCTCATACGGATCCTTGCCGCACCGAGGTTAGATACTTCATCGATCTTAAGGAGCGTATAGAGCTTGCCTGAAGACTCGAGGATCTCCTGAACCTGATCGGACGTTACGGCATCAAGACCGCATCCGAAGCTCGTGAGCTGAACGAGCTCGAGATTAGGCTGTGTGATAACGAAAGCAGCCGCCTCGTAAAGTCTCGTATGGTACATCCACTGGTCGATGACCCTGATGGGGCGCTGGAGAACACCGGGGATAGCCACGGAATCCTCGGTAAGTACGCCGAGTCCGAGCTGATTGATCATCTCGGGAATACCGTGGTGGATCTCGGGATCGCAGTGATAAGGACGACCGGACAATACGATGCCCTTTATGCCCTTCTTCTTCATCTCAACGATCATCTCCTGACCCTTGTTACGGATATCTTCCTTGAAATTGGCATATTCCTCTGCACCGGCAGCGACAGCGGCCTTTGTCTCTTCCTCGGTGATACCGAGATAAGCGAAAGTCTCCGCCAGCGTCTTGGCAACCGTATCGAGCTTGTCCAAGGGCATGAAGGGATTAAGGAATCTTATGCCCTTTTCCTTGATATTCTCTACGTTATTCCTGATAACTTCGGGATAAGAACAAACGATGGGACAGTTATAGTGATTGCCCGATCCGCTGTTCTCATTTCTCTCATACGGGATATCGGGATAGAAGATAGTCGTGATACCTCTGGAGATCAGGTTCTCGATATGACCGTGTGCGAGCTTAGCGGGATAGCAGACACTCTCTGAAGGGATCGTCTCCATACCCTTCTCAAAGAGAGCATGTGTGGATCTTGCGGAGATCTGTACCCTGAATCCGAGCTTAGTAAGAACGGTGAACCAGAAAGGATAGTTTTCGTACTGATTCAATACTCTCGGGATACCGATGACGCCGTGCTTTGCTTCCTTCTCGGATAAAGGCTTATAGTGAGCAAACGTCCTTTCGTACTTCCACTTGAACATATTGGGGAGCTCGTTCTTTTGAGCCTCTGTCTCAAGACCTACGCTCTCACCCTTCTCACATCGGTTACCCGATACGAATCTCTTACCGTTAGAGAATGTAGCGATAGTAAGACGGCAGTGGTTACCGCAGTAAGGACACTGTGTGTTCTCGCTCTCCATCTCGAACTTATCAAGATCGCTCTCGGGAAGTATCGTGGAATCTTCTTCAGCATCTGCGAACTTGGTCTTGGCGATCAGTGCCGCACCGAAAGCACCCATAAGGCCTGCAACATTAGGTCTTATGACATCTCTTCCGGATACGATCTCAAAGCATCTCAGGATGGCATCGTTAAGGAATGTACCACCCTGAACGACGATATTCTTACCGAGCTGCTCGGTATCTCTGATCTTGATGACCTTATAGAGCGCATTACGTACTACGGAGTAAGAAAGACCCGCGGAGATGTCACCTACCGATGCGCCCTCCTTCTGAGCCTGCTTTACCTTGGAGTTCATGAATACCGTACATCTCGTACCGAGGTCAACGGGGTTAGTAGCCTTCAGTGCCTCGATAGAGAAGTTATGGGGATCCATGCCGAGTGTCTGTGCGAATGTCTGGATAAAGGATCCGCATCCCGAGGAACATGCTTCGTTCAGCATGATCGAATCGATTACGCCGTTTCTTATCCTCATGCACTTCATGTCCTGACCGCCGATATCGATGATGAAATCAACATCGGGACAGAAGAACTTTGCGGACTGGAAGTGAGCCATCGTCTCGATCTCGCCTACGTCGATACCGAGTGCCGCCTTGATGATATTCTCACCGTAACCCGTAACACAGGAATATGCGATATGAGCACCTTCGGGGATCTGCTTATAGATGTCCTTCAGGATATTAACGGCACTCATGACCGGGTTACCCTTATTGCCTGCATAGTATGTGTAGACGAGCTCGCCGTTTTCGTTGATAACGACCGCCTTTGTAGTCGTGGAACCTGCATCGATACCGAGGAAGAGATCACCGGTCTGCTTCTTGATATCGAGCGTAGGGATCATATCCTTGGCATGTCTGTCATAGAATCTCTTCTTCTCGTCCTCATCCTTGAAGAGAGGATCGATCCTTATGATATCGGGCGTAAAACCTTCTTTATTCTTGAATCTTTCGAGGAGCACGCCGAGATCCGCAGGTTCATCGTCACTGCTCAAAGCAGCACCGAGAGCAACGTAGATCTGTGCCTCATCGGGCATCCAGAACGAATCGACCTTATCAGCGAGCGTCCTCTCGAAAGCGTGCCTGAGCTCCGAGTTAAAGTATAAAGGACCTCCGAGGAATGCTACGTTACCCTTGATCGGACGACCGCATGCAAGTCCCGCGATAGTCTGGTTTACTACAGACTGATAGATGGAAGCTGCAAGGTCCTCCTTAGCGGCACCCTCATTGATCAGGGGCTGCAGGTCACTCTTTGCGAATACTCCGCATCTGCTGGCGATCGTATAAAGGGATCTGTAGTCCTTAGCGAAGTTATTAAGTCCGTCAGCGTCGGTCTGGAGGAGCGAAGCCATCTGATCGATGAAAGCACCCGTACCGCCTGCGCATGTACCATTCATTCTCTGCTCGAGAACAGGATGCATATATGTGATCTTTGCATCCTCGCCTCCGAGCTCGATTATGACATCCGTCTCGGGGTGATATTTTTTTATAGCCTCGGTCTCGGCCATTACTTCCTGGATGAACTTGAGTCCGAGCCAGTTAGCGACCGAAAGTCCGCCCGAACCCGTGATCGTTACTGAAACCGAAATACCCGGGAACTTATCGTGAAGCTCCGCAAAGAGCTGATTAAGAAGTCCCGATATATCAGAATGGTGTCTTCTGTATTCGCTGTGAACGATCTTATCTCCGTCAAGGAGAACGACCTTTATCGTCGTTGATCCGATATCCAAACCGAGTCTGTATCTGATGTCCGCCATTACCCTTTATCTCCTTCTTGGTGTCTTCTCTCTTCCAGTGGTATGCCCTTAGGCTGCGATGTGCTTGTCTTTCTGCTGTTCGCCCGCTCGCCTCTGGGACTTTTCTTAGCGCCCGCCCTTGCCGTCTTTTTCTTTCGGGCCGCCTCTTCCTTTGACATGCTCCCGAATTCCTTTAAGGATTCAGCCTTGAGCTTATTCATCTTATCCTGCTGTTCTTTCTTGAGGCTCTCCCTGAAGTCTCTGTCCTTCAAGATCTCTTTCTTGAACTCATCGCTCAGCGACAGCTGCAGGAGTTCATCGGGTACTCCGAGCTTCAGATCAAAGCTCCTGCCGAATACATCACGGCTAACGAGATTAAATCCCTTCACCGCCTTGTAGACATTCTCCTCAAACTGCGAAAACTCGCAAGAGATACCGAGCGTCAGCGGCAATCCGGTGAAATTGACCTTTACATACGGAAGATTCTTCGTGAAGATCAGGTGGAGCGTTATGAGCTTCATGTAAGACTCGAGGTTCACGCATTCCTGATCACACACTAAAGCCATACAGTCCTGTGACATACACGAGATATCAGACCTCTCGTCCTCAAAGCCGTGTGCCCACAGATAGTAGAGTTCCCTGTAGACTTCATTCTTGAACTTATCGAAATCCTTAGTAAGCGGCGTCGCCAGCACGGGCGCACCGATATTGAATATATGCTGCATATACGAAACTTCCATATAGGAAGGGACTGAGAACCACTTCATATACGCGGCGATGTCTCTGGCATTGAATATGTAAATATGCATTATCGCAATATAACTCCTGTTACACTCATAGAAAGCATATTATACATAAAAATATTATAATAAGCAAAGCTCCGGCATGATACCGGAGCTCATATCTTATGCGAAAACTTTGTCTGCGCGCTTATCTTCGGCGTATACAGCCTTAAATCCGATGATCCTCACAAGGTCGTTATAAAACTCGCTGTAAGTATTACTGATAACGATCGAGAACTGACGCTTGTGCTTTGTAAGCCTCCTTACGGTCTTGGCATCATTAGGATCCTCGATATAGATCTCTATGAACCTCATTCCCTTCCGGATCTTAAACGGAGTCTTCTCCGAATATGCAAGCCTCATCTCACCCTTATTGTTGGGATCGAGCTTTCGAAGCTTGGGATTTGACAGATATACGTTACCTTCCCTGACTACGAGCTTGCACTTCGAATACTTCTTGATGTTGTGACCGATATCCATACCCGCAAATGCAGTGATCTCGGCTTCGCCGTTCTCTTTGTACTTGTTCTTGAGCTCTACTGCGATGCGGCTCTTCGTCGCTACACCCGTAAAGAGCGGTGCCACATATATCTTGCGGAAATATCTGCTTACTACATAGGCCTTCCTGAATAAGATCACACAGAGGATGAACATCACTACATAAAGGCCGATCATGAGATAAGGCGCAAATACCGCGATCAGAACGATCACAAAGCATGTTACGGTCTTAACTGTCTCGATGATCAATGATGCGAACGGGATAGGAACAAGTGTCGTGGCAAGGACGTCCGCCGCATATGTAACGGTCCTCATGATGAAATAGGACCCCACCATCGCAAGTCCTATGATCGTACAGATGACTATCTTTCCTGCAGTAACGACTCCCGAAGATACGATCGCCATACCTGCAGTCTCCGTAGGGTTGACGCCGGTTGAGGCATATTCCGCGGAATTAAAGAATATCAGGAACGGAAGCGCAAAATTAAATACGCCCATGACCTTATTCTCGATATCTCCGATCGCTACGCCGAATATCCTCGTAGGAAGCATCGACTTCGGGATCTTAAGCAGGATAAAGAGCAGGATGATAAAAAGGCTGATCGTCGTATTATTCATGAATCCCAGGCTCTCCGTATACTGCCCGAGCTGCTCCGGGAACACCTTGGCGGCAAGCGAGATAATAGCCTCGACGAACAGGATGGATATTGGCTCTATGGCCGATCCCATGCTGTGGGATATGAGGACTACGGCATTAAACATATTGCCGCCCAGGTACTTTCCCTGCTGTGCCGAGATCTCACCGTCATCGGCGGCGACATTATGTGACAGAACGCCTGTCACGAAGAGTAATAACGAACAAATAAGAAGTGCCGAGAAGAAAGTGATGAGCTTTGTGCCCGCATTCCTTCGGCATAAGAACGGCTTATCCATTTACGAGACCCTCTTAAAATGCTTGACTGTAAAAGCTACACCCTTCTCGGACATGATCTCCGGCTCCTCTTCAACGAGCTCCCAATCGTCGCTCTCGTCGAGGTTCGGGAAATATGCATCCGCCTCAAACTCGGCCTTGATCGCCGTTATGATGCACTCATCGCAAAGATGGAGCATCGTGTTATAGACCATCTCACCGCCAATAAGGAATATCTTCTCGTCGGGATGAGACCGCTCATATTCACGGAGCTGATCCTCGTTATGAAGGATCACCGCGCCCTCTTTCTCAAATTCGGGATTTCTCGTCAGGATGATATTCACTCTCTTGGGAAGGAGCTTCTCATCCTTGAATGTCATGAGTGTCTTACGTCCGAAAGCAACAGTATGACCTGCCGTATACTTTCTGAAGACGCCTTTCTGGTCCTCGGGAAGAGAGATAAGCAGTTCTCCCTTGTTTCCGATCGCCCAATTTTTGTCTACAGCTGCGATAGCTATCATGAATACCCCTCCATTCTCTTATTCGCCAGGATATCAGACAGCGACGGGGATCTTCTTGATCTTCTCGCCGTACTGATAATCCTCAAGGCGGATATTATCTACGGTAAATTCGTAAAAGTCAGTGATACCCTCATCTATAACGAGCTTCGGAGCCGGGAACTTCGGCCTTTCGATGAGCTCCTTAACGATATCGACATGCCTGTCATATACATGAGCATCCGCGATAACATGAACGAGCTCGCCGACTTCCAATCCGCTGCTTCTTGCCATAAGATGCAAGAGGACAGCATACTGGCAGACATTCCAGCCGTTAGCCACGAGCATGTCGTTGGATCTTTGATTCAGTATACCGTTGAGCTTATTGCCCGTGACGTTAAATGTCATCGAATATGCGCAGGGATAGAGATTCATCTCGTGAAGATCCTGGTGCACATAGATATTCGTCATGATCCTTCTGGAAGAAGGGTTATTCTTGAGGTCAAAGAGAACACGGTCTACCTGATCCATCTCCCCTTCCTTATACTTATGCTTTACTCCGAGCTGGTAGCCGTAAGCCTTACCGATCGAACCGTTCTCATCAGCCCACGCGTCCCAGATATGGGAGTTTAAGTCATTAACGTTATTGGATTTCTTCTGCCAGATCCAGAGGAGCTCATCGACAGCGCCCTTAAAGTTCTGATAACGCTGGGTGAGCATCGGGAATTCCTTGGAGAGATCGTATCTGTTTACGATACCGAACTTCTTATATGTATATGCGGGAGTACCGTCCTCCCAATGAGGTCTTACCTTGTCATTCTCGGTCGAATAGCCCGAATTCAATATATCTCTTATGTTCTGATCGAATATATCGTCTGCCAGACTCATGTCATGTCCCCCGTTATTAAAATAGTGACTAGATTATACAATAAGCGGAACATAACTCAAAGATTCCCGAAGGCACTGAAAAGAGACAAAAAAAGAACCTCAGAACTAAGTTCCAAGGTTCCATGGTCGGAGTGACGGGACTTGAACCCACGACCCCTTGCTCCCTAAGCAAGTACTCTAGCCACCTGAGCTACACCCCGATGTGTTACGGTTTCTGCTACGGATATATTGTTGGTCGGAGTGGCGAGACTCGAACTCGCGGCCTCTTGCTCCCGAAGCAAGCACTCTACCACCTGAGCCACACCCCGCCGTGATCCGGCAGCCATCCGTGACAGCTCAATTATGATATTACAACTCATTCGAATATGCAAGAAGAAATTCATACTTTTTCTAAACAGACCGAAATATCAATATTTACAGTATCTTCATCTCAACGAAGCCTTACATTTTTCAAATGATACCTTGCTGGTTGCTCCCCTGCCCCAATGCTATAGTATGGGTACGACGTCGAACACACCTTACAAAGGAGAATATAAATTATGGTCACATTAGGAGATAACATCAGAAAAGCCAGAAAGAAGATGGGTTTGACGCAGGAGGAAGTCGCTTCCGTTATCGGTGTCACTTCACAGGCGGTCAGCCGCTGGGAATCAGGTTCGGGAATGCCCGATATCTCATTACTCGTGCCGCTGGCTCAGACATTATCGGTATCTATCGACAGCCTTTTCGGGTACGAACAGCAGGAGCGCAGCGAGACAACCTACTTCGAACTGTCGCGTAAATTCGAGGATATCGAGAAGAAAGCATCTTCACCTCTTGAAGCGATACTCACAAAGCTCGATATGCTCGAACAGAATGCCAATCTTATGCCCGGCAACTCAATCTATGCCACATGTTATGTCGAGAAAGTCGCTGCCCTCTCAAGACACCTCTACGACGAAAGAGCGCAGCAAGAATGGCCGGATAAGAGAAACAGAGCGATCCGTCTCGGAACTCAGGTGATAAGATCCTGTCAGGAGACCGAATGGGTAGAGAGAACACATTATGCACTCGCTTTCGTATATATGGCGGACAAGGACTTCGAAAGCTCACGAGAGCATATAATGCGCCTGCCGAGCGTAGATTCCAACCGTTTAAGAGAGAGCATCCTTGCCCAGCTCACGTATGCCGAAAAGGGCGTTGATGAGATGAAGAATATAACTGAATTCAATCTCCAGAAGTTCGCAAGAGCCATGAATAAGGAAGTCCTTTACGCGGCGGAGACTCTCATATGGAATAACAGACCCGAGGATGCGCTGGAGATCGGTTTATGGGGGATCAGGCTCATGCACACATTCGAGGAAAGAGATGATCTTATCCCCTACTGCCGAGGATTCTTCAGGGATATCTATAAAGTAATGATCGTCGCCGACCTGAAAAAAGAAGACTACGATCAGGCAAGGATCCATTGGAACGAACTTCAAGCCGGTATGAACAGGCACTACGAGTACTATCAGAAGGTACTCGGAAGCGATCAGGAGATGGCAATGTTCACTGACAGACAATTAGGCAGGATGAGATCTTACACGCCTGAACTGATCAGGGACAAGCAAGACGAGATCCTTAACATCATAAAGAAATTCCTCGGACAGGAAGTATACGATAAGTTTACGGATATGATCTGAAAGATAAGAGCATAGAGATATTCAAGTCTCTATGCTCTTTTTGATGTCTTCGATTATCTTCTCGATACTTACGGGCTTATTGTCATGAGCATCGAGCTCAACGTGGTATATGAGTCCCTTGTCCATATCGGAGAACCGATCCGGGGTATGAGTATGACCGCATAAGTTTATTACACGCATGGGCAAAGGATCATCCTGATCGTAATTAGCGGTAAGAGATGGATAATGCGACAGATAAAAATGGTACTTTCCGTACTTAAATGGTATGGCATATCCCAGGATCTCGGTATCAGGGCTGTTCCTATAGCACTCGACCCTTGGATTAGTGTCATGATTTCCGAGTATCACATATTTCTTTCCCTTAAGCTGCTCCCAGCATTTAAGACCGTTCTCGTTATCCTTGAGCATGATGTCCCCAAGAACATAGACAGTGTCCTCCGAAGTAACGATGCTGTTCCAGTTACGGATGATCGCTTCATTCATCTCGTGTACGGAATCAAATCCTCTGGGCTTATATATGAAATCTCTGTCATGACAGAAATGAAGATCGGACGTGAAATATATCATATCCTGATTATATCATGCCTGCGGGATAGTAACCGTGACCCTGGTACCTCCACCCTCTCGCGGCTCAAGGCTGATCGAACCGTTACACATGAGCTCGATCCTGGTCTTTATGTTCTCGAAAGCCACATGTGTGCCTTCACCGTCTGACTTACCGCCGCCTGTTCCCGTATCTTCCACGATGATGATATTATCCCCGTCTTTCTTGAGGGTTCGTACAGTGATATCTACAGGATCCGCCTCGGGATCGACACCGTGCTTTACGCTGTTTTCCACGAGCGGCTGGAGTGTCAGTGACGGTATCACAAATGAAGTATTGGGCGTATCGAATTCAACATTGAACTGCCCTTCAAATCTTACCTTTTCCACTTCAAGATAGGCACGTGTATGCTCGAGCTCATTCTCAAAAGGCACCAGAGTATCCTTTGACATGGCTGTAAAATTCTTTCGCAGATATTCTGTATAGTTCTTGATCACGTGCTTCGCCTTTTCGGTATCTGCATCACAAAGGTAGTAGATACTGAGAAGCGTATTACAGATAAAATGGGGTCTCATCTGCAAAGTCAGAAGGCTCATCTTCTGATCTGCTATCTGCTCGATGTTCTTTGTATGTTCCTTGACACTGTCCTTTACTATAAATGTAAAAAGTATATATGCAGCGAGCGAAGAACTCAAAACAATGAACATCATCCCGAAGAATACAATCTGCAATATGACGCCCGCGAGCGGAAACAATACAAAAAGCCAAAGTCCGATCCTCTGATCCTTCCTAAGATAGGACCGGCTCAGGATAAGGACTAAAATATTGATGATCAATATGACCAGTGCAGGCAACATCAGGATCTGATAAAACGGGCCCTTAACGAGCTGATTATCAGGTGTGAATTCATAGAGATACTTCGTTATCTGCGCCAAACACAATAAGAAGATATATAATCCCCATACGATAGCATCCAGCCTTAGTGCTGCTTTGAGCAACGGCGGACTGTAACCGTCGCGATTGACCTTTATCTGATGACTTATGAACAGCAGAACCATCGGCATCAATGAAGATGAGCTCAAAGAAGCCGTGAAATAGAAAATCTTTACTGCATGAAGATGAAAAGTGCTCCCCGGCTGCGAAGTATAAAGGAACAGCACGTTGCTCCAGGCATATACCCAAAGTATCGCAAACATTATTACGAAGAAATTCTTGCTCCATTTCTGGATCCTTCGAAGGAACAATGAAACGATAAGGCCGGCAAGTCCGATAGTAACAGCCGCTACCGAAGAGCCGAAATTAAACAGAAAGAGCGTATTCATACCAGTCTTGCCAGACCCTTGATTGGGTATCTCAAGAACTTGAGCTGTTTCTTGATGTTCTCAGGTCCAATGGGCTTTAAGAGAAATCCGCACGCACCCGTATTCCAGGCGTCGATCGAATAGTCGGTATGTGCAGTAAGAAAGATGATATTCATCTGAGGATTGATGATCAAAAGCTCCCTGCAAAGATCAAGTCCGCTAACACTTCCCATCTCAACATCAAGAAAAGCCAGATCGACCTTGTTACTGTTTGCGAAAGCGATCGCTTCGGACGGCTTTTGAAACCCTGTAACACGTACATCAGGAAGTACACTCTCAATGACAGGCATACCGCCCTGCAGGATGATCTTCTCGTCGTCCACAATGATCACGTTGGTCTTCTCTACTGATTCGTCAGAAGCAGCATCCATCAGTGAATTGACATCAACATTAAACACCTGGGAAAGTCTGGAGATAACTTCGGCATCCGGGACTCGCCTTCCGAGTTCCCAGTGGGCGATGCTCGATCTGTCAACATAAAGCATATCCGCCAACTGCTGCTGGGATAATCCGCGCTCTTTTCGTAATCGCTTGATAGATTCTGCCAACAGCTGACTCATCCTATATACCTCCGCAACTTGATTGTAACAATCATTAATAAACATTGAATCACAAAATTGTAAAAGATTTATGACGTGACAATATGTCACATCTTGTATTGTTCAACGGTATTTTTCAATAAAATCGAACTATGTTTCAAAACCCTTAATCCAACGTAAGGAGGTCCCGAAAAATGAAGAAGAGGAAAACATTTAGTAAGATACTAGCCTCGTGCGCCAGTATCGCGGTACTCGTAGGATCGTTGTCGATGAATGTATTCGCTGCTGAAAGCCAGTATGTCGGATATGATTGTCCCCGCGACGGATTTAACGTTTACGGTCTGGACAGTAACGGAAATCAGATTAAAACTACGTATAGTAACCGCGGATATCAGACGTACATTTCAGTCGACGGCAACAGCAAACAACAGCTAAAGAATGGCGACGGATCTTTTTCTTATGATACGGCGTATACTTCCGGATCAGTAGCAACTACTATCTCAGCTGATATCGATTCGACAGGAAAAGCAGTTCTTATCACATATTCGGTAACCAATAACGGGTCCGACGCAGCCAGTATACGCCTCGGTTCCTGCGCTGACTGTATGATTGGAGGTGCCGATAACGCCCCTGTCAGAGCAAACGGCAACGGACTTTCCATGACAGATGGGACAAACAATTTCTACCTTATTCCCGGAAACGGTAATTTTACTACTATGTGGTCAGGCGGATACGGCAGCCGTGAAAGTAACGTTTTCACAAACTCAAGTTCTCATGATTATAGTGGTGACAGCGGACTTGCCTGGTCATGGTCTTTCACTGTACCGGCAGGAAGAACCGTTACTAAAGCAGTGATCCTCGCTGCAGGCGCAGAACTTACGACACACACTATATCTTTTAACGCCAACGGCGGTTCAGGCAGCATGGAATCGACACAATTTATCTCAGGAATTTCTGCTTCCATCCCCGGAAACACTTTCACTAAGGAAGGCTACGGCTTTGTAGGCTGGTCAACGAGCCCCGACTCCACAGAAGTCGCTTATGAGGATCAGGGTGAGATAACATTGTCCGGTGATATAGAACTCTATGCATTGTGGCTCCCGCTTCCTACGATCATCGAGGATACCGAGCCGGCAACAGACCTTGTTTATACCGGTGAGCCTATCGAACTTGCTAATCCCGGACAGACTGATGAAGGTACTTTCGTATACTCCTTCTATCCTGACGGACCTTTCACGGAAGAGATCCCTACAGGAACATCATCCGGAACATATACGGTTTATTATCGTGTACTAGGTGACGAAGATCACGCTAATACTCCCGTAGAGAGCTTTGATGTAACGATCGAAGGTACAACAGTAACTGCTACTATCGACGGTACAGAATACGATGTCAACCCCGAGGAGACACTCGATCGTCCTGAAGATCCCACAAGACCAGGTTACGAATTTGGCGGCTGGTATTCAGATCCCGAATTCGAGGATGAATATGATTTCAGTTCTCCCGTAGGAATTGACGGTGTAACACTTTACCCCATGTGGATCCCTCTTTATGCGACGGCAGACGAAGAACCCGAACCCAGAACTCTTACATATACAGGTGCTCCCCTTGAACTCGCAGTTCCCGGTTCAACCGAAGAAGGAACCATGGTATATGCATTAAGTCCTGACGGTCCTTTCACAGAGACTGTTCCTACTGCTACAGCATCCGGTACTTATACTGTCTACTACAAGATCCTCGGCGATGAAGATCATGCTGATTCTGAGGTTTCAAGCTTCACGGTTACAGTAGCAAGTGTTCCCGTAACAGTTACGGTCAACGGAGTTGAAACAGAAGCAAACGCAGAGACGATCCTCGCACGCCCTGCTGATCCCACAAGAGAAGGCTATGACTTCGGCGGCTGGTATACAGACGCAGATTGCCAGAACGAATACACATTCGGAAGCCCGGTAGGCGTTAACGGTGTAACACTTTATCCCAAGTGGACTGCTTTCGAATATCAGCTCACAGGCGGCGGAAGCGGCGAATGGACTGAAGGAAGCACAGACGGACTCGCATTCAGAGCTGAAAGAACGAATAACGGCGCAGCTACTTTCTCACACTTTACCGGTGTAAAGGTAGATAGAAATACTCTTGATGAAGCTAATTACTCAGCTGAAAGCGGAAGCGTTATCGTAACTCTTAAGCCTGATTATCTTAAGACTCTCGCAGCCGGCGAGCACACTCTTGAGATCATGTTCGACGACGGCGCGTCCGTAACAACAACATTTACGATCAAGGCAGCTTCGAGCACGGTAAGCACAGGCGAAGCTCTGACAAGTACGACAACAGTCATCGGCAGCATCATGGTCATAGCTGCAGCTACACTTGTAACAGTAACTCTCACTAAGAGAATAAGAGAAGAACGCAAGTAATCAGTTCATTTTCTCACAGTTCGCTTCGGGACCATAAAAGCGGACATCGAAAGGGCTCTCATCGCAAGATGGGAGCCTATTTTAATTCAAAAATCTCATAGAATTGATCAATCGCAAACGATTGAAACTTTATAACGATATTTATATAATGTTCAAGCATTTTTAATTTTATGAGATAAGGAGACTCAACATGAAGGGAAAGAAAAGCATCATGAGACGACTCATTGCTACTTGTGCAACAGTCGCTCTCACAGTCAGCACAATGGCTTTCAGTGTATTTGCTGATGTTGCTCAAAGAGGTTCCAGTGACTATATCGGTTTCGATATTAGTGCATATGGATTCAATGTTTACGGTAAGAATTCATCCAATTCTTATTTAAAGACGACATTCGGCGGTGATTTCAGCGATCCAAGCGGTGACGGATACCAGGCTCACGGCGGAGGATATTCTACATTCTTAACGGTGGATGGCAGTACTGTATATACATCCGACAGAACACCCGGCACCCCCGGTAGTATGACCCCTACTTTCAGGTATGGCGAAGACTACAGTATTAACGATGCCAGTGTTAACATTACTGCCTCGATCAACTCTTCCGGTAAGGGCGTTCTTCTTACATACACCATCACTAACAACAGTGATTCGGACAGAACAATGTCTGTCGGTTCATGCTCAGACTGCCAGATCGCAAGCAACGACTCAGCTCTCGTAAGAAGTTATGAGGATGGACTGTCTATGAATGACAACAACGGTAACGTTTTCTATCTTCTCCCTGTCAGCGATGAGTTCACAACATTGTGGTCAGGATATTACGGATACAGATATAGTAACCTCACAACAAACGAAGGCTCTCATAGCTATACAGGTGATAGCGGACTTGTATGGAGTTGGTCTGTAAACGTTCCCGCACACGGAACTGCTACAAGAACATGTATCATCTCCTGCGGTGAGACTCAGGTACTTACAAGACACACAGTTAACTTCGACGCTAACGGCGGTGAAGGTTCCATGGACAGCAGGACTTTCGTTGACGGCGTAGAGAGCATCCTTCCCGCTAACACTTTCACAAGAGAAGGTTATGACTTCATGGGTTGGTCCACAAGCGCTGACTCCGACGAAGTTGCTTATGCAAACCAGGGCGCTATCGCACTTACTGCAGACACAACACTTTATGCTGTATGGTCTCTTCACAGAGATCCTTCCTCCTGCACTGCACCCGAGGGCTTAAGCCTTACATATAACGGTGCTGCACAGGAGCTCGTAACTCCCGGTTCCACATCTGACGGTACAATGGTCTACAGCCTTGATGAGAACGGTGAGTTCACATCTGCTATTCCTACAGGTACAGCTTCCGGCACATATACTGTTTACTACATGGTACAGGGCAACGCTACACACTTTGACTCTTCCGTAGCAAGCGTAGAAGCTACTATCTCTCCCCTTATGGTTCCCGTTTCCATCGACGGTAACCGTGTTGCAGAGATCAGCGCAGAGGAAGCATATGCTCAGCCCGAGGCTCCCACAAGATACGGCTATGATTTCGCAGGCTGGTATGCTGATTCCAGATATACAACAGAATATGATTTCACACAGCCTGTTGGCATCAACGGTGCTGAGATCTTCACAAAGTGGGAAACAGTTTCCTACGATTTCGTAGGTGCTCCCTTAGCATCCGAGGACGGACTTACATTCACAGTTGAAAGAAACATCAATGAGCCTTCCACATACTCTCACTTCACGGGAGTTAAGGTTGACGGCGAAGAGCTTTCTTCTGACAACTACGTAGCAATCAGCGGAAGCGTTATCCTTACACTTAATGCTGATTACATGAATTCACTTTCCAACGGAACACATTCTCTCGAGCTCATGTTCGACGATGCTGATTCCGCTACAACAACATTCACTGTAGGCACGGCACCCGCAGCAACAACAACTACTACAACAACAGAAACAACTCCTACTGCTACTGTTCTCGGTGTACAGAGAGCTCCTGAGACAACTCCTTCCGAGGAGACAACTACAACAGAAGCTTCTAAGGCAGATGCTGAAGCAACAGCAACTCCTACACCTACAACAGCACCTTCAAATACTGTATCTACAGGTGAGGCTTCCAACGCTTCCCGCATCGTAATGGGTATCATCCTTCTCGCTGCAGGCGCTGTAGTTGCTTCCCGTTATATGGTAAGAACAAAGGAAGAAAGAAAATAATCTGACTTCCCGTTTCTGAGAATATATCAACGGAGTTCACACCCCGCTCTTCTTCAGGAAGATGCGGGGTGTTCTTATATCCGTCATATGGAAAATATGTAGCCGGCCAGCGGAGACATGATTATCATGACAACCGAAAAGCACCACGAGTTGACCGATATCAGAGTCGCTCTTTGGGCCGGCGGGACCATGGAATTCAGCTCAACATCTGCCCTTATCTGAATAAGATCATCTGCGAAAGCAGCCATGAAGCCACCTACAGTCATTATCCAAGCTACACCCGTGAAGTTCGCCATAAAGCCTGTTACCACCACTGTAAGTGACAACAGGAATATCCTTCTGAAAGGCCAGTTCTTCACTTTGACTGACAGAAATGCACCCAGGACACCGCCCATGGACATAACAAAGAGAAGCGGTCCTAAGATCCAGTCCTTTATTCCCGTCAGAGGCAGTTTAGCCTGAAGGAAGAACAATAAGAGCACATCGAACGCACCGATCAGCGCATTTCGGAATATAAGACCCGTGGCTTTCCTGTTACCCTTAAGGAACCTGAAGCTCTCCTGATAGCACTCCTTTACCCTGTCCGTAAAGCTCTTATCAGCTTTCTCTTCTATGACCTTATTCTCGCGAAGCGTCATGACGATAATGATCTGGATCAAAGTGATCACAATACTTATAAGGTGCGCCTTGGTATTTCCGAGCATGACCGCAAGGCCTGCAGCTAAAGTTGCAGCTCCGTTGGCACATCTGTATATCACGGTCTGTGTCGAGATATATCCGTCATATTCATCTTTCCTGCCGCGCTCGAGCAAAGTATCGTATGCCAGTGCCGAATCAGATCCGCTGGCAAAATTATATGTAAGAGCCGAGAACGCGATCGATACGCATACACCGGGGAAGCTCACGAATAATATCCTAGTGGCTGCAGAGATCAAGGCACAGATACATGACATGAGAAGGCTCTTCTTTCGCCCGAAGACATCGGCGAATATACCTGACGGGATCTCGGCCATCAGACTTACGATATGAAAGACCGTCTCGAACAGTCCGACCTCGACTATGGTAAAACCCTGAGATACGAGCAGAAGCACCCAGGCCGCGCCGGCGATCGAGAGGTTACCTAAAAGATTAAATGCATACAGCTTTCGAAGCTGTCTTTTAACGTTATCCATAATAAAACTCCTTGAGATTACTGTGATCTTAAGGAGTCAGAACGTCTTTTTCAGAATGGGATGTTACTTAGTTTATTTTCCGAAAAAGGGCGCACTGACCCTGTCGGATGCTCTGTAGTAACCGTTCATGAGCTGAATATTGGTTGTGATCCAGTACATATCTGCGCCCCTTTCTGTAAGCTTTTGTTTATTCTAGCACTATGACTCAAAGTCGGTCAACTGACCGCTCTGAATGATCCTTCGATCTTTCCGTATGCCAGGATATTACCCGTAGGCTCATCAGTGGAGATCCTGTCGATCTGCGAGATGAACTTATCGAAATCAAACTCCAAAGGTTTTCCTACACTGCCCGGGAAATACATAGATCTCGGAGCACCTGACGGGAGCGTAGATTCATCAAATGACCTCTCCTTGAGGGCGAAGACGTAGATCACATAGCGATGCGTACCGCTCGGCGGATAAGGTCCTATGTATTCGGATGTCTGAACCGAATCTCCCCATCCGAGAGGCAGGCTCGTCTCATGAACGTCAATAGCCTTCCAGTGAACGAACATATCGGATGTCTCATCGAACATATAGATAAGATATTCCTCGGCTCCGGCTACGGGAGACCATGAAAGCTGGGGCGTCTTGTTTTCACCTACGGATGTATTGGAGATCTGATCGATCCACATCTCGGTTCCCGAGATACTCGTGGAAGAAACCTTAAAAGACTGAATGGAGCTCAACTTTCGAGAGCTCGAACCACCGACGCCGCACGATGCGACACTTATAAGGATCGTCATGATCAGAAGTATTGATATAGTAAGCTTTGTCTTTCGCGTATTCATAGTTCTATTATACTACTTTCGTTTCATTCTTCGCTGAAATCATCAGCTATCTTTCTGACTTCATCCGAAGCTTCGATGAAGAGCTTAGAGAGCGTCGGATCAAAATGAGTACCTGCACCCTCCTTTATGACGTTCATTGCTTCTTCGAAAGTATAAGGCTTCTTGTAACTTCGCCTCGAGACAAGCGCATCGAATACATCCGCAATGGTCATTATCCTTGCCGAAAGCGGTATCTCATCGCCCTTAAGACCTTCCGGGTATCCGGAGCCGTCGAACTTCTCATGGTGATAATTTGCCATATTGGCTGCCATCTTAAGATAACCTGATTCGGGAACCTTCTCTATTACCTGCTCGATGACTTTTCTGCCTGAAGATGTGTGACTCTTCATGACGGCAAACTCCTCATCGGTGAGCTTACCTGTCTTATTGAGGATCAGGTCGGAAACGGCGATCTTTCCTATATCGTGGAGAGGCGCCGAATCACGAAGATATGAGACATATTCATCTGTTACGATATCGGGATAAAGTCCTGCCTCCTGTACCTTTCTTCCGAGGAGCTCCGTATACGCCGCGGTCTTCTTGATATGATCACCCGTGCACTTATCCCTGTTCTCGACCATATCGGCGAGTACCATGATAAGTCCGCTCTGCATCTTCGCTATAGTCTCCTGCTTGGCCTGGACGTCGGCAAAATACTTCATACTGTCGGCGGTCGTCTTCGAGAATGCTCCATAGAGGTTCTCGATCTCATCACCCGTATGGATCTCGAGCTTACCGATGTTATCGACGTTATCCTCTCTTACTTCTTCGCTGTCGTAAGCGAAAGCCTTGGCCGTATAAGCCATCGAGTTAACGGGATAGATTATGCCGTATTCGGCGAGCCAGAGTCCTACAGCCAGTACGAGGATAAAGAATCCGGTAAAAAGTGATATCTGCTTAGCCAGGAACGAATAGGATTCGGTAATGAGCTGCGTCATGGAGATATCGGCAGCGGCATAGCAGACACATCTTCCCTCACTGTCATAGACGGGCGTATAAGACGTCAGGAGCCAGCCGTAGGAATCGTTAGTTATTATCGACGGGATATCCTCCCCTTTTAAAAGATGAGGAACATATTCGGAGAATGACTCATCGAAAGGTATCACGTCACCGGGCTCAGAGCCTGCTTCACCATCGATCGTATCGAGGTCAAATACGACATGGCAGCCGTCATCCTCGATCCTGTAGACATAAAGATAGAGGATATCAGGAGAACTGTTACGTATGCCGTAAAGAAGATCTTCTGTCTTCTTATAGCCTTCAGCATCTTCACCTTTTTCCAGGAAATCATCCACCTTGTCCGGATCTATCACGCTCGCGGCGAGATTAGATACACTCTCGCCTATCGTTGTATGGTCTTCGATCGTAGATCTTCTGAAGAGATAATATCCGATCAGAACAGCTACGATAGCAACCAGGAGAGAAGCAACGGTCAAAAGGAGAAGGATCTTGGTCCTCAAGGATATCCTTCGGACAGTACCCTTACTCAGAGCTATCCTGATATCTTCCGACAGTGGTCTTTGCTGCCAGCCGTCGTATCGGAACTTCTCCTCTATCTTATTCGGCAGTATCGTGATCACGGCATATACGATAGCGATACTTATGAACTTATCAATTACATCGATCGAATAGTCGGCAATGAACTGGGCAGCGAACATCGGCATACTGAAGCGGTTATATAGCCCGAGTGCGAAAGACGCCGTTACGCCTTCAGTCGCAAACCCGAACAGGAACCAGGTAAGAACAGAACCTATGCCGCCTCCGACAAATGCCAGTACAAATACGAGAAGGATTGCTTTATATACTTTCCGAAAGTATCCCTTACGAGCAAAATGCGAAGTCGTCATCGCAAGGAGGACATTTATCGCTCCATAGTAGATCGATGAGTAGTCACCTGTCATGACCTTCAGAATATTGGTAAAGAAACCTACAGCGATTCCGGGGAGCGTGCCGCTCATGGCTGCTACCAGGATCGTACCGATGGAATCAAAGTAAAACGGTACATTCAGAAGGCCTGCAACGATCGAACCTAATAAATTAAGTGAGATACCGAATATGCACAGCAATGCTACGCGTCCCATCCTGCGGCGCATCAAACCCTGAGTTACAGCCTTCCTTAATTGCATCATAAAACAACGCCTTCTAACGCATCTTTATAATGTGATTATAGCCGTAAAAATATCAGAAAATATTAACTTTTAATGAACGGTTACCCTGTTAATGGTCATTCAAGAACCGCATCCATCAGGGCTACATACATGTTTTCGCCTTCATAGTAGGTCGTAAAGACTCCGACGACCGTTATCTCCTCATCATCTTCGGGATACTCACCCTCTGAAAGATAATACTCAAGTCCCTGCGAACAGCATGCTGCCGCATCCGATATGAAACATGCATAGTAAGTATTTCCCGTAGCTTCGTCATACGCGGAGATAGCTGTTCCCTTCATTCTTACCGTAACGCCTTCATAATCGGCCGGGGACGATACCATTCCGAAAACATTTGCATAGAGCATATCGGAATTCATGTTGGAAAGATCTATCTGGACTTCGCCTCTCTGGTAGGAAACATCGGGACTATCACCTGATGACTGATCAGCCGAAGCTTCAGTCGTCTCATCAGAAGCGACCGAACCGTCTTCTTCCGCCATCCTGCTCTCGAGGACGTCCTGGACACCCGATGTCGTACTTGAGATATGCTGTCCTGAGCCGGAGGAAGCACACGAAGTCATGAGCATCGTAAGTAAAAGTACTGTAGCTACTGCATTTCTTTTATTTTTCATCTCTATCACCTTAATAAGAAGTACGCCGGACCGACAAATAATATGTCGATCCGACGTTCTCATTATACTCTTTTCTTAGGATAAGTATCTTACGAGAGAGCTGCACTCAGAGCATCGAGATTAGATCTCATGATATCCAGGTAAGTCGTACCCGCAGAGATATCGGCAGCAGTAACTGACTGCATAGAATCAAGAGTTACGATCTCCTGATCCTTAGATGCCGTATTATCTCTTATGGACTCGGCAATACCCGTATTATTACCTTCGATCGTTACTATAGTCGTAAGTCCTAACTCGTCTACCTTACCTGCAAGGAAGATGACCGTATCAAAGCTGGCCTCGCTCTCTGCAGAACAACCCACAAAAGCCGCATAGTAATTAAGTCCGTAGTCATCGACCATATATCGGAACGGGAATCGGTCTCCAAAGAGGAGCGTGTCCTTAGACGCACCGTCGACTGCCGCGATATATTCGGCATCAAGAGCACTGAGCTGATCCTGATAAGACTTGAGATTAGCTTCATATGCGGATGCATTATCGGGATCGATATTGGCGATACCTTCTTCTATCGCACCGCAGAGAACTGAAGCATTTCGAAGTGAGAGCCAGACATGCTCGTCATACTCGGGGCCTTCTTCCTCTTCGCCCTCTTCTTCCTCTTCCTCGCATTCCATACCTTCAACGATCTCTTCCTCGACGACATCGTCGCCCAATACTTCGAGAAGATCAACAACTACCATATCCTTATTAACTGCCTGCTTCAGGGCATCGTCTACCCATCCGTCAGACTCACCGCCTACATAGATGAACATATCGCATTCGGCGACCTTTGCAAGATCGTCAACCGTGGGCTGGTAGCTGTGAAGGTCAGCGCCGTTATCGAGTAAGAGTGTTACCTCGAACTCGTCAGCCTTATCGCCTAAGATATTCATTACCCAGTCGTACTCGGGGAATACAGTCGCTACGATCTGCTTCTTGCCGTTATCTTTTGTCTCAGCGCCGCATGAACATACAGAGCACATGATGAGCGCAGTTGCTGCTATAGTTGAGATTATTTTCTTCATATTATCCTTGATTATCCTCCGAACGTGATTCTTTTCAAACGTGACAGGCACTCGCGATCAATTATTGAGCTGCACCTTGGATGCAACGAGCGAGTGTTCTGCCTGCAAAGGGATCCCGATAACCGCAAGCAACGAGATCATAAGGAGGTAAAGGCAGATTCGGGTCGCATTCATATCCTTATGGAGGGCACCGCCCGAAAGCGTATCTGCACAACTCGAGATCACCGAGCATATCGCGCAGTCTTCGCCGCAACAGTCGTGATCCTGCTCATGCAACTCGTAGACAAGAGCTGTGATCATCGTAAGCGACAACAGTATGCAGATCGCATATCTTGCAAGCTTCAAGCGTCTTTCCTCCGTCGTTTAATTTGAGAATCGTTCTCATTTTATGCATATTCGTACAATCTGTCAATAAACAAAAGTAAATAATATCAGGCTGTTTGGGATAGAATTGTTGTTATGGAAAAAGAAGGATCGACAAAGGTAAGAGCAGGAGATTTCGGCACGGGTTCAATGGCAAAGCTGATCGCCAAGCAGGCCCTTCCCCTGACTTTATCCCAGCTCGCACAGCTCTTATATAACATCATCGACAGGATGTACATCGGCCGTATCCCCGGTGCAGGCACTACTGCGCTTACGGGCTTGGGGCTCACATTTCCTGTCGTCTCCATAATCGCGGCTTTCACACTGCTCTTTGGTCAGGGCGGCGCCCCTCTCTTCTCCATCGCACGAGGCGAAGGAAATAAGGACAAGGCTTCACGCATCCTGGGAAACTCCTTCGTAATGCTCACTATCGCCGCGTTTATCCTCACGCTTTCGGGCTATATCTTCATGCGCCCCATCGTATATGCTTTCGGCGCCAGTGACAATTCATATTACTATGCGTCCCAATATCTGCAGATCTACCTTATCGGTACGATCTTCTCCATGCTGGCAACGGGTCTTAATTTCTATATCACGGCTCAGGGATTCCCCAAGACATCGATGGTCACTGTCATGTCCGGTGCGATCATCAACATCATCCTTGACCCTATCTTCATCTTCGGTCTTAACCTCGGGATCAAAGGCGCAGCTCTTGCGACCATCATCTCGCAGTTCATATCGGCCGCATGGGTATTGAGATTCCTTTTCGGCAAAAAGGCGATCATCCCCATAAAGAGGTCGTCCATGAAGCTTCATGCTCCTACCTGCTTCAAGATCATCTCCGTTGGCTTTACGGGCTTTGTAATGGAGATCACGAACAGTGCGACCCAGATAGTATGCAACAGGACCCTGAGATACTACGGCGGCGGACAGCAGGACCTTTATATCGCCATCATGACGATCGTAAGCTCCGTAAGATCCATAATGGGCGTTGCCGTTAACGGTATCACGGCAGGTTCTCAGCCTGTCCTGGGATTTAATTACGGAGCCAAGAAATACGACAGAGTACGAAACGGCATAAAGACGATGTCTCTCTTCGGATTTGTCTATACGGCCGTATGCTGGCTCATCATCTTCCTGTTCCCGGGATTCTTCATCGGCCTTTTCAGCACCGATGCCGTGGCAAATAAGATAGCAGTTCCTTACCTTCACATATTCTTTATGGCATACGTATTTATGTCTCTTCAGTATTCGGGACAGTCGACATTCATGTCTTTGGGCAAGGCACCTCAGGCGATCTTCTTCTCGCTCCTTCGAAAGGCTCTGCTTGTCATCCCCTTAACGCTCATCCTTCCTAAGTTTCTCGATGATCCGATAAGCGGTGTATTCTGGGCTGAGCCTATCTCCAATATCTTAGGAGGAAGTGCGAGCTTCTTTACGATGTACTTTACGCTCTACAGAAGATTCGACAAGGAAGCCTGATCATTCTCGATCTGCCAGTCGATCTCCTTTATCCCGTTCTCCTTAAGGAACTCATTACACTTAACAAAATGGCCGCATCCGTAAAAGCCTCTGTATACGGACAAGGGCGACGGGTGAACGCTTTCGAGCACGAGATGTGCGGGATTCGTTATGAGCTTCTTCTTCGTCTGTGCAGGCTTTCCCCACAGCATGAAGACTACGGGCTCATCTTTCTTTCCGACCTCCGAGATGACTCTGTCGGTGAACTTCTCCCAGCCTTTGCCCTTATGAGAATTTGCTTCGTGCGCCCTGACAGTGAGTACAGTGTTAAGTAGCAGTACTCCCTGCTCAGCCCACTTCATCAGGTAACCGTTATCAGGGATATATGTTCCCAACTCATCGTGAAGTTCCTTATAGATGTTCACGAGAGACGGAGGGATCTTTATGCCCTTATTCACCGAGAAAGCCATGCCGTGAGCCTGACCTACGTCGTGATAGGGATCCTGTCCCAATATAACGCACTTAACGTTCTCAAGAGGCGTCGACTCAAGTGCCGTAAAGATCTTATCCCTCGGCGGGAATACTTCGCCTTTTGAATATTCATCGTCTACGAAGGACATAAGGTCCCTGTAGTAATCCTTCTTCGATTCTTCTTTTATGAGTTGTTCCCAGTTCAATCCTTTTGCCTGCCTTATACTGCTACGATATTGTCGCCTACGCCTCTTGAAAGAAGTCCTTCTTCGAGAGCCATATCGAGCGCATCCTTAAATACTGCCTTTATGTTATCAGTCGGGCGGCTGTAGCCCATGATCTTGGCTGCTTCAGAAGGGATATCAGCCTCAGGAAGTCCGACCTGTGACTTTACCGTATATACGACTGCGTTCATCGCCTCCTCAACGGGAAGATCGGTATGATCGCGCCTCGTCGTAGCATCCTCGGCATATCTGATGAGCTTATAATTCTCAGGCGTTCTGTCCTCGGACCAGTAATATCTTCTGTCGTCATATTTCGTGTATTTGAACCTCTTTAATCCGCAAAGATATTCGACTCTGTCCCTGACCTTATCCGTTACACGACTGATCGAGCAGGACTCCGCGAGCCTTCTTGCTATCAGCTCTTTACTTATCGGAGATTCTGCTTCAAGGATACGCCATACCTTCTCTGCAAGCGTCTCTGTCATACCTGCCGAATAGAATTCGTCAGCGGTCATCTCTGATACGGGAAGCGATACCTTTACGTACGGAACCAGTATATCCCTGTCTTCAGTAATAGGAGCTGATGTCTCTGCCTCTGAAGCCGCAGTAACCTCATCACCATTCTCTTCAGGAACTTCAGCCTCGGGAGCAGTCTCCGCTGCAGGTACCTCTACGGGGATATCCTTCTTCTCGATAAAGTCGATGACCCTTGAGATCACCTTCTCGGGATCTTCCCAGAGATCCACCGACCATACTCTCATTATGCGCCAGCCGAGTCCCTCGAGAACGCTCTTTTGAGCGACCTCACGATCTCTCGTACTCTTCGCGTTTTTGTATGTCGCGCCGTCGATCATGATGCCGGCAGTATAGATACCGTCATTCACCTTATCTACTACACCGATATCGATCTTATAACCTGACTTACCTACAGCCTTTACGCACTTATAACCCTTATTCTCAAGCGCTGAAATGATATAATCAGCTGCACCCGTAAATTCGGCATCTCTGTCGATCAGAGGAGCTGATCCGCCATCCGAATCCGCGGCATAAGTATCCTCAAGACCGGTCTCCCATACAGTACTGCCGGATGCATATTCGAGGAATCTTCTCATTGCCTGAACTCCTCTTGAAGAGGACGATGCATTTCTGATCTGCTCAGGACCCATCGATGAGAACACCTTCATCTCATACCTTGATCTCGTGACTGCTACGTTAAGCCTTCTCCAGCCTCCGTCCTTATTTAAGGGACCGAAGTTCATGTAGACGCTGCCCGTTTCATCCGTACCGTATCCGACGGAGAAAAGGATAACGTCACGCTCATCACCCTGAACATTCTCGAGGTTCTTTATAAAGATCGGCTCCTCCGAAGAATACGCCCAGCTCTCGAGCTCGGGATCCCTCTTGCATGCTTCCTGCAAAAGATCGTCGATCTTATTTTGCTGATTGATATTAAACGTAACGACACCGATGGACTGCTTCTTGAGTTCCGGATCCTTAAAACGTCTTACGATATCTTCTACGACAGCCTCAGCTTCTTTCTGATTCGTCCTTGTCCTGCCTCGGTCGAATATTCCGTCGAGCTTTACGAAAGTAACCTTGCTCGTTAAGTCATTTGAGGACGGGAATGTATAGAGCCTGTTCTCGTAGAAAGCCTTATTACTGAACTCGATCAAGGACTCATGACGGGATCTGTAGTGCCACCTTAAGTGTGTCTGCGGCATATTAAGAGCAAGGCAATCGTCGAGTATGCTCTCGAGGTCCTCGATCTCGATATTGTCTTCATCGAGATGCTCTGACATAAAGAACGACGTAGGAGGCATCTGCTTGGGGTCACCTACGATAACAGCGCTATCGCCTCTTGCGAGTACACCTACCGCCTTACATGTCGGAAGCTGTGATGCCTCGTCGAAGATGACTGCGTCGAATTTAAAGTCCTTGAGTTCCAGATACTGAGCGACTGAGATGGGGCTCATGAGCATACACGGACACAGTTCCCTCAGGAGATTAGGTATCTCGGAGAAGAGCTTTCGAAGGCTCGTGCCGCGGCCGCCGCTCGCGATCGCTTTCTTGAGCTTACCGAGTTCCGAGCTCGGAAGTCCGACCTTAGTGAAGTCAGGTATACGTGATGCGAGCTTATAGTAGATCTCCTGCTTTGTAAGCTCGGTATATTCATCGTTCAGCTTCTTATACTGCTCGATGCTGCTCTCAAAGACCGTACCCGAGAAATTCTTCAGGACATCGGAAGCATCTATCGTCTTTATGATGAGCTTCCTTGAATATGCTTTCTCAAGTGCATCGGAAAGCTGCACCTCGCTGACGGTGCCCTCATCGTAAGCCTTAGTAAGATTCCTCGCACCAAGTCCAAGGAGTACTGAGATCTCGCGGTTATACTGGATCCTGTTCTTTAATGCCGTGCTGTTATCACGGAGCACGCCGCACATCGAGATATCCTTATCGATATCGGTAAGCTCACCGTCGAGCTTTATGAGGTCGGATAATGACTCACGTGCCTTGAGCGCCTCGTTATAGGATGCGATATAGTCGCTCTCTGCTACGATCGGATGGATAGACTCCATCTCCTTAAATGCCTGAAGCTTCTCGAGCTGCTCTTTAAGATCAGCCTTGTGAGCCTTATGAAGATCGTACATCGAGACCTTCTTATAGACGGCATTTATAGCCATCGTCTTCATTATCGCCCACTTATCTTCTGCAGCCTTATATTCCTTAAGGAGCGCCCTCGGATCTTCTCCGAAGAAATCCTTATCCCAGGACGAAAGGATCTCGTCTCTTGCTGCAGCAGTCTTGAGGCCTTCGTTATACCAGACGATCGATTCCTTTATGGCATCGATACTCTTACCCGAAGCCTTTGATCTTAAGTCATCAAGAGCATTCTCGTAAGCCGTCACGCGCGACGGAACCTCTTCTCTCATCGACTGCGAATACTCTGTACTCTTTACGAAAGTCAGTGTCTTTGCCGCTTCGTCGGACTTATACTCACGACCGATATCGATGAGCCTCATGAGTTCAGTCTTTATATTCTCGATATCGTCCTTCTTAAGATCATTTATCGTCTGATCGTCAAAGGGCTCGATATCGGGAGCATCCTTGGTCTTTTCGTAGATACTTATGAGCTCAAAGAGTGAATAACCGGAGCCACCGACTGCATGAAGCTCGTTGACATACTGATCGAGCGCAACTCTCTTGTCGTGCATCTCCTGAGATCTTTTAAGATACGCCTCGGAGTCACCCTTGACCGCGATCTCGGATACGATCCTCAGCTGTTCAAGGACATCTCTCTTTCGTGCTTTATTTGAATGAAGCTCAAGGCAGAAAGGCGCAAGTCCGATCTTTCCGAGCCTGTTATAAACGACTTCAAGGGCAGCCTTCTTCTCGGCTGCAAAGAGGACCTTCTTACCGTCATAGAGAAGGTTCGCGATCATCGAAGTGATCGTCTGTGATTTACCTGTTCCCGGAGGACCGTGGAGTACGAAGCTCTTTCCCTCCTTTGCGGCGCGGATAGCACAGAGCTGTGAAGCATCAGCCTGCATCGGGAGCATGATGCCGCTTTCGTCCTGATATACGTCAGTCTCCATAGGCTCACATTCCCAAGTTAGATATCCTTCGATAAGGCTGTTGACCACATTATTCTTTCGAAGCTCATCGCGGCGTGTCTTAAGGTCATTCCACATCACGAACTGCGTGAACGAAAATATACCTATATAAGCCGACTCTAAGACTTCCCAGTTATCCTTTACTCGAATGCCTTCCCTGACTCTTTCGAATACGCCGTTAAGGTCGGTACCCGAATCATCGAGCGGGAGTTCATCAAGACCGTCGATCCTGATATCGAACTCGGCCTTGAGCTTTTCAAGTATCGAGATATTGAGCATCGGATCTTCTTCCCTGATCCTTATGACATAACCCAGTGCGAGCGATCTTCTCACAAGGTCGATCGGAACCAGTACGAGAGGCGCATAGTGACAAGCCTTCTCGCCGTCCTGCTCATACCATTTAAGGAGACCTAATGCGATATAGAGAGTATTCGCGCCGTTCTCCTCGAGAGATGACTTCGCGCTCCTGTAAAGATCTTTTACCCTGTCATCGAGATCGGCTCTCGTGATCGATGAGATGAGCTTATTCTTTTCGTATGCCTTCCTGATCTCATCTTCAAAGCCCGTAAGATCATGCATATTCTCGAAAGTGTATTCCTTTGCGGGAATACCTGTCTGCTTTTTTTCTGCAGCAGGAGTTTCGGCAGGCTTATCGGCAGATTCAGATGCCTGCTCGCCTTCAGAAACAGCCTCAGTTTCTGAAGTCTCTGTACCTACGGCCTCTTCCTTTTTCTCTTCTTCGTCAGGTACATTTCTTCCCTGAATTACAAAATCCTTACCCTCACTGAGCTTATCCTCAAGATCGGAAAGCGAGGATACGAAGAGCGGGATGACCTTCTTCGTGAGCCTCATGTTGATGAGCTGATTTCGAAGGTCGAGATCTAAGAGCTTTCGCTCCCACATAGTGATCTTTTCCGCGCCGCTGATCGCAGCAGGTGTCTTGTTATCAGTCTCGAGCTGCTGCTCAACATCTGTTTCAGTACTCATTCAGAAGTTTCCTCCTCGGTCTGTAGTCAGGCATGACTCGCTCCACTTCGCGGTAAAATCGCGCGGAGTGATCGGCATGCAGGAAGTGCGCGAATTCGTGTACGACGACATAAGCCGTACATTCTTCGGGCACCTCAAATAAGTTATTGTTGAAAGTAAGTATTCCGAGTGTCGGACGGCAGCATCCCCACTTGGAGGACATCGTCCTGAACTTGATGTCCTTGGGAGGCTCTACGCCTCTTTCCTCAAATCTCGGATAGTAGTATTCGCACATCTCGAGGACCTTGTCCCTGAGCATCTTCTTTTTCCATCTGTCGTAAGTCCTTTGGCGTTCTTCCTGTGACTCCGGATCCTTTACGATGAGCGTTACGATCGGGTATTCATATTCGACCCTGGCACGCTTTCCCTGCATGATCCTTATCACGCACTTTTCACCGAAGACATTGACCTCTTCGCCATCCGAATACGCGCTCGGGCGCGCTGCATTACTTATACGGTCGTAAGTCTTTGAAAGTCCTTTGAAGATAAAGTCCCCCTTCTCGATCAGGAACTTATCGATAACATTTTGCGGAACGCTCTTATTCGCCGATACCGCGATCGTACCGTCATGTCTGATGCGCAGATTCATGTTCCTGACTCTCTTACGGGTCAGCTCGTATGTGATCTCTTGCCCATTAATAACGATCGAACGCCTCATACGTTCGATTATAACATTTTTAGGCTCTTTATAATCAAAAGGATTTTACTCAAAATACTGAAGATTCTCATCCGAATATTCGATCTCGGACGAGTACATCCTGGCTACTTCTTCAAGGCTCTCACCGGAAGAAACACAGATATCCGCGATGAGCCTTGCGGCATCGCAGGCAAGGAAGATATTTCCCGGATGGCGATAAAGGAAATATATGATGAGATTTCGAAATCTCCTGTCATCCTTATCCATGAGAGCGGCACTGTCGGAAGGATCGACGGGGGACTTCTTAAGATCTTCGAGAAGCTTTGTCCACTTATCGTCAAGACGCTCGAACTTAAGATACTCTTCTGCTCTCTCGGCACAGCTTATGTCGTCCGGATAGATGCCGTCCAGAAGCTCTGAGACAGGCGACTCATCGTCCTGTACGGTATCGATAAAGAACGGCAGCGGACGCGGCGGTACGAGCTCGAATCTCTCCGTGTCGTTAAGTATCAGGCGGCACGCTTCTTCACAGCAGAGCCCGAGGCCCATATATTCCTCACCGCCCATGTAATTTCTAAATCTGGGATGGTCCTTACAGATATTGCAGAGCATATCCTCGCCATAGGTAAGGATCATGCGGCAAAGGCCGTCATCACGCAAAAAAGGACATCTCTCCTCAGCTTCAAGGATGTAGGAACCATCCTTTACGTGAGAAGAGATATCCGGGATATCTTTATATCTTTCGAGTGAATCGGGGTCGACATCGATCTCCCATCCTGCACAGCAGGTGTGATGACACTTATCGGCAATGCACTGAAACTTAGAGTAATACTTCGGAACTATCACGGTACCAGATCACTCGGAGATGCAAGATAATATACGTCATCATCAGGTACATATACGATTATGAATCTGTCGATCTGACCTGTGTACTCGTAGATGTCAGCATCCGTATAATCTACACCGCTTCCATCCTCAGCGTGTCCGATAAGATCACCGATATAATCGTCATCGCTTACTTCGAGCTGAGTGTCAGTATCAACGATATATGTTCTGCCTTCGAATACAACTACGGCACCTGCGACCAGAGAGCCTGTAGGAGCACCATTGCCGTCTGCTGCAGACGGAGCATTGTCAAATCCTGCAGTCTGCTCACTGCGAGGCTCGTTGTCCGTATAACTCTCGATACTGTCTATACTGTCAACCTGCTCAGCTACAGCCGAATTGTGGACGTCGACGTCAATAGTATCTTCTGCCATTATTGAATCATCGGAAAGAACCCCTGTATTGTGCTTGATCTCCGATGCGCGATCTTCAGACATCGCAGACCTGCGGTTTACTGTAAAGAATACAATACCTCCGATGATGAGTACTGCTGCAGCTGCTGCAACCGAACCCCATATCCTGATGACTGTTACCATAGAAGGAGCACGTTTACGTGACGCAGTCTGTACAGGTATCTCGCTCTTTACCGTAGGGATCGATTCGATCTTCGCGGCTGAAGACTTTCGTGCACTGATAGCGTTATCGCATGCGGCGATAAGATCGTCATCAAGAAAATTCAAAGCATCTGATAACTTCTCTGCTTTCATGCTTCGTACCCCTCCTTTCTCAAATATTCGGCAAGGCCATTCCTTGTCCTAAAGAGCATACTTTTAACCTTCGACGGAGAAAAGCCGAAATTCTCGCAGATATCGGCGACTGAATCGCAACGGTAGTATCTGCTTATAAAGACATTGCGCATATCCTCGGAGACGGTCCTCAAATAAGCACTGATGAGCTTACCCAAGTCCTGATACTCACTGTCATTCTCCATGCATCTGCCGGGCTCGAATCCGCTCTCGGCCAATTCCTGAAGTGACATCTCGTACTCACCGCCGCCGCGCTTTCCGGCATTCTTCTTTCGATAAAGATCGATCGAAAGCCTTCTCGTGATCTTGCCGAGGAATGCGGATAATACATCGGGCCTGTGAGGCGGGATGGCATTCCATGCGTGAAGATACGTATCGTTTACGGTCTCTGCGCTGTCTTCCTCAGAATATAAGATGTTGTACGCAACCTTGGTAAGGTAACGCTCATACTTAATCTGAGTCTGGGTTATCGCTTCTTCATCGCGTGCCCAGTAAAGATCGACTATCTTGGAATCCTCCAAGTTCTTCTCCTTTCACCTATAAAGACGCAACCGTCACATATTGGTTGCATAGATTTCAGATTATTTTCAAATTTTATTTCAGGTCCTCATCCCCAAAGGGCTTCGGACACAGTTCCGACACCTTATACACTTCGTATTCGCCGCCTGTCGAACAGCAATAGATATCGGCATCGGGATCAAAGAACTCCGAGATCACCTGTCTGCACATAAAGCACGGCATTCCGATCCGGCCGGAGCCTACCATGACATAGAGCGCCTTAAGATCTCCTCTTCTTAATCCTTCACTCACAGCCTTAAATATCGCCGTTCTCTCTGCGCATACCGTTGCGCCGTAAGAGGCATTCTCGATATTCACGCCTGTGAAGATGCGACCGTCCTTGGTAGTTACGGCTGCACTCACCTTGAAGTTCGAATAGGGACTGTAGCTGTTCTGAAGATTATCATTCAGGAGCTTTAGCATCTCGTCAGTCATGATCATCCCTCCATTCGACCAATTATACCATAAGATCAATCGTGTTCCACGTTCAATGTATCTTGCAAACTTGCGCACGGATCACTTGCAATTTAAAAGCGGCAACGGTAATTACCCGTTGCCGCCAAAGTCTTATTAAATCCCTTCTCAAAGGGGATCATTTTTTCATATTAGAGTGACACGCAGAGCTCATTGCACAGTTGCTGCAACCGCAGCCGCATGTTGTCTTTCCCGCTTTCTTAGATCTTACCATACTTCTTACGGCCAAAGCCACGAGCACGATCACGATCGCTATCACGAGGATATTCCCCCAGTTATTCGAAAGCCATTCAAGCATCTTATGAGCTCCTTTCTATGTTCGATTATATCACTTCTCTTTAATAACACCCTTATATTCGGGAGTCTTCTTGAAGAGCATGTAGATGATGAATCCGAGTGCGGCGATCGCGAAGATAAGACCGATCACGTTCACTCCGCCTGTAAAGATGAGACCGAACTGATATACGATGAGTGAGATCGCATATGCGAACAGGCACTGATAACCGATAGCAAACCATGTCCACTTAGCGGAGTTCATCTCACGCTTGATAGCACCGATAGCAGCAAAGCAAGGTGCGCAGAGAAGGTTGAAGATAAGGAACGAAAGTCCTGCGAGAGGAGTAAGGCCCTCGAAGTCGAGAACTCCGAATACACCTACGACTTCTTCCTTAGCAACAAGTCCCATTACCGTAGCGACTGTAGCTCTGATGTTATTAAATCCGAGAGGCGTGAAGATCCACATTACGGCGCTGCCGATCATACCGAGGATAGAATCCTCAAGTTCGATCTCGGGATCAAATCCGTGAGAACCGAATACGGAAGCGAACCAGATGAAGATAGAAGAAAGAAGGATAACAGTACCGGCCTTCTTGATGAAGGACCATCCTCTCTCCCACATAGATCTTAAGAGGTTGCCTAATGTAGGCCAGTGATATGCGGGAAGCTCCATTACGAAAGGAGCAGGATCGCCTGCGAACATCTTTGTCTTCTTGAGCATGATACCCGAAATGATGACTGCGGCCACACCGATGAAGTATGCGGCAGGTGCGAGCCATACCGAACCGTGGAAGAGTGCGGCAGCGATCATTGCAATAATAGGAAGCTTAGCACCGCAAGGGATAAATGTCGTAGTGATGATAGTCATCCTTCTGTCCCTGGGATTCTCGATCGTCCTTGAAGCCATGATACCAGGAACGCCACATCCTGAGCCGATGAGCATGGGGATAAAGGACTTACCGGAAAGACCGAATCTTCTGAAGATCCTGTCGAGAACGAAAGCAACTCTTGCCATATAACCGCATGCTTCGAGGAATGCGAGCATCAGGAAGAGAACGAGCATCTGGGGAACGAAGCCCAAAACTGCTCCGACACCGCCGACGATACCGTCTACGACGAGTCCCGTTACGAATTCATTGGCATTTACCTTTTCAAGGAGACCCGATACAACATCAGGAACCGAAGGAACAAAGACAGCGCCTTCAGCCTCGTCCATACCGGGAGTCGTGAACTCACCGTCCTCGAGAGCACCCGACTCTACAAGTGGAGTCTCAATGTCGTAGCCCTTCTCGATAAGATCATCGGCATAGAATCCGTATGCTTCCTCGAAAGCTCCGAAGTCGCCGTCTTCATATGCACCTGCAAGATCATCCGCGCCGACTACATCCGCATCTTCGGAAGCGCTGTCGATAACTGCCTTTACGTCTTCGGTAAAGACATTCTCGCCCGCCCACTCGTCGACCATATCATCGTATGCGCTCTGACCGATGCCGAGAAGATACCAGCCGTCGCCGAACAGGTTATCGTTTGTCCAGTCCGTCATCCAGGCACCCACCGTGGATACCGAGATGAAATATACAAGCCACATTACGAGAGCGAAGATCGGAAGTGCCAGCCATCTGTTCGTGACTACCTTATCGATCTTATCGGATGTCGTAAGAGCATTCTTGCTCGCTGCTTTCTTATAGCAGCCCTTTATTATGTCAGCGATATATACATATCTTTCATTCGTGATTATCGATTCTGCATCATCATCGAGTTCTTCCTCGGCAGCAGCGATATCTGACTCAATGTGAGCGATCTTATCAGCAGAGATACCGAGCTTTGCGATGACCTTCTCATCACGCTCGAAGAGCTTGATCGCATACCATCTCTGCTTTTCGCTTGCCATATCGTGAAGAAGGTATTCTTCGATATGAGCGAGCGCATGCTCAACGGGGCCGGAGAATGAATGCATGGGAACCGTCTTAGTATTCTTTGCGGCTTCGATAGCTGCTTCGGCAGCCTCGATACAGCCTGTTCCCTTAAGTGCGGATATCGGAAGAACCTTGCATCCGAGTGACTTTGAGAGCTGATCAAGATCGATCTTGTCTCCGTTCTTCTCAATGATATCCATCATGTTGACTGCAACTACTACCGGGATACCGAGTTCAGTAAGCTGAGTCGTAAGGTAGAGATTTCTTTCGAGGTTCGTACCGTCGATGATATTAAGGATAGCCTCAGGCTTTTCATCGATAAGATAGTTTCTTGCAACTACTTCCTCGAGTGTATAAGGTGACAGTGAATAGATACCCGGAAGGTCCGTGATCTTCACGTCTGTGTGCTTTTTGAGCTTACCCTCTTTCTTTTCGACAGTTACGCCCGGCCAGTTACCAACGAACTGGTTGGATCCCGTCAGCGCGTTAAAGAGGGTAGTCTTACCGGCATTCGGGTTTCCTGCTAATGCGATTCTGATACTCATAGTGATTGTTCCTTCTTTCGTGTTATTCGATCTCGATCATCTCAGCGTCATTCTTTCTGATCGACAGTTCGTAACCTCTGACGGTGACCTCGACGGGGTCTCCGAGCGGAGCTACCTTTCTTACATAGACCTCAACACCCTTCGTGATGCCCATGTCCATGATGCGCCTTTTAACGGCGCCCTCTCCGTGAAGCTTCTTGACCTTAACGGTCTGACCGATCTTCACATTCTTAAGTGTGTTCATGTTATCCTCCTTCAAAATTGTTTTCGTTCGTAATGTTGGTCTGTGGCTCAGACCATGATCTTCATAGCCATATCCTTGTTAAGGGCGATCCTCGATTCCTTGACCTTAAGGATCACGTTACCTTCATTGATGCTGATCAAAGTGACTGAACCGCCCGGAACGATACCGAGGTTCTCGAGGTGTTGTTTTACGTCAGGCTTGCCACCAACCTTGCGGACTATAACTTCTTCGCCTGCGTCTGCTGCTATCAACGGAAACATCTTTCCCCTCCTGCTGAATAAGTCGGTGAGTTTCGGGGCTTTATGCCGCGATATATTTTCGAGTCTTTAAGGCATAAGTTATCGCGGCATTGTTAGCCTTAACTAACCACGCTTAATATACTTATATGAGCGATAATTAGCAATAGCTAACACGCGATTCGGGATTATCCACAAAATTTACGGTTAGCCACAGTTAACTAATTGTGTAAAATGCTTACGAACAAAAACTCCGCTGATACTCATAAGGAGTATTCAACGGAGTTATTGTTTAATCTTTCAGTTACCTTCGAACTGCTTTAAAAAGTCGGCTTAAGCGTTCTTTCGAAGCATCGCCTCGTAGATCTTGGTGCAGTCTGCCTCGTCCAATGTCGTAAAGCCCGAGATCGAGCCGTTATTGCCGTTGACGTGAGTCAGCATCTGAACGAGCTTCGGGATATCCTCTTCCTTACCGCCAACGCCCTCAAGATCCGAAGGCATTCCGATCGAGATCAAAAACTGCTGAAGCTTGTCGATACCTTCAAGCGCAGTCTTCTTCGGATCTGCGAAATCCATGCTGCATCCCCAGACACGAACTGCCACCTGAGCAAATCTCATTACGTCATGGTCAACAACATATCTGAAGTTGGCGGGCATCGTGACTGCAAGCCCTGCGCCGTGAGCACAGTCATAAAGAGCGGAGAGCTCGTGCTCGATGCCGTGAGAAGTCCAGTCCTGAGACCTTCCTACACCACATGAATTATTATGCGCCATCATACCTGCCCACATGATGTTGGCCCTGGCGTCATAGTTATCGGGATCCTCGATGACCCTCGGAGTCTCATGCTTCATGGTAAGGAGCAGAGCCTCGATAAGTCTGTCGGTAACCTCAACTTCCTTGGTATTTGTAAGATAGCGCTCATAAAGATGAGCTATGATATCCGTTGCGCCTGCAGCTGTCTGGTATGCAGGAAGAGTCTGCGTAAGAGCGGGATTAAGGATACTGAACTTGGGGCGAATAAGATCCGAGCCCGTTCCGCGCTTGATCATTCCCTCTTCCTTCGTAATAACGGAGTTGGGGCTTCCCTCACTTCCTGCCGCCGCGATCGTAAGAACAGTACCTACGGGGAGCGCCTTCGTGATAGGCGTACCGTCGTAAAGGTCCCAGAAATCGCCGTCATAAAGTGTACCGGCAGCGATGGCCTTTGATGAGTCGATCGTGCTTCCGCCACCTACTGCAAGAACAAAATCCACGCCTTCCTTGCGGCAAAGCTCTATACCTTCATATACGAGACCGCTCCTGGGGTTAGGCGTAACACCGCCAAGCTCTACATAGCCGATACCTTCCGAATCGAGAGACTTCTTTACTCTGTCCAGAAGTCCCGAGCGGACAACGCTTCCTCCTCCGTAGTGAATGAGGACCTTCGAGCCTCCGAAACGCTTAACGAGCTCGCCTGCCTGCGACTCGGTATCTTTGCCGAATGAGAAAAATGTCGGTGAATAGAAAGTAAAATTATCCATGTTGAACCTCCGATGGATGAAACGTGTCTTATACGTACATAAATGATTATAGCTGAAATGATGCGGGTCGATAATCAGAGAAATTTGTTCATCGTGGCGCGACAGCAAAAAAATCGCTAAAAGTGTCGTTTTTGCGAGTTAAAAAACGACGTTTCTTACGACTTTTCACGAGCGCGCGGGCGGAGCGACATCATGAGCGACATTTAGCATGGGTTGCGCGCGGCGTGAGGCCAACCTTCCCCTAAACCGCTGGATGTCTCCACTCACGTCTCCGTTTTTTCAATGTGGAGACAATGGTGGAGACATTTTTGCCGTTTTTGGGGAGTTTTGTCTCCACCCGTGTCTCCATTTTTCAAAAGTGGAGACATCAATGGAGACTTTAGATGCTTACTGCAACTCTCGCGAAAGCAACCGCTCGCGCCACGTCTACATCTCACCCTAACAGCTTCCCTATCGAGATCACCGCATCGACGACCAGCGCCGCAACTATACAAAATGCTCCACCTGCAAATACGGAAAGCGAGACCTTCTCACCTGCCTTCTTAACGCCCGGAATGATCGCTTTTACAAAAAGCAGTTCAAACAAACCAAACAGCACGCATACGACAATCGAGATCCGGTCATTGATCGGCAGCGGCCAGCACTCATATGTCCAAAGCTCAAGATCAAAGAACTTCTCAAGGATATAGCTGCAAACATATTCGAAAACACCCGATATCACGGCACACGCGGATACGATTAAAAGAGGATTCTTTATCTTACGAACGGCCAGATACATGCCCCACGCACCAAAGCCGTAGATAGGACAGACAGGAAGCCACAGGATGCCGCGGTCAGTGAACTCGTGCATCATGATATAGTCGGCGGCCTCCTCATAGAGCCAGCCGATGAGCGCCGCCAGGACAAATCCCCAACAAAGTACTGCCGTCTTCCTTAAGATCTCTTTCTTATACTTCATCTTATCTCCTTATCATGACAACATAATACCACTTTCCTCGCTCAGGGCACTGAAAACACTGCGATTTATGACCTATCTGTAAACAATCAGCCGGATTAAAGCCCATTAACCATTTCTTAAACTTTTCTTGACGTTCACTTAGTTTCACTCACAAATAATCAAAATCAATTAACCTATCGGAAAAGGGGTACGAAACTATGAATACTTTATTATTGGCTCTGCCTGAGCTGAAGACATGGGGCATGTCTTCAGCTCAGGCAGCCGAACGCAAGAACTACAGCGTCCTGACGATCACGGTACTGTTCGCGATATTATTCGCGGCATCCGCCATCTTCTTCCTCGTTGTTGAGATCTCCAAGAAACATGACAGGAGCAAAAAGAAGATCATATCTCTTTCTGCTGCTGCGACGCTTCTTATCGGATATTCGGCGGCGATCATCTGTTTTATCAGGTCGCTGGAGCCTCTCTACTGGAATATATTCAGGGATTGCCAGTTAATAAACCCGGGGTGCTGGCTTTTCGTCAGCATTCCGTTTCTCTTCATCTACATCATCATTGCTATCGTCTTACTGATAAAAGAGAAAAAGAAAGGCGTTCTGGCTGATCGCAAGAGGCTCAACTATCTCATGGTCGCCATCTTGGTCTTTGCCGTACTTATAGGACTTTTTATCCTCGCACTTATTGGGCTCTTCCTGATGTCCGCCGCAGTCATGACGAGTATGTAATATGAACGATAAAGCTTTTATACGTCTTATAGTGATCATCGTTGCCGTAATGCTGCTCCTTACTGCAGCGCACGTCTTCTATGCGATCCACGCATATGAACAGTCCTCGATCATTCAGTTTGTTGCAAGGGAGATATGGTAATGAAGAAGCATCAGATAATAATGGTTACGGCGATAGTTCTCTTATTTGCCGTCTTTAACCTGGGCATCTGGTTCTTTGTAACAAGGCGATGCACGAATAATTTCTCCGGCAGTTCGCAGCTCAAGATGATAGATGTCGCCAGATACCTCCCTTTCGAGGAAGGATCAGACCTTGCGAAAGTAGATACGGACATCATGCTCGAGGGCGATCTTCCCGTCCTCGACGGTGCCGCAGCTTTAGTTCCGATCTATGCCTCCGTGATCGATAACATCTACCCCGAAGGATGTGTAACTTACGAAGGCGGAACGTTCTCGGACGATAACTACTACGGAGAGAACTTCGCAGAAGGAAGCGCGATGCGCTACAGAAATACCGTAAGAGGATTTAATGCAGTAGTCGACGGCTCGGCTGATATATTCTTTACGGCTCACCCCTCCGCAGATCAGATGGCATATGCGCAGGAACAGGGAGTCGAGCTCGAGTTAGTTCCAGTAGGATACGAGGCTTTCGTATTCTTCGTAAATGAGCAAAACCCCGTAACAGGACTCACGACAGATGAGATCAGGAGCATCTACGCAGGAGAGATAACTAACTGGTCACAGGTCGGAGGTCCCGACAAACTCATAAACCCGCTGACAAGAGTAGCAGGAAGCGGATCGCAGACCATGATGGATGCCTTCATGGGAGATATACCTATAGCACCGAGAAACCCGGGATCGATATTCGGCGGTGCACTCGGCTACTCATTCAGATATTACCTTTCAGGAATGGTACAAAATGACCGGGTAAGGATGCTAGATATCAACGGCGTGTCGCCTACACCCGAAAATATCCGAAACGGCTCCTACCCTCTCGTAGCTCAGTTCTACATCGTCTACAGAGCAGATAACGACAACCCTAACGTACGAAGGGTCGTGGACTTCATGCTCTCCGAAGACGGAGCAGAACTCATAAGACAGTGCGGATATACTCCCCTTTAAGCAACGATTATCCGCCACCATGCTGTTATCCGCCTCTGATACAGCTATCACATCAAGGAATAAGGAGAATCAACATGAACAAAAGACTAAAGACACTTGCGGCATCGCTGATACCGGCCATACTGTTATCAGGATGCGCTGCAACCGGCAAGGTATCCGGTAAGACCTACAAAGATCAGCTCGCAGAACAGTATAGCGATGACAATTTTCAGATCGTATCAGATGGTGAGTTCGACTATATAGGATTTACATCCGACAAGCTCGGTGACAAGACTTTCCATGTATTTCAAAGAGACGGAAGGACCGAAACGGATTATCTTGAAAAGCTCTACAGAAACGACATAGACAATTGGATCACCGATATCTCCTATGAAGATTACGCATGCACATCAGTTTCCAGGGTTCAATGGTTTGCGAAAGACACACCGATCGAGGACATAAGCCTGGAAGACTATATCAATGATTATGTCTGGTTTATGGGAATCTATATCTATTACGATGAGATCCCGAGTGACGAGGAACTCACGGATTATACGATCGAATTCTTTCGAGATATCGATACACCGTGCCAGGTAACAGTCTATATCTACAGTACAAGAGAAAGCCACGAAGATCTGACTGTCACTTTGGAAGCAACGGCGGACTCTGCAGGTCATATAGAGTCAGTTTCCATATCGCGTCAGGAAACAATCTACGAAAGCGAGATATGATATGAAAAAGTCTAAAAGCATATTGTTGGGAACACTCGGAGTTATCGGAGGATTGGGATTATCTTTTATAGTCATAGCCGGCTTTATCGGTATGAAGGCAAGAAACGGCGACGCAGTGCTGAAAAAAGAATTTGAAGCTTACTACCCGGAAGACGAATTTTCAAATGTTCAGAGCATGATGAAGACACAAGAACCTGTTCTCGAAATGGACTCGGCAAGATTTCCCGGAAAGAAGATAAGAGTTACAAGGCGCGACGGAGAGATCGTAAGCAATTATCCCGCATATATTCACGGGGATGCCATCAGTGACTACTATGTCGATATCGCCGATGACTTTATCGATTGCGATAATATGAGAGCTAACTGGTGCGGTTCCGAACTGGGATTTGTGAGTTACTTCCCGTTAGAAGATATCAGCGACGAGGAATTCATAGATCGATATGTCGACAACTATGAATTCCACTTAAGCCTTTACTACGACGAGTTCCCGTCACGAGAAGAGATTCAGGCAGATCTTACGGAACTTGCGGGAAGTCTTGATTCACCCTGCTATATCGGAGTCTTCCTGTACCACACAGGTGATACCGATGAAGATAACTGTGAATGCAGTTATTTCTGCACGGTCGACGAGAATAACAACTGCACCATAACGGTCAACGAATATCATGTCACGCTCGAGGATCAGGACATCTGATCTCAGTGTCTCCGCCGGTCACAACAACAAGATCAAAGCCCCGATCGTGAATCAACTCGACCGGGGCTTATCCTGTGCGCATCAGCACAACTTAGAATAGGGAAAAGCTCAAACTATACTTCCGCCCCACTCTACTACCGTAAAGCCTGTTCTTTCGGCAGGTTCGGGCATAGGAAGCTCACATCCTTCCGGGATCTCTACAGCTTCGTCAAGTGGCGTAAATACCATATAGACTCTGATAACCGTATCAGGTGCGGGAGATACACTAAGCTCTGCCATCTGCTCATATTCTTCCATCGGGAAAGATATGAGGTTATAGGCATTTCCTTCCATCAAGGGAAGCCAGTATGATATGAAATCATCTATCTCACTGTCATTTAGTCCCGCTGCCTCCAGATACATCTCAAGGAATTCGGCAGTATCGGATCCCGCTACGCATATAGCCTGATCAAAGTTATCGATATCCCAATATGTCTCGCCCTCCCAGAAGATATAATCGTAATTTCTTCCTGTAGCATGATCATAGAGCGTGCCGTCAGGTGATGCAGTAACATTCCATGTACTGTCACTACTTATCTGCGGATATGTGCAAGTGAATTCTCCGTCAAGATCAATACCAACCGTCACATCAGTCTCTTCTTCAGGATAAAGGTAGATAACGGGCTTACGCACGTCATGAGCATGAGGACTTTGCGGATCATACAATCCAAAGAAATCCGCATCCTCTAACTTTGTCGTTTCGAGATCGCATCTGGCATGAACGTTATCGTCCTCATCTACAATGACCATCTTATAGTTACCCTGTTCAATATCCGAGATATCCAGGCAGAAATCACAGATAAAAAGAGCAACATCCTCTCTGTAATTCGCCTGCATATTCCATCTGATGGAGCTGTCATCTGACGCTACGATCTCACAATCGCTCCAGTTCTTGCCAAATTCAGGCTTATACATGATCACGGTAAGATCCGAATCAAATTCCCTCGGATCAAAACCTTCAGCAGCCGTACATTCGACTTCGAGAAAACTGTTTTCACCCGGAACCACATCGAAAGTCAGCTGACTCTCGCCCTCGATATACGTGAACCAGTGAACCTCATCAATGACCGAATTAAATGAGATCTGCCGATTGTGATCCTTATCACTGTCAGATGCAGAACAGGATGTCAACAAACACGCAGCAAGGATCGCTGCAACTGCCTTTGTCTTTTTCATAAGCTATCGCCTCACTTCCAATAAAGGTCTTCACCACTATTGACGCAGAGGCGCAGAGCAAGTTGCACCGGTGATTCAAATGCCGCAATTATCACTCAAAGACGAACTGTCACTTCTTCTTTTTCTGACGGGCCAGGCTCCTGATCTTATCGCACACTTCACCCGGGCACTGACTCTTGTCGATCACATACACACTCTTCTTTTGCGTAAGGATCATTTTCGAATCGCTGTCTTCTGCTATAAACAGGCTCTTATACGAAACTCTTACAGAGGTCCATTCAGTTGTCCATATCAGATATTCCCCGTAAAATGCTACTCGCCTTTCGAAGCTGTCGGGCAATCCGTATTTTCTGTTGAGCCTCAAGAAACGGTGTACCGTAAGCGCAGCAGGAATAGGAGTTACGAGCATAATAAGAAATGCCAATATCAGTACCGCCATCAACCAGATAAGGAAGCCGTAATGCCCTACTATAAAGGCTGTACCTAATACTACGAGCAACACAAAAAGCCGAAAGAAAGTACCAAAGCTCACGAGATACTTCGCATACGTCCTGACATATTCCGCATCGTGAGTGTATTCGTAAGCCCAAAGCGGAGTCCTGCCACCCGAGATATCGTAGGCGATCATGTATTCACCTCCCCTATCTTAGACGAAAGAAAGCTATTAGTCTTCTCGTCGAGAGAACTCTTAGGTATCAGCATGAATCGTCCGAGGCTGTCTACTATATAAAAGTCAGCATCCTCACTCATATGACTCATCTTGTCAAACCTGTATTTATGCGCGCCTGTCCTGTTAAGAAATATAAGGCCCTTATCGTAAACATCCCATCTGTAAGCCTTCTCGGGATTTCTCATCGCATGATCTATACCCTTCTTCTTCATGAAGAGCCAGTATGCAAACCCCAGTGCCATACAACCTACGCCAATATTGATGCAGATTACCCTCGAAAGCGTCATATCACGGTTAGCGAGCAGGATACCGATAAAATACACGATACCGAAAAAGATATAATTCGGGAGCAAAGTCTGCTTAGACAATCGATTTGCATGCTTAGTCAGCATCTTACGCGCGATATCTTCATCGTAGCGATACTCGAAACTGCCGATCAGTTCCCCAAGATCTTCCGCACTGAACTGAACCATATCACTCACTCCCCCGCGTGATCCAATACACGGTCGTAGGCGGCCTTTGTATCATCGTCAAAGAGAACCCAGACTATATCGTCAAAGCTGTCTTTGTGTTGCTCGACAAAATGCCTGACAGCGATCACAGCCGTCATGGCAGCCAGATCTACGGGATAGCCGTAGACGCCTGTCGATATAGACGGAAAAGCGATCGTCCTGATACCATTTGCAAGAGCGATCTTCAGGCAGTACTCATAGCAGGATGCCAGCAGTTCAGGCTCATTTCTTCTGCCGCCATGCCATATCGGTCCCACGGTATGGATAACGTATTCACACGGAAGATCATATGCCCTGGTCATCTTGGCCTTACCGGTCTCACAGCCGCCTAACAACTTGCACTCAGCAAGAAGCTTAGGACCTGCGGCTCGATGGATGGCACCGTCTACACCGCCGCCTCCGAGCAGCGAATTATTTGCGGCATTAACTATCGCCTGAACGTCTGTGATCTTTGTTATATCGCCTCTTATTGTCCTGATCATGCGGTGCCTCCTGCTGAAGGATCATTGTCTAACCATATTAATTCTATCAAGAAACAGATGATAACTAAACCTTATACCCTGATTGGTATCTTCATCGTAGCGTTACTCACATTCGTTGTGACAGTAATGAGAAACAATAAAAAACGATCGCCCTCAAAATACCCCAAGCGGCGATCATTTTTGATTACTAGCTGAGGTTACCGTCTATCGGCAACGTCTCATTTATGTACAAATTCTAACATCCGATATTTTGTGAGTCAATGCGAAGAGCAATAATCCCATTGCTTTTCTTTACGATCTTACCTGTCATTCGCACGCGATCGGCTGTAAGTCTTCGCCGTCGGCTCGGACTCCTTGATCTTGACCTCTTCACCCGGTATCTCCTCAAAGTAAGTCATGACCTCCGGGACCTCATCCATCGTTCTCTTGAGCTCAGTATCGGCATGCGAGAGCATTCGGTCCGCGGTATCGGGCAGATTAAAGAATCCTTCTGTCACCTTTTCCCTGATGCCTGCACGTATATCAGCTTCCACTTCGAAAGAGTTATAGAAGTGACGATTCCTTCCCCAACCGCAAAAGACGATACCGATGAACATCAATACGATAAAGAAACCGCCTTTAAGGATCGATTCAATTCCGTTAACGAAAGCATCCTGGAAGAATACGACAGCGATTATAAGGCTTGCCACCGCTGCGATAGCAGGAAGCAGGAACAGTATCCTGAGCGGCAGCTTTCGAAGTGTGCTGCGAGCTGTAGATACCGGCATATCGCCATCACATTCGCCTGTCTGACCGTTGACCGCAAATCTGTATCTCATGCCCTCGTACTCGTAGTTCAAAAACCACATCGGAAGGAGCACATAGCGAGATGAGAGATTATCGGCAGTCGAGGTGTTCTCCTTGATCTCGACTTTGTCATAAGACTTCAGGACATTCTGCGCACACTGCCCCGAATATAGATAGAGCCTGCTCATTATACGCTCTGTCATATCAAGAGGACATTCATCGAACCTCTCAGCAAAATAACCCTTCAAAGCGTTATCATCGAAAGTCCGAAGTTCCCTATAGTCATAAGGCTCGATCGCCTCCATCAAGACATCGTTGACGCCCTTTGAGCCGTCAAACGGAATGCCTTTTACCTGATAATTATACTTGACGTCGAGGTCGAACCTGTCGCCCGCACCCTCACCGAACTTCTTGGTTCCGAGCGCCTTGACCTTAAGATGAGTATCGCTGTTGACGAGCCAGAAAGGGACATATACGCCCGTTACCTTGCTCATGGTAGCTTTTGTATTGTAGCCCCTGGGAACGAAAGCCTTGCCGTCCGCAAATTTCTTCAGTTTCTCGACAGCCTCTTCCCTTGTGACCTTGAAAGGGATATACGCATCAGGTCTAAACTGCCTCGTAAGGGCTATCTTCGTAATATCCTTCGAGCCGCAGAAAGCGCAGAACTCCGAAGTAGTTCGCATATCCGTAACTACTGACGAACCGCAAGCTCTGCAGACATACTCGACCTTGTTCGATTCTTCGTAGCCGGGGGCCTCTTCATCTCTTCTCTCGAATTCATAGCACAGTTCCATAGTGTCCTTGTCGTAGACACCTCCGCAATGTCTGCATATGTGCTTATCGAGGATATCGTCCGTGTAGACGTTATTACCGCATCTCGGGCACTTTATTATGTCCGAATGCCCCGGCGACCAGTTGACTGTTTCGTTTGTGTTTTCCCATATTGCCATATGACCTATCCCTCACATATTTTTGATTCTATCACCGGGGAATAGGCTGTTCAAGCGGGATCGGACGGCTCATCGTAACGTGAGGGATACCGTCCTCCATGAATTCTTCGGACGTGACTTTAAAGCCTTCGCCCTCGTAATAACCGATCGCATAGACCTGTGCCTCGAGGTAGATCTCGCGGGCGTGGTAATAGTCCTCAGCAACTTTTACACCCTCGTGAAGGAGTATCTTCCCGAGTCCTATCCCATGGGTCAATGTCACTACCCTGCCTATCTGCGCGATCCCGTTAACTTCGTCACGCATAAATACTCGAAGGCATGCCGTAACACGCCCGTTATCGTCCACACAAAATACGTGGATCGCATCCTTATCGAGGTCATCGATATCCATATACGGACAGTTCTGCTCGATGATGAATATCTCCTGACGCGTCTTCAATATCTCATAGAGCTCATTGGTCGTGAGCTCGCTAAAATGCTTAGTTGTCCATTTCATCTTCAAATATCCTTCACGGTTGTATATTCGGCATTCCTGTGACCCGAAAGATATAGCCTTCCGATGCCGAATTCTTTCGCGAGTTTCGTAAAGTCGTTTAGTGATACGTCGCCGTCATCGCAGGTCAGGATATGCTTATCCGTCTCATTCAGGTGCGTTACAAAGAGCGAAGTCACTACATCGTAAGGCACATTATCACGAGTGTCATCTACTGCCCGCGTGATCAGCTCTTCTGCACTCTTGTGGCGGCCGAACCTTATCTTATCCTGCCATGGATTCGGCATATTGGTAAGGTCCTCAAACATAAGATCGGGATCCTCTTTAAAAGGGCCCGCTCCGTGTCTCGTAAGATAAGTCCTCGTCACATATACCGCCTCGTCTATACGCATACCGTTAGCTTCCGTTATCGACACGGGATTAGTTATATTGGTCCTGCTGCACGTAGTATGCGGCCACAGATCTTCTCTCGCATTATCAAGTAAGAGTCCCTGCCCACCTTCGAATACAACATCCTCATAGCCTTGCAGGAGCTTAGCCTCGCGCTCTGCGAGCGTCACATACTTATCTGCCGCCCGTGCCATGATATCGGCATATCTTTCGCGTTCGAGGGTCAAAGGCTCAGAGATACCATATTTCTCATATCGAAGCGGCATATACTCGTCTTCGATCTTCTTCATGAGAATGGCGATATCACCGGCGGAACTTCCAATCAGGTCACCGATCGTTACGGCGAATTCATTATCCTTACCATACCCCGAACGTCTCGTCGCTTCCCAGATACCCATGCCGCAGCTTCCGTACTTACCATCGCATCTGAGTTCTTCCTTTTTCTGGTTCAGGAATACGTCGTAGAGCAACGTGACTGCAGCATCAGGCGACGCATAGATCTTTACTTTACGGCCGCTTAATGCACGAAAGTCTTCAGCCTCTTCTTCGAGCTTATAAAGATCCGGATAAAATGTGCCCGCCCAATAAGTATCAGCTCCGTTAAACGAGCCTGACGAGAGCTCATGAAACACGAACCTTCCTTCGTCTCTTTCGACCGTATGCGCTGCCTGGGCACCGCCGTTATGACGCACTACGAGAGCATGGCGTCGCAGCGTCAGATGATCGACTGCAAGACCCTTACCCTCGTCACCGAAATTGTTACCTATAACCGCGTAATTCATCTATCAGATGATCAGATCCTCCATAAAGCCGTCGAGTCTCTTCTCAACCTTGGGATCGAGCTCACCTAAGATATCGCTCCTGTTAAGACCCTTAACTTTGCAGATGACCGAGATGATGAGCTCGGGCAGGAGCTTAACGTCATTCTTTCCGATATTGATCGTCCTGCCGTTGATGATCGTCTGATCAAAATTCTTCTTGATATGGATGTGAAAGAGCTCATAGGATTTAAGTGTCTCAGCTACTATCTCTTCGGACGTAAGAGTAGACTGCTTATCACCGAAGACTCTGGCGAAAGCAACAGAATCGATCTTACCGTGTGTTCCTGCATCACCGACAGTAAATGCGAAGCCTTTCTCATTTCGCTTCTTCATGCTGTCCGTATCAGTGTGGCGAGCAAGGAAATACCAGAAGAGCTCGTAGTCCTCGGGAATATCGCCGCCGTTACCTTCAAGCCAAAGCTCTAAGAGCTGCTCCGCGATCCTGATATCGGACTCGAACTGCGTTACCTGCAAAGGGGCCATATCGCTCTTCGCATCACCGATCGCACCGAACATGAGCTGCGGATCAGGGATGACATTAGATGCATAGAGCTTCTTCATGAGCTCATTAAGGGAATTCTTTACGATCTCCTCGGAAAGATATCCCATGGATCCCGTGACATCAACTCCGATCGCGATGGGGGTTGAATGAGGGTGCTCGTCGTTATCCCTTGATTCTCTCATGTTGATGAACCTCGGGTTATACTTATCGAGCATGCGGTTATTCCTGAAAAGGTTATCCGCAGTGGCTGCACTTGTTATTCCTCTTGTAGTCCTGAGCTTATCCCAGTCGCTTGCCGTATAGCTTCCTCTTCCCATATCAGATATCTCCTTTACTTTTGATCATTCTCGCTGAACTGATGAAAATTATGTCCGCCGAATCCGTTCATTATAACGTCGTCCCATGCCTTAAAGTCATCGTAAGCAGTCGACTTCGGCCTGCCGTTTAAAAATTTCCTGCAAAGCTCGGGCGCTGCATTGATATCCGTCAGTCCCTTCGCGATCTCACGAAGATCCTCGAGGTAGTTCCTCCTCTTAGAGTGACTAACGTTCTCCCAGCCTCCGAAGATAAAGAGCTCATGAGTCTTGGGGTTGATATACAGATCCTCGAGTGCGAGCTTTCTGAAATCCATATCGTTGAACTCCAGAAGGCATCCGAGATTTTCGAGCCTTGAGATCATCCAGGCGACCGTAGTCGGCTTTAGATCACTGAAGAGAAAGAGCGGATAGATATTCTCCTCTTTCGAAAGAATTAGTACATATCCGCCGTCAGCAGTCCTGCTGCTGAACGTGATATTCGGAAGATATCTGCCAAGCCCCTTGATATCAGCAGAAGGATATACGATCTCCTTGATGATATCCTCGTAGCCTTGAGCATCACCTCTGTTATCGAAGATGATCGCTATCTTTGTCTTTCCTATGTAGATCTCTTTACCCTGTAGCGCGACCGAATAATATGACTCAAACTTGATATGAGTACCGCTTTCGGTCGCTATATCCATCAGCGATGCGCTCTGCCAAAGGCCAAGTACGTCACCGTCATTCTCCGCCATATCATTTGTGAAGCGGTCGCTTTCGAGCATCTCGTCACGTGTGTGTTGGTAATCCTCGAAGTCCCTGTCAGTCATGTAGATCTTCGATCCGCAGAAGCGGCACACGAGTTCACCGCGTGAACTGACCCTGTACTCTGCACCGCAGTTGTCACATCTGATATTCATGAGCTTACTTTCCATATCCGTTCTCCCTATCTGTCACGATAATCTGATTATAACATTGCAGCATCGTTCGGTCATTTGCGTCTATAGAAGTAGCTAAGGCTAAAGGGGTGGAAAATGAATAACGAAGCAATGAACATCAAAAAGACCGCCCCGCGTCATTCGCAGGACGGTCTTTTGTTGATCTGTCTTAACTCTTTATCAGACGTCGTGTCTTACCTTGTTGTCAACGATCTCCTTGAGCTTAGCTGCAAAGTCGTCAACGGGAAGCGAACCCATATCGCCTTCAAAACGAGCACGTACTGCTACAGTCTTGTCTGCGACTTCCTGGTCACCGACTACGAGGAGATACTGTACCTTCTCCTTTGTAGCCTCTCTGATCTTCTTACCGATCTTCTCGGATCTGTCGTCTACTTCTACGCGGAAGCCCATCTTTGTGAGCTTATCCTTAACTTCGTAAGCGTAGTCGATGTGAGAATCGGAGATAGGAAGGATACGTGCCTGCTCTGCAGCCATCCATACAGGAAGCCAGCCTGCATACTTCTCGATAAGATATGCAAGTGTTCTCTCGTAGCATCCGAGGCTTGTTCTGTGGATGATGTAAGGTGTCTTCTTTGCACCGTCAGCATCAACATATTCCATACCGTACTTCTCTGCGAGGAGCATATCGATCTGGATAGTAACGAGTGTATCCTCCTTACCGAATACGTTCTTGTACTGGATATCGAGCTTAGGTCCGTAGAAAGCAGCCTCGTCGATACCGATATCGTACTTTACTCCGAGATCGTCGAGGATCTTGCCCATTGTATCCTGAGCCTTCTCCCACTGTTCCTTTGTACCCTCGTACTTGTTCTTGGGGTTAGCCGGATCCCACTGGGAGAAACGGAATGTACAATCCTCAAGAAGTCCAACTGTATCGAGTACGTACTTAGCGAGGTCAAGGCACTCCTTGAACTCAGACTCGAGCTGATCGGGACGAAGGATGTAGTGACCCTCGGAGATAGTGAACTGTCTTACACGGATAAGGCCATGCATCTCACCGGAATCCTCATTACGGAAGAGCTTGGATGTCTCAGTAAGTCGCATGGGAAGATCACGATAGGATCTCTGGCGGTTAAGGAATACCTGATACTGGAAAGGACATGTCATGGGACGAAGAGCAAAGCACTCCTTTGTCTCGTCATCCTGATCAGCCTTATCACCCATGACGAACATGCCGTCACGATAGTGATCCCAGTGACCGGAGATCTTATAGAGGTCTCTTTTTGCAAAGTAAGGAGTCATCGTAAGCTCACAGCCTCTTGAAGCCTCGAGATCCTCGATCCATCTCTGCATTACCTGAATAGTCTTAGCACCCTTGGGAAGGATGATCGGAAGACCCTGGCCGATATAGTCAACAGTCGTGAAATACTCGAGCTCTCGGCCGATCTTATTGTGGTCTCTCTTCTTTGCTTCTTCGAGCTTATCGAGGTACTCCTTGAGCTGAGCCTTGTCAGGAAAAGCAGTACCGTAGATCCTCTGGAGCATCTTGTTCTTAGAGTCACCTCTCCAGTAAGCACCTGCGATGGATGTAAGCTTAAATGCCTTGATCTCGCCTGTAGACTCTACGTGAGGGCCCTTACAGAGATCAGTGAAATCACCCTGCTTATAGAAAGAGATCGTTGCCTCGTCGGGAAGGTCGTCGATGAGCTGAACCTTGTAGATCTCGCCCTTCTCTTCCATGAACTTTCTTGCTTCTTCTCTGGGAAGCTCATAGTACTCGAGAGGAAGATTCTCCTTAACGATCTTCTTCATCTCTTCTTCGATCTTCTTGAGATCTGCTTCCGAGAAAGCCTCATCCCTGTCGAAATCGTAGTAAAAACCGTCATCAATTGCAGGACCTATCGCAAGCTTTGTCTCGGGCCAAAGTCTCTTAACTGCCTGTGCCATGATGTGTGATGCTGTGTGTCTGAAGCGCTTTCTGTCTTCAACATTGCTGAAATCTGCCATTGCACATATACCTCCTTGGTAATCTTGTTGCTGATCCTCTGGCTTGGCAAAGCCCGGACCGCCTAGAACTTCGGGGCATATAAAAAGCCATGCCCCAACATTACTTTGGGATGCATGGCTGCACGGTTCCACCCAAATTGCGCTTTCGCGGTCGATCTTGTGACCCGAGTCGGTCTCGCCATTGAAAACGCCTCTTAATTCTCCCTTAACGCGGGCTCGTGACGGCACGGATTGCTTTCGAATAATGCACGAAAGTGTACTCCTGCAGCTCGAGGGTTGTATGCTTGCCGCTGCCTTTCTTCGAAGCTCTCAGCCCATGACTCCGATTCTCTGTAAGACGCCGATCGCGGGGCACTTGTCCCTGTCAAAGCTTTTAATAGAGTGATTTTGTCACTTTTGTTCCCGAAAGTCAACCGCTAAGGGGCTTATTATGCGATCTTTAATATCTTTCTTACGCGTCCTCCTACGAGACCTGCAAGAATGATCTTAATGATGTCACCCGGCAAAGGCAGAACACAAAATGACATTACGAGCTTTCCCAAAGGCATGCCGTCTCCCTCCGAATAGAAATTCAGGATGACATAGCCGTAAGCAGAGCCGATCAGGTATAGGATGACTGTCGCTACTGCACATGCGGCGAAAACGTTCACCTTCTTTTCGACCATGAGACCGATCAGAAACGCGCAAAGAATAAATCCTATGAAGTAGCCGAAGGTTGGCTGGAAGACATACCAGAATCCGCCTCCGCCGGTAAAGATCGGGATGCCTATAAGTCCCAAAAGGACATATATAAATGTGCTAAGCGCACCCTTCCTGCTCCCGAGGAGGATACCTGCACACATGACAAAGAACCACTGAAGCGTAAGTGGACATGTAGGCATCGGGATCTTGATAAATGCTCCCACCGCGATGAGCGCCGTAAAGAGCGGGATGAGGACCATATCTTTCGTGCTGATCCTCTGTTTTGCTTTGTTTCCGGACATTGTAAACCTCTTTTCATTTAACATTTACAATATGTTCTATCACAGCGGAAATCTGATGTCAATTGTGCTAAGATATGTTCATGCTCACGACAAAGGATCACGTTATCGCATCACTTATAAAAGCAGACGGCTACATATCCGGCGAGAAGATCAGTTCCTCGCTCGGGATCAGCAGAGCCGCGATAAATGCCGCCGTAAAATCACTTCGTTCGGCGGGATACGAGATAGAATCTTCAACCCAGAAAGGCTACCGCCTGCTAAGTCACCCGGACATAGTAAGCTCAGGCGAGCTTCTGCCCTTCCTCACGTCAGATCGCGTTGAGATGATCCACACATACGATGAAGTAGCTTCCACTAACGATACGCTGAAACAGCTATCCTTTGAGGGAGTTCCCGCAGGCACCGTCGTCATAGCCGATCATCAGAGCAAAGGCAAAGGCCGCCGCGGACGTTCTTTCGATTCACCTCACGGTACGGGGATCTACTTTTCATATCTCATGAGACCTGCTATCGCCCCTGCCGACGCATCACAGATCACGGCATGGACAGCAGTCGCCATAAGACGTGCGATCAACAGAGCTTGCGGTATAGATCCCGAGATCAAATGGGTAAACGACCTTGTTGTTGACTCTAAGAAGGTAACGGGTATCCTCACGGAGATGACCATGGAAAGCGAATCAGGCATGATCGACAGCATCGTCATCGGTATAGGTATAAACGTCAATCAGGTCGAGTCTGATTTTCCCGAAGACATACGCAATATCGCGGGTTCACTTCGTATGAAAAAGTGCGAGATCATCTCACGCGCATCCATAGTTGCAGAAATGGTAAAGGAAATGGATAAACTTTCCGACTCTATCCCCTGCAGCGCTTCTGAATACTTAAATGAATACAGGGACGCTTGCCTCACATTGGGCAAAGGAGTCAGCGTCGTTAAAATCCACGATTCGGGCGAAGAGCCGCGGCACGGAACAGCTGTCGATATCAATCCGGATTTCTCGCTGAAAGTTAGGTTTGAAGACGGTCACGAAGAAGACCTGAGCAGCGGCGAAGTGAGTGTAAGAGGACTATACGGTTATATCTGATCAGAAATACATGGGCCACATAAGACTGTCGGCACTTCCCGAGCCGGACCATATCGTCTCCCAGTGGCTCATCTCCCAATTGCCGCCGTGCAAGTCAAACTCCAATACATTTATGTCCACCCCTTTGCAAACATAAACGCATCTGGCATGAGATCCGTCATAGTCGAGCACCTTACAATAGTCAGCATGATCTATCATGTGAGTCTGCGTATAAAGTCCTTCAAATTGCGAACCATACCTGGCGGTCAGGTATTCAGCCTTAATATAAGGAAATGCGATCAATAGGACAGCAACTATAGTCACGGCAGCGATCACTGCAAATATCTTCTTTTTCATCTTACAACTCCATTTATGGATTCCGCATCAAGTATACCATTATACGCAAATTTGCTCCCTGATACGGTTATACTTCGACTCTCCTATCCCGCTCACGTTCATTATGTCCTGCGTACTCGTAAAAGGCGTCTCCTCCCTGTACGAAATGATCGCATCGGCCGTTGCTTCACCGATCCCGGGAAGTGTCATGAGCTGCTCGCGGGTAGCGGTATTGATATTGATAAGTCCGCTCTCCTCTGCCGGCGTTCCGCCTGATGGATCTTCACACTCCGTCGCCCCGTCTTCCTGCGACCTGAAATAAATCTCACTGTTTCCCCACGAGTCATACCCCTCCTCCTCGATCTCGTTCACGGTCGGGATATAGACAGACATATTCGTGCGCACTACATAGACGAGGTCGATATATTCATCAGCCGCATCTTCACGAAAGCCTCCTGCCATCTCTACGGCATCGTTAATTATCCCTCCCGAGTCCATCTCATAGACGCCGGGAGAATTTACCGCACCGCAGATATAGACGCTGACTGTACCTGCTGTATACTCAGGCTCTGATGCAGTCTCATCCGTCCCCTCCGAAAGCGCGGCAGCCTCATCCCCAATAGTCTCTGACTGAAGGCTTTCGTTCGCATCGTCCTTTTGTATGAGCATCGTCGACTGACCGCTCAGGAGCAGCTTGTAGCCTACGCTCATGGCAACGATCAAAACGAATGCGGCAACGTAGACTATATTCTTGTTTATCTGTTTTTTGTGTTTCATAGGACGATCCTACCACCTGCGGCGGCACAAAAGTTTCGACAAAAATCGACAATCTTCGACAAATTTCGACAAGGTGTCCGATTAAACGGACTTCAACGCTTGCCGGCCCTCTCGTGGTTCAAACCAAAAAGATATTTCTAAGTTGTTTGAACCTTTTTCCGACTTCCGGATCACACAAGTCAGATTTTTCCTAAATGTTTGAACCATTTCAGGGCTCAAAGTGTAAACAAATCTCATAAACGGCAAATGTTTACACCGTGAGAGGCGATATGGTGTAAACAATCTCTAAATACTTAACTTGTGGGAACAAAATCACGTCAGAAAGTTCAAACAAGCGCCAAAAAATAAGCTTGTGAGAACCGCGAGCTCCAAAAAGGTGTAAACAATCCCCCGAATGACGACTTGTGTGCACCACGGTCGCAGCTCGGTAAAGATCAGGTTTATAAAACACCTTCCGGAGGCCACTCGCCCCTCTCTCGCAAACGCACACAACAAAAAACGCCCGTCCCAACAGGAACAGGCGTCGCGCGTTATCAAATAAATAATTAGATCAGGCTTCGGGCTTCTTTGTCTGCCAGAGCTTCTCGAGATCGTAATTAGCTCTCTCCTCGGGATGGAATATGTGAACTACTACATCCTTATAGTCGATGAGCATCCATCTGTCGCCGCTTCTGCCCTCGATGTGGTCGGGATAGATGCCACACTCATTCTTGAGAACATACTCAACTTCATCAGTCAGAGCCTTGATCTGTGTTGTCGAATTACCGCTCGCGATAACGAAGAAATCCGCAAGAGTCGTCTTCTCCGCTACATCCAGGACCTCGATGTCGATACCCTTCTTGCTCTCGAGAGCGAGAACGATCTTATCTACCATTTGCTGACTTGTCATTAAGTAAGTCTCCTTATCAATGTTTTTGTTTATTTTATCACAACACGTCTCAAGTTGCCTGCCGTACCGAAAGTTCCTTATCGTGCTCATCAGATTTCCTGAATCTGTGGTACTCGTTCACGAGACTTCTGTAGCCTAATGCTTTCAGATCCTCATATCGCACATTAAATCGCGCCTTGGTTCGCCTGCCGCTCAACATAAATCGAAGACACTCCTGCGCGTAGTGATCGATCTCCTTTAGGCTCTCGTCAGTATTTATCACGGGGAAATACCAGTAGCTCCACGTGAGGTCACGATCCTCCGATGTCTCGAGCAGCTTGCGGTTAAATATCCTCACGAAAGCCTTCGCGCCCTTCTCGGGAGGTACGTCATTACGATCTCCCCAGCGCATGAGCGAGCGTGCCTTCCTTCGCATCTTGCCCTTTATCTTGCGAACTGACGTCGGAGCAATATCGATCACTCCGTCTTCATATGAGATCCCCAGGAATACCCACTTCTCATGAGGCCGACTGTAGCATTCTTTATCCGGGTTGATCACGAGCCCCTTTAAAGCAAGACATTCATGTATATAGGAAATATGTCTCCGAAGCTCTTCCTCGTGATCGGCGAAGATTATGATGTCATCCGAATACCTAGCGTAAGTTATGCCCGCTTCGGCAAAATGAGCATCCATATCCATGAGATAGACATTGGCCAGGAAAGACGATATCGGGGTTCCCGCCATTATGCCTTTGCGTTCCTCTATTACCTTGCCGCCGAACACGACACGCGGCTCACGAAGGAGTGACACGATGAATTCAAAAAGTTGCGGGTCATCTGCCAGGATCGACCTCAGTTCCGGAAGCAGCCTCTCGATATCGATGGAATTAAAGTAGTCGCTTATATCCGCCTTATATGAATACATCTGCCCTATCTCAGGCGTTGCGCGAAGCTTTAATATCGCATCCTTTGCAGCGATCCCCGGACGAAATGAATAAAGGCACGTAGTGAAGATCCGGTCATACTTTCGAAGCATAAGGTAAGTCAGGAGCTTAAGACACAAAGTATACTCACGAGGATAGACATATACTGCCCTTTTCTTATTGGTGCTGATCTTGGAGATCATCTTCTTTTCGGGGAGAGGAAAACTGCCGTTACGGATCGAAGCGGCAACAGCTTCATATCCGCGCGACCTTATAAGCTCCGATATCTCAAGAAGCTCGGAATCAGGACAATATCCGTCTTTCTTATGAGCCAGGAATGAATCCCATTCCCGGTTATCTGAAAGCCTGTCTAAAAGCGATACATTATCTCCCAAGAATTACCTCCGGACACACAAAAACAGAAAGAGAAGATATTAAATCCATCAAAATTGATGGAGTTACCGGACCGTACAGGGATCGGCTGTCTGCAAAGCCTTTTCAAAGACTCCTGCCTGGTCCTCCGCAGACGCAAAGCGTTCTCTTTCTGTTTTTATCTGATCTTATCGATCCGTCAGCCTACTGCTTTACGGATCCTGTCCTTAACATAGGACCTCAGGTTCCACCAACCTGCATGGTCATGGTAGAAGCGAAGATACGGCACACCCTGTCTTCTACATTCATCACGAAGCTTATAGACACCTGATCCTTCGTAAAGAATCTCGACAACAAGTCTTTTCACGCCGCCTGAAGTAAACGTATATGCCGCACGTCTTCCGGTGAAACCTTCCTCCTTTGATACCTGGAACTCGGGAAAGTCTTCGGCGAAGATATTCTCGAAATACTCCTGATAGGTGCCGTTGAAGTTAAACTGATTCTCTTCAAAAGGTGCCTCGGGACCATACGGCAGGCCGTTATTACTGCTGCCGGTGCCCTGCTCCCAAGAAGGAACCGGGCGATCGTCCTCACCAAACGCCGTACGTGTCTCGATAGGCTTACCCGTCATATCTTCGAACTTGGCGCTGATCTTAGCAGCCTCTTCCTGACTGATCTCTTTGGATGCTTTACGCAGAAGGTTCTTCAAAAATCCCATTATCCTGTCTCCGTATCACTTATTCTTACTAAATTATACACATGTAAAAGCAGCCGCCTTATAAAAGACCCAGTTGCTTCGCGAACTCATTCGTCAGCGGATGCTGATCTCTTCCCTGACTTTTAAATTTGTTCACCACTGCTCCAAGACACATACGGCACGCTTCATCGAGGTCATACTCGGCGACCTTTCGCATCTCGGTAAGATCGGTATATGTCCTCGAAGGTTCGAGCTTATCCGACAGATATACGATCCTGTCGAGCATAGTCATGTTGCCTCTGCCCGTCGTGTGATATGTGATCGCATCAAGGATCTCTTCATCTTCTATCCCGAACTTCTCGCGGGCCATAGTGGCACCCGCAGGAGAATGAAGGAGCTTTGAGTCAACGAACAGATCTCCCGACCTCTCCTGCGCCATCTTCCTCTGATCTTCTTCGGGAAGTTCCTTGGCACAGTCATGAAGAGCACCAGCGATCAGAGCCTTATCGACATCCGCGCCGTGCTTGAGCGCATAATGTGCAGACAGCATACCCGTATTAAGAGTATGCAGGAGTCTCTTTCGCCTGAGGATCGGATAGAGTGCTATCGCATATTCGAGAAACTTATTAGCCGCCTCGTCGCTTACGGCATCCCAGACATCTGCGAAAGAATACAGCGCGTGTTCCTTTATGAACTCACGTGCCGCATCGGGTATATCGGTATATTCGCCGCTGACTCTTATCGATGAAGAAGCAGCTTCTACTCCGTCTATCTCGAACTTCATGAGAGGGACATCAAAGCCGAAAGCCTTGTCGAGCCTGCTCTTTTCGGTATCGATATCGATCCCGTCACCGGGTCGTGATGCTACGAGCAATGATACGATGCTCAGTATCTCGGGCGCCTTATACCACTTGTCGAAAGTCGGAAGGATATCGGAGCCGCAGAGCCAGAAATATGTATGATCTTCGGAAGCCGAGTCCGCCGCGACGCCGTTAGCCGTGAGAAGAGTAGAAATCCTCTCCTTAACGGTTAGATACCTTAGCGTATTGATCGTATAGCTGATCTCGTCAGTATAGTACTCGCAGTCGCTGATAATGACCTTCGAACCGCCTTTGCCATCGCCTGACCCTGAAGCGAATTCGGCTTCTATCGTCTCCTTTACCATATAGTAACGATAAGGAGCAGCGCTCAGTACCTTGCCGCGCTTAAAGGGATTTCGTACCGAAGGGATCACAATAACAAGATCGACCGCGCCGCTTCTTAAAGCGCCGCGGACGATCGATAAATGTCCGTTATGGATTGGATCAAAAGATCCGCCGTAGAGACCTATTCTCATTTTGCAGCAAGAGCCCTCTTACCGATATCGTGACGGAAGTGCTTGCCCTCGAAGTCGATCTTCTCAACACCTTCGTAAGCTGCCTTCAGTGCGCACTTGAGGCACTCTCCTCTAGCAGTTACACCGATGACACGACCGCCGTTTGTAAGGAATGTTCCGTTATCGTCGAGCTTTGTGCCTGCATGGTATACAAAGCATCCTTCGACCTGACCCTTGTCGTCGAATCCGGCCATGGGGATACCCTTCTTATAGCTCTCGGGATATCCGCCGGATGCCATGATGACACATGCACATGCACCGTCGTGCCACTTGATATCGACATCCTTAAGTCGTCTGTCGATGATGGCGTCAAAGATATCGTAGAGATCAGCATCGAGCATAGGAAGTACAACCTGTGTCTCGGGATCGCCGAAACGGCAGTTATACTCGATGACCTTAGGTCCCTTAGGTGTGATCATGAGACCGAAGTAAAGGCATCCTTCGAATCTTCTGCCTTCCTTGTTCATGGCGTTCATCGTAGGAAGGAAGATCTTCTCCATGCACTCCTTAGCTACATCATCAGTGTAGTAAGGGTTGGGAGATACAGTTCCCATACCGCCTGTGTTAAGGCCCTGATCATTATCAAGAGCTCTCTTGTGATCCATCGAAGAGATCATGGGAACCATTGTCTCGCCGTCCGTGAAAGCGAGAACGGATACTTCGGGACCCGTAAGGAATTCCTCGATAACGATACGAGCAGAGCTCTTACCGAACTTCAGCTCATCGATCATCTCGTGAACTGCAGTAACGGCCTCTTCCTCATTCTGAGCGATGATAACGCCCTTTCCGAGTGCGAGTCCGTCAGCCTTGATGACCGTAGGATAAGAATTCTGCTTCTTGAGATATTCGATCGCGGGCTCACTTTCGGTAAATACTTCATAGTAAGCCGTAGGGATATCGTACTTCTTCATGAGCTCCTTGGAGAAGACCTTGGAACCCTCGATGATAGCAGCATTTGCCTTGGGTCCGAAAGCTCTGAAACCTGCGGCCTCGATAGCATCTGCCATACCGAGCACGAGCGGATCGTCGGGTGCAACTACTACCATATCGGGCTTGAGTTCCTTTGCAAGAGCTACCATACCCTCGATGTCCGTAGCCTTAACATCAAAGCACTTAGCGTACTTGCTGATACCGCCGTTACCGGGAGCGCAGTAGATCTCATCTACCTTGGGGCTCTCGGAGAGTTTCATGATGATGGCGTGTTCTCTTCCGCCGCCGCCTACTACCAATACTTTCATTTCGGATCCTCCGTATATTAGTGATGGAAAAGTCTGATGCCTGTGAATGCCATAGCCATGTCATACTTGTTGCAAGTCATGATGACATGATCGTCACGGATGGATCCGCCGGGCTCAGCGATATACTTAACGCCGCTCTTTCTAGCTCTCTCAATGTTATCACCGAAGGGGAAGAATGCATCGGAACCGAGGCATACGTCGAAGTTCTTCTTGAGCCACTCCTTCTTCTCTTCCTCTGTAAGTACTTCGGGCTTAACCTTGAAGAGCTCCTGCCATCTGCCCTCGGCAAGAACGTCGTCGTGCTCATCGGAGATATAGACATCGATAGTGTTGTCTCTGTCGGGTCTTCTGATACCGTCTACGAACTGAAGTCCCATGACCTTGGGGTGCTGACGGAGCCACCAGATATCTGCCTTGTTACCTGCAAGTCTTGTGCAGTGGATACGGGACTGCTGTCCTGCACCGATACCGATAGCCTGACCGTCCTTTACGTAGCAAACGGAGTTGGACTGTGTGTACTTCAAAGTGATAAGAGAGATAAGAAGGTCGATCTTCTTGTCCTCGGGGATCTCCTTATTATCAGTAACGATATTAGTAAGAAGTTCCTTATTGATGTCGAGCTCGTTTCTGCCCTGCTCGAAAGTAACTCCGTATACCTGCTTTGTCTCGATGGGAGCGGGTACGTAGTTCTCGTCGATCTTTATAACGTTATATGTTCCCTTACGCTTTGTCTTAAGGATCTCAAGAGCCTCGTCTGTATAGCCGGGAGCGATGATACCGTCGGATACTTCTCTTGCGAGCATAGTAGCCGTGATAGCATCACATGTGTCGGAAAGTGCTACGAAGTCACCATAGGAAGACATTCTGTCAGCACCTCTTGCTCTTGCATAAGCGCAAGCGATGGGAGAAAGCTCACCGAGGTCATCTACGAAGTAGATCTTTGCCTCTGTCTCGGAAAGGGGCTTACCTACTGCGGCACCTGCGGGAGATACGTGCTTGAAAGATGTTGCGGAAGGAAGACCTGTTGCCTTCTTGAGCTCCTTAACGAGCTGCCATCCGTTAAATGCATCGAGGAGATTGATATAGCCGGGCTTACCGTTCAATACTTCGATAGGAAGATCCTTGCCGTCCTCCATGAAGATCCTCGAAGGCTTCTGATTGGGGTTACAACCATACTTGAGCTGCATTTCGTTAGACATTTCTTTTTACTCCTTAAATCTTTGTATTCTTGTTTACGATCTTTGTCTGCTCCTCGCCTGTAGCGATGTCGATGAATCTTACGAAGAGAGATACCTTGTTATCCTCGTTGAGGCTTGTCCAGAGCATATCCGTGAAAGCGTCGATATCGTTTGTATCGATACCGATCTTCTCGGGCTCGCCTTCGAAGCTGGGAAGAGGATTGCCGTCACCCATATATGTGTGGATGAACCTTCCGTCGCCTGCAAGAGGATTTGTGTAAGAGAATGTATATCTCTGGCAGGACTCGGGGTTACCGTCTGCGGACTTAAGGATAGACATAGCGTAGTTGAACGTACCATTCTCAACATGCATGATACCGGAGATACGAGGTGTGAAGTTAGGTGCATCGTCCTCGAACTCGCGTGTGCGAAGAGACATCTCAAATGTCTGCTGCTTATCCATAAGCTCGTAGATAGTATCTGTCTGATCACCGTTTGTAACGATAGTCTTATTACCGAGAACTCTTACGGGAGAGTAGATGATAAGATGGGGATCAGTAAGCTTAGAAGGATCGGCGGCCTCAGTCTTGATGCCGTCCTCAGTTGCCGTAAATACACGGTTTCTGGAATTAACGCTTCTTCCCATGATGAAATAAGCCGTTACTGCCTTCTTGCCGTCGGGAGACTTACCGATAACGATTCCTCTTCCGGGGTAAGGGTTGTTCTTGAGTAGATCTGCGATGTCGTACTTCTGCATATATTTATCCTCCATTTATTATTCTTTAACGTAAGCTCTGTTATTCTCGATCGTGACCTTGCCGTCGGCGATAAGTCTTATTGCCCTGGGAAGGATCACCTGCTCGCATTCCTTCATGATCCTCTGCTGCAGTACTTCGGGTGTATCATCCCACTTAACGTCAACTGCCTTTTGAAGGATGATAGGTCCTTCGTCGTAGTTCTCGTTAACGAAATGAACCGTTGCGCCCGATACCTTAACGCCTCTTTCAAGAGCCGCGATATGGGGCTTTATTCCGTACATTCCCTCACCGCAGAAAGCGGGGATCAATGCGGGATGGATATTGATTATCCTGTTGGAATAAGCGTGGACGACCATAGTTCCGAGAAGTGACAGGTAACCTGCAAGGACGATGAGCTCAGCACCGGAATTCTGTACGGCATCGAGGACTGCCTCGTCCCACTTATCTCTTCCCGTAAAGTCCTTGATCGAAAGGACCGTGGAAGGGATGCCGTTCTCGGCTGCTCTCGTAAGAGCATATGCGTCCTTATTGGACGATACTACGAGAGAGATCTCGATATCGCCGAGCACGCCGCTCTTGATGTTGTCGATTATCGCCTGAAGGTTTGTTCCGCCTCCCGAGACAAATACTGCTATCTTCATTTCTTTCCTCCGGGGATCTTAATTATATTTCACGTTATGGATGCTGTCGGAAGCAGCTTCCTCTTCGCCTGCGACATAGTTGCCGTCAAAGCATGCGGAGCATGTACCGCAGTGGATACCTTCCAAAGACTTACGAAGTGAATCAAGGCTGATGTATCCCAGAGAATCGGCACCGATCATGTCCCTGATCTCCTCTACGCTCATCCTTGTTGCGGGAAGATCCGTACCCTTAGATGCGTTTACACCGTAGCAGCAGGGGAACTTAACTTCGGGAGAAGCAAGTCTTACGTGAACTTCCTTAGCGCCGTTATCCTTAAGGAATCTGATGATGTGCTTTGTAGTAGTACCTCTTACGAGTGAGTCGTCTACGATAGCGATCCTCTTACCTGCTACTGCGGTCTTGAGGACAGCGAACTTCATCCTTACTGCGAGTTCTCTCTGCTCCTGAGTACTCTTGATGAATGTTCTTCCTACATATCTGTTCTTGAGAAGTCCCATTCCGTAAGGAACGCCGAGACCGTCTGCAAATCCGAGAGCTGCGGCATTACCGGAATCAGGTGCGCCGATAACGAGATCGCACTCACAGGGATGCTCCTTGGCGAGAGCCTGACCTGCTCTGTATCTTGAATCAAAGATAGATGTGTTATCGATAACAGAGTCTGGACGAGCAACATAAACATACTCGAAGATACATACCTTACCGTCCTTGACTCTGTCTTCACTGCTCTTGTCTTCATAGTAGAGAGACTTGACCTCATTCTTGGAGATGGAGATGATCTCGCCGGGCTCAAGGTCTCTTACGAACTCTGCATCGAGAGCATCGAAAGCGCAGTTCTCGGATGAGAGCATCCACATATCACCCTTCTTACCGAGTGCGAGAGGTCTCATACCGTGAGGGTCCCTTACACCGATGAGCTTATCTTCCGTCATGAGGATAAGAGCATATACACCCTTGAGTTCCTTCATTGTCTGAAGAAGAGCTTCTTCACATGTGTCCGTAACGATCCTGTTTCTCGAGAAGAGCGAAAGGATGAGCTCGGAATCGATATTTGTCTGGAAGATGGCACCAAGGTTCTTGAGGTTCTCCCTGATCTGATCAGCGTTAAGGATAACGGAGTCGGAACTCATCGCAATATTTCCTGCGCTCGACTTGATGAGAATGGGCTGGATGGCATCCGTGCCCTTCTCCCTGTCGGAACCGCCTCGTGTATGGCATACGGCACACTGTCCCTGAAGAGCAGACAATGTGATCTCGTCAAAGATATCAGCGACCATACCGGGCTGCTTATGAACCATGAATGTTCCTTCGTTATTTACTGCGATACCTGCAGACTCCTGACCTCTGTGCTGCAATGAGAAAACGCCGTAATATGCAGTCTTTGCAATTCCGTCTGTTGAACCCGCTCTGTTGATTACTCCAAATAAACCGCTCATCTTTGATTAGCCCTCCATGTCCTTGATCTTGTCCTGAAGTCTCTGGTCTCTTGCGCCTACTGAATCAGCAAGCTCCTGCTTGTATGCGGAGAGCTTGGAGGACAACTCCTCGTCGCTCGTAGCGAGGATCTGGCATGCGAGGATACCCGCATTCGTACCGCCGTCGATGGCAACAGTAGCAACGGGGATGCCGGATGGCATCTGTACTGTCGCATAAAGTGCATCTACACCGTTTAATGCACCGCCCTTACAGGGAACGCCGATGACGGGAAGTGTCGTATTGGCAGCAAGTACGCCGCCAAGATGAGCAGCAAGTCCTGCAGCCGAGATAATGACCTTAAAGCCGTTGTCCTTAGCGGACTTTGCGAGTTCGATCGCTCTGTCGGGTGTTCTGTGAGCAGATGCCACATGAGCCTCAAACTCAACCCCGAATCTCTTAAGGATCTTGAAACATCCTTCCATGACGGGGAAATCCGAATCGGAACCCATCACTACCAATACTTTACCTGTTGCCATAGTTGCCTCCGTTTATCTTTACACTTCATCTTGCGGGAAGTGTTATTTACTCGTCTTCCTGAGACCAGTTAAGTCTCTCGAGCACTCTGTAGTAGTCATCCGTTCCCCACTCATAAGGCACGGGACAGTAGTCATTGCCGGGCCTGGTGGAAGTCTGGCAGTACGGGATGACATTAAGTGTGTAACTCTCTACCGCCTCGTTATTCTCGTCCATCAGGAACTCACACTGGATGATAGCCGAGTCGGGATCCGAAAGTCCCGTATTACCGCCGAAGCAGAAGTTCGAGATGCTGTAGAGGATGTACTTTCCGTTATAGTTCTCGATCGGCTGAAGCCTGTGAGGATGCGTTCCTACAACGATATCCACGCCGTAATCGATAAGGTCATGACCTGCTACGATCTGGGAGTCCCTCGGGGAATAGTCTCTTTCGACGCCCCAGTGGCAGGAAGCGATTATTATGTTACAGCCCTCTTCCCTGAGCTCGTCGATCAGCGGATAACCCATGGATGTCGTGTCTCCGGATACATAATCGAGACCGAACATTCCGATCTTGATACCCCTGACCTCATAGATCGCTACCGAATGCTGATTGCTCCATGCGATACCAACCGTATCCATGGCGTCCTCAGTATCGGTAAGTCCCTGATCAAGATAGTCGTAACTGTGGTTATTAGCGAGATTTACGGCCTCGATGCTTCCGTATGTGAGCATCTCCGTATATTCAAAAGGGCCCCCGAAAACGAATTCCTTTGTAAGATGAGCCGTGGAATCCGTAATGGTGCCCTCAAAATTTGCTAAAGTCATATCGTCCTGCGAAAGCAGATCGTGGCAGTTCTGAAAACAGTATTCGTAGCCTTCGGCCTCTACTACCGCGTCAAAGCTGCCTGCCGAGCCGCTCCATGCAAGAGCATCCGCAAGAGTGCAGTCTCCGAGAAAGCTCACGAGGATACGCTCTGGCTCGGGTGTAGGTGTAGGAGTCGGGATAGGTGTAGCCGTAGGCTCGGGTGTGGGCGTAGGTACCGTAGTCTCGGTAACCGTAGTGGCTGTCGTCTCTTCATTTCGGCTTAAGAAGTTCATCGCGGAGCATCCGCTTACAGACTGGCAGAACATAGCCGCCGCCATCATGAGAACAACTGTAGATCCGAACCTTCGCAAGTGTCACACCTCTATATATAAAATAAAACGCACATGAAAAATTATAGCAAAATTCAGAGGGCACGACAAACATCAAAACTTGATATTCTGCCTATCTGCCAACAATCGCTAATATGGAAAGAGCAAGGCCCTTTACGGGCCTTAAAATCGTGCACTTTTTATCCTTGCGCGGACTCATCAAAAGAAGTTGAGGTTGTCTCCTCTGCCGTATCGGCAGTCGTTTCGGACGTATCGGAAGGCTCTGTAGGCTCAGTCTCGTCTTCACCTGCTTCTGTTACGCTGTCCAGGATCAGCTCACGAAGAGCAAGACCTTCGGTCGAGATAAACTCATCAGGCCAGTGACCTCCTATCTTCTCTTCATCTGTCAAAGTATCGAGAGAATAGTTAAGAAGGTTATCGTCAAAGGAGCCGTCGGGGCCCACGCCGCAGAAGCACCAGGAAATACCGGCTTCCTCGAGTGCATCAAGGTCCAGCGTATAAAGCTCGGTTATGGACGACCTGATCAACGGTATACCGATAGCAGTGGAGCTCGGGATAGATTCAACATCGTTAAGGGCATAAAGAAGATTGGATTCCTCGATAAGCGAGATCGACGCCATAGCTGTAGCGCTCTCATACACGGGAGTTCCTACGATTATTATATTGTCGCGGTCATTTTCCCTGATAGCGTCGATTACTGCCTCAGCGTAAGGTCTTACCGAACCGCTCCAGCTGACGCTGTTCTCGTCTTCTGAATCATATGTTCCGACATTACTGCAGATCTCATAGATGATGTTAGGTGAATCCGCATAGATGGCAGACAATCTGGAGAAAAGGTCCTCGGCGGTTATCTGATAAGGACGATCAGGACCACACTGACCCGGAAGTTCGAAATCGGCAATAACATATACACCCTGATCCTGGCATAGATCAACTGCGGAACAAAGTGCGTTAAAAGTATCATCGGGACTGTTCACATAAGATGAATAGTCAAGCCTGAACCTGATCACATTGCATCCCCAGTCCTCGGCAAGAGTCTGAACGGTATCAGCATTGATAAAACCGCAGTCATCACTGGCGATATCCATACACATGCCCCTGAGGACGATCTTCTCGCCCTGAGCATCAACGATATCGAGTCTGTCCACGCTGAGCTGGCCATGGACGTCTACTACCCTTTGGGTAACTACGGGTGTACTAAAAGGTCCGTGAAGAACGGTCGTCTCTGTGGGAACCGTCTCAGTAGTTTCAGTCGTTTCTTCAAGAAGAGATTCAAATATCGGCGCAGTCGTCTCGGGCGGCAGCGTCTCAGCCGGCAATTTCTTCGAGCAACCGCCCGAAAATGCCGTAAACACTGCAATCGATAAAATTCCAACAAGCAACCTAAAATATTTCATCTTGAACTCCGATCCTTATTCTCATACTATTTTGATAGTCTATAATATTGACGTAATCTCTTCAACTCGTTAATAGATTAGTCATAATTTATTAACAATTATTAGAGGTTCTGCCTATATAATAAAACTATAGAAATGCTTCGGAGGCAACATTGATGTCTAGAGTAGATAGTTTAAGAGGAAAGATCACAAAATATGCTGCTAAGGGTAACTTGGCCAAGCTTGTGAAACTCGCCGAGGATCAGGATCCTGATGTTCGCGCAGAGGTTGCACTTGCTATGGGTAAGATCAACACTTACGAGAGCGGCATGGCACTCATTCCCCTCCTCAGGGACTCTGTATCAATGGTTAGAGCCAATGCTTCTACCGCTGCAGCAGAGTGTAACGCTAAGCATTGCGAGGAGTACGTAAAGAAATTAGCTTTCGCAGATCCCGATCCCCTCGTAAGAGAAACAGCTAAAGCGGCTTACGATTGTCTCAAGACTTCGGTAATCTGATCCAAACTAAATTGATCTATCACAAAGGACCGTTTCCTATCGAAACGGTCCTCTTTTTGTGTCCCTGAAGATGGTTTTCGTACTGTCAAAACCGACTAAAACGCCTATATTCAAGTACACCCTGCGTTCATAATTTTGAGAATATAAAACGGCCTCGATCCATATGGACCGAGGCCGAATCAATTCAGTTTAAGTTACTGATCCTAAGATCACATACCTACGCTACAAACGCCTGCGCCCTGCTGAACACCGCCGTGATAAACGATGATGCAGTAGTAACCGTCTGCAGGATTATCGTATGTGCACTCATAGTACTCACCATCAGAGTAAGATGTATTGCAGCTGACAGTATTTGTGTATACGAGCTCAGCAGTATCATAAGATCCGTCTGCAGAGTAGTAGTACTCATATGTAACGTCACCAAGTGTATCATCAAGTCTCTCGATAGTATACTCGATCTGAGCTACGCCTGAAGCATATACGCCGTTATCGGAATTGAACCATACGGGTACGCTGGATCCATTGTAGAATGGATCAGAAGAATCTGTGTAGTAAGCGTTGTATCCTACGTCATCAGCCATTCCGCCTGTTGCAGCAGGAGTTGCTGTAGGAGTAGCTGTAGCCTCAACGTTGACTGTAGCAGAACCGGAAAGGATCACTTCATCATCAAGATAGTATGTGATCGTGTATGTGCCTGCTGCGAAATACTCGCCTGTCTCATCAAGGTAAGTAGCATCAACATCAGTTGTGTGAGCCCAGAGATCTGAAGAATTCTCGGATGTGAAGATAACTGCACCGTTAACTGTAAGCTCAGCTCTTACACCGGGAAGGCTTGCATCATAGTTGAGAGACTCATCAATAGGAAGCTCGGCAGAGATCTGAGTAGCGTTTGTGTATACAGGAGCTGTATCGTCACCGTTGTCTGTGAACCACCACTCAAGGTTAGTAGCATCAAGGCACTCTGTTACGGGAAGTGTGAATACATAAGACTCACCCGTGAAAGCATAGAGAGCATCGAAAGCCTTGCCGTAGTTAGAGCAGAGCCAATCCTCATCGTCCTTCTCGAACTCAAGAGTTACGGAGATCTCAACTGTATCAGCATCACCTACTGCTGCAACGAAATCGTCTACAGAAGCAAGAGAATCATCCTCAAGGAGAGACTCATAATCAGCGATAGTGAAAGTAACGTCTACGGAACCCTCACCGCTCTTCTTGGAAGCCTCAGCGGACTCCTCATCTATCTCATAAGAGATAGTATCTGCGATAGCGCTTACAGCCTCAGCTGCATCAGCCGTGTAGATCTCTCCCTCAGAGAAATCGAGCTTGCCTGCCCACTCTTCCTGATCGTCTTCGAAATCAGAAACTGTAAGCTTAGCGAGCTTATCAACACTGCATGCTGCCATATTCTTAGCATATGTATCAGCAGCTTCAAGTACTTCATCCTTGGACTTGTCAAGGAAAGCACAGCTTGTCATTGAAAGGATCATTGCAGATGTAAGAGATACAGCAACTACCTTCTTTGTACTTCTTTTCATATTATTCCTCCGTTCTCGGTCATACATGATCTATAGTGACCGACTTATAGAGTATACTATAAAATTTGCATTACGAATGATTTCTTTTTTAACAAAATAAGAATAATTGCGAAGAAAAAAAGGCGGCCTTCCAAGGAAGACCGCCTTATTAAGTCTATGTCAGTTCAGATCACTCAACATTTACCGTACAGCTGTCAGATACGAGCATATTACCGTCAGCATCGTAGAATGTGATCGTATACTCACCTGCTGCGAAGTAATCTCCATCGAGAGGACAGTTGTCGATATCATATGTGTGTACCCAAGCATCGTATGTACCATACTCTGTGTAGATAACTTCACCGTTATAAGCTACCGTGAAGTAGCCTGTTGAGTAGTCGTAGTTACCTGTGTACTCAAGCTCACCGTCGATTACATCAGTATTTGTATAGACAGGGTTGGAATCATCGTAGTTATCTGTGAACCACCAGTCAAGCTCGGGCTCGAAGCCAAGCTGAACTTCCTCAAGGTAAACCGTAGCTACACCGGACCAGATGATGCTGTCATCAGCGTCATAGAATGTGATCGTGTACTCACCGGCTGCAAGATAGTAGCCTGTCTCATCTGTAGGAGCACCGGGTGTTGAGGAGTAGAAGTAACCCATATAGTCACCTGTCTCTCTGTAGAGCTCCTGACCCTGATACTCGACTGTGTAGTAGATACCGGAATAATCAATATCAGTAGACCAGTCAAATGCAAGGTCTACATCGATATATGTTGTATTTGTGTAGTAGCTGTCACCATAGTTCCAGTCACAACCGAACCAGTTAACGCCTGTAACCATATCAGCGATCGGGATCCTGAACTCATAGTCCTCTTCCGTGAAAGCATAGAGCTCATCAAAGATCTCCTCATAGTTAGAGCAGAGCCACTCATCCTCGTCCTTCTCGAACTCGATAGTGATAGTGATCTCCTGTGTGTCAGCATCCTCGATAGCATCAACGAAGTCCTCTACCTTAACGATATCGTCATCGTCAACAACGGGCTCGTAATCAGCGATTGTGAATACAACGTCTACAGAACCTTCGCCTGTCTTCTTGGAAGCCTCTACAGACTCCTCATCAACCTCATAAGAGATCGTGTCGGCGATAGCCTGAGCTGCAGTAGCTGCATCGGAATCATAGTAATCACCGCTGCTGAATGTGAGCTTCTCTTCCCAATCTTCCTGTACATCCTCGAAGTCTTCGATAGAACCCTTAGCGATCTTGGAAACATTGCAAGATGCAAGATTCTTAGCGAAGCCGTCTACTGTCTCGAGAACCTCATCCTTTGACTTGTCAAACAATGAGCAACCGGACATAGAAAGGATCATTGCCGAAGCAACAGCAAGAGAAATAGTTTTCTTGGAAACTGTTTTCATAAATACCTCCCTCTGGTACCAATAATTGTTTGTGAACCACTTCTTGTATTTTACTATAAAATCAACAAAAATATAACAATATTTTTATCAATTCGAATGAAACGGACATTTCCTTTCCTGTACACGCTAAAGTGCCAAAAGGCAATGATCAGCCGGCCGGGGCCTCTCCTACCCTACAATATCCGACAACACAGGGATCTCCTCCGTCGAACTGCACATGTATGGTATAGTAACCGTCCTCTAAACGGGAACCGTCACCGTCGAATTCAAACTCGTAACGAAGCTCACCGTCTACTTCAGTCACTTCTACGCTGACAGTGTCATTGAGCTCGACATTGTCATATGAAAAACCGGTATCCGAATACTCAACGAAGAATTCCATCGTACCGAGATCCTGATCAACGGGAAGAACATATGTGATCTCTCCGGGATTCGATCCGTAATAAGCGAAATCGTCGTCAGATCCGTCTTCCAAGATCCAGTACGGATCGTCCATGGCGGCATAGATATCATAGCTGAATCCGTCATCGATCTTATCAAAGCCGATATAACCGCCGATCTGTGTACCGTCAAGACCGTGATTATTCCTGAGAACGATCGCTGTTGCACTTCCGTAACAGGTATCAGTAGCGTCGTCATAGAATGTGATCACGTAGATGCCGGGATCCATATAACTGCCGGAGGTATTCCAGTCGCCCTCTCCGTCAGAGTTATAGTAACCTTCATATGTACCTAAAGGAGATGTGTATACGAGCTCACCGTTATATGTAACGGTATAGTATACGTTAGGATCCCCGTAGTGGTTAGTCAGATCCAGGTCGATCAGGCATGTATCGTTATATATCGCATAGGAACCATGGTCTACGGTCTCACTGTACCATCCAAACTGCTCGTGAGGACGATATTCGGTATTAACAACACTGACTGTCCTGGATACCAGTATCCTGCCGATCCCGTCATAAACAATAAACTGATATTGGCCCGTTGCAAGACCATCGGGTCTTATCGGATCAGACGGGATATCGGCGCATTCCGTATTGACGGTAAAATACTCAAGCCCTCTGGAAGTTGTCATCACCAAAGTACCTTCATAGTATACTTCAGTATATATATCAGAGATATCCGACTCCCAGTCATATGAGATATAACAGTAAAGCTCAGTAGGATTAGTAAAAGTATCAGTACTATATTCGGTCCAAGAAGAGATCTCTATGCCGTATACCACACCTGAAAGGTTAGGATAATATTCGAATCTTTCATCCATGAAATCAAAGATCGTCGTAAGTACTTCCTCGTGATTTGAGACTAACCATGCATCTCCGACGAGTTCAAACTCGAGTCGCAGGTCATACTCCCTCTTCTCCGATGTTCTGTCGATCTCTCGTGCAAAGCTGTCGGGTGATTCCATGATATCAACATCATCCGTAAGAGCATCATAATCAGCGATCTTAACGGTCAGGTCGATATAGCCTTCACCATACCTGGTGTTACCTGTAGCTGAATCTTCATCGATCGTATACGAGATGCTGTCACATATCGCTTCATAGGCTTCTGCCTCATCACGATCAAAGCGCTCGTCCAGATCGAGCTTGTCGCTCCAGGATCTCTTGTCATCCTTGAAATCGTCTGTGGAAAGCTTGGATATCTGCGATACCTTTCGAGCCAGAACAGCCTTCATATAAGGCTTCGCGGCATCAATAATATCTTTTGAAGCATCCTTCCCGGCAAAACAGCCGGAAAGGATGCCTAAAGACATCGTAACGGTCATCGCCGTTGCGATAATTTTTTTAACAGTTTTATTCATCCCTTATTCCTCGAATAACTGTATCGTATTTTATCTGTTAAGTAACTCCTGCGAATGCGATAAGGAGCAATCCCTGTGTAACTCTGGGATCGTATGTACCGAGGATATAATATCCGGACTCGAGCGGATCACCGGATAAAGTAAAGTGATATACATATCCGCCGTCATCGGTAGGCTCGGCAGAAGCGAAATTGAATCCGCAGTCCTCGATATCATTCGAATCACTGACGATCATCAAATCACTTCTCATATATCTGTACTCAAGGATACCGAGATCCTCGGAAGTATAAAGATCGAATCTGATCTCACCATCGCTTGAAGTGTAATAACCGGATGAGGAAGATCCGTCTGAAGTATACCAACCGGATGCTTCCTGATCGAAAGCATCATAGTACTCATCGCCTTCGCTCAAGTCGTAATCGTACTGAACGATACCGGGAACGATGATAGCATATCCGCTGCCGTCATCATCGCCATCGGCAGGCGTAGGAGCCGCCGTAGGTGTAGGAGTAGCAACTGCCTCAACATAGACTGTTGCATTACCGGACCATATCACGGAATCATCTACATCATAGAACGTGATCGTATATGCACCGGCAGCGAGAACGTCCTGCTCAGAGTCAACCGGAGCACCGTCATAGAAGGTATAGAGTGTAGCCATGTAGGAACCTGTACCTCTGTAGATCTCCTGTCCGCCGTACTCGAAAGTATAATAGATCTCGCTGTAGTCAAGATCCTGAGAATAATCAAGATCAAGATCGACTTCGATATATGTCGTATTAGTATAGTTGCTGTCACCAAGCTCCCAGTCACAACCGTACCAGTTGACACCCAGAACACACTCAACGAAAGGGATCCTGAACTCATATTCTTCGGAAGTAAATGCATAGAGATCCTCGAAGACATCCTCGTAGTTAGAGCAGAGCCATGTATCGTCATCCTTTTCGAATTCGATAGTGATCTCGATCTCCTTCGTATCGGCATCATCTACTGCGTCTACGAAATCCTCGATCTTAGTTAAGTCCTCATCATCAAGAAGCGCCTCGTAATCGGCAATAGTAAATACTACTTCGACGGAACCCTCACCCTTCTTGGCAGTAGCTTCTACAGACTCTTCATCGATCTCGTACTTGATAGTACCTGCGATCGCACTGAGTGCCGATGCAGCATCCTCGGTATAAAGATCACCCTCGGAAAAGTCAAGTATCTCCGTCCAGGTATCCTGATCGTCCTTAAGATCCTTAACAGTACCCTTTACGAGCTTAGAAACATTACAAGCCGCCAGATTCTTGGCATATGCTTCAGCAGCATCAAGAACTTCATCCTTAGACTTATCAAGGAAAGCACATCCTGTCATGGACAGGACCACTGAAGCACTCAAAGCAACTGAGATCAATTTACGAAAATCTCCCCTCATCTTATCCACCTCACAATTAAATTTGTCCCAAATTTAGACTATTACATTATATCAATTAATCTTGCCACCTGCAAAGACAGCATAATCTGCATTAGGATCATCATAAGCGCCGTTAGCGATAACAAGGATATAATATCCACTCGGGATCGTGCTCCTGTCTACTGAGTACTGATAATACATGGAACCGTCTTCCTCAGTCACAAGAGTGATATCGCCGGTATCTATCTGCGACATATGCTCAATCAGAGGGGATTCAATCTGAGCCACATCGCTCTGAAGGAGGAAGAATCCCAGAGGACCGTGATCCTCAGAAATATAGAGTCTGAACTCGACCGTACCTGCATCTTCGGGGTATTCGCCGTCGATCATCTGACCATCGAGATACCAGCCTGTTCTGTCCTGATCGATCTCGGCATAGAATTCGGGATCTCTGTCGGGAGTATACTCGATATCTCCGACATTCTCATCCATATCAACATAATCGGGCTCATCTTCAAGATAGACCGTTACATCTTCGCTGAAGACCTCTTCACCGTCAGCATAAACAGCTACCGTATAAGTACCCTCGTCAATATAGTCGCCGTTCGGTGAGAGCGGAACGCCTCTGTCAAGAACGGATATAAATACCAGGACACCATTGGAATCAGCCATAGCCTCTTCGTCGTAGATAACGATCTGATTGGAGAATACGGGCTCGCCGTCGACCAAGAGCGAGTAAGTCATGATACTCGTATCGATGGGAACCTCCGGGTCAAAGATAACGCAGAGTCCGAGATATGCGGTATTTACATAAGTTCCTTCACCGTATTCCTCGCTGCATCCGTCCCAGAATGAATATACGGGAACATATGCGGTAGAAGGTGTGAATTCCAGGGCTCTGATATCAGTAAAGGAAAAGAGCTCATCGGTAAGACTTCCGATCTTCGTGACCTTCCAGTCTTCTTCGTCGTCCTGCTCGACTTCGATATTGATCGTTATCTCTTTAGTCTCGGCATTTTCCATATCAGCCAGCATGGAATCGATATCTTCATATTCACCGGATTCTGCACTGATCGTCGTGGGATCGGCAACCGTAAATACGACATCTACCGAACCTTCGGGATGCTTCTTTGAATACTCGACGGAATCCTCATCGACGGTATAGGCTATCGTGCCTGCTACATACTCGGCGAGCTGCGCGGCTTCAGCACTATATACCTCACCCTCTTCGAACTGAAGAAGAGGTTCGATCTCAGTAAGATCATCGGAAATGCTGTCGCTGCACACCTTACGTGCCTTATTAAGATCAAGCTTGGCGAGCTGCTTACAAAATTCATCCGCCGTATCGATTATGTCTTCCGAATAATCAACGGGCTCATCCTTCTCCTCTTTCTTGAGACTGTCGAGGATATCGCATCCCGTTACCGAAAATATCATTGTCGAAGCCACTACGGCTGCTACTGTCTTTCTTAACTTCATTCTCTTATTCCTCTGTTCCTTCCTGGTTGTCATTAACGGCATAGACCGTAACCGAGATAGTCTCGGGAACCTGCCTCTCTACTCTGAAATATATACTCCGGTCTGATGATTCTACATTGATCGGCAGCTCCATAACACCTGCTTCACTGATCTCCGAGTAATCGATAGTAGCTATGATATCCTCTGCGGTTATCGAAGAGATAGTTGACTGACGGCCTACGATCTCAACTTCTACGATATCGATAGGATATGACGAAACATCCATATTCTCCGGGATCGATACATCGTTATAAGTGATGGGGACCTTGAAACTCGCGGTAACTACAGGGTTATTATTGATCTGGATATAGATCCAAAGACCAAGTGACATCACGATAGAAAGCACGATGATGAGCGCATGCTCGGGAATGCTGAGCTGAACTGAATTACCTGCCTGCTCTGCATCCTGTGTCTTGATGACCATATCTGGAACCGAAGATTCACCCTCAGCCGCAGTGATAGGCTTAGCCTCGGCAACATTTCCTGCAGGACGTACCTTACGGTTCCTTCTCTCCCTGATATCGTTGATGATCCTGCCGATACCCTTCTTCTTAGGCTTAGTGCCGGCCGCACCGAGAAGATAAGAAAGATTGGCTTCGAGCTCCTGAATATCGTTCATCTCATAGAGTCTGCCGTTAACTGCGATAGAAGTTGTACCGCGCTCCTCGGATACTACGACTACGATCGTATCACCCATCTCGCTGGCACCTACTGCAGCGCGGTGTCTCGTACCCGTTCTCTCGAGATTATGCATCGTAACTGACAAAGGTACATGGCATCTTGCAGCGACTATACGGCCGTCCCTTATGAGAAGACCGCCGTCATGCATGGGAGAACCCTTATAGAAGATCGACTGCAATACTGAAGTCGTGACCGTGGAATCGAACTTAACGACATTCTCCTGAGTAAGGAGCTCGTTGAGCCTTGTCGTCCTCTCGATAAGGATCAGGGCACCTGTATAAGTTGAAGCCATATCCATACAAGCAAGTGAGATCTCATGAACGAGCGAAGATACCTGAGCGGACTCTTCGACGGTCGCACCGGAGAAAAGGCTCTTGAACGAACCGAAAGACTTAAGACCTACAGTCTCGAGGGCGCGCCTGAGCTCGGGCTGGAATATGACGATGAATAAGAATGCGAGAACATAAAGTAACTTATTGAACAGGAAATTGATAACTTCAAGACCCATGACTCCGCAAAGAACGACGAAGAGGATGATGAGTACGACACCCTTGATGAGCTGCCAGGCTCTCGTCTGACGGAGGAATCTCAAGATCCAGTAAAAGAGTACTGCTACGAGGATGATATCTGCCGCGTATCTGACAAGATCCCACGCGCTTCCGAAAAACAGGTAGCCGTCACTCAAGCTCTGTGCGAGCTCGGAAATGAAATCGATTATCTGTTCAAAGATAGAATTGTTACCCATAAATTAGAGTATACCACAAATTAAGGCTCTCAAAGCATCTTGACCATCGATTTTCCGTCTTCGTAGACATCCTCTACGGACAGATTTCTCGCGAGCCTTACAGAGCACCCTGAAACGGCATCAAAATCCAGACTCAAGCGCTCCAACGCATTCCTGCTCGAAGAAATCAGTATCGCCTCGCTGTTTATACCAAAGGAATCAAGTCTCACTGCCATCTCGGGGACAGTTGTAACGGATCCCGCAAGTCCTCCCTGCGGTCCGAAATATGTCCTTCCGTCGCGCTTTTGAACCTTGGCGGGACCGAGCAGATATTCGCCGTCGGGCATTCCCGCGCCGCGCATGGCATCTGAGACGATGATCGTCCTGTCATCTCGAAGGATAGTAAATAGCATCCTCAGAACCGTCGGTTCGATATGGATACCGTCGCAGATGATCTCGGTATAGACATCGGGATTATCAAATACTGCTCCCAGTATCCCGGGAGCTCTCTTATCACAGCCGTTCATGGCATTAAGAAGATGAGTAACGCTCTTCGCACCTGACTCGAAAGCCCTGCACGCCGTCACATAGTCCGCGTCAGTATGAGCCAGCGACAGGACATACTTATCCTTGAAATGCTCGATATACTCCATGCCGCCCTTAAGCTCAGGAGCGATATCGATGATCTTAAGAAGTCCGGGGTAATTGCTTTCGAGAGCCTCGGTAAACCTGATACCGTCGGCAGGAGCGACACACGCACTCTCAGCCTGAACTCCCGCCCTCGTGGGATTAAGGAACGGTCCTTCAAGATGGATCCCGAGGATCCTCGCATAAGGTTCATGAGATCCGGCAAGTATCTCTTTAGCTTTCGATACAGCCTCAAAGCATCGCTCGATCTGATCGAAAGGAATGGTCATCGTAGTAGGTGTAAATGCCGAGACTCCGATCTTACGGAGTTCGCGGGCCATCTTTACGATACCTTCCGGGGAAGCATCCGAAGTATCTTCGCCGAAGCATCCGTGGATATGGGTATCAATAAAGCCCGAAGTAATCATATGTCAGCCTCTCTTATTGGACTTGACCCGGAACATGCTCTTACCGCCTTGAAGGAGCAGCTCTTCAGCGTCAATGGATCCGTCGCTCTCGGTAACGCTTATGCTTATCGTCGCAAAGAGTCCGCCGAGCCTGAAGATAGACTGGAGCTTGGATTCAAGGAGTATACATCCCGCCTCGATCGCAGCCTTGTCCGGGTAACCCTCGAGCACTACGGCAAACTCATCTCCTCCGAGTCTTGCGACAGTACCTCTCGGGAAGCATTCCTTTATGAACGACGCGGTCTTTATGAGGACTTCGTCGCCTCTTGATCTGCTGAACGTATCATTTATATTCTTGAAGTTATCAAGATCCATATAAAGGAGCGTCAGAGGCTTTTCCCTGTGATTATTGATGTGATCTACGAGATATCTGCGGTTATAAAGACCCGTGAGGCCGTCGGAATTAGCGGCACCCAATACGGACTGCTCGAGCGTTCTCTCGAATGTCGTATCACGAAGGATAACGAAATAACCGGTCTTATTACCGAAACTGTCCCTGATCTCATGCTCTGATACGAAGAAGAATCTGGGCTTTCCGAAATAGTCGGTATAGAATTCCTGTGAAACGGAGTGTCTCTCCTTATTGATCTTGGCTTCTCCGCTCTTCTTGAGGTTCTTCTTCCACTCAAGATAATCAAAGCTCGCGGAACCGCTTACCTGATTTCTGAAAGAGTAGTTCATCTTAACGGCCGTGAAGTTCGGATCGCAGATAAGGATCGGGAAAGGCAGATTCTCAAGGAAATCCGATACTTCGGAACTTCTCATGCCGTCATGGGTCTTATCTTCCGATACGGTAACTATACCGATGGCTTCACCCGAGGGATCGAAGATCGGCGCCTTTCTGGTAGCAAAATGGCTCACGCCCCTCGTAGTATTCTTGAGTTCTTCGAAGAAAACGATCACATTCTCGTTTATGGACTTAAGGTCCTGCTCAGAGATCATGTACTCGCCGTTCTCCTCGGCTCCCTGAACATTCCAGACAAAGCCCGTTCCGCGCTCCCTTATCTGTTCTCTCGTCTTACCGGAAGCTTCTTCCATGCTCCTGTTGACGATAACATAATGATCATCAACATCCTTTATGCTGATAAGAGAAGGATCGGCATCTACTACGACTCTGAGCATCTGTCTGTAGAGCCAGGAATTATTGGCACTCCTGAGGTTAGCGATCAGGCGCTCGAATCTCATCCTTCTTGCCTTTTCGCTCTCAACCCTTGGCCATACATCGTAGACTCGGTCGAATCTGTCCTCCACATCCTCTGCCTTGCCGATATACACGACAGGCACTTCTTCGATCTTATCGAATGTCTCTGTATTATCCGTGATGATAAGGGAATCCCACTTTTGATCGGTCTTCCCGAATACGAGCTCCGCATCCCAGTGTCTCTTTCCGACAGGGCCGGCGTAGCTTCTGAAGATCTTGGCATCAGCCGCGTCTTCGATGTTGATCTTTATATATATCTTCATTGGTTACACCCGAGGATCAAAGTTAAGTCTATAGAGATATTATAAACCGACTGTCAACCGCTAAAAGGAGTTTTAGCGCTCTTAAAAATCATTTAAGATCAGCCGAATCAAGGAATATCGTAAAAGGTCCGTTGTTTACGAGACTGACCTTCATATCAGCCCCGAATATACCGCATTCGGTCCTCTCTATCTCCTTCTTTACTTCCGATATGATGTACTCGTAAAGCTCATTTGCGGTGGCGGGATCTCCTGCATCCGTGAAGCTCGGTCTGTTACCTCTCCTGCAGTCGGCATAAAGAGTAAACTGTGACACGAGGAGCACACCGCCTCCGATATCCTTTACGGAGAGATTCGTCTTGCCGTTCTCATCCTTGAATATCCTCATGGCGAGGAGCTTTCGGATCATCTTATCGGCAGTAGCCTTATCGTCCCCCTGACCTACGCCTACGAATACGAGAAGGCCTTCATCTATACTGCCTGTTACATTCCCGTCTACCCTGACCGAAGCCTCGAGTACGTTCTGGATTATAAACCTCATTCCTCGCTCTCCTCAGAGTCTTCGGAATCCTCATCGTCCTCTTCGTCTCCGCCGCCGTCCTCGCCTTCGCCCTCATCGCCGGTATCTTCGTCGAGTTCGGTCTCTTCCGTATTTACGACAGGTGCAAGTGCAGTCGTTGTAGCGGCAGTCGCATCGATCTCCTCTTCGAGAGATTCAGTGGGATTAGCGAGCATATATTCATATTCTTCGTGAGTCATCGCAAAGTCGGAACCCTTGAGCATGGACTCGAGGATGACATAAGCGATATTGTTGATCCTGATCTCAAGGATATCCTTTTCTTCCGTAACGAGGATCGGATCGAGCACCTCGGTAGAATCAAGGAAAGTGTTCCTGATCGCGCCGCCGAACTCCTGAAGATGAAGGTTCTTCGTCTCCTTCATATCATCGATAGACGTAAAGAAATAATCGCAGCTGTCGAAATAGACGATCGGGATATTCGCTTCATCGAACACCACATAATCGGACTTGTGAAGGGACACTTCCCTGTAAACGTCCTTATCTCCGTCTTCATCAAGATCAGTCTGGATACCGCATTCGTTATAAAGAAGGCTAAAGCCGTTTCTCGATGCGAGCTCACTGTCATAAGCAACGTCATAAGCCTGATAGAGCTTACGTCTCATAGCGTATTTCTGTGAAAGTTCCAGCGAGTTGAAACCTGCGCTCGCATACACCTTATCTCCGCCGTAGATGCTCTCGACGCAGTACATAACTTCCATCGATTCCTTCTCTTCTTGAGTAAGGGATGCATAATAAGCGCGGGCACCTGCGTGATCGGCATTTCCGGCGCCGAAGAATACTATGGTCACGTCAAATCCGATATTTTCGTACTCGGAGATCCTCTTGGCGATAGTCATGAGGCATCCTACGCCCGAAGCATTATCGGAGATACCGTCATATGTATAGTCCTCGGGGATATCATCGGAACCGTAAGCACTGTCATAGTGAGCGCCAATGACAACGCTCCTTCTGACGTCGGTATATTCACCGCTTCCTTCCTCGGTCTCACCCATAAAGCCCTTGCCTTCGATGGTAACGATATAGTTATTCGAAGAGCCTTCGTCTGTCGAGAAAGGCTGTGTCACTACATCATATCCGAGGTTCGAGAGCTCAAGCCTGATCATCTCACCAGCAGCAGTCTCCTGACTCGAGAAAGGCTTTCGATAAGGGTATGTCGTTGCGAGCTGTCTCGCAAAATCCGCACCGTAAGAACCGTAATTTGCAGGTATCTTGTTCTCCGTTTCCTCGGAACAACCCGCAAGAGGCATCAGCAGGAATACCGATACCAGCGCTACGGAAACTATCTTCTTAATACTGTCTGTCAACATATCAGTTATGACCGCCGATAAGGCTCAGCCTCTCGACGAAGATCTCCTTTGCTTCATCGGGTGATACGCTCCTGATCACCCACTTACCGCCATTGGACTCATCAAGATCAACAATATCCAAAGTCTTCGAGGATATCTTGTCGAGACGGTCGCTCAGCGTCTTCATTATAACCTTTTCCGAAACATCCTTGAGGGAAGTCGGAAGATGTAATGCTTCATATATCCTTGCCAGGGGCGCACGGCGTCTGTCATCCACCGCACAAAGAAGGCTCAGGGCAAGCGCCTCTCCCTCCGAATAGTTCATGAACCTGAAATATCCTTCGATGGCTCCCGCGATCTCGTTGCCGAGTGTTAAGAGCTTGGGATTCTTCTGCTCTATCCTGCTCCTGCTGGCATATACCCTGTTAAGATATTCTCTCATATTCGAAGGCTTTTCGAGATCCATTATAAGACTCAGGTCGTCAAGGATCGCACATCTTATTACGGATGCATAGCCGTTGGATCTCGTCTTATCGGGAACCGTCTCGAGGAAGGTCGGATCACAGATGACCGCATTGGGCTTCATGGGGACCGACATGACATCCTTATGTCCCGTGCTGTTGAGCTTAGCATAGCCCGATACCGCACCTTCAGCCATAGCACCGAGACTCGTCGGAACGAGAAGGAGATTTACGCCTCCGCTGAAGATACTTGCCGCGAAAGCCGTGATATCGAGGATACCGCCGCCGCCAAGGGCAATGAGCCAGTCGTTGCTGCCGAAATCGAAATCCGTCAGATACTTATAGACCGTGTCGACAGAAGAGATGCTCTTACCCGCGTAGACGCTCTCTACCGGGATAAGGAAGGGCTTTACGTCCCTCATGATGAACTGATTCTCGAACTTGTTATAGTAATATCCGCTGACGATCCTGTCAGATACGACGGCGATCTTAAGCTTTTTGATATCGCTTACCGATGTGCGCTCGAGGATATAGGAAGCCGCATAGTCAAACGCTATGCCCGTTCCACAAAAACATTCATACTCTCTGTCAGCCTTAAGAATATCCATGTGATGAATTATACCACAAAGCGAGCAACTTGCTTGCAAGGGTTGCGAGCGAAGTGCGTCAACAACGCGAAGCGTGTTATACCACAAAGCGAGCTTATACCATTAGCGGCGAAAAAGTGGTACAATGTCCTTTGTTGTATTTTTATTAATAAAGGATGGCTTTACTTAACATGAAGATCAGGACCAGATTCGCGCCCTCTCCCACGGGCTTTATGCACGTAGGTAACCTGAGGACCGCACTTTATGAGTATCTGACCGCCAAGCACGAAGGCGGAGATTTTATCTTGAGGATAGAGGACACAGATCAGGAGCGCTATGTTGAAGGCGCGACCGATGTCATCTATAACACATTGAAGACCGCAGGACTTTCCCATGACGAAGGTCCGGATATCGGCGGAAACTTCGGTCCTTATGTCCAAAGCGAGAGGCTTAGCATGTATAAGCCCTATGCAGAGCAGCTTGTTAAGGAAGGCAAGGCATATTACTGCTTCTGCACCAAGGAAAGACTCGACGAGCTTCGTGCTTCCGCTAAGGAAGGCGAGGTCATCGGTTATGACAGACACTGCAGGGATCTTCCTCAGTCCGAGATCGACGAGAAGCTCGCGGCAGGTACTCCCTATGTCATCAGGCAGAAGGCACCGCTTACGGGCGAGTCCACATATCACGACTGCGTTTACGGAGACATCACGATCCCGAACGAAGAGCTCGACGATCAGGTCCTCATCAAGGCAGACGGATTCCCTACATATAACTTTGCTAACGTTATCGACGACCATACGATGGGTATCACTCATGTAGTAAGAGGAAGCGAATACCTCTCCTCTACACCCAAGTACAATGCTCTCTACGAAGCATTCGGATGGGAGATCCCCACATATATCCACCTTCCGCTCATCATGGGCAAGAGCGTTGACGAGGAAGGCAAGGAAGTCGTATCTAAGCTCTCCAAGAGACACGGCAGCACGGGTTTCTTCGATCTTGTAAACGAAGGATTCCTCCCCGAGGCAATCATGAACTACATTGCCCTTCTCGGATGGTGCCCTGCAGGCGAATACGAGAACAGAGAGATCTTTACCATGGACGAGCTCGTGAAAGCTTTCGATATTCACGGCATCTCCAAGTCCCCTTCCGTATTCGATTACGATAAGCTCGAGTGGGTAAACGCCGAATATATAAAGAATATGGACAGCGATACATTCCTTAAGAACGCCAAGCCTTACTTTGATAAGCTCGGCATCGACGAAGGAAGCTATGATCTCCTTGAGGAGATCTTGAAGCCCAGGATCACGAGATTTACACAGATCGAAGAGAAGCTCGCTTTCCTTAAGTCCTACGAGGAGTTCGACCTTTCCCTCTTCGAGCATAAGAAGAGCAAGTCAACACTCGAGACTTCCAAGGCAATACTTGGCGACATCATCCCCGTTCTCGCAGAGGGCGCATGGGACAGAGATGCCATCACGAATACACTTACCGAGTATGCAGCAGCACACGAATACAAGAATGCTCTCGTAATGTGGCCCGTAAGGATCGCCGCAGCAGGTGTCGCAGTTACTCCCGGTGGATGTGCGGAAGTCCTTCTCCTTCTCGGTAAGGACGAATCCATGAGAAGACTTAACGAAGCATTTAAGCGTTTAGGCTAAGAACAGGAGCAATAACATGGCTGAAAGTAAACATTTCATTCACGAGATCATCGACGAAGAATTAAAGGAAGGCGGCAGATGCTACGGCAAGAAGGTGCATACCCGTTTCCCGCCCGAGCCTAACGGCTACCTTCACATAGGTCACGCCAAGGCACTCGAGATCGACTTCGGTACTGCAGAGCTCTACGGCGGTCTTTGTAACCTTCGTATGGATGACACGAATCCCACTAAGGAGGACGAAGAGTATGTAGATGCTATCAAGGAAGACATCAAGTGGCTCGGTCACGACTGGGGCGACAGATTCTTCTACGCATCCGAATACTTCGAGAAGATGTACGGTTTTGCCGTAGAACTCATAAAGAAGGGCCTTGCATATGTCTGCGAGCTCACACCCGAGCAGATGAAGGAGATGAGAGGCGATATCAATACTCCCGCTCAGAGCCCCTTCCGCGACAGACCCATCGAGGAGAGCCTTGATCTGTTCGAAAGAATGAGGAACGGCGAGTTCGAGGACGGTTCCATGACACTTCGTGCCAAGATCGACCTCACATCCGGTAACTTCAACATGAGAGATCCCGTTATCTACAGGATCAACCGTCTTCCCCACCACAGAACGGGAACCGAGTGGTGCATCTACCCCATGTATGACTTTGCTCATCCTATCGAGGATGCTCTCGAGGGTATCACACACTCCCTCTGCTCACTTGAGTTCGAGAACCACAGACCTCTTTACGACTGGGTCGTAAATAACATCTCCGTAGAGACAAAGCCCCGTCAGATCGAGTTCGCAAGACTCGGCATCACGCATACTGTCCTTTCAAAGAGAAAGCTCAGAAATCTCGTTGAGACCGGTCTCGTATCCGGATGGGACGATCCCCGTATGCCTACACTCTGCGGTCTCAGAAGACGCGGATATACACCTAAGTCCATCAGAGACTTCCACGAGAAGAACGGTGTATCCAAGGTAAATGCGGTAGTTGACTATGCTTTCCTCGAGTATTGCCTCAGGGAAGATCTTAATAAGACGGCTAACAGAGCAATGGCAGTCATCAATCCCATCAAGCTCGTTATCGATAACTACCCCGAAGGTCAGACAGAGAACTTCGAGGTCGAGAACAACCCCGAGGATCCCAATGCAGGAACACGTACGGTATCCTTCTCAAGAGAACTCTGGATCGATAAGGAAGACTTTATGGAGGAACCCGCGAAGAAATACTTCCGCCTCTTCCCCGGTAACGAAGTAAGACTTAAGTCTGCTTATGTCATCAAGTGCGTAGGCTGCGATAAGGATGCTGACGGTAACGTTACATGCGTACATGCCACATACGATACTGAGAGCCGCGGAGGTAATACTGCTGACGGCAGAAAGATAAAGGCAACTATCCACTGGGTTGACCAGAAGACTGCACTCGATGCGGAGATCAGGCTCTATGACCGTCTCTTCACAGTCGAAGCTCCGGATCTTGCCGATGTTAATTATCTTGACTTCATCAATCCCGACTGCCTTACGGTAGTAAACGGAGCAAAGGTAGAGGCTTCCCTTGCGAGCTGCAAGCCCGAAGACAGATTCCAGTTCCTGAGAGTCGGTTACTTCTGCGCAGACAACAAGGATTCAAAGCCCGATCATCTGGTTTTCAATAGAGCGGTATCGCTCAAAGACAGTTACAGACCCGAATAAGAGGAGGAAAACATGGACATCAGTTACGACACACTAAAAGAAAATGCGAAGAGCTCACTTGCAAAAGCCTATTGGCTCTCTGTAGGAGCATCTGCCGTAGTTACGGTATTAAGCGGCATAGGATCCGGACTTTCAAGCGGTTTTTCCAGAGCAGTGAACGGCGCTACACAGGACTCGGATATGTCAGTAGGAGTCTTCATCCTGTTGATGTTCCTTTCACTTATCTGCATGACAGTATCGCTTGCAGTTACTCTTTGCCTTACCAATATCCTTACGGTAGGACATACGAATTATTACCTGAAGCTTAGAAAAGGTACCGTTGATTTCATGGCGATCTTCGCAGGCTTTCAGAACGGCAACTACTCCAAGATATTCAAGGTGATGCTCAGAAAGACGATCTACTTAACCCTGTGGTACCTCCTCTTTATCATCCCCGGTATCATCATGGGACTTGCTTATTTCATGGTTGACTATATCGCAGCCGAGAATCCCGATATCGACTCTCAGAGAGCGATCGAGATCAGTAAGCAGACAATGGACGGCGAAAAGGCTAACCTCTTCGTTCTCCAGCTTTCATTCATCGGATGGATCCTTCTTACGATCTGCACATGCGGAATCGGTATGTATTTCCTTACACCCTACATGCAGGCTACATACACTGAGTTCTATGAGTACATGAAGGCAAAGGCGATCAATAACGGTATCGCTACACCCGAGGAGTTCGGCATCGTTCCCGGTGAACCTGCACCCGTTGTCTGATAACAGATAAGCACTAATATATAACTACAATATATCGGAGGTCAGATCGTATGATACGGCCTCCGATTTCTATTGCTAAAATATATTTTATTGTGATAATATACCCTCATTGAGGGGGATAGATGTTATGTTTGATTCGGAATTATGCAAGTCCGAAGCTCGCGAGAGCCTGCGGAAGAGTTATTGGGGTGCCGTAGGAGTTTCATTCCTTTATGTCATTTTGGCAGGTATTCCCGACTTTACCATCAATCTGCTAAGAACCTACACTAATATGTTCGAGGTCTATCCTTCCGTAAACAGTATGAACGGAGGTGATAAGGTCTTTTCCCGGCAGGAAAAGGATTGATCCGATCTCAAAAAGATCGATATAAAAAGAATCAATATAGGCTAACACATGGAACAAGGGGGAGTTTTGTTATGTTCAGTGCAGCACTTAATTACATCAGTCGCGGAAACGCGAAAATGAAAGGCAAAAAGCCGATGTTATACATCGTTCTCGTGATCGCGTATATCATCAGCATCGTACCTAATCTGGTACTCTTGTGCATCCCGTCATTCAGGGACTACTACGGTGACGGTTTCGAGTTGATCGGAGCTTATATCCAGAATGACCAGGATACTATCGACCGCCTTAACGGCAAGACCAATGAAGACGAGAATGTCTACAAGAGCCAGGGACAGCTCATGGCCGAAGAATATGAGGCCAAAAATCAGAAGAATGCCATCCAGAGGATCACGGGCTCCATGAATACCGTTAACTTCATCTACGACGCCGTAGTTACGAATGTAGTTCAGATCGGTATCGCGGCGATCTTCATCGGTGTCGGAAAGAAGACTGTAGGCGTCAGGGATATGTTCTCAGGCTTTACTGAGGGCAACTATTTCTCAAAGATGATCTCTGTCGCACTCAAAAAGCTCGCAGTTAAGGTCGCATATGCATTCTGTATCATTCCGGGCATCTTCCTGAACTATGCGCTCTTCATGGTAGAGTATCTGATGGCAGACGATCCGAAGCTCACATTCACAAGATCATGGGAGATCAGCTGGCAGGCTACAAAAGGCTATAAGCTCAAGCTATTCATCATCGATCTCATCTTCGGCGCTCCTATCTATATCGGGTTCATCGCAATAGTCGCATATCTTAAGATATTGCCTCCGACAGATGACCCGGCTAAGATCATCTTACCGATGCTCTTTACACTGGCGGCAGTTGTCATCGCCGGCATTATCCTTCTTCCCTACAGGAAGGCAGCAGAGTCTGAAGTCTATGCAGACGCTAAGGCAGATGCAAAGTCTTACGGCATCATCAGAAGAGGTTTCGAGCTCTTTGATGAGACAGATATCGAGGATACGGACGGACCTCGCATGACATATTTCGTCGGCTGATAACAATATAGTCTTATATAGAACAGGCGGTCCTAGAGCCGCCTGTTTTTATCTGTCCGGATAATTGAACTATACTCATCGCAGATCAAACAACACCGCCTCACAAACGGAAACCACTTCTTACACTTCTGCACCAAAATACTTACATTTTGCTATTCACACGGAAACTATAACGAGCGTTATTGACCAATAATCGTCAACAATTGATCAATAACAAAAAGTCTCTGATATCTCTTTGACACACTCAGGGTCGATTGTTATCATCGTCGCTACATGGCCATGGAATAAAGATAAAGGATTAGGAGAATCATGAAAAGATTTATCACAAAGATCGCAGCCGTTGCATGTACTTTAACCATCTTCGGTTCGCTTACGGCTTTCTCGGCAGAGACAGTAGCACCTCAGAATGATATTGCAGGAACTCATATCTGCATACAGAATCGTGCTTACGATGACAGGCCTCATTACCATACACCTGAAGGCAGAAGAACCTGGACAGGCGATTGGGAGTATTACGATGACGGAGACTGGAAGCTTTCCGGATGGAACCAGTTGTGCCGTTACAGATATCGCGATACTCATTATTATTGCCTTGTCTGCGGACGTGAGTATATGCTCCACAGAGAACTGCAGGTTCAGTACTCCAACTGGTGGGGTGGCAATGTAACTGATTGGTATTACTGGGGCGAAAACGACATCGATTTGTTGTGATATCGATGTAAGATTAAAAATGCACTTAAGAAAAGCCATCTCGCAAGAGATGGCTTTTTTCTTATTCTGCAGCAGGTGCGACGTCTTCGATCGGGACGACACCATAAGCGAAAGCGTCCTCTTCTCCGACCGGAGTATATTCATAAACGATATAAGTATCAGCAACAAATATCCTTACGATACTGATGTCCTCAAATGTATGAAGTACTATCTGGTTGGAACCGTCAGCATCAGAGATCGTGAGGTCTGCCCTCTCGGGTTCGCCCTCTTCCTGATCCTTATAAGGAGTCCTGTCGATGTAGTAGATATTCTCACCGTTGATGTTGACCGTAGGCTGAGATGTCGAATAAGGAGCAGTAACAACGGAAAGGCTGTACTTACCCGAATTACCGATCATCGCAGGATAGAGCTCACTTGAATATACGACATGAGGTGCATAGAGCTCGCCTGCGGCAAGATCCATATTATCCGATATAGCTACCCTTCTTACATCGTACCAGCCGTTACTTGAAGCCGAGTATGTGATGTAGTAGACCATACCATTCTTAACACCCAGGAATGTCTTGAACATCGTAAGCTCGGGTGTATCGTGGAATCTCGTCTCAGAGATCGAGCCTGTCGATACATCGTACTTTACGAGGATATGCTCGGAGCTGTCCTCTTCATTAGCCGCCAGGAACAGGATGTTATTTCCGTCAAGGCACATGGGAGATGATTCGATCATCTTATAATCGGAACTTATGACTTCGATCTCACCGTTTCCGTCGATCACACAGAATGCATCATTGATGTCGCGATCGTAGAAATAGACCTTATCATTCACGCTTACTGCGGAATTGAAGTTATTGGAGATCTGTGAATAGAAATCAACATTGAGTTCACGCTCTTCCTTGCCGTAGATACCGAAAGATGAAACGCTGTTACCCTTTACGAGCGATACGACACCGAGGATAAGCACAACTGCGATGATGGCGGTAGCAACGATACGGGCAGGACCTTCGTAGATCTTATTGACCGTATAGTACTTCTTTCTCATGGACTTATAGTTGATCGTCTTAAATACCGCACAAAGGAGCCAGTAGACACATACTGCCAGAAATCCGATAAATCCGATTGCTTCCGAATCAACTCCCGCCTTACATGCGAAAGGAAGAGTGATGAAATACCATGCACCCGAGAAAGATCCGATAAAATCGGCCGAGATCTCAAGGATAAGTCCTGCAGAATTATTCTTGAGCTTTCCCGTATTATTCATGCACATAAGATGCGAGAGTACGTTAAATACGATGACCGTACCCATGGCGATAAGGAGCAGCGCATTCATGAGCCTATAAGATATAAAGGATGTGACCGGCGCGGACTCCGTGAAGAACATCGCGAAAGCATTCTTCGCGTCAGTCTCGAAAGCGGATCCGTTCTTTATCGTAAAAAAGATGATGATCGCCGCAAGGACGATATTAAGTATCCTTAAAGGAAGTAATTTCTCATATTTATTCTTCATGTCAGCTGAACCTGTAACCGCAAACGTGGTAAGCGGTCTTTCCCGCATCTATAAGCGGCGACTCAAAGCCGGGGACATTGACTGCATTGGGATACATCTGAGCCTCAAGACAGATCGCGCCGTACTGCTTATACGGGATATCTCCTTTCTGATTGTTACCTGCAAGATGATTTCCCGCATAGATCTGAAGTCCCGGCATATCCGTTAAGACTTCCATGACTCGTGACGACCTGTCGTCCTTAAGAGTTGCTACAAGGTTGAACTTACCTCTTTCGCCGTTGACGCAGAAGTTCTGGTCGATACCGAGCGAATCATGAGTCTGCTCATTATCGAGAGTCAGCACCTGACTTACGGGAGCACCTTTCCTGAAGTCAAAGATCGTTCCTTCGACATCGATATACTCACCGTTAGGGCAGGCCTTAACTTTCTTCGTTACCTTATCGGCATCGATCTGCAGGATACTATTTCCGACATATCCCGAGTTATGTCCGCCGAGATTAAAATACGAATGGTTGGTCGGACTGAAGATAGTCTTCTTATCAGCCGTAGCCTTATAAAGGATCAGGAGCGTCCTGTCCTTGAGCCACCCGTAGAGTACATATGAATCGAGGTTACCCGGGAAGCTGCAGGCTCCGTCAGGCGATACATAGTGAAGTAGAACCGCATCACCTTCGACATCAACGATACCCGAGATACCGGAAGCCTTGATGATCTCATTTGCCTCAGCGGAAGAGATGACCTTGCTGTCCCAGAATACATTCTGATAAGAAGGCGATCCTCCGTGGAGGTTATTGCCGAAATCGTTATTCGGTGCCTCGTACTTAACGCCGTCGATCTCATATCTCGTATTAGCTATACGATTTGCGGATCTTCCGACGACAGCACCGTGATTGGCGCCATCATCCATATATTCGTCGAGGTCCTTAAGTCCCAGCATGATGTCGGCGATATTGCCGTCCTTATCGGGGATATAAAGTTCCGCTATCCTTGCTCCGTATTCTATGATCTTTGCGCTCGCTCCCCAGCTGCTCTCTATCGTGAGAGCCTTGCAGGACGAGCTCTTTCCCACATATTCTTCAGTTGTTACACCCATTATTGTTTCCTTCTCATTCGTCTGCAGAAGTGGCAGGCTCGAATGCCGTGACATTATTCGCTTCATATCTGTAAGCGACCGCCTCATCGGCAAGCTCGATGAGCCTCTCCTGACTGTCGAGTTTTACTTTACCACGAAGATCGAGTTTATGGTAGGTTCCGTCTTCGCTCAAGTAGTGTGCCCTGATCGTATCGTTGAGCTCGACCTCGAGCACTTCGATGACTCTCGCGCGGCAGTCCTTATCCTCGATCGGGAACATGAGCTCTACTCGCCTGTCGAGGTTTCGGGGCATCCAGTCCGCGGATGCGAGGTATATGTCCTCGTGACCTTCGTTATAGAAATAGAATATCCTTGAATGTTCGAGGAATCTTCCCGTTATCGATCTTACTGTGATATTCTCGCTCATGCCCGGGACGCCTGCCCTAAGGCAGCAGATACCTCTTACGATGAGGTCGATATGAACGCCTGCGCAGGACGCCTTATAGAGTTCCTCTATAACGGTACCGTCAACCAGTGAATTGATCTTGGCTACGATCCTTGCGGGCTTACCTGCCTTGGCATTATCGGCTTCCCTTCTGATCTTCTTAACGAAATAATCCTTGAGCCAGATAGGTGCCGGGATGAGCCTTCTCCATGTCTGAGGGATGGAATATCCGGACAGCATATTAAAGAACTCGGAAGCATCTTCGCCAAAGCTCTCGGACGCAGTAAAGAATCCGAGGTCCGTATATATCTTCGCTGTGATGTCGTTATAGTTACCGGTACCCAAATGCAGATACCTTCTGATACCGTCTTCCTCTCTTCTTACTACGAGAGTGATCTTACTGTGCGTCTTAAGACCTACGAGGCCGTAGATAACGTGGCATCCGGCATTCTCAAGCGTCTTTGCCCAGTTGATATTATTCTCCTCGTCGAATCTCGCCTTGAGCTCAACCAAGACCATGACCTGCTTACCGTTTCTTGCCGCTTCGAGAAGAGATGCGATGATCGGAGATCTCGCGGATACGCGGTAGAGAGTCTGCTTGATCGCAAGTACATTGGGATCGACTGCCGCCTGCCTTACGAACTCCAATACGGGATCGAAGCTCTCATAAGGATGGTGGACGATCCTGTCCTTCTCTCTTATCTGATCGAAGATGTTATCGAGACTCTCGCCGAACATCGAAGGCGCGGCGGGTACATGATCGGGATAACGAAGCTCCTTATAGGATTCCTTTCCGAGAGCAGAATTGATCTTCGAAAGGAACGTCAGGTCGATGGGACCCGATACGCTGAAGATATCCTCTTCCCTGATACGAAGCTCTGTCACGATGAACTCCAAAAGCTCGGGATCTGTATCCTCTTCGACTTCAAGCCTGATTATCGATCCGAACCTTCTCTTTCGAACCTGCTCCTCGATCTCCTTGAGAAGATCCTCAGCCTCATCTTCGTCGATATCAAGATCGGCATTACGCATTACTCTGTAGCAGCCCGATGCCAATACTTTCTTGTTCAGGAAGAGCATATTGAGATTTGCCTTTATTATCTGCTCAATGGGAACGAAGAACACTTCATCACCACTCGTGGTCTTATAAAGCCTCGGAACGACATTCGGGATCTGCAAAGTCGCATAGCTTACTTCATTTGCATCTTCTTCGCTGTCCTTATCCTTGGCGGACGAGAGATTGCCTGCACCCTCGAGCATGACGCACATATTGAGCATCCTGTTATAGATAAGAGGGAAAGGTCTTGATGCATCTACCGCCATTGGTGTCAGGATCGGATAAAGTACCGTCTCGAAATAATCGTCGCAGTCATCCTTTAAGGCTTTCGGAAGGTCGGAATAGTCACAGATATTGATCTTTTCCTGCTTGAGCGCAGGGACCAATGATCTGTTGAATGTCGAATACATGAGAGCCATCGACTCTCTGGTCTTCTCATCGATCCTTATGAGCTGCTCCTCGATCGTCATGCCGGCGATATCCTTCTGGGTATAGTCGACACTTGCCATATCGCGAAGTGAAGCTACTCGTACGATATAGAACTCGTCGAGATTAGATGCTGTGATCGCAAGGAAGTTGAGCCTTTCGAGCAGAGGATTCTTTGTATCCCTTGCCTCGTGAAGGACACGGTCGTTAAACTCGAGCCAGCTGAGCTCTCTGTTAAAGAACTTGGCAGACGCTATATCTATCGGCTTTATCTTAGAAGATCTTTTTTCCTTTGAAGGCTTCTTCGAAGCGCTCTTTGCTGCCGTCTTCTTTGCAGGTGCCTTAGCCTTCTGCTTTGACTTTGCTGATGCCGCAGTCTTCTTCACGGCTTTCTTATCGCCTTGTGCCATTTATAAATGCCTCCTGACTCGAAGTTCGGGCTTGACGCCGATGATCTGCTCAAAGAGCACTCCTCTGTGCTCGAAAGACCACATCTCGAAAGACATATCCTCGGTCGCATCGAGCGAGATATGGAGCTTATCGGGCTGAAGCGTAACGGATATCTTCCCTGCCTTCTGGCGGTGCGAAGCATCCATCGCATCAGCGATCCTGAGCATAGCCGTGAGCTTTGATACTATGACCTTCTTGTTCGGCGGCAATGATCTGTAGTAGAAATTCTCATACGGATTCTGCTTGGGATAGAGCCTTACGACCAGTGCGATCGTATCGAGCTCATCCGAATCAAGTCCTATAAGATCCGTATATCTGATGAGAGCATAAGCGGCTTCGTTATGGTCCGTCGCATGAACAAACTTGCCGCATTCGTGAAGGATGGCCGAGAGCCTTAAAAGGAGCCTGTCCCTCTCCTTAAGTCCGCTCAGCTTCTTCGAAGTATCGAATATCTCGAGCGCCGCTTTCTCAACGAAATCAATATGCTTCTTATCCGTCTTATATCTCTTGGCAACATTTCTTGCAGCGCGTACGAGATCCTCTTCGGGATTGAACGTGAGCTTATATCCGCATGTCCTGCTGCAGTAGCTGTAGATGATGCCGTCTGACATCGATGCGTGCGGAAGATAGATCTTATCTACGCCCGTATATTCGAGCATATTCTTGATGATCAGTGCCGCGGGAAGAAGGAGCGGTGCGATATTTGAAGGGATCTTGTCGTTGAGCGACAGATCCGAAGGTCTTGTCTTAAGAAGGTATTCGTAAACGGAGAGGAACTCATCTTTTCCGATAACGCAGATCTTATTGGGATCCTTGCCCATAAGATACTTGAAATATCCGAGCTCGCCTCCGAAGACGATCATACTCTTATAGATGATGCCCTTAGGCTCGACTGCGTGATAGTCCTCGAGGTCCTGCGCGATGAATTCCTCGAGCACATCCTCGTAATGAGTAGTCCTGTTCTGAAGGTCCGAAAGCATCTCATAGATCCTAAGTGATCCCAGGACCATGTTCTGACTGAATATGAAGTCGCTCTTGTCGTACACGGTAGCCTGAAGTGAACTCGATCCGATATCGAGGATCATGGTGCCGGCTTCTACGAGAGAATTAAAGTCAGGCATCGTCTCCCTGACCGCCAGATTCTGATAGAACCTCTCCATTGAATTATCGAGGATCTCGATCTTGAAACCGGTTCTGATCCTTATCTGCTCGATGACGACATCCTTATTGCCCGCATCTCTGAATGCGCTCGTCGCTACGCAGAATATCCTTGACACCTGGTATTCTCTGCACTTTATCTCGAAATCGTAAAGGCAGTCGCAGAGTTCATCCATCTGCTCGGGTTCGATGACACCTTTTCTATAGCTCTTGGTGCCCAGTGAAGTAACCTTTCGAACTGCTTCTATCTCCTTAGGCTTGCCCTTGGAGCCTATCTCAAATATCTTAAGTCTAGCGGTGAGCGAACCAACATCGATGACCGCCACAAGTTTCTTTGCCATATCGATTCTCCTGGATCCTACCGGTATTTATCGGTACTCTTAGATTATAAACCGAATGGCGCTTGCAGCCAACAACGAACTGACTATAAATCAGGAATCCTTGAGCCTTGCCGAGAAGCTGTAAGCACAGGTTTCTCCTGCTCTTGCAAGGAACCTGATACGGCATTTGATCACCGTCTTCTCATCGAGATCAACGTTAAAGCTCAGAACCTCATCAGGGTTGTTCTCGGCTTCCTCATAGACCTTTCTCATATTCTCACGGGCCTCAGGTCCGAAGAAAGACTCGATCTCATCGGTACTCCTGATGCCGATAGATTCCATGAACTTCCTGTAGGCATTATTGATATAAAGAAAACTAACCGTATAGTCAGTCCAGTCCACCTCGATAAGCAATATCGGCAGACTGTTATAGCTGTTGAACGGCTGATAGTCGAAATCACTGATGATCGCATGAGGATTATTCGAAAGCAGATTGACCGAACATATCTTATCGTAATATGCGCGTCTTGAAGGTTCTTCAGGCTGTACCGCTACTTTACTCGTCTTCGTCACACGGTTTTCATACGGCTCAGGCTTTCCGAAAAAATATCCCTGAATAAGTCCGCATCCTATACGCCTCAAGAACTCGTACTGCTCTTCCGTCTCGACACCTTCGGCGAGGGACGCGAGCCCGAGTCTCTTGGACATGCTGACGATTGAAGCGATTATCACCTCGGACTTCGGGTTATTACCTATTCCCCTTACAAACCCCATATCTATCTTGAGAGTATCGAAATCGTGATTCTGAAGATTACTGAAGGAGCTGTAACCGGAACCGAAATCGTCGATCCATACTTCGAGTCCGTGCGCTCTGAATTCCCTAATCTTCTCATCGAGCTTCTTCATGCCCGAAGCGACCGCACTCTCGGTGATCTCGATCGCAATAAGATTCTCCGGGATATCGTACTTCTTCATGGTCGAGAATACTACGTCAGTAATATCACAGAGCTCGAAATCAAGTTGCGAGAGATTAACGGATACAGGCTGACAAGGAAGTCCCGAATCGATTATTCCTCGAATATCCTGGCATACGCGGTCAATGATGAACGAATCGAGCCTGTGTACGACTCTTACGCTCTCCATTACATCTACGAAGATACCGGGAGAGATAACGCCCTTAACGGGGTCGACCCATCTGGCCAGAGCTTCAAATCCGCAGACTCTGCCGGTAAGAGCTCTGGTAACGGGCTGATAATATACGGTGATATAGTCTTTCTCAAAGGCCTCCTCAAAGTGCTCGATGACATAGTGCTTCATGTCATTTTTGTACTTCATCTCGCCGTCAAAGACTTCGATATCACGGTCATATACGCCGTTTATCAGGTCGCAGGCAACCTTGGCCCTGTCGAGCATCACGGTGATATCGTCATCGTTTTCGTCTGCAATATAGACACCTGTCTTTATATGGATCTTAAGACCGCGGTCATGCTCAGCCATTGCCGCATTAAACTCTTCGAGCTTTCTTATCGCAGCCTCTTTATCGAGGTCTGTCGCGATAACGGCGAAATGGTCGCCTCCCGCGCGAGCCACGATGCCCGTATCAAATACTGCAGTAAGATTATCAGCTAAAGCGCACAGATATTCATTACCCGCTTCGTATCCGAACCTGCGGTTGAATGTCCTAAAGTTCATTACGTTGAAGAAATAAAAAGACATGCCGGGAACAAGCCTGATAGGGCCGTCCGGACCGGTCCTCGTCATAAGCCACGACAGGACATAAAGGCCCGTAAGGTCATCTTTAACGTTAATTCCGGCGATCATCCTGTTATCCATGAACTTACTACCCGTGCATATGATTGATATAAGTAGATTTTATCACCAGATATCTTTCATATGTGGTTTCAGGACATTAATTAACAAATTATTTTAATAGTCGTAAAACTCAGACCTTACCCTCTTTGAACTTCTTCATCATCTCGTTCGTAAGGCTCAGGTCATCAGGCTGGAGCTCGACTTCTTCCCTTGTCTTCCACTCGGCAACAGACAGTTCCTCTTCGTCCCTGTGAATATCGATGGAACCGTCGACCTCGCAGTAGAATCCCGCAAGGATATCATCCGCAACACCCCAGGGCTGTGACTTATAGTAAGTGATATTCTTGACTTTGAGGCCTACTTCCTCCATGACCTCACGCTCGACTGTCTGCTCCAATGTCTCACCGATCTCGGTAAAGCCCGCGACAAGAGCATAGTAGCTCGTGACGCGGCCGTTATACTTAGTTACCAGGATCTTATCATTTGCCTTATCCAGAACTGCTACGATAACTGCAGGTACGACTCTCGGATAGATAGTATTACCGCACTCGGGGCATACCAGTGCTCTTTCCGTCTGACTTTTTCCCGTAAGGCTTCCGCATCTGCCGCAGAACCTGTTATTCTGGTACCAGGAGAAGAGCTGCTTTGCCGTGAAAGCCTCGAACTTACCCTTATGGCTCACATCCTCGGTATATCTGATGTCCCTGATACCCGAATAGATATAGCCCTCAGGCTTTATGAATGTCTTATCCGTGTTATCGATCAGGAAAAGATCGTCATTATCCACGGTAAAGAGATATGTCGTCTTTAATATCTTATTCTGTGCGGGGAGGTCGCTGAATCTCGGGAACAGTTTCCTGCTCGAGCCGTCCTCTTCCTTCGTGCCCTTTATAAGGAGCTTGCCGTCTTCAAATACGACAGCCAATGAATCATCCGTATGATTCTTGTCGGGAACGTAGCTGTTAAGGAGTCTGTGAGGGAAAATATCCTGTATCATCGTAAAACCTCCGATATCGTAAATATCATCAGGTCTCACGATAATACAGTTATCTCCCCGTGTCAATTTTACCTTTTCTTCTTTTCCTTTATGCCTTCAAGTCCCAAAGATATGAAGACTATCGCACCTGTCGCAAGGATGGTGATACCGATATTTCTTACGAAAGACATGCCTTCACCGGTCTCAGGAACAGGAAGTGTACTCGTAAGTGTCTCCGTTATCTCGGGAACACTCGGTACACCCGGAATGGAAGGGATGCTCGGGATATGAGGAACGTTCTTCTTTATCAAAGTGACCGTCTGGCCCTTGTAGTTGATATCCTTATGCTCCGTGATCTTTACACCGGTCTTCATATCATAGACTTCTTCAAATACTACAACGTCGCCTTCGAGCTCCTGAGCATCGAATACGAATCTGACGTCCGCCTCGCCTGCTCCTTCCTCTGCAGTAAAGTCCGTAGAGGCGACAACGCTTTCGCCGCCGATCTGAAGTTCTTCGCCCGTGCTCTGTACCATTAAAGTTCCCGTTACACGATAATCCCTGCCGGGGATCAGGTTCTGATATGCCACATGATCTACAATGACAGTCTCCTCTACGGAAGTGATCGTCTTGTCCGATCCGTTGCCGCCTGTTGCCTGCGTACCGATAGCTGGGAATCTCAAGGTCTGATCCTCGTCATTTATATCGGCGTGAACACCTACGATCTTGCCGTCTCTATACATGGTCTCATAAGCGACCGTCACCTTGCCCGCGAGCATGTAGGAATCTACGGAAACAGTAATCTGAGTAACACCTTCGCTGTCTTCAGGAATGAATACGATATCGGAAGTAATGGCATCGCCGTTCTCATCTGTCAGAGCTTCACCCGTAGTCTTATCCATGAGTTCCATATGAAGCGAATACTCTTCGCCTGCGATCAGTCCCTGATAGCTCACATTATCCGTAAGATATATCTCTTCTCCGAGGCTCGGTGTCTCATCGTCACCTGTTGCCGCATCTATAAAGTTAGTTCCCGCGATACCGTTCCTGTTCGAGAATGTACCGTATGAATTATTGGAACATGTCATGTGAAGGTCGTTGATCGATACAGTTACGGGATAATATGTCGTATCGAGCTCATAGCCGTCGGGAGAAGAAACTTCTCTTACCAGATAGTCCTGCCTCGGAAGATCCGTGATCGTATATACACCCGCATCGTCCGTCTCGCTCATGACGCCGTAAATCGTATCGACACTGCCGTCGTAAAGACCGTCGCTGTCGTTATCACAGTAAACTGCGAATACCGCGCCCGAAAGCGTCCTGTCCTGATCCTCACTGTCCGTCTTTGTAACCGTAATGCTTCCGAAAGCATCATCTTCACATGTAACATCGTAGATAACCGGCTCCTCGATATTTACGACGATCTCTTCTTCGTTGATCTCGTAGTTGCCGTAAGCTTCCGTCTCGGTGATCACATATCGTCCGATGCCCAATCCCGTAAATTCGATATAGGAGTCGCCGTCATCGTCCCTGACCTCGACCTGCGCTTCTCTTTCGCTATTTGAGATATAGCCGTCCTCATCACTGTCCTTACAGATGGCGAAAGTTGTATATCCGATATCTTCACCCGTTACGGCATCAGTCTTATGAAGTCTTATCACGGTATCGACCGTATTAGTTACATAAAGATCCGCATCAAGGCTCGAAGCGCTCAAAGTAACTACAGGCGTGTCGTCCCAGTTACAACTTGTAAGATCAGGCACGTGCTCCTCTACTTCGTATGTGCCGAGAAGCAGCCCGTCAACAGAAGCCGTTCCATTACTGTCAGTAGTCATGGTCGTGATAAGGTTACGTGTGCCGCCCGAAGTCCTGTAGACATCGAACTCAACTCCTTCTATCACGCCGTAATCAGAAGACTTATGGACCGTGATGCTTCCCGTATCACGTCCGAGCTTGGCATAGCACACTTTAGGGCTTACGCTGTTATATTGAGCAAGATCCTGCGTATCGCTTCCGACTGCCCAGTATCCGTCCGAAGACCACGCTACCGCACCTCTTGAAGTTACGTTATAAGTCGCGCGAAGATATGCTTCGCTTACGTCCTCGGGGATAGTTACTTCGATATCCTCACCGTCCTTGCTGACATCGGCTCCCGAGATCACATTACCGTCCCTGTCGATGACATCGAAGTCCCAGTTGCTCATATATGTTCCGTCGCTCTCGTCCGTGAACCTTATGACATCGTCATCACCGGGCTTAACTGCCTCCATACTGTAAGCGGAGCTCAAGGATCTCACCGTAAATGACGGTGTATCGTAATGAGTCTTAACGTAAGATACGATGTGGTCGTAATACTCGTCGAAAGCATCTCCCGAATCACCTGAAGTCGTATGGATCGATCTTACGGGTGAATATCCTTCATCGGGTGCTACGTACTCAAATCTCGAGTTTCGCTCGCCTACCATCGTCTCCCATATAAGGATCTGACATGCTTCGTAGAGCTGAACGGTCATGGTACCTCCTGCGGATGTTATGGGCTCGTTAAACACACCCATATCGATGACTTCCTGTCCGCCGTCGACCGAGCCGTTATAGCCGTATGTCATGATAAGGCTAATGAAGTTCTCGATCTCCGCACCGCTCAAGCATCTGTTGCTCAGATTATTCCTGATATAGTCGGGATCCTGTCTTGAGGCAGTCGAATCGTCATCCCTGTGGTTACCGGGCTCAAGGCAATAGAGCACCTGCCTGTCATCGGTCGTATAAAATACCGCGAACCTGTTACCTGATGCAGGCTTATGCCATCCTCCCTGAAATGTTATATCGTCATGGTCACCTCCGTACGCGAATATGACTCCGATCCCATGCTCACCGTAGCCGTCCGCGAAAGTAGTCACGGACATTGTTGCAGTCAATACTGACGCCGCGAGCAAAGAACAAATCACCTTCCTGATCTTACCTGTCTTCATATATTTATTCCTCCTCATTAGCCTGCCGTACGAAGCTCACCCGATGTGATATAGACCTTTCTCGTAGATGAGCTGTAGTAATAGACGTTATTTGATAATCTGTCGCTTTCCTCGACATCGAACTGATTGATCTCGCCGACGATCGCTGCCAGTGAATCGGGATCCTTGTCGGCTGATACCGTCAGGACGATAAGTTCGTTCACGGATGCCGGAAGGATATACAGATCAGATCCGAGCTCCGATGAGATATCGTTCAGGACACTTTCGTAAAGGAGCATCCCGGCGCCTCCGAAATTGAACTTATTGGTCACGACATACATGCGGCGGTCGGGGTGCATGTTTTCGAGCAGGTCCTTGTCATCCTCCTCATCGAGCATGTCACCTATGAGCTCGCGGATATCTCTGAATACCGGCGGCATCAGCTTTCGAGTATTTGTCTTGGCGAGCTCAAAGAGTTTCTCCTCGTCATAGCCAAGGACTTTAGCAACTTCATGATTAATGAGTACGCTCGCGACTCCGTCCTCCGAGAAATCGACAGCCCATCTGTAGATGACCGAAAGGTCCAGGAACTGCCTGTGAGGTAGATCCTTAAGGAGCGCTTCGTTCTCCGCAGTATTTATGAGCTGGAAAACGATCTTGTTTCCTGCCTTCTTATAGTCGGATTCGGGAAGGAGCTTCGCGCCGTACCTTATACCGTTCTTCATGATCCTCGCCGCGTTGATCATCTCTTCGGCAAAGTTTCCTCTGTCTTCGTAGCGCGCATACATCTCGTTAAGACATAATGTCGGAAGTATGCTCCTGCCTTCCGTCGGAAGACTTATGCTGAATCCGTCGCATTTCTTTCCTCTTTTCTCGTAAGGTACCTCCCTGACCTCATAATGTTCGAATCCCGGTCCCATATAGTCCATGAATTCGTCCCTGACTCTCTGCTTAAAGCTTTCGTAATCCATCTGATGTGCCTCCTAATATTTTTCTGCAAAACAAAGACCGCACCGGATGAAGTGTCCGGTACGGTCTGTTCATGTACACGAGTATATATTAGTTTTCGGATCGGGCCTTTGCAACGGCAAATAAGTCCCGTTTTTCGGTGCCGTTTTGAAGCACGTTTAGCGCGTGGGCGTAATGATAACAGCCATATTGCCGCTTTTTATCGAGATACCAAATGAGGTTTCACCGTCTTTGAGCTTATTACTTATCGAGAAAGAAGATCCTGCATGAAGGTCCTGACCATTGAGCTCATAATAAAGTCCTTTGGTAGTAACGCCCTTTACTGGAGATGTGAAGTCCAAAGGCACGAGAGATACCGTAAGGCCTTCCGGGTATCTTATCCCGTCAACAAAGATACTGTCCTCGCCGCTCATGGGGATCATGTCGGTGATACCGTCGGTGACCGAGATATCCCTGCCCTCGCCTCGAAGCTTTACCGCAAGAAGGATATTGGTCATAAGATGATCCTGTCTTCCGGAGAGCGAACTTATGAGCCTTATCTCATGGTCCTCGGGGATCTCCCTGATGGCGATCTCCGTATCGGTCATATCCTTTTCGACGGGATAAAGGTCTACTGTTATATTCTTTTCCTTAAGGACTGCCTTTGCTTCGTCCGATAAGGAATCAAGATCTCCTACTACCTTATCGATTCTGATACCTGCAAGAAGAGCATTCTGAGCACCGCTGTCGGCGCAGATGACCCTGTCGGCACCCTCACATACGGATGCTATCGTCTCAAGATCGATATCGGGACCTCCGGTAATAACTACAGTCGTCATGAGATGCAGTCATTACCGAGCTTTGTGAGCTCTCTTACCGTGGCACCGGGATCTTCGCTCTTAAATACGGCGCTTCCCGCTACGATATGTCTTGCACCTGCCTTTGCGGCATCCGCGATATTGGAAGGCCTGATACCTCCGTCGATCGCAAGGAGCGCCTCGGAGCCTGCTTCGTCGAGCATCTTTCTTACAGCGCTTATCCTGTCCAATGCGGAAGGCATAAAGCTCTGCTCGCCGAATCCGGGGTTAACGCACATGATAAGGATCAGATCGGCTGCATCCTTGTCGCAATAAGGCTTTAATACTTCGATGGGAGTATCGGGATGGATTGCAACGCCTGCTTTCTTTCCGAGCTTTCTGATGTCGGCGATCAAAGCCTTCGCGTCCTTTGTGCACTCGATGTGGAATGTGATCATGTCAGATCCCGCCTCAGCGAAAGGAACTATGAAATCCTCGGGGTTTGTGATCATCAGATGAGTATCGAATACAAGGTTTGAGACCTTTCTAATGGACTTTACTACGGGGATACCCATGGAAAGGTTAGGCACATAGTGGCCGTCCATTATATCGATATGTACCGCCTCGCAATCATTCTCGATAGCGGCAAGATCTCTGCCCAGGTTTGCAAAATCTGCAGAAAGTATGGACGGAGCGATCTTGAGTTTATTGTTCATCTGCGAACACCTCCGGTGTAGTTATTTCTCTGGCTGTACAGGAATTCACAGAATTCACTGTATCTGGCGTATCTTCCCTCGTCTATGGTCTTACCGACCTCTTCTCTTACCGCGCAGTCACGTTCCGCGATATGCCTGCAGTCGTCAAACCTGCAGCCACACGAAAGGGCCTTGATCTCGGGATAACCGCCGACTACGCTCTTGTAGTCTATTCCGAGCTCAAAAAGATCAAGTGACGTAAAGCCCGGAGTATCGGTAATAAATCCGTCTCCGAACTCGAAGAGCTCGACATGTCTCGTGGTATGCTTACCTCTTCCGAGCCTGTCGCTGATATCGCCGGTCTTCATCATCTCTTCTCCGAGGAAGTGATTACAAAGGGTACTCTTTCCGACTCCGGAAGGACCCGCAAGACCCGTAAGGCCTGTGCCGGTTATAGCTCTTATCTCTTCTTCGGTCACGGGGGACTCGAGATTAGATACGAATGTCTTAAAGCCTGCTGCATTATACACCTTACAAAGATCATTTGCAGTCTCCTTATCCATATCCTCTTTGGAGAATACGATAACGGGCATGATATCCATCGTAGAGCATATTATGAGCATCTTATCGAGAAGTTTCAGGTCAGGTTCGGGATCCTTGGCCGCGAATACCAGTATGAGCGTATCGATATTGGCCAGAGGAGGTCTGACGAGCGAATTCTTTCGAGGGTGGATCTTCTCTAATACATAAGGGATATCGGGGTCACCCGAAGGAGCGATAGTAACCTTGTCGCCGACAGCGGGAGTAAGGCCTTTACGCCTTATTCCGCCTCTTATCTGGCAAAGTCTGACATCGCCCGCCGAGACTCTTACTGTGTAAGTGCCTCCGACACCTTTTGTGATTATTCCTTCACTGATATCCTGCATCAGTACCCGCCCCATCCGGGATCGCCGCCTTGCTGTCCCCAATCGGTAGGCTGTTGCTGCCAGTCAGTAGGCTGGGGAGGCTGCGTGGGCTGAGTAGGTTCCGTATCCGTAGGAGGCGGTACGGGTGTAGGTGTAGGCGTATCCGTAGGCACGGGAGTCGGTGTAGGATCCTGTGAGAATACGGCTGTATAAGTAAGCGTTACGGACTCTTCGTCATCATCATCGGGTTCGGGTACCGTGAACTGGAATGTATCCGTATAAGCTACGATATCTCCGTTAGGATTGAGCCAGTGCTGGAATGTCCAGCCTTCGTTAGCATGAGCGGTAAGTGTTACCTGCTCACCGGGAGCATAATCTCCGCCGCCGTCGACAGAACCGCTTCCGTTGACTGCAGGATCGATATTTACCATAGCGGGTGTAGGTGTAGGAGTTCCGCCGCGCTGTACGTCTTCCCATGTACCTACATATACCTTTACGGAAGATCTTTTGGGAAGTGATACACCTGCCGGAGGATCTGTTACGATTACATACTGCTGGCTCTCGGGAAGTGATGTTACTTCAGATGCGCCTTCGATAGGATCGATAACGAGATCTGCTTCATCCATCTCTTCACGTGCCTCCTCGAGCGTCATTCCGGAAAGATCGGGAACGGTAGCATTTGTGGGCTCCTTGGCATATACGATAACGATGCTCGAACCGGGAACTACCGTTGTTCCTGCAGGGGGCTCGGTCCTGATAACGATACCGGGCTCAACGTCTTCACTGACTTCATCGTACAAAGTGATACTGAAACCTGCCGCACGAAGAGTCGAATATACGTCACTATAAGCAACACCCGCATAATCGGGAAGCGTGAGCGAATCAGGCGCAACAGATACCGTAAGTATTATCTTGGTAACGCTTGATCCGGACTTGATGACCTTACCTTCCTCGATGCTCTGAGCCATGATGATACCGGGATCCATCTCATCAGTCTCCTGGTTAACGAACTCATAAGCGATGCCGTTAGCCTCGAGTTCCTCCTGAACCTCAGCCGCGGTAAGTCCAACATAGTTCTTGACCGTATAGTCCTGATTCTTCTGTATCGAGGTAGCGCCCTTTATAGACGTGACTACCAGCGTACCGAGACCAACCAGTACGCCCACGATACAGACGATTATGAGTACGAGTATGATATTATCCCTGAATCTCGATCTTCTCCTGGCCTCAGCGGACTTTTCGAGATCACCGATCTTCTCGTAATTGGGATCCTGTCTGAACGAGATATCCTGAGGCTCTTCGGGCTCGGGTGTGATCTCGTTATTAACTACACCGTATACGCCGTTGGGGTCGACCATGAGAGCATCGAGCTCAGTGACCATCTGGCGCATGGAAGAATATCTCTTATCGGGAGTCTTCTGGATACACTTTAAGATGATCGAATCAAGACCCTTGGGGATATCGGGGACAAAGGAAGAAGCCAACGGGGGCTTTTCCTGAAGATGCTTTACAGCGATAGCTACATTGGAGTCGCCATCGAAAGGGACCCTTCCCGTTACCATCTCAAAGAGCATGATACCTACGGAATAGATATCGGAAGCAGGGCCGACATTGCCGCCTCTTGCCTGCTCGGGTGAGAAATAGTGAACGGAACCCATGGCACCGCCTGATGTCATCGTGATCGTATTACCGGTAGATGCCCTGGCGATACCGAAGTCAGTGATCTTGGCGATCCTGTCTCTGGAAATAAGTATGTTCTGGGGCTTTATATCCCTGTGAACGATACCGTTCTTATGAGCATATTCAAGAGCCATGCCTACCTGGATAACGATCGGAACTGCTACCTTCCAGTCGAGATGACCGTTCTGATTGATAAGTTCCTTGACCGTGATACCGTCTACATACTCCTGAACGATATATCTGAAGTTACCTTCGTGACCTACGCCGAAGACCTTAACGATATTGGCGTGATTAAGTGAAGATACGGCCTTTGCCTCCGTATCGAATCTCCTGATGAACTCCTCGTCAGCCGAGAACTCCGGCTTCAGTATCTTTATGGCTACCTTGATCCCGGATCCCATATCGGTTCCGAGATAAACATTTGCCATTCCGCCTCTGCCTATAAGCTTGTTGATCTTATACTTACCTGCAAAGATCATGCCCTCAGGGCCTTGTACACTCATATAAGCTATGCTCCTTTATCATTCAGTTGGTCCGGGCTTCACATGTGTGAGCAGGACCGTGATATTATCGTCGCTTCCGGCTTCGTACGCACTCTCGAAGAGACTGTCAAGGCAGCCTTCCAGATCGTTTCTCTGTTTCAGACATGCCTTGATATGCTCGTCGCTCACGAAAGAACAAAGTCCGTCCGTACAGAGCAAGAGCATATCGCCGTATATTATATTATATACGTAAAGGTCCGGTATAAGAAATGCATTTTCTCCCAGCGACTTTACAAGTGTATGACGTTCGGGATGTGTCTCGAACTCCTCTTTCGTAATGGATTGGCGCCTTAGTAGCTCAGCTGCATATGTATGATCGGCCGTAAGCTGAGTCATGGCAGAACCGTGAATGAGATACGCCCTGCAGTCTCCCATATGAGCTATAAGTACCTTGCGCTCCCTTATGACTGCGACAGTAAGTGTCGTGCCCATACCCATGAGCTCGGGATCGCTCAGCGCCTTCTTAAGGATAGCTACGTTAGCTTCGCGATATGCATTTTCGAGAAGAGCCTTGATCTCATCGTCGCTTAAGGAATCGAAAGATGCTTCGCCGTTTATCTTGTCGGAAATGGTCTCAACAGCTATACGGCTCGCGATCTCGCCGCCGCTCATGCCGCCTATTCCGTCAGCCAGTACCATGATGCAGGCACTGCCGACATTAAAGATCTGGTAATTATCTTCGTTGTTGGCCCTTACCTTGCCGGTCTCAGACCTTCCCGCAGATCGCATTATCCCTTTTCTCCTTGTTCAATCCCGCGGCGCAACTGTCCGCATGCAGCCATTATATCACTTCCCATTTCCCTTCGCAGAGTAGCGTTGATACCGCGCTGCTCCAGGGCATTCCTGAAGACCTCAATCCTCTTCTTCCTGCACCTTTTGTAAGGGCTGCCGTCAAATTCGTTGGCGGCGATCAAGTTAACGTGGCAGTTCATGCCGCGAAGCAGCCTCTGAAGCTGGTCCGCGCAGGCTATGGTGTCGTTGACCTCATCAAAGAGCGAATACTCAAAGGTGATCCTCCTGCCCGTGACCTTCGTATATTCCCTGCAGGCATCCATCAGGTCCTTCAGGGCATAGTGAGCGGGAACGGGCATCAGTTCCTTTCGAAGCTCGTCATTAGGCGCATGAAGCGATATCGCGAGGTTGACCTGGGACTTTAATGCCGTAAATTCCTTTATCCTCGGGATAAGGCCGCAGGTAGAGACCGTTATGTGCCTTGCACCGAGCCCCGGGCCCTCGGGATCCGTTATACGGTTTATAAAGCCGATGAGGTTATCGTAATTATCGAAGGGCTCGCCGATACCCATGACGACGACGCTCCTGATCTTCTCGTTCATATGCTTTTGCGACAGAAGAACCTGACCGAGCATCTCGCCCGATGTAAGCGACCTGCCGAATCCCGCATGTGCGGAAGCGCAGAAAGTACAGCCCATCTTGCAGCCCGCCTGAGAAGATATACAGATCGAAAGGCCTGTCTTATAGCGCATGACGACGCTCTCAATGATGTTGCCGTCCTTCAAGGCATATACGAGCTTGACCGTACCGTCTATCTGCGATACGAATTCGTGGATTATGTTCATAGAGCCGCAGCTGAAGTCCTTCTCGAGCTCGTCTCTAATGTTCTTCGGAATATTGGTCATCTCGTCCGTCTTTATGACGCCGGCACTGAGCCACTTGTCGATCTGACCCGCACGGAACTTGGGGTAGCCCTTGTCGCGGCACCACTCTTCTACGTCATTTCTCGTAAGATCAAGACAGAACTTTCGATCTTCCACTTATTTATCTCCTCTTGAGCCTTGCTATAAAGAAGCCTTCGCAAAGATCAGTATCCGGAAGGAGCGTGATCATGCCGGCCTCGGCGTCTTCTTTTCTTTTCTCATCGATTATAAGCCTGTCGGGCAAAAATCGCGTTATGTCATCTGCATAAAAATCGGGATTATCAGCGAGGAAGGACGCAACCTGATTCTCGTTCTCTTCCCTGTTCAGCGTACATGTGCTGTATATGAGCGTACCGCCCTTCTTTACGAAAGCGGCCGCATTCTTCAGGATCTGAGCCTGCTTAGGCAGGAGTTCCTTTATCCTTTCAAAGGAGATCGTGTGCCTTATATCGGGCTTTCCTGACATGAGACCCAGGCCGCTGCACGGCACATCAGCAAGGACGATATCGTACTCTTTGCCTGTTCCGAGCGCCGCTTTAAGGTTCGTACTGTCCGCCCTTTGAGCAGTTATCGAAGTGATGCCGAGCCTTGCAGCATTCTCTCTTATGAGCTCGAGCCTGCTCTCGTTAATATCAAGGGATGTGATCTCGCACTCATCCGAGACCATCTGAGCCATATGTGTGCTCTTTCCTCCGGGGGCACTGCAGACATCTAAGATCTTATCGCCCTTCTTGGGATCAGCGACGATCGACGCGAGCATGGCACCTTCACCCTGAACAAAGAAATCGCCTTCATCATAGGCCTTGCACTTATCTATACGAGCGCCGTCCTGAGGGATAATGCTCAATGCTTCGGGGATAAAGTGTCCTTCGTGGACCGTGAAGCCCTCCCTTTCGAGCTCGACCATAATGCTGTCCTTTGAGATCTTTAAGGGATTTATCCTGATTGTCGTATCACAGACCTTAAGGAGCGCCTTACCGATCGACAGAGCCCTGTCCTTACCGTAGTCACGCTTAAAGATACCGAATACCTCGGGCTTTAGCGCACAGGCGATATTTGGCTTATAAGACGAGATATCCTTCTGTTCCTTGGGAAGTGCGTCCACCTTGCGGAGCACCGCATTTACAAAGCCCGAAGACCTCGGGCAGTATTTCTTAGCCAAGTCGACGGACGATGAGATAGCCGCATATGCGGGAACCTTGTCCGAGAATAAGAGCTGCCATGTACCGAACCTTACGATAGTCGCGGTCTGGGGATCCATCACGCTGACATCTTTGCCTGACGCGTGCTTTATCACGTGATCGATCGCGATAAGATAAGTGATAGTGCCGTAAACGGCTGCGCGCACGAAGTCCGTGACATCCTCAGACCCGAGCATCAGGTTCGAGAAGGTCTTCTGCTCCGCATTCTTAAGGAGCATCTCATAGCACAGTTCACGTCCGCGGTCTGCTGCCATTTATTCTCCGAATCTCATTCCGATCTTGTAGTTATGGGCACAGTCACATGACTTAAGTCTCTTGCCGCCTTCAGCCTGAAGCTCCAGGATCTTAAGGAATCCGTCGCCTGTCCTTACGATTAGATCGGCCTTATGTGCCTTTACGACAGTACCTGCAGGAACTGAAGCATCGAGCGCTGCAGCCTCTTCCTCAGTAGCGATAGCAGATACATAGATCTTCATCTTCTTGCCGTCGAACATCGTCTGAGCGCCCGGCCATGCACGAAGAGCCCTGACCTTGTCGTGGATCTGTCTCGTTGTCTGATTCCATGAAAACTTACCCATATCGGGCGTGATCGGCGGAGATAATGTGACCTTATCCTCGTCCTGAGGGATAGTCTGAAGCTTTCCCTCTACCCAGTCGGGGATCGTCTTTATGAGGAGCTCACTGCCCGCATCTGCGAGCTGATCCATGAGTCCGTCCGTATCTATATTGGGATCGATCGGAACTTCTACGGTAGTGATCATGTCACCCGTATCCATTCCCGCGTCCATCTTCATGATCGTAACGCCCGTAACGTCATCACCGTTTAAGATCGAATACTGCACGGGAGCGGCTCCCCTGTACTTGGGAAGAAGCGACGCATGCACGTTAAGGCATCCGAACTTCGGGATATCGAGTACGCTCTGGGGAAGGATCTTACCATATGCTGCAGTAACGATGAGATCAGGCTCGAGTGCCTTGATCTTGTCGAAAGATTCCTCTGACTTCATGGAAGTCGGCTGGAATACCTCGATGCCGTTCTCAAGCGCGAATACCTTCGTCTCGGGAGCCGTAAGGATATGCTTTCGTCCTACGGGCTTATCGGGCTGGCATACGCAAAGGACAACGTTATATTCTTCTGCGATAAGACGCGCAAGGCACTTCTTCGAGAACGAAGGAGTGCCCATAAATACTATCTTCAATTCATTATTCTTCATCTTCGTCTGCGCCCTCTTCTACGGTATTGATCTTACCGTCGATAGCCTTATCTACAAAGAGGATACCCTCGAGATGGTCGTACTCATGACAGATGCATACTGCGAGAAGTCCGTCTGCTTCGAGCTCGAACTCCTTGCCATCACGGTCAAGTGCCTTGACCTTGATCTTCTCGGGGCGCTCAACGTCAGCGCTCTTTCCCGGAACGGAAAGACAGCCCTCACAGAAGATCTGGGAACCTTCTCTATAAGTGATCTCGGGATTGATGAACTCGATCTTGCCGTGCTCATCCCCTACATCTACTACGAAAGCCCTTCTCAATACTCCGACCTGGGGAGCAGCGATACCGATACCTCTGTTCTCGTAATACATGGTATCTGCCATATCGTCCAGGAGCTTTAAGATCCTGGGAGTGATCTCCTCGATGGGTCTGGACTTCTTACGGAGAATGGGATCTCCCTCTATAACTACATTCCTTAAAGACATATATACTACCGTCCTTTAGCACTTGTTTTTATTTCCGTGTGCTATTTTACCACATTTAGGGGGAAGTTTCAGAAAGGCAGGCGCGGCAGGAGTTTGAGGGTTGGGTGTGGGGGCGGCGCGTGTTCCCGCCGACTTCGCGGCCCGAGACGCGGCTTTCGAGCAGCGCGGGCGTGGCCCGAGGCGACGGCGCGGTCTCAAAAGTCTATTGAAGTGTCGTTTCTTATTTCAAAAAACGACGTTTCTTACGACTTTTGCCCCGAAAGTCTATCAAAGTGTCGTTTTTCATTTCAAAAAACGACACTTTCTACGACTTTTTGTTCGCGGGCGTGCAGCGCGGATCAAGATTTGCAGAATCCGTCACCTATTTTCAGATAGGTGACGCTATTTGCGAAAAACGCTGAAACAGTCACCAAAATGGTCACTGAGAGAGCTTCCCAGTGACCAAATCTGCGAATACTGCCTGTTTTTCACCAAAATGGTCACTGCGACCGCCTTCCGGTGACCGATCCGGTGACTTTTCAGATCAGTTGAATCCGTAGAACTCGCTGTCACTCTTGATCGAGATATCACCATTAACAGCATAAACTATATGAACGTCACTTTCTGTATCCAATGTACAGTGATGATCCAGAGAATATGCTATCGACCCGTCTCTGTACACGGTTATAAATCTTATCTTCAGGTTATCCATCAGCTCATCCTTAGAGACCGGGTTGCCGTTGTAGTCTTTGATCAAACCGTCTTCGCCCTTAAGTTTTTCGGCCACATCAAGCTTTACCTTACCGTCAGTCCATTTTCTGTCTTCAAAGAGTCTAGTCAAACGCTCCAGACAAAGAGAAGCCTCTGTCGTATCGGGAGTATCACAGTCGATGTAACAGCCGACAGGGTTATATCTAAAGCGTTCCGGGCCTTCTTGGGGCCTTTCATACCATTCCAGTTCCGCTTCGTAACCGATCTCGTGAGGCGGATTATTGATGTAATAGAACGTCGTAAAAGGCGTCTTGATAGTGATTTTCTCTTCCTTTTTAGCTAATGAGTCATCCTTACTCTTATCGTTCTTCTTTGAACCTTTACCGAATAGTTTTCCGAATAACATGATTTCTTCTCCAAATAAATGATATAGCTTATCCGGTCCTGTTACTGTCTTTTAGAGGTCCTGCCAAAATACACTTCATAATGATCATAATCAGACACATCAGATATTGACAGAATGCTTATGGGTTCACCTATAGCTCCGTAATCGGTAGGTCTGACTCCTGCTCCGACTACTTCATCACCGCTAAAGAAAACCACATACACATTAAAACCATCATAGTTATCCTCGCCAAATCCAAACCGCGGCTCCGGGATCCAATCAGCTTCAACATTTACGATGACTTCGCTTACCAAACCGGTGGTATCATCCGCAATAACAGTCGAATCGACAATTTCGAGTTGCGGATATCTGAGATCAAATTCCGACGTGTAAATATTGTAATCGATCTCACAATCAGTTACTGACGATTCGGAGGGAGATTTCACACTTCCTACGTAATAAGATGTTGTACCCGCCGGAATATATGAGGTTGCAGTTATAGCACGTGTATCTTCGTCACTGAATCTGAGCCTCGGCCTTACTCCAAATGAATTAGGATTAGTTATCTCGACGCAGCAGATATATTCATCATCTTCAAAAGCAAAACAATGGACATTTCCATACTCCAAAGGCTGAGCCGTCGTAATAGCATTAAGACAATGCTCATTATTCTCAACCATCGCCATACAACCGGGATGCTCATCAGGATTGCTCTTTTCGAATTCGATCGACCCCAGCATGTTGACCATATAGATCTTATTGTGCTTATACTCAAACTCAGCGGATGCAGCTTCATAATAATGTGAATATCCGCTAGCTGATCGATCCAAGTCAATTTGTGATACCCAGGAATAAGATCTGAAACCATCAGAAGGCGGGGTAAAAGTGCCTGACCATGTATTCATAAGCCAATCTTCTGAATCACCATCGTAAATAAAGATATCCAAATAATCTTCGCTTATGTACATCAAGTAGCGATTATTTGCTTTAGTGCTCTCCCACAGACCGTACAAATCGTCAGCACTTCTGCTAAATAGAGTACACGACGCACAGTTGAGTATAAATGCCGCTAACAATAAAATAGAGGTCAAACAACCTGCAAATTTACGTAAAACCTTATTATCCATACGGCTATTATATCTCATAATAGTACAGATAGATCCATGGTGGTAATTCCCGATCTGCTTTCGTATCTGACGGTCCCTTACTGCCTCTAAAGACCACCGTAAACATATCACTGCTGTCAGCTGCGATCTCAAATACCATAGGTTGTCCATCATCATTTATTGTCACAAGATCACCATCAGCCAACAGCTGACCGACATCTTCATTTGCTGCTCTGGCATCCAAGGTGAATCTAACATCCTCAGAGGATTCATTCGTTATTCTCAGATTACAAGTGAAATATACCTCATCATCTACGACCTCAAAACCGCTAAGATACGATTCTTCACGAACAAGTTGTACGGAACCGCAGAAAATCGTATATCCGTCATCCGTCAGATCAACACGTGCAATATTGAAGTTATCAGATTGCGGACTAGCCCACTCTGCGACAAAAGAACTCTCTGATACCCACGAAACCTTATAGTCAGTGTTGTACGAAAAACGAGTTTCTTTGATCATCAATCCTGAATCAGGCTCTGTACCCCCTTCTCCCGCGAAAGCATTACCATCAGATGTTTCGATGACAAGATATGACTCACCCGCAGTAGCACCACCGCTCCAGTTAACCTCATCGATCTGATATCTTCCGGACGGAGAACGATCTATCTCACTGATCTTACCTTTAGTGTCACTGCAACCTACAAAAGGCAGCAACAAGGCCAAACATAACAAAGAGGCAACTTTCTTTCTCATCCCACCCGCGACAACCTTATGTTTCGATATTCGCAGTAAAACTTCAAGATTCCGGTTCAAAACGATCCTCATCATGCTTTATCCCGAAATGATCAAATACAGCGATCATATCATCCTGCATCAGCGAACAAACATCGATCAGACGATCCTTCTTATCGGAAAGTTGCCATTCTGATAAGCCTAAGGCATAAAAACGCTTATCCTTATCATTAACGATAAAAGGAACTATACCGTTTCTGATGCACTCCTTGAACATGATCAGTCTGCCGACCCTGCCGTTTCCGTCATAGAACGGATGGATCTTCTCAAATGCAGCATGAAAAGAGACTATTTCTTTAAGATCAACTTGTTCGAGATTTTGATATTGCTTGAGTAATAAAGCAATATCCTTATGCACATCTTCAGCCTTAGTAGTCAGGATCTCTCCTACCATATTGTCATACTTCTTGTAATCACCGACAACAGCCTCATCAGACATGCTGCTGAAGGTATTCGTCTTAAGAATGCGATGAAGATCCTTGATATAGTCTTCGGACAAAGGCTCCTTATACGTATCGATCACATGATCAAAGCACCTGAAATGATTAGTTGTCTCTGTAACATCATCGGCAGGAACATATTCTCCGCCTATTGTCTTTGTCTCAAAAAGAGTTCGAGTCTGTTCCTTGCTGAGCCTGCTACCTTCCATACGACAAGAGTTATACGCAAACTCTATTTGCCAATAGTTATACAATCCAGAATTGATCTTGTGAATTCGCTGATCCTGCAAAACCGGAATGAAGTAGCGTTCTTTATCCATCAAAGCTCCTGACTGACCTTTTCTTCTTCAACAGTATAATATCACATTATTAGCAGCCTTTAGGAAAAACAACATAGCATTGGGCTCTTTTGATCAAATCATCGTAACAACTCATAAAGCAAATGCGTTCACCAACGGTTCATGTTCTTCTCGTACTTATTGACGTAAGCTGTTTTCAGCTCTTCTTCCGTTATCCCGTAGCACAGGAGGATATCGTTGTAGTACATAAGAACATCTGCCATTTCTTCTATGAGATGTTCGCGCAGCTCGGGATCCTGACATGCTTTCTCACCGCCGTTCTTTTTTACGATGTCGATCACCTCGCCGATCTCACCGACCATCCAAAGCAACTGATCCTGTCCACGGTCGGGGCCGATCGGCTTCCATATATTCTTATACTTTTCCTGAAGTGCTTTCTGCATCTCCAGCATTTCATTGATATTGAAATTGCTCACTATAGATCCTCCAATAAATGCTTATTCTTATCTCATCCTATCAATCCCTGTGATTCACATGTTCCGTCAGCATATATAGCCACATTACAGGCGTGATCAGTAAACATACTGTTGAGATTGACCCTTACCGCACCTGATCCGTCGGGATTGATCCACAGGTCCGAAATGCGAAGCCTTTTAATAAATTCCTCTTTCGAAATAGTCACAGAACTCATATTTTCGCCCTCCCGGGTGTTGATCGTTCCATCCTTATTACCGAGATCCTCAAACACTGCTTCAAATACTTTTGCTTCAAATGCCGCCTGGTCCTCGAGGATCTTCATAAGATGAGGAGTAGCCGAAGCAGCTGACCTCAGATTATCGTCATCACACTCTAAAGTCACCTGCACGTCGTTACCATTATCAAAAGTAACCCAGCCGACTGCCTCGCCGTCATTTACATCAAAATCATCTTCAATTCCGTCAATATGCCATGTTCCCGGCGTGTTCGCCTCTTTACCCAGTCCCCTTAATTCATTGTCCTTTACACCCGTTTCGAGCAGCTGGTCAAGAACAAAGAAATTCTCCTTCTCGGGTGCAGTACGCTTCCTTGCAGTTATCTTTATGATACTTCCGGCACTTATCTTCAGGTTCCTGTTGCTGATGAAATCCCTTGCATCAAAGGGTATCTCCAGTTGCCCGTCGATCATCCGGGCCTTGCCGGAATCTGCAAAGCGGACAGCCTTGAACCCCGCTATGAAGTTATTAACAGAATAAGGGTGAAGGAATTCACGTTTGCTGATATCAAAATCATGATTGATCAGAACCGTCATTTCGGATATTTTTTCATCAGTATCAGCAAAGTATCGGCCAAGTGCATTCTTATACACTTCATCATCCTTTATCAGGTCAACATTCTCCTCGAGTATCTCCTCAAGAAAATAGTGTTCGGCTCTCGGCTTATCCAAAAAGCGCGCCTTTCTTACACGCAGGCGGTATAGACATATTCTGTGATCATTAAATTCCGGCTTATAAGGATATCCGAACAGACTCTTCTTACAAAACCAGAAGAGCTTTCCGTACGGTCCGTTCCGAAGTTCCTGATCGGCAAGCCACGGCATATTGTAATCCGCACTCGCGAGCGACTCCCTGCCGAATTTCGGGAACGGCTTGCGGCCTTTTTTCCAGATATCTCTGATCCGCACGACAATCTCCATTGACTCATCTTCAAACTGAGCCATGAATTCTTGCTTGGATACAGAATTATCATTTATAAACTTATTCCCTGCTTCATTATTCATTATCTGTTTCTCTCTTTTGTCACTCTCTTATCGATAACTTGCGGATCCATTCAGAACCGTATATGGCACCGAATGAACCGAGAAATCCTATTGCTACGCTGATCAGAAGAGATACAACTATCATCCAACCGCTCCAGCCCCTAACCTTCCTGCAGCCGATAACGATATAGACGATCGTGAGCACAAGATAAACTATCGATCCGGCTGCAAATATGACCAGGCGCGAATCATCGATGTCGGCTCCATAAGGACCTATCTGAAGATCCTTTAATGTGAAATACCAGATCGCAACGGACAGCACGAAAGACCACAGTGCCTGAATCCCGAAATAAGAACCCTTACTCATAGCATTTCCTCCACACTGACTCTTCTCCGCACTGACATTCGGATTATAACATAACGATATTTCCTCCCATGAATGCTACAATCTACAAGGAGGCTCCTTATGAATGAACTATTGATCCGAAATGCCAAAGATTACATTAAAGAGCTGTTCGCAGGTAACTCTGACGGACACGATTTTGATCACAGCCTGAGGGTGTATTCGAATGCGATGACTATCGCCGAGGCTGAACCTGATTGCAACATCGAAGTGGTAGCGCTCGCTGCTCTCCTGCACGATGCGGATGATCACAAGCTCTTCGATACCGAAGAGAATTCAAATGCGGTTTCTTTTCTTAAGTCGAACGGCGTTGATAATGAGGAAATTGAGTTTATCGTAAGGATAATCAATTCTGTCTCTTTCAGTAAGAACAAAGGACAAAAACCTGATTCACTCGAAGGCATGATCGTTCAGGATGCCGACAGACTTGATGCTATGGGAGCTATCGGGATCGCCAGAACATTCGCATATGGCGGCAAGCACGGCAGATCATTAGAAAGCAGCATCGATCATTTTCACGAAAAGCTGTTACTGCTGAGCAACGGACTAAACACATCGAAAGCCCGTGAGATGGCTGCTCCACGACATAATTTTCTTGAATCATTCATCGAGCAGTTCAATTCTGAAAACAATACCAAAGGCTAGACTGTTTTCAGACCTATCTCTGAAATCCCCTCAACAATCTTCCCCACCCCGCCGGCGGACATTAGTTTTCCTCCGAGGATCGCTGCTTTCTCAGCTACATCAGGCGATTCGATCAGCTGATCTGCAACCTCTTTGATCTTCGATGAGCATAGATCGTTAATTGAGACCTCGACTCCTGCTCCGTTATCGACAACACTTCGGGCGTTATATCTTCTCTCAAATACTTTTCCGGGGATCATTATCTGCGGGACTCCGTGTATCAGTCCGTCAACGATACTGTTCTGTCCGCCGTGATTTATAAACATTACCGCTTCGTCCAAAAGCTCATCAAAATCCCATCGCTTGGCAACATGGATATTGCCGTAATCCGTCTCTTTTAAAGATGCCGATGCAAGGTAAACATCGTACTTGCCTCCCTTAAACGACTCCTGAACGATCTTCAGCATCCTAGTCGGAGAGACTGTACCGTTTCCCATATACACAACTATCTTATCCCGCACCTTAGTCTCTTCTGCAGAACGCATCGATTTCAATGTTCCGCAGAAGTACACATCAGATTTCTTTATCGGTTCGAGCTCAGGGATACTCGGGCAGAACTTCTTATCGGCCCGATCGAAAAGCTGTAGCGCCGAATCAACTTCCTGCAGTCCCAATTCAGAAAGAAGCCTGTTAAGACCTTTCGCAAGATCAGATCTATGCGCATATTCATGCTGCGTAGGATAGCTCACCGTAACAGCGAGAGGTACCTGTTCGATCCCAGCTGCTATTATCGCCGAGATATTGAACTCAGAATAAACAACATCAGGCTTAAACTTACGGATCGCGCTGCGAACTGAATCAACACTTGCTTTGAGGTACCCGTAATCGAGATTTCCCGTAAGCCAAAGGACTTCATCGAAGCTGTTTACCGTCTTTCGAGATGTGATCCCGAGTTTTTGCGCTATCGGGAATGTTCGTGTTGCAATTAATTCAGGAAGTCCCAGAGGCATAGGAACATCCAGATAGTAATTGTAAACACCTTCCACTGTCCTGTAATTCACATCTTCAGCCATGCATGTAGCAGTCTCTATATCGGCATCCCTGAATCCTGCCGCCAGGACCCTGCATCTGCCGGACGGACCTGAAGTCTCGGCCATAGCCGCCATCGGAACGATCAGTACTTTCATAAAACTTGAACTTTCCTCATTACTTTATCGCCCAGAATCCGGCCTGTAAGTAGGACGTCCATAAGACGTTTACCGAGCGGAAGCCGCACTTCTTCAGAAGCTCAATATGTTCACTGATAGTGATTGGGAACACTTCCACTCCGCGTCTTTCGATGTGCATCCTGACATCTTCGGGGGAATTATCGTGTTCTTCAAGGAATGTCTGCCATCTTTTAAGCGCAATCGCATCAGCCGCATCTGTTTCCATCTTTATATTCTCGAAAGTAATGAACACGCCTGAATCTTTGAGCGCCTTATGGCACGCCCTGACCGCATTCTCCCTGCCTTCAAGATCAAGATAATGGTGGCACTGGATCGCCGTTACAACATCGAACTCATTCTCGAACTTCAGCTGTTCCGAAGAAAGTGTGAAATAGCGAATATCATTACCTGACAGTTTGGTCTTAGCTATATCGAGCATCTTCTCCGAAGGATCACAGAGAGTAAGTTGAGCATTCGGGAAAGCTTCCAGTATCCTCATCACGAGAGTACCCGTACCACACCCCGTATCGAGCCACGCGGGCGAATCTATGCCCATCGCTCTTACAACATCCAGAGCCTGATCATGGAACTCCCTGTAGTAAGGGAGCACGTTTATTATATGTGAATCGTATATACTTGAATCGTATGCCGAAGCGTTGTCTTTCATAGATTCTCTAAGTCCTTTCGCTTTAATACCGCAACAGCCGCATAGTGCAGCACGTCAAAGCTGTCAGGCACGTTCTCCAGGAGCTTTCTGTGTTCCGCATCCCACTTTCGAAGATCTTCGGGCGATAACGAAGCCCCAACTCCTCGACAGGCGATCATGCGGCCGTGCCACGATTCCTTAGTAAAAGGTACATTAAGATCGTACTCTTCACTGTACTCGAGGTCAAAATACTTATTCATGACTTCGGGTATGATTATCGGATGCTTTGTTTCGCCGCCGCCCGTCCATGCGGGATTATACTTTCGAACGAGTTCCTCACTCTTTCCCGCGATCTCATCTTCGAAAGGAAGCCAGGCCATATATAGGATAACGACCCTGCCGTCCTTCTTGAGGACTCTGTGCAATTCGGGAGCTACCTTCTCATGATCGAAATAGAAAAAGCACTGGCACGCGGTCACCACATCAAAGGAATCAGCCGGGAAGTCTATCTTCTCCGCTGAAACAGCTTTAAATTCAATATCCATGCCTGATTCGACAGCAAGCTTTCGCGCCTGCTCTATCTGCTCGGGCGATATATCCGTACCGACCCACTTCGCCCCGTATCCATACATGTTACGAGGCAGAACGCCCGTACCTGTTCCGAGGTCCAATACTTTCTGACCCTTAACGCAGAGCCCATAGTCTGCTATCTTCCGGTAAAACTCCTCCGGATAGATATCCCTGTATCTGGCATAAAACTCGGAAGTCTTACCCCAGTCAAAAGCGTTGCCCGCATCAATTCTCTTATCCCTTATATCCATACTCTGCCTCCTTTAAATGTCACATTGTGCCATTTACTGATTAGGATTATAATGCTACAAAAATGCCGATTCAATAATAATCGGCTCCATGTCTCACATTCGCATAAATGCGTCATCTAAGGAGAAGTCCATGAGAGATACATCAGCAAGGATCAGGAAGACAAAGGACGCCATCGCTGAAGCCCTGGTCTCTTTGATAGAAAACAATAACTATAACGAGATAACCATTCAGGAGATCGCCGCCATATGCAACATCTCAAGGCGAACCATATACCGTCATTTCAGGACCAAGGATGAGATCTTGAGCTACAGCTTCAGATCCTGCGTATTAAAGCTTGCCGACTACATATCTCTTGAGGATACGAAAGACCTTCGAAAGCTTTGCCTCACGTACTTTAAGTTCTGGGAAGAAAATATCGACCGACTCCTCATGATGAATGACGCAGGGGTCCTCTTCAGCTTCGGAAGCGAATTCGATTCTCTCGTAAGCACGATCGCCGACCAAATGTTAAGCCGTTCCGCCTCGCGCCCCCTCTCTCCTTCCGAGATAAGTCTTTTCAGATACCGATTCGCTTTCGAGACTGCGGGATTCTGGCAGGTAACGGAACTTTGGAGTCAGGAGTCCCCCAGAAGGAGCGCAGAAGAGATGGCAGAGTATATGGTGAGGATACTCGGGGATAAAGGATAACTTAGTCCGCAAGATCCCGACACCTTATTCAGAAATCCCTGCTCCTTTCAGGTCAGTCCTCTCATATTTATTGTGTCCCTTAATGCTTTTCTTATACTTCCAGCATTTAATGGCATCGTCCAAAGACGCGCCTTTGTTATCTTCGAAAAAGTCGCGAATGTATGTGTTATATTCGAACTGCCTGCCGATAGACGTCTTCTCAGTCTTTTTCGCGGCTTTGATCTCTTTATAAGCGGCGATCGCATCTTCATAGGTCTTCCCTGCATTTGACTTGAGCCACTTTTGAAAAGCCACATTGAACGAGAAGCTGTCGCCTATCTCTTTCTTGAAGAAAGCCCTGTGCAGTTCGGAACACACAAAACCTGATTCGATAATGCTTTCTTTTGTGATCCCATTTATATTCTGCTTACGCGTGGAAACAGTCTTTGCCTTTTGAACCTTACCTGTATCTAGAAAGAATGCTATACGCTCCGTAAGTTCCTGTTTCCCGCCCGATGTCGGAAGACCGTTTTCGCGGCAGAACTGAACCAGCTCTTCTTTGAGGTAATAGTATTCACGAAAGTCTTTACTGCTAAGATTATTAGTTATATCAGGTCTGTTCTGCATTGGAGCTCCTTGCTTGAACAATGTTGTCCAAAGTTGATTTCAATTCTTCAAAGCCTTCGGGCCACTTTCTTCCGTTTGCGGATGTTCCGTTGAGTACACATTCCGTACCATCAGCATATGTTAAGACGATACTGTATCTTTGCGGATAGTTAAGGCCGCCGGATGTATGTCTATAATCGCCTGACCAGCCCCGTGCAGGTTCGATCGCAGCTCTTATCGCCTCTATTTCTGTCTGCTCAATCGTATATTCCATGGATTCGTCCAGGCAGTCAGCGGAAAACACTCCTTTTTCCAGATCGAACGAGTAGTTATACTCACCGCCGTCATCAAAGAAAAAGTCAACAGATACGATGTTTTCAACATCCTGAAACCCTACAGGCTTTGAGCACCCGCAAAGAAAAGAGATCACAAGGATCAAAGATATATACGTTATGATTTTCTTCATTCCCGTCATCAGACCGAATACCCCAGATTAATATCGAAAGGCGCTATCATCAGCTTTTGCAGATCTTTATTATAGTTCTCGAAAAAGGACTTGATAGCTTTACCGTAGTTTTCTTTGGAGTCAAACTCCCAAATAGAATAATACTTCACACACTTTACTATACGGGTCAGCTCTCTTGGCGGCTCACCAAGCTCAATTCCGTCTATAGTGTAAAACCTCTTGAAATACTTGAGCGATATACATCCTTCGCATTTCATCTGTGTAGCGAACATCTCCTCGATCTTGGTCTCGAACTGATCAAGTTTATCAGGTCTTACCTGAAAGAGCTTCATCTCAATAAACGTCTTTTCCATATAAGAGTTACTCCCACACTGATGTATCGACCTGATAATCCGGGTCTTCCATATAGTTCTGAACTTCGCGGAACTGCTCGGGAGTTAAGTCATCGTAACGGGGCGCATTGGAAATATCGCCATCGTACTCTTGCCTGAGCTTATCGTAGCTACTGCTAAAAAGGTCTCTATATTCCTTGATCGTTCCCTCGTAATGTCCATTCTGCGCTGTATGATACCATTCCACATAAGCATCTATTGCATTGAGCTGTTCCTGTGTACATGTGTTGTAGTGACAGATCCAGTCGACCTCTATATCCATCGCCGACTCATCATTATATTTATTGTATGCTGCCACAGATAACTGCAGATCCCCTATATCCAGATCAACATTTTCATAGTGTCTGTTCAGCATATCATCATACGTTATCTCGGTATAAGGCTGACAACAAAACGCCATAAGATATAAGTATGTATCCAACACATCCTTTGCTCCCTGAGTATCGTTATTCTCAAGGCAGTTGTTAAATATCTCGCCTCTAATGACAGAAACACTTCCACGCTCAAGATGCGTTGTATCTGTCGGCGCTTTGGATCCACAGCCCGCCATAAAACTTAATGCAACCAGAACTATCGTCAGCTCAATTATCCTTTTGCGAATCTTCTTATTCATTATCAGCACCTCCGGTAAAGCATCACTATTGCTTTCCTCGCGCATCAATCGCACGTATATCCGGGCTCTTTGTAGAGTTCATCCTTTGATGCCATGATCTCGTTATCGAAGACGCACTTCCACTCTTCCTTGGGAACTTCCTTTATAGCTACGGATACAGATGAGAGATTGACTCCGAGCGCTTCGGCAACATCTGCTGCTACCTTATCGGCACACGCCTGCTTAACCTCTTCACTTCTTCCGGGAAAACACTTGATTACTACATGTGGCATATCTTTATCCTCCATCACTCCACTACTAAGATACTAACACAAAAAGCATCACCAGATCAGTGAATCGAAGTAGAAGAAGAATATGAGTCCGCCGATCGCGGAAACAATATTGGCAGCTATTGAAAATCTCCATGCTTGACCTTTATCTTTGAATCCGTTTCCGCTATACGCCTGAAAAAGTACACTTTCAACAACAATGACGAACACCTCACCTATGGTCACTAACATACCCAGCGCTAGTTCGGCAAATAAATGCAACCCCAGCAGGCTACCTCTGTTGAATAACAGATTAAAGTTCAGATTGGATACAAGATTGATCAAGGCTATGTATGCAAGAAACTTTTTATCCCTGACATCAAAGAACAGGAAAGCTATCAAAGTCTCTACTACTACGGTAAAAATAAGCCTCGTGGCAATACTTACAACACGATATTGATTCGGATTGGGAGAATATACATTAAGGCTCCCGCTCTCGATATCAGAGCAATCAATGATGAAATAGTTCTCAATACTTCTTTTATGTTCGAACATCTCGGACACGCAAAGTTCATCGGTAGCAGGAAGATAAAGTGCGATAAGATATCTGGAACCGAATGCTATAGGAAGTTCATCGTACCGGAATTCATTCGGCTTTGTCTTATTAGTATTAAGACAATATGTCTGTAAATAAGTTCTGGATAGATCATGCTCCTGCGCATATTCATCGAATGCTTCTTCACTACGTTCAAACACTTCACCGTACGAGTCTTTCAGCGATTCTTTTCTGCTTTCCAGGTATTCAGGGGATAAATTACCTCGCGTTTCATCCGGTTCTACCAGGATCTCAAACACCCATTCGGTATCTTCAGGTAATCCTTTCACCTTAAAGTATGCCCATATGGGCATGGGGGAATTTGCGGATACGGTATTTCCGATCAGCATAACGATCATCAGGATCGTTATGGCAATAGCAGAAAGACGCTTTCTCATTCCCTTATCCCCAGTACATTCCTTTCCATCGATGCCTTAAGATCCTGGGTTCCGTCTTCAATGTAAGCAAGATATGTTACTACTATGCCGCGGTCAGGAAGGCAGTAGCACTTCTGCTTTAGCTTGCCGTTGATGCTGAAGCCGCTTCTGTACTTCCAGGTGTAGAATCCGTAGCCGCCTTCACGGTTCATCTGCTGAACCGATGTTGCCATCTTCGCATATTCTTCCGAGATAATGCGCTTGCCGTCATATACTCCGCCGTTCATGAGCAACAGACCGAACTTACTTAAGTCATGTACGGTAAGTCTCATCTTCGATGCACCATAAAATATTCCTTCGGGAGATCTGCCATATTCGTATCTGGTTATTCCCATAGGCGCGAATATCTCACGCTCGATAAGTCCTCCGAGGTCTTCTCCGAATACGTTCTCGAGTGCCGCGCCTACAAGATATACGGAGATGTTGGTGTAATTAAATTCCTTCTCTTCCGGGTCAGGCAGCTTAAGGTCCAAAGCGTACCTGAGCCAGTTATCTCCTTCCGCTCTGAACGGGAATCCCTTTACCGACATCGTGAGAAGTCTTCTTACCGCGATCTTCTCGTATGCCTTCTTCGCTGTTTCGTCCATCGCCTGAACATACTCTTCGGGCAGATAGTCGAGGATACATCTGTCAAAGTCTATAAGGCCTCTGTCGTATGCGATACCTACAGCGATCGACTGGATCGTCTTTGTCGCCGAGTAGATATCGTGGAGATTCTCTTCCGTATCTCCCCACGCGTGCGTCAGTACGTTATTTTCATATACTTCTACGCCGAATACATTCCAGCCGTTAGTAACTATATCGTTTATAAATGCATCAAAATCCATCAGTCTCTCTTACTTCTTGATCGTATTGCCCGCACTCTTAACGAGCTTAAAGAACGTATCGCGAAGTGCTTTCTTTGTCTTATCGTCAAGTCCCGCGTATGTCTTAAGGAGAGCATTTGCCGTACCTATCTTATTGTCCGCGAACTGATTGACGCTGTGCTTATCGCCTGATGTAAGAAGCTTATATACCGTATCGGAGAACTGCTCTCGCTCTTCCATCGAGAGGCTGTTGAGCCAGTCCTTCAATGTATGGTCTATGAACCTGCTTCCCTTACTGATCCTGTCGAGGCATACGAACGAATCCTTCGTAACTTCCCATGTAAGGAGCTCGTGCTGCATGACGCCGCCTCCGCCTGAATTTACGACCGTATAATCCTCCATATGCTCGAGGATCATGCCGACTACCGAGAACTGCGGTACGAATGTATGGATCTTATCCTCGACCGCCTTGAATTCGAGCCTTTGCATTATGTCTTCGTTAAATCCCGGGCCGTCAAAGTTATAGATGGCGCGGATCGAATCCTGGCAGTTGCTGTCGGCAAAGGCGCACGCATAAACTGAGAAGTTACCGCCCTTGGAGTGACCTCCGACGATGAACGTTCCTTCCTTAAGTCCTGCCCTTGCTGCTTCGAAATACTCAAGAGCCGAGAGCTGCCCCGGGACAGGGAATTCAAATCCCATATTAAAGTCTTCTTTCCAGCCGACGAGCGTTATATCCGTGCCCCTGTAGGCAACATAGTAATTAGCTTCCTTATCGAGCTCGAATACCACCGCCGAGAACTGCGTCTGACGCTCGAGATCGATGTCGTTTATATATCCGCTCATCTTCATGTGCTTAAATCTCTCGGAAGAAGCCATCATCTGGATGAGCCTCGTGTCGTCCTTGGGGGATAATACGAGCTTATCGAGATCTGCGATATTTAGCATCGCGTGGCATGCCGCCTCGACCGTTATCTTCTTTCGGAAAGAGGAGTCGACTATGGCATCGAAAGGTTCATATGCGAACCTCGCTAGGACCGCCGCGTCTACATCGTTAAAAGGAACCGCTTCGAGAGGCAGATCGCCTCGCCATTCAAGATACTCAAAGATCGTATTCATGCTCTTAACCTCCACAATCGTTATCGAAAGATATCGGATAGATCTCAGGATCGAAATCCTTCATTATCTGAGCGAACACCGCATTAAGCGATGATTTGTTTACTGCCTTGATCATAAAGCTCATCCTGTAGCGTCCGCGAAGCTCGTAGATCGGTGACGGTACAGGGCCGTAAAGCTCGAAAGCATACTTCTCGGGCTGAACGCTCAGGAAGTCCTTTAAGTACTTCGCAAGGATATCCGTTCTCTCGAGCAGATCGTCCTCATTTGGGAGTGACAATACTATCTCTCCCGAAGCCTTAAACGGCGGCAGAGCCATCGCCTCCCTGTACTTTATCTCCTCTTCGTAGAATGCCTCGTAGTCCTGACGTGCCGCATAGTGCAGGAGCGGATTATCCGTATGAAGGCTCTGAAGATAAACTGTTCCTTCAGATCCCTTTCGCCCTGCTCTTCCCGCAGCCTGCGTTATGAGCTGGAAGGCTCTCTCCGAAGAACGATAATCGGATGAACTTGCTATAAGATCTGCCCCTATTATACCAACTACGGTTACGTCGGGGAAATCATGTCCCTTGGCGATCATCTGCGTTCCTATAAGGATCTGCGCCTCGTGGTCACGGAAGGCCGCGAGTATCTTCTCGTGGTCGCCCGGGCGCATCGTAGTATCCTGGTCCATCCTCAGGACCTTGGTACCGGCAAATGTCTTTCCGAGCATCTCTTCGAGCTGCTGCGTACCGATACCGGCTCTCGTGAAATTACCTCCGCCGCAGCTCCTGCAAAGAGCCTCGTGGGCGGGAACGGTATATCCGCAGTAGTGACAGATGAGCATACGCCCTGTAAGCTGCCTGCCGCCGAATGTACGACCGTTATGAAGCGTCATGCCGACCGAGCAGTTAGGACATGAGCACGGCTCGCCGCACTCTTCGCAGATCAGTGTCCTAGAATAACCGCGTCTGTTAAGGAACAGGAGGATCTGCTTATTATCCGCTATCGCCCTCGCCATGGCATGTCTTAAAGGTATCGAGATCAGATCTCCTGCGCCTGCCTTTATCTGCTCCTTCATGTCGACGATGTGAACCTTGGGAAGGACCGCATCGGGGTTACCCCTCTTTTTGAGCGTCAGGAGCCTGTATACGCCCTTCTGAGCCGCGTAGTAAGAACTTACGGCCGGAGTAGCGGAACCGAGCACGACGGCGCATGAATTGAGCTTAGCGCGCATCAGAGCGATATCTCGTGCGTTATACTTCGGAAACGACTCCGACTTATATGAAGAATCGTGTTCCTCGTCGATTATTATGAGCTTTAAGTTAGTAAGCGGGGCAAAGATACAGCTTCTGGGGCCGACTACGATCTGAGCCTGACCACGCCTTATCTTCTCCCACTCAAGGAACCTCTGCTTATCCGTAAGGCGGCTGTGCATTACGGCAGCCGTATCACCGAATCTTGCACGGATCCAGTTGACGGTCTGTGGCGTAAGCGATATCTCGGGAACGAGATAGATGACGCTTCCGCCCTTCTGCATGGCATCACCTGCGCACTTTAAGTAGACTTCGGTCTTGCCGCTTCCCGTGATACCGTGAAGAAGGAATACTTCGGCCTTATCAGATGCCGTTATAGCCTCGACCGCGGCGCTCTGCTCGTCGTTTAATGTATGTATGACGCTGAACTCCTCGGAGATCTCACCTTCGGGGATAGCCGACTTGATCGGAGCCTCGTCATCTTCTCTTTTCTCTATATAGAGGAAGCCCTTGTCCCTTACAGCCTTTAGCTGCGCTTCGGTAGCCTTACACGCCGCAAGGAGTTCCTTCTTCTCCGTTTCGCCTTTCTCGAGCAGATACTCGAGAATATGTATATGCGTGATCGATCTTAGTTTCCCGCTCTCGATCGCTTCTTTGGCATCGTCGTCTGACATCAGGGAGATATATGTGAGCTGCGGAAGAGATGACTTTCCCGCGACCGACGGCACCATAAGGGATACGACATCTCCCATGGTACAAAGAAGGCGCGATGCCAAAGGCTTAATAAGCTGCAGCTGCTCCTTTGTCATTACGGGGATATCGTCCATGACATCAAAGATCGCCTTGAGCTTCATCTTACCGGGGTCCTGATCCTGGACAGAATAGACGACCGCCGTCTTCATGCGGTTACCGAATCCGAAAGGTACCAGCACATAAAGGCCCTCGATGACCTTCTCACGAAGGCTATCGGGAACCTTATATGTAAAGAGCTTATCCGTAGCTCTGACGCTGTCTCTTAAGATGACCTGTGCGGTGAGCATCTTGCCTTACCCCAGCATCGAGAATATATCTATCTGGCTCGTCTCGGGAAGATCCTCGAGAAGACCATAGTCAGCCAGAGTCTGAAGAGCGGACTTACCGATACCGCTTCGCTGCATAAGATCCTCTCTCGTCGTGAAAGGCGCCTCTTCCCTGGCTCGCGTGATATTCTCAGCGATAGACGAAGATATAGAATCGATAGATGCCAGAGGCGGAAGGATCTTGCCCTTTTCCACCTTCACGAAGTCGGTTGCATGCGAAGTATTGATATCTATGGGAAGGAATTCGATTCCTCTGTGATACATCTCCTCGATGATCTCGCAGAGATAATATTCCGACTTTGTCTTAGGGTTATTGTCCTGGTGCATGAGCTCGTTTAGTAGTCTTCTTCTCTCGGTAAGAGCAGCCTCACCCTGACACATCGTATTGGCGCTGAATTCATCGCCTCTGATCGTGTAGAATGCGCAGTAATACTCCTCGGGGTAGTAGACCTTGAACCATGCTACACGAAGCGTAGAGATCGAGTATGCGGCGGCGTGCGCCTTAGGGAACATGTACTTGATCTTCTCGCACGATCCGATATACCAGTCGGGTACACCGTGCTCCTTCATGGTCTCTTTCCACTTCTCCCACTTCTCGGGAACGGCACCGCCTGCGACCTTACCCTTACGGACATTCTCCATGATGTCGAACGCATCCTTATTGGGAACTCCCCAGTAGATGAGCCTTGTCATGATGGAGTCACGACATCCGATAACGGAATTAAGGTCACAGATACCGTCTCTGATAAGATCCTGAGCATTACCTGTCCATACGTCAGTACCGTGGGACAGACCCATGAGCTGTACGAGGTCATAGAACCTTCTCGGCTTTGCTTCCTTGATCATGCCTCGTGCCATGTGAGTACCAAGCTCGGAAAGACCGAGAGTAGCAGATCCGGCTTCCGTCGCTTCCAGAGGGAATCCCAATGCGTTGGTAGACTCAAGAAGGCTCATTACCTTATCGTCGGGCACAGGGATCGTGGTAACTTCTATCTTCGTAAGATCCTGAAGCATTCGAAGAACCGTAGGGTCTGCGTGACCCAGGATATCGAGCTTAAGGATCGTATCGTGCATCGCATGGAAGTCGAAGTGTGTCGTTATTATTCCGCAGTCCGTCTTGTTAGCCGGGTACTGAATGGGAGTGAACTCATATACATCCATCTCCTTGGGAACAACGACGATACCACCGGGGTGCTGGGACGTAGTCCTCTTGACGCCGACGATACCCTCCGACATATATGTGAGCATCGCATTAGAACAGATAAGTCCCTTCATCTCAGCAACGCTCTTTGCTACGCCGATGGCGTTCTTATCCGCATATGTACCGATAGTACCTGCCCTGAACGTATGAGTATGACCGAAGAGATACTCGACATACTTATGGGCACGGGGCTGATATGCACTCGAGAAGTTAAGGTCGATATCAGGCTCCTTATCACCGTTAAAGCCAAGGAACGTCTCGAAGGGGATATCCTGTCCGTCCTTGATCATGTGCGCGCCGCAGCACGGGCAGTCCTTGGGCTCCATATCGAATCCGGAACCGAACTCACCCGAGTTATCGAACTCGACATAACAGCAGTCGGGACATCTGTAGTGCGGCGGCAGAGGATTGACCTCCGAGATACCGCACATCGTAGCCGCGAACGAAGATCCTACCGATCCTCTCGAACCAACGATATATCCGTCGTTATTTGACTTCTTAACAAGACGGTACGCGATATAGTACATGATCGCGAATCCGTGTCCGATGATGGATTTGAGCTCCTTTTCCAGTCTCGCCTTAACTACTTCGTTAAGGACGCCGTTATGCCTGTAGAGTCTGTTAGCTCTCGTGAATGCGATATCACGTACATCGGCGGCAGCTCTCGAGATGATAGGCGGATATGTACCGTCGGGGAACGGCTTGATACCGTACTCGATCATGTCCGCGATCTTATTGGTATTCTCGACAACGACCTCGAAGGCCTTTTCTTCACCAAGATATGAGAACTCGCGAAGCATCTCATCCGTAGATCTGAAGTAGAGATCACTCTGCATCTCGGCATCGGCAAATCCCATATTCATGAGAAGGTACTTACGATACATACCATCCTCGGGATCAAGGAAGTGCGAGTCAGTCGTAGCACAGCAAGGAAGCCCGAAAGCATCCGCCACTTCTACGAGGAGCTCGTTAACGATCCTGATGTCATTGGCATCAAGAGGAACATTACCCGTATCAGACTTCGCGGGATCCTGCCTTGTCATGAACATGTTGTTGCAAAGTGGCTGTATCTCGACATAAGCATAAAGGCTCATTATGTCTTTGAACTCTTCGCTTGCCTTAAGAGCATCCATCGTAGCGACTCTGTCCTTACCGCAAGACTTATAAGTCTTGAGTACGGCTCTGTAGATCTCGCCTCGCTCGCAGGCACCGCCTACGATGATCGATGACTGGAAATACTTAAGAAGGCTCTTGGGAGTCCTGGGTCTTCTGTGGAAATAATGAACATGTGACTCCGAGATAAGTCTGTACATGTTATAAAGTCCCATGTTATTTCTCACGAGATAGATGATATGGTATGTCGGATTATCCTTTGACTTGATCTGATCAAGATCAAAGTGACCTATATCGTGGTTGAGCTTTGTAGGATCGGTCGACTCCTTATCCTTCAAATAACCGATGATGAAGTTGGCGTTGATCCTGCACTGGTCGATCAGCTCATTACCCGTAAGCGCGATATCACCTGCGAGGTCCTTACATGCGGCTGCCTCGTCGATATACTGATTCTCTTTGTAGACATACTTCAGGATATCTGCAGAAGAGATCGCAGGCATAAGGAACTTATGTCTGTAGTAGACATGATCCTCGATATTGATACCGTATCCTGCTCTTCTTATGAATGCGAGCGCATTAAAGATATCGGGACCTGCGATATACGAATCTCCGATGAATTCCAGGAGTTCTCCGACCCTGTAGTAGGAATCGCAGGGCTCTCCCGTTCCCTGATAGATTATGTCCTCGACCTCTGCATAGAAATCGGCTACGTGCTCATATTCGATCGCATCGGGTACGAACTCGATATCGTCCTCTGCATATTCACCGATAAGAGATGAATCGGCATTTAAGATATGAGACTTATCTTCTCTTGCAGCCGAACCCTTTGAAGCGATATTTTCGTCGCGAAGTTCCTCGGGGATCTCCTCGGGGTCCCAAAGGCTCTTGTCGATATCCTTCTTTGAGAAGTCCATTGCATCTTCATCGGACTCACCCTCTGCAGGGATCCTTACAGCCTTATAACCCTTGAGCCTGTACTTACTTGCGGCGATATGAGTGATCCTGTCCGTACAGGAATCCTTACCCGTAGTAGTGATAGCTATTGATACGATATTTCCGACATGACGTCTCTCGTCCTCCTCGAAAGGAAGATTATAGAAGATCGTAGGACCGTCATCTGCAAGATAACCCTCGCATCCGAGGATGGCCTTGAACTTCTCATCGGTATCTCCGACAGTTAACTTCTTAGCAGTGTTATATACTTCGGGGAAAGCCTGTACTACACCGTGATCTGTGATCGCACATGCCTTATGTCCGAAAGAAGCCGCGAGCTTCATGATAGCGGCAGGGTCAGATACCGCATCCTTCTCACTCATCTTGGAGTGGACATGAAGCTCTACTCTCTTCATGTCTGAAAGATCCTTACGCTTAGGCGGCTTAGGTGCTTCGAATATTCCCTGCACCTTCAGGTTGAACTCGCCTCTGTTGTACTGAGGCTCGCCCTGAAATCCTGCCCATCCGCCTTTCTTAAACATCTTCTCGAAAGAATCGGCTTCGTCGGGCTTAACGAACATGATGCCCGCGATACCGCCCGTCTTATCGATGATATTAAACTTCGCGATAACGACCTTACCCGACTTACTGAGCTTAAGATCATCCGTAAGTGTCAGCTGACCTACGACATTGACCATCGTCTCTTCTGCGGTAACGTTCTTGATATCGAATGTCTCAATATCCTTCGTGACACGACCAAATAAAGCCTCGGCCTTGCGGTTGTTATAAAACTCCCTGCCGCTTCCCTGATCGTTATTCTTATTCTCTTTCTGCTGCTCCTTGGCCTTATATGCCCAGGAGTTCTTGTCAACCTTGGGAGCCTCTTCTTCGGCTGCCGCAGCCGCCTGCTCCTGTTCCTTTTCCTGCTGTTCCTGAGCCTGCATCTGAGCCATTACCTCTGGCGGCAGATACGGCATATAAGGATCGGCGGGCGCCGGAGGCGGAGCCTCGTTATAGTCCATATCGCAATATGCATCTACGGGGATATCTTCATACACGGGAGATTCCGTGATAAGGAAATCCGAACCTTCCAGAGTAACGTTTAACATCGTCTCGATAAGATCAAGGACCGCTGAGCACATCCTGAGTCTTACCGCATTCTCGACAAAGTCATCGTAAAGGGCATCGAGATACACCTTGAGCTTCATGTCTTCACCGACTTCGAAAGTACACTTATCGGCATAGCAAAGCTCGGGATTTCTCCTAATGAGCTCGCGTACGAAGAAAGGATTTAATGCCTTAACATATGATGCGACATTTTCCTTATTCGAAGATACGAAGAATATCTTAAGATCACATTCCGTGAGTTTCTTTATCGCATTGGAAAAAGCAACGAGAGAATTATCATCTTCGGGAAGTCCGGACAGCACGAGGCGAAGGATATTCTTATCCTTATAAAGGTCTATCTTTTCGACCGTAACATTATCAAGTCCGCGGATAAGATCAGCGGACAGTTCAAGCATTGATACGATTCTCTTCATGATCAGCTCTTACTTTCTTCGCCCAGTTTTTTTACTTCGGAGACAAACTCCTCGACAGCAGTATCTGCCGAAAGTCTCCTGATCGTCTGTCCCTTCCTGAAAAGAAGGAATTCATCCTTGCCGCCTGCAAGTCCGATATCGGCTTCTCTTGCTTCTCCGGGACCGTTTACTACACATCCCATTACCGCGACCTTGAGGTCATACGGGAGATGACATATACGTCTTTCTATCTCTGATGCGAGCTCGATGAGCGGGACCTGTGTCCTGCCACATGTGGGACAGGAAACGAATGTGATACCTCCGCTTCGAAGATCAAGTGCCTTAAGGATACTTATACCCGCAAATACTTCATCTACCGGATCGCCCGTGAGCGATACTCTTATCGTATCTCCTATACCTTCTGCCAGGAGTGCTCCGATACCTACTGCGGACTTGATCATTCCTTCTCTTACGGTGCCTGCTTCGGTGACTCCTACATGGAGAGGATAATCGCACTTTGAAGACAGTTCCCTGTACGTCTCGATAGTGAGCTTCGGGCTACTCGACTTGATACTTATAACAATGTCGTCAAAGTCTTCGTCCTCCAAGAGCTTAACTGCTTCAAGCGCACTGATCGTCATGTTCTCAGCACACACTCCGCCGTACTTTTCTACCAGTTTTCGATCAAGGGATCCGGAGTTGACTCCGACTCTTATCGGCAGTCCTCTTTCCTTACAGATATCGGCTACCTGACGAAGCTTCTCGTGACCTCCGATATTACCCGGATTGATCCTGATCTTGGCTGCTCCGTTCTTTGCCGCTTCGATAGCGAGCCTATAGTCAAAATGGATATCGGCAACAACCGGCAGAGGTGATTTAGCTGTTATCTCCTTTAATGCCTCGGCGGCTTCCATATCGGGTACCGCTACACGAGTGATATCACAACCTGCATCCTTGAGCTTATATATCTGCTCCAAAGTTGCCTTGACATCCTGTGTCTTTGTGTTGTTCATAGACTGGACTCTGATGGGATTTCCGCCACCTAAGAGCACACCGCCTACCGATACGACTTTTGACATCTATAGTCTCCTTTTTAGTTCGTTCATTTCGATAAAGATAGTCTATCACTTTAGGGGCGATTTTCTTGTTACAAATTCCCCTTCTCGAAAATTGTCACATAAAAAAGTGAGACCGGAAATCCGATCTCACTTATAGTTATCAGTCTATATATCTGATGCGTTTATCAGAAAAGATCTACGGAACCTGTTACTGTGCCGTTGATAACATAGTAAGCCTTGTTCTCTTCAGACTTAACATAGATCTCAAGTGTCTTGATAGTATCCTTGTAAGCCTTATTGACCTTCTTAACAACATCTGTATAAGCGATGCCCTGATCAGCTGTGTTCTGGATGATGAACTTCTTGGGCTCAACGATCTTCTTAGCAGCAGCCTTCTTAGCGGGCTTTTTAGCAGCCTTCTTAGCAGGTGCCTTCTTTGCAGCAGCCTTGGGAGCTTCCTTCTTAGCAGCAGCCTTAGGTGCTTCCTTCTTTGCAGCGGGCTTCTTAGCAGCAGCCTTCTTAGCAGGTGCCTTCTTTGCAGCGGGCTTCTTAGCAGCAGCCTTCTTAGCTGCAGGAGCCTTAGGTGCAACAGCAGCCTTTGCCTCTGTCTTTACTTCTGTCTTAACAGCTTCAGCAGCCTTAACGGGAGCCTTAGCATCTTCAATCTTTGTTGTAGGCATAACGATTAATCCTCCTGTGATCGTATGTTATGAATTATACATAGTTTAACTTTAATAAAGTTTTCTATCAACTATTTTTTAATTCTTTGCTATTATAGCACTTTCACAAAAAAGAAAATTGAGTTTCCGCGTTTTCTGACCACATTTCACACAACGTTTACAAACTCACAAACGCTGCATTATATAGTATTTTTCGAATCGGGTTTCCGTATGCGAAAACATGCTCAAGTTGAAGAGTATTTTTTCGCATCATTTTTGATCATCATGCACTCACATTTTGCGATGGATTTTTCTTCTCGATCCGTACATCCAAAATGATGATCTTTTTCTTCAAAGCGTTGAGTTTTTCATCGATCAAAGTGATCTCATTTTCTTTCTTCGCGATCTGCTCTAATACTTCATCATCGCTAATATGCTTTACCGACTTGATGGCCTTTCTTACGTGATGTTTCTTGTGAAATCCGTTAGCGAATCTGACTAGTCTCGGCAATGCCAGAGCATAAAACAGAGCAGGTATTACAACTGCCAAAGACATGGTTATGGCTCTTTGCATATCCGCATCATGTGTTCCCATATCAACAAAGAAAAATATCACTGCGGCAATTGCGATAAATATCAAGATCAATGCGCTCGCTCCGTATCCGCTCAGTTCTCCGCGCTGTGTGAAATACATATCAAACATGACATTGGATATGGAATCGGGAGCATACTCTTTGGAGTCATATTCCGTTATCTCATATTCATACTCGTTATGGCTCTTATCTTTTTTCCTGAGGGTTGCGATCTCATCCTTTGTCTCTTTTTTCTTTATGCCGAGTTCAAGGTATTTTACGATTGTATTAAAGTATTCCTTATATTCATCAGGTGATCTGCCTATCACGTCTTTTCTTATGACATCGGGAACTGCCATCAGCCACTTACTTGCCACATGGATATTCCTGATCGAAGTGATCTTTAAAGATGCGAGCATGAGTCCTCTTAACGCTCTTATGTTATGAGGATCTTTCTGCAGGATAAACGAAAATGTCCTTGAAGCTGCAGAGAAATTTCTCGCTCTTAAGAATGAATATCCGACGAAGACGGAATCTTCGTTAAGATAATATGCATAGTCATGAGTTACGCCGCAGTAAGTGCATACAAGGATCTGCTTTTCCGTATCGAGTCTGAGCGGTGCTCCGCACGAATTACATACATGCTCTCTGATGAATGTTGTTCCTTCCATTTTTTACCCTTTACCTTTCATAAGGAACTGCATTTTCCTTACAACATATATAACGCAAATAAATTGCTCACGGTTGCATCGGAAAACAAGATATAAAGAACCCCCCGGGACATCTCTATCCCGAGGGTTGAAATTCTTTAACGTATCAGAGCTTACCAGATACCTTCGTAGTCACTGCTCCAGTTTGCACTTTCATCATATTCCTGATAATCCTGAAGCTCGTCCTGACGCTGCTGAGCCGCATCCTGACTCTGACCTTCGATCTGATCTCTTACCTGCTCTTCCCACTGCTCATAAGTAGTAGGCTGGGTGCCCTGCGGATCCTGCTGAGGATCCTGGGGATCCTGAGGCTCCTGGTGAGGACCTGAGCTGGGCTGCTGAGGGTCCTGGGGATCCTGAGGGTTCTGAGGATCCTGTGGATCAGAGGGGTTAGAAGGATCCTGGGGGTCCTGAGGATCTTGTGGATCCTGAGGGTCCTGGGGATCTGAAGGATCAGACGGATCCTGGGGGTCCTGAGGATCTTGAGGATCCTGTGGATCGGAAGGATCAGAAGGATCACCCGACTGATTAGCAGTATATTCGTTAGTAAACTCGGCTGTACCGGTACCAAGTGCGGTAACGGTAGCATTAGATTCCGTACCTGCTTCGGTAGAACATGTATACATATCGTTCTCACCTGTCTCAGTCTCGGTAACTACATAGTCACCTGCAGGAACTTCATCGAGCGTATAGACAAATGTATCACCGCTTCTTACCCACAATGTGGATGTGGAATCAAATGTGACGACTACCGTCTCAAACTCTTCGGGACCGACTACCGTAAACGTGATCGGATCGAGCTGTGTAAGGTCATCGACACCGGTGATCGTCTTCTGGATAAGAAGTGTACCGATGTTCTTGCTCTCAAGATCTTCGATCATACGATCGATCTCTCTTTTAAGTCTCTCGGCCTTGGTGCTGTGACCCTTACCGTCTTCGGTTGCACATCCGTCCTCGAGGAGGATCGCTCTTGCTTCGTAAAGTGTCTCGAGAGATGACTCGATATTAGCTGTGGAATCGTAATCATCAGGGAGCTTGCCGAGCAGAGCGAGTGCGTAATTGATCCTGATCGAGCACTCTCTCCTCTGAGGGATACCGGGGCACTCAAGTGCTGCCTGATACTCCGCGATAGCATCATCGTAGAGATGATTCTTATAGAGGATATTACCGTTATTATAGTGAGCGATATAGGGCTCGATGAGGTTGAGCGACAACAGAAGATTGTCGTTAACCGTATAGTCACCTGCAAGATACTGCTGAACGATATGCTCGTTATAACAGTAGTTCAAGAGCTGTCTTCCGAATACGAGTAAAAGGAAGACGTAGATCACAATAAATATCTTCTTTTTCATCGTTCTGTACCCATCTTCTTTCTGTAATAGAAAAGGTCGAACATCAGGAATGCCGCGAGTGCTCCCGCGAATGCCCAATAGATCTCGAATTTTCCTTCTCCTTCTTTCGTACTCGTATCAAATTCACCATGCTCGATGGCGGCATTGATCTCGGATGTCATCGACGAAACGTCCGAAGGCTTCGTCATGTGGTAATAACCGACACCAAGATCCGTAGCGATCTGCTCGAGATTGTCCTCGTCGATCTTGGAAATGGCAGTAACGAGATTATAGTTGCTGTCATAGTACTGGAGGAGCTCGGGCTCTTCATCAAGTGCATAAGATCTTACATACATCTCACCGCCTGATGTCGTACCGTATCCGAGGACTCCGCCGACATCAACGTAATCTGCAAGTCTCTCATAGGATCTGAGTCGGTCATTGGAAGTGATCTCACCGTCGCTTATGAAGAATACGACCTGGATCCTGCCGGTCTCGAAATCTCCGTTCTTGTCCTTGTCATCTTCCTGCTGCGCGGCGTGCTGCTCGAGCACTTCCTGCATTGTATCAAATGCAGTATTCATCGAAGTACCGTCAGCATAGTTCTTTGTCTCACCTTCAAGTGTATTGATAGCCTGGATAACGGCATCGGGAGACGTTGTATAAGGAACCATGTAGAGCGGATCATCACCAAAGGTGATCAGAGCATATCTTGCACCTGCAAAATCATCCATGATCGTCTCGACATCAGCCTTTACCGCATCGATCCTTCGACCGTTATCGGAACCGTAGTCCTCGGCGAGCATACTGATCGTATTATCAACTACGAAGAGTACGTCCACCTCGTTATTTACGATCGTGACCTTATCCGTAGGGACAGAGGGCCTGAGGCAAATGATAAAGACCATGATCGCGATGATTATCTGTCTTATGAAGTTCCATACGCCCTTCCTTTTAAGAGCGATAAGAGCAACACATACGATGGCGATTATCGGTATAGGAAGTATAGGATCTATATTCACAATCTTAACCTCCTTGCACAAATGGTATATACCATGATACTTATGAGCAGTCCGAACATAGCGGGCTCGGGCTCATCGGATACTGTCGTAACCTTTGTATAAGTTACGTTCTGATCCGTCTCCTGGATAAGCTCCAGGATATCGTCCATAGCATGTCTGTCTCTGGTATTGAAGTACTCTCCGCCCGTCTTCTCGATCGACTCCTTGAATGCTGACTCCTGTACGATGAAATCGGGAGCAAGCGCGAATACCTTTACGTCTCTGTTAGCGCAAAGATCGCACGCCTGATCGACGGTTACGATCGGAACGCCCTGCAGATCATTATCCGTAACGAACATGATCATTCTTGACCTCTCGGGAGCTTCATCAAGATCCGGGAAGTTATAAAGTGCGGAAGCAAGACCGTCACCGATAAGTGAGCTGTAGTATTCTGCAAGCGTACCTGCGAATCTGTAGCCGTAAAGATAAACACTATCGAGATCGGAATAGAAGAAAGCATCCTGTCCGCATTCGATCGATTCCTCGAGTCTGTCCAGACAATCGATTACATAAGCGTAATCGTCAGTGAGAGGAACGAGAAGGATCGCACGTGCATTGAAGATGGTGATACCGAATCTCTCACCTTCGAGCTCTGATACGAAGTCCTTGAGTTCCTCACAAAGATCGGTACTGACCTCATCGAGTGAACCGGAGATATCAAGACAGATCATGATATCTCTGTTGTGCTTCTCTACTGTTGTTGTCTTAACTTCGATCGGCTTTCCTACCAGGAATACCGATAAGAGTATTGCCGTAACAAGGCTTACGACCGTAAGCACACGGAGGATATGATATTCCGCCATCATGAACTTATACTGCGGAAGGCTCCTTACGAACTCGGTGTTCGCACTCTTTTTTCCACCCTTATACTTACGTGAATTCCAGACCGTAAGCGCGAGTATCACGAGCGTGATACCTACTCCAATGTATACGGCGATAGGATATGTCAGTTCCATTTTTCCACCACCGTTCTGGCATCAGCGATAGACTTGGGAGTATCTGCACCTTCGCTGTCGAAAGCGAACTCGGGTCTGTAGAATTCCGCGATGAGGTTGTGAAGGCTCGGCATACCGAGTCCGGAGATCTCGTGAAGTGTAAGGTTCATAGCCCTGACACCGGTCATCTCCTGTACGAATCCTCTTACGGCAGAACTGAGCTGCAGATAAGCTTCTCTGTCATCGATCTCATGTGCCTTATATTTTGTTTCGATCTCATTGATTGTCTTAAGATACTTAGACTTGATCTGATCGGCTGCCATCTTGCTGATGACCTTAGGCTTGATGGGCTTCGGCTTCCTCTTTCTCTTGGGAAGCTTGACGCCTTTAAGCTTAAAGATGACCAAAATGATTATAGGCAAGACAACAAGCAGACCCAGTCCGATCGTCAACAAAAGAGAATATGAAAACATATCTTGTAAATCAACGGATATTGGCATGTCTGTGTTTCTCCAACAGTTCTATAATCTTTTGTACTATATCTTTCTCGTTGTCGATATCGGCATTGATGATGCCATACCTTACGAGCTTTCTGTTATTGTCCTCGCGCATCTTTCTCTTATATTCCCGCTCTATCTTCATGAGCCTCTTACTGCCGCTGACAAAAGTAGGAATATATCGACCGCTGTCTACATCAAAAGATCTGCCTCCCGTAACGTCTGCGTCTCCGATATTAACGAAGAGCACATCGTGACGGCAGATGAGTCTCTTGAGCTGCGGATCGGAGATCATCGACATACCCTTCATATCGGTGATGATGAATATGATCATCTTACGTCTGAAGTTATTGATGATATAGTCGACGGTCTTTGTGATATCACAGGCAGCCCTGCCCGTGAATCCGTCCGAGGAATACGAGGCCAGTATCTGCTCGACGTTAAGAAGTCCGGTCTTGAACTGGTGATACTTGATGAGACCATCCTTATTGTAGATCGCACCGATATTATCACCGTTCTTATATGCAAGATATGAGATGGTACCCATAGTGTAGAGAGCAACTTCTTTCTTGTTGCTTCCCGCAGGAGTATCACCCGTCATCTTGATGCCCGAATCCATGAGCAGGAGGATATTGTGCTTCTTCTCTGCGACATAACGCTTGACCAAAAGGTTTCTGCTTCGAGATGAAGCCTTCCAGTCGATATCTCTTATGCTGTCGCCCGGAACATATTCACGAAGATCCTCAAAGTTCATGCTTCGACCCATATACACGGATGTATATGTACCATCGAGAACGGAACTGGTCTTTTGAGTGGCGTATATACTGATATTCGCCTTGACCTTTGTAATATAATCGCTGATCATGGTGCGGGTACTGCTCCCGTGATAGCGTCGATGATCATATCCTCATCAACACCGTCTGCAACTGCAGCGAAATTAAGTGTTACTCTGTGTCTCAGGACACCGTGGATCTGAGCCTTAACGTCATCGGGAGTAACATAGTCACGACCGTTAAGGAGTGCAACTGCCTTTGCAACTTCCATAAGGCAGATACAGCCTCTCGTCGAAGAACCGATAGTCATGTACTGAGTAAGGTTCTCGGGAAGGATCTTCTTGGGATGTCTCGTAGCATCTACGAGCTTAACGATATATCTCTTAACGGAATCGTCGATATAGACCTTCTTAACGAGTTCCTGAAGATACTTAACGCTGTCGAGTCCTACTACTGCAGCACCCTTGGAGAATACGTCAGCCTCGACTCTGTTGAGGATCGTAACCTCTTCATCCTCTGTGGGATACTCGAGCTTTTCCTTGATTGCGAATCTGTCGAGCTGTGCCTCGGAAAGGATATATGTACCTTCCTGCTCGATAGGGTTCTGTGTTGCGATTACCATGAAGATCTCGGGCACGGGATAGTTCTCACCGCCGATAGTCGTCTGATGCTCCTGCATGACCTCGAGCATGGCGGACTGTGTCTTAGCCGAAGATCTGTTGATCTCATCGAGAAGCACGAAGTTGGCATGAACGGGACCGAGCTTCGTATCGAATGTATTTGTCGTGTAATTAAGGATCTGTGTACCGATGATATCGGAAGGAAGAAGGTCGGGCGTACACTGGATACGTGAGAACCTTCCGTTTACTGCCTCTGTCATTGTCTTAGCAGCCGTTGTCTTTGCAAGACCGGGAACGGACTCGATAAGGATGTGTCCGTTGATGATCATGGAGATCAGAAGTGATGTGCCCAGCTGACGCTGACCAACCATCTTCTCGTAATAATAATCATTTATCCTCTTTGCTATGGCAAGTGCCTGTTCGATCTCACTTTGAGAGATCACCGTAAAGTTTTCCATTAGAATAATCCCTTTCTAAGTTTTTAGTAAACAATATATTGTATCATAGATATAAAATACTGTTAACAATTTCGCTTTTCGTTGTAATATCTTCTACGTTTCATCCATATCCTCCAATTATAAAAAAACTTCTCACTATATATACACGCAACCGTACGCGGCAGGTTGCGTTATGAGCACAAAATTTTCAAGAAAAGCAAATTATCATCATCTGTCCTTGATCTAACCCTTCATCCATCATAGCAGACAAATGACGCGACAATTTAGGTAAAGTCGCGTCATTATACATAATATCGATCCTTTCCCTTATTGTGTCTTCTTTATCTTATGAGCCTTCTTCTCGGCATACATACGCTCATCGGCGGTAGTGATAAACTGCTCGGCTATCTCGGTCAATGTATGTGTACTGTGGGGATTGAGCTTCCTGATACACGTTCCTACACTTACTTCGACATCGAATATCTTTTTATCGTGCTTTACCCTGCCTGCGATCTTCTCTCTCATCTGCGAGATATAGACTTCAGCCTTTTCCTCGGAATAATCGCGCGCCAGTACTACGAACTCGTCGCCGCCGGTCCTGAGGCATATCTCGTCATTTTTCGCAGCCGACGTCATCGCTTCCGATATCGTACAGAGACTGTAATCGCCTTCTGCATGACCGTAATTATCGTTTACGAACTTGAGGTCATCCATATCGATGACCATTACCGCAAGAGCAGTACCGTCCTTAAGACACTCGTTATAGTACCTTTCGAAGAACATCTCATAGCCGCGGCGGTTATAAAGTCCAGTCAGCATATCCCTGTTATAGAGATTCTCGAGTCTTTCGACAGATACGTTGAGCGCCTGCCTGATCCTGAAGTTCTCGAGCATCGCTCCAAGGATGACAAGCCATGATTTCATGGATATCTGATCGATGAGCTCCAGATCGGGATTAACGATAAGATATCCCATATAGTACTGAAGGTGGTGAATCGAAAAGATATAGTAAGGATTAGGGTCTTCAAGCATATCCTTGGGGAGCAGATCCTTCTTTCGAATGACCTCCCTGTCGATTAACCTGTCACCTCTGAATCCCGATACGATCGCGATATCCTCATCCTGCTTGGCATAGGAATCGTCAACGACACGCTGAGTCTCCCATCCCGGCGCAAGGCAAAGGAGCATATCCTTAAATCCCGTATCGTTAGCGGCGTTCTTTCCTATCTCTCTGAAGCAGTCCCTGTGATCCCTCGCATTAGATATACTGAGGACCATGTTGGTGGTCGACTGTTCAAGATATGACATCCTGCCCATCTGCCTCAGATATACCTGTCTTATATCTTCGACATCCGAGGTATCCATAGCCGCGCAGCCGCATGACTGATTGCGCATCAGAGTTCCTTTTATCCTGACATTCTGTGATACATCTTCGCCGGCCCAGAGCTTTTTGAAAGTCAATATGCTCTCATATCCCATCTTGTAGAAAGGCTGCTTGGAAGTAGTGACCGAAGGATATCCCTGATTTGCGGCCTCGACGCCGTCAAACCCGGTAACGATTATATCTTCGGGAACACGGATATTCCTGTCCCTGAGTGTATTTATGACACCGATCGCGGAATAGTCATTGGCGCAGATTATCGCATCCGGATACTTCTTACCTTTTTTCTCACACTCCTTGAGGATATAGTCGACCGAAGGAGCTCCGCAATCGTGCCAAAGGGTACCGTATACTATCCTTTCGTCACCAAATTCTATTCCGTGACGGTCCAAAACGCTCCTTAGAGCATCAATCCTCTCCTGAGTATAATATTTACCCTTGATACCTGCCACATGGTAGATATCCCTGCAGCCGTGTTCCGTTACGACATGTTCCGTGATCTCGGAGAAAGATGCACTCTCATCATTAAGCATATTCCTGTAAGCATCGACCTTACCGCCGACATTTATAACAGGAACGTTTGTCTTTCCGAGGATTTCTTCGAGCTTACTCTTCGCGAAAGGAGGAAATGATGAATCGATCCTTATAACGCCGTCGAACTCATCAAGATCGGGGAGCTCAAAGGCAACGATATCACCTTCGTCATACATGACATACTGATCGTAGTATTTACTGCTGAAGGAATCACTGAAGATAGCAAAATAGATGACTTTGACACCGCCGGCGAGAGCAGCATCGTTGATACCGTGCTGCATCTCGCGTGTCATAGTCTCATAGATATTCGATGAGAATACCGCTACCTTTCGTCTCTTACACAAATCAGCTGTCCTCTAACGTCTCCCTGTAAGCCTTAAGGTTCTTCTTAAGGAGCTCCGGTACGTCAAGTCCGTACGGACACTTTTTCTTACATGCACCGCACTCGACGCAGCGCTCTACTCTTTCCATCTCCCTGCGCCACTGATCTCCGAGATACTCCTCCTTGGGGAGCCTGTTCATGAGCTGGATCATCCTGGCGCACTGATTGATCCTTATATCAACGGTACACGGCATACAGTTGCCGCAACCTCTGCAGAAATCTCCGGAGAGCTCTGCTCTGTCCTTGGCAATAAGTTCCTTTATCTCATCCGTGAGCTCGGGTTCCTTATCAAAGAATTCGAGCCACTCATAGAGTTCATGCATCTCCTGGATGCCCCATACGGGAACTACATTATGCCTGGACATGAATGCCATACATGCCTTCGAATCGGTAAGGATACCTCCCGCAAGGCCCTTGGATGCTATAAAGCCTACTCCGTTCTCCTCACACTTCTTGACGAGTGCCACGTCTCTTTCCGTTGCAAGATATGAGAACGGGAAATTGATCGTCTCGTAAAGGCCGGACTCTGCGATCTCCTCGGCGATCATAACCTTATGAGTAGCGGCACCGATATGAAGGATCTTGCCCTGCTTCTTTGCTTCCTGCATCGCTTCATACATTCCCGTGCCGTCACCCGGGCGATAGCACTGTGTCATGAAGTGGAACTGATATATATCGAGGTGGTCAGTCCTTAAGTTACGAAGTGATGCTTCAAGGTCAGCCTTGAACTTACCCGGTGTATCGGCCATCGTCTTCGACGCGAGGATCACTTCATCACGTATGCCGTCAAAGGCGATACCCATCTTCACTTCGCTGTTGGCATAGGATCTGGCAGTATCGAAGAGGGTCATGCCTCCGTCGTGAGCCTTGCGCAGCATCTCAACGGCGGTATCAAGAGCTACACCCTGAAGAGGTAATGTACTGAACCCGTTCTGCGGTGTCGTTATCCCTGTCTTACCTAATGTGATCTGCTTCATATCTGTCCACCTCCCTTCATATCCTCTAAAGCCGTAATGCTTTATCAGTTATCCCATTTACCGTCGCCCGACTTCTTGATCTTAAGTCCTTCGCTATATGCTTTTGCGACTACTTCTCCGATGACTCTGTAGGTCTGCATTCCCGTATCGTAGATGATAGGTCTCATCTTACCGAGATCAACGTGTCCGTCCGTAAGGATCGACTCGTCGACCTGCTGAGCTACGATCTCGCCTACGAGGATACCCGTCGAAGGATCCCACGATCTGCACTTACACTCGAGTACCAGGGGGAATCCGTCGATGATCGGAGCATTGACATGAGGAGCCTTTGTGACCGTACATCCTGCCTTGGCTATCTTGTCGACATTATTGCCGCTCTCGATACCGAAATAATCGCAGATCGTAACGGTATCCACCGTGCCGTAAGCTACCGTGAACTCGCCTGTCTTCTCGATATTGGATGTAGTCTTGTGATTGCTCAGATAGATGGTGATCTCACCGAAATCCGACTGTGTTCCCCAGGCTGCCGTCATCGCATTGGGCTTACCGCTCTCATCATATGTTCCGATGACAAATACGCCTTCGGGTGTAATAACTGCATTATGTGCATCAAATTCAACGCTCATAAGATAACCTCCGAATCTCATATTTCTTCTATTAGAAGTTTAGCAAATCAAAAAGGACATTTTCTTTCCGAAATGTAAACAATTCATGATGGTATAAGATTGCCGCAATTTCTCCCCAAGATCGCAAAAGGACCTCATGCATCGCATAAGATCCTTTTGTGAAGATATGTTGTGAAGAAGAAAAACTATTACTTGCCCAATACGATCACGTTCCATGAAGCAGGCTTTAATACTGCCGAGAACTGACCGTCCTTATACTCGTAATCAGACTTCGTGACAGGCTTTACCTTCTCTTCCGCAGCGGAATTCGTAAGATACATGTCATCGCTTTCGAGAGCCTGATATTCAAGTACCTTATAGCCTTCAAATCCGCGAAGGTCTGCCTCGAAGGGAACATCTTCCTTCGTAAGTCTGTTTACTGCAAAGATCGTAAGCTGATCCTTCTCTTCGTTATAAACGGGGATAGCCTCAACGTCCGTGACATCCTCGTGCTTACTGGTCTTATGAGTACCTGTAGTCATTACCGGACGAAGAGCCGCGCCTCTTCCGTACTTTGATGCGTGGAAGAAAGGATAGAAGATCGTCTGTCTCCATGCCTTGCCGTCGGACTCCGTCATGATGGGAGCGATAACGTTAACGAGCTGAGCAAGACATGCGATCTTTACTCTGTCGGAATGCTTCAGGAACTTGATAAGAGCAAGTCCGTTAACGATAGCATCTTCATATGTGTAGTTATCCTCAAGAAGATGAGGGTGAAGTCCCCAGGGCTTCTTCTCCATCGTCTCGTTATCCGTCTCGGATGCGTGATACCAGCAGTTCCACTCATCGAAAGAAAGGTTGATCGTCTTCTTGCTGTGCTTCTTTGCCTTAACGTAATCGCAGATGGCACTTACCGCATTGATGAACTCCTCGAGGTCGTCCAGGGATGCGAAGAAATCATCAGTATCCTTTTCCTTGTTCATGAAATACTGGTGAAGCGAGATGTAATCTACGTATTCATATGTCTCATCAAGAACATCAGCTTCCCACTGACCGAAAGTAGGCATTCCGATAGCTGAGCTTCCGCAGACAACGCACTCGATGGTCTCATCCATCATCTTCATTGCCTTAGCTGTCTCACGGGCAACCTTACCGTATTCCTTGGCGGACTTCTGGCCTACCTGCCAGGGACCGTCCATCTCGTTACCCATGCACCAGAGCTTGATGCCGTAAGGCTCCTTGTCTCCGTGCTCTCTTCTGAGGTTCGAATAATAGCTGTCTGTATCGAGGTTACAGTACTCGAGGAGGTTAAGGGCATCAGTTACGCCTCTCGTGCCGAGGTTTACGGCCATCATTACGGATGTATCAGCCTTCTTGGCCCACTTCGTAAACTCATTGAGTCCCACTTCATTGGGCTCAAGTGTTCTCCATGCAAGATCGAGTCTCTTCTTTCTCTTGTCCTTGGGGCCTACCGTATCCTCCCAGAAATAGTTGGATACGAAGTTACCGCCCGGATATCTTACAACGGGTACACCGAGTTCCTTAACGAGCTCGATAACGTCCTTTCTGAAGCCCTCTTCATCCGCACTCTCGTGCTCGGGCTGATAGATACCTTCGTACACGGCTCTGCCCAAATGCTCGATAAACGAACCATAAAGCCTGTTGTCGATATCGGCGATCTTAAAGTCCTTCTCGACGATCATCCTAGTCTGCTGTGCCATGATCGATTAACCTCCGGATCAGTTCTTCTCGTCTGCGAATTCGCCACGGATCACTCTGTCGTAATCGTAGCCTCTGTCAACTGACAGTGTAGCAGGATACACATCGAATTTCACTACAGATTCGGGACCGTTCAATATCTTTAACTCCATTTCTTTATCCTGAACGGTCACCGTATCCGTAGTGGTGCCCGGCTTCGATCCGGCGAGAATTATTTCCTTCTGTATTTTAGTGAGGCTCGAAGGCTCGCCGAGATCATGCCAGATCTTAAGTGGATTAGCGTTATGCTCATCAACTGTCTGTCTTACAACGCAATATCTGTCTCCTTCTACCGGGAGAGTAAACTCCGTTGTCTTATCCTCTCCTGCACCTGCAAGAGTATAGTTCCAGCAGATACCGTGATATCCGCCGTTATCGTCTTTCATTACGATACAGTTATCGTCCTTATGCACGCACGTCATGCCCTTGATCTGCTTGTAGAAAACGAAAGTCCAGAATGTGGGCTTGGGGATACAGCCGTTGGCTACGAGACCGAAGCCTCCGTGGAAAGGCGTGAAGGGAACTCCGTGCTCTTCGAAGATATCTCCGAATGTCCAGTAGGAGTAGCTCTCGTTGTCGTCGCCCAGGCGTGAGAGCTGCTGCGCGATATATGCGGCATTTCTCGTCGTATCGTGGATCGGTGCGTTAGGTATATATGAAGTATTGTATTCAGTGATATGTATCGGCAGATCCTTATACGCATCGTGAGAATCGATGATATCCCTCGTCGTATGAAGATTCTTAAAGCCGTCCTCAGCCTCGCTCAAAGGCGGGTAACCGTAGTGTCCCTCAAATCTCGGGGGCTCGGTCGTATAGTGATGTCTGGTAACGAAGTCGATCTTAAGACCCTTCTCCTCGATATGATCCATGAAGGAAGATATCCAGAGCTCATCAGTACCTCCGCATACAGCGGGACCTCCGACCTTGAACTCGGGATCGACTTCCTTTACCGCAGCGAAAGTAAGATCAAAGAGCTTAAAGTATTCCTGCATATCGGCATCTTTCCAGAATACCGTGAGGTTGGGCTCATTCCAGATCTCGACGGGCCATGTGATGACCTCGTCCCTTCCGTATCTGTCGATAAGGTGTCTTAATGTTGCCTTAACGAGATCGCACCATCTGTCGTAGTCCGAAGGAGGTGTGACATTACCCTTCCAGTAGAATACCGTCTGATCCCCCGAAGCGAGCCTATAGGGCATAAAGCCCAGCTCAAGAAAAGGTCTTATTCCAAGATCGAGGTAACTGTCCATTACGAGATCGAGGTATGTGAAATTATATTCAAGGAACTTTTTTTTCTTATCGAAGAAGTCGACCGTATCTTGATATATCGCCATATCGTCGCAGAAGAGACCATGTCCTCTTATATGACGGAAACCGATGTAGTCCTGTACCAGTTTCAGCTGATCGATATATTCCTTTTGGAGGGCCAGTCCCATACGTCCCGTACCAACGCAGAAATCAGTTCTGTTATTGAACTTTACGACATTTGCGGGATCGATCTTTATCATTGGGGTTACCTCCGAACGAATGCTGTTTGCTTCCTGACTTGAACTTATCATTCAGACGGCATCCTGTTCAATGACATATTCAACGAATTAATTGATTTTTTCTCCTAAACACTCCAAATCCGCAAAGAAAGATGATATTATGATGTCGTAGGTTATATCAAATCTGTTTATATACAGGAGAACTTGCCATGATTGATATATTATATTCCGGGTACAGTTTTACCCATGAACAGGGTATCCTCTACGATACCGATACGGGAAGCTCAGGCAACGACTGTTTCCTTCTTGTATTCGCACACTCCCCCGTACAGTTCCTGATCGACGGCATGATGCGTGATTTCCCTGCCGAATCGATCGTCATCTTTTCACCGGATGCTCGTAAGTGCTATATGTCTGATATGGGAAAGCCCTATACGAACGACTGGATACACTTCAACACAGACGAGGAATTTATCTTAAAGTTCCCGATGATCAATATTCCGTTCACTCCCTCCGATCCCGATTATATCCATAACATCATCGAGCTCATCAACTGGGAAGCGAACGACGATGCTTCACCGAATAACAACCACATGAGAGACCTCTTCCACCTTCTTATCGGAAAGCTCTCAAAGGACATCTCGGGATCCGAGTCCACTCCTTACAGACAGGAGCTCCTTAAGATCAGAAGAGAGATCATGCTCCACCCCGAGAAGAACTGGAATGTACCCGATATGGCCGATAAGCTCAATATCAGTACGGCACACTTCCACTTCCTTTACAAGAATGCTTTCGGGGATTCCTGCATGGACGATGTTATCCACAACAGGATCAAGCTCGCAAAGGACAAGCTCATGTTCTCGACAGATGCCATAAGTGATATCGCTGATCAGTGCGGTTACCATAACACGGAACACTTCTGCCGACAGTTCAAGAAGATCACAGGTATCACTCCCAGAAAGTACAGAATGGGTCAGAACTGATACCTCCACTTTATAAATCATCTCCCGGAGGTCTTACATAAATGAAAAAGCAGGCTTTAAATCCCTATCTTCCGTCGTGGGAATATGTTCCCGACGGAGAACCCTATGTATTTGACGGCAGAGTCTATGTCTACGGTTCTCACGATAAGTTCAACGGTCACATCTTCTGCCCCAACGACTACGTTTGCTGGTCGGCACCCGTTGACGATCTCGGTGACTGGAGATACGAAGGCGTTATCTACGAAAAGACTCAGGACCCCCTGAACAAGGACGGCAGACAGGCTCTCTACGCACCTGACGTAACGATCGGTCCCGACGGCAGATACTATCTTTACTATGTCCTCGACAAGGAGAACTGCGTGGCAGTAGCAGTATGCGATAAGCCCGCAGGCAAGTATGAATTCTACGGATTCGTACACTATACCGACGGTACAAGGCTCGGCGAGCGTGAAGGCGACGACCCTCAGTTCGACCCGGGTGTCATCACGGAGAACGGTAAGACACATCTTTATACAGGCTTCTGCCCCGTTCCCGACAAGTCAAGACACGGCGTTATGCATACGGTACTCGGTGAAGACATGCTCACTATCGAAAAGGAGCCCGTATTCGTCATCCCCTCTCATCACCTTGCAAAGGGCAGCGGATTTGAAGGTCATGAATTCTTCGAAGCCTCCTCTATCCGCAAAAGAGGCGACACATATTATTTCATCTATTCATCCGTAGTAATGCATGAGCTCTGCTGGGCAACGGCAAAGAGCCTCGACGACGATAAGTTCGAATTCGGCGGAGTAGTCGTCAGCAACACGGATCTTCACATCGATACTTATAAGCCTGCCGAGAGACCTATGTTCTACGGTGCCAACAATCACGGAAGCATCGTAGAGATCGAGGGCGAATGGTATATCTTCTATCACCGTCATACGAACGGTACGGTATTCTCAAGACAGGGATGCGCCGAGAAGATAACCTTTACAGAGGACGGACGTATCCCTCAGGTCCAGATGACTTCATGCGGACTTAACGGCGGTCCCTTAAAGGGCGAGGGATACTATCCCGCTTATATCGCCTGCAACCTCTTCTGTGATACTGAATCTCTTTATACGGGCGGAAAGAACAATGTCGGCCTTTATATGGATTCCATCTTCCCGAGGATCATGCAGAACGGCAAGGACGGCGACGAAGAGATCGGTTATGTAGCAAATATGACTGATTCTTCAACAGCGGGATTTAAGTTCTTCGATTTCAACGGTTCCTATATCTCATCGGTAAAGATGACGGGATACGGCGGAGGAGTATTCGAAGTCAGGACAAAGTGGGACGGTGAGGTCATCGGTACGGTACCCGTCGAGAATTATAATATCTGGACTGACGTACCAGCCGACATCTCGATCCCGGACGATGCGGACAGCCTCTTCTTCACATTCAAGGGATGGGGTAACCCCGACTTCGGCGGTTTCGAGCTCAAGAAAAGATAACTAACACTTGGAGGAAATATACAGATGTTAAGACAAGTAAGAGTCAAGAACGGTGAACTTCGCGGTCTCCCCGGAACCAACACGAGGATCAGCGTATTTAAGGGTATCCCCTTCGCTGCTCCCCCGGTAGGAGAGAACAGATGGAGAGCACCTCAGCCCTGCCCCGACTGGGAGGGCGTACGTACCGCTTTCGAGTATGGTCCCATCTCTATCCAGGATCAGCCCGGCGTAGGTACCGATATCTACTGCAGAGAGTGGCATGTCGATCCCGATATCAAGATGGATGAAGACTGCCTTTACCTGAACGTATGGACACCCGCTAACAGCACGGACGAGAAGCTTCCCGTACTCGTATGGTTCTTCGGCGGCGCTTTCCAGTGGGGATATACGGCCGAGATGGAATTTGACGGCGAAGCTCTCGCAAGAAAGGGCATCATCGTAGTAACGGTAAACTACAGACTCGCGCTCATGGCTAACCTCGCTCATCCCGAGATCACTGCTGAGAGCCCTGATGCACCTTGCAACTTCGGTCTTCTCGACCAGCAGGCAGGTCTTCACTGGGTCTATGAGAATATCGCTGCATTCGGCGGCGATCCCGAGAGGATCACTATCGCAGGCCAGTCCGCTGGCGGCGCGAGCACGATGCAGCAGCTCACCTGCCCTGCCAACAGACATATCGTAAAGGGCGCAGTCGTATTGAGCGGCATGATCGAGATGGATAATCCCGACGGAGATATCTTTAATCCCATTACACTTTCGGAAGCTGAGAAGAGAGGCGTTGCTTTCTTCGACTATATCGGCGTAAAGTCTCTTGCAGAAGCAAGAAAGATCGATGCCAAGAAGCTCCGTGACCTCTACGGAGAATATTCCGCTGGCCCGAGCATGGCACTTAAGATGTTCCCTATCCTTGACGGTAATAACTATAACGGCAATCCTCAGGAGCTCCTCATCTCAGGATCGTGCCCCGATGTGCCGATCATCACGGGATATACGGGTGACGAGTTTACTTTCGACGGCGTTAATGTCGTAGAAAAGACCGTTAAGAAGTCCGTATCGAGAGTACTTGAAAACAATAAGGAGAAGGGTCTCAAGAGAAAGATCTGGGCTTACTGCTTCGATCCCGATATCCCCGGCTGGGATAACCCCGGTACTTTCCACTCCGTAGATCTCTGGTTCTGGTTCGAGACACTTTCGAAGTGCTGGAGACCTTTCAAGGGACGCCACTATGATCTTGCGAGCCAGATGAGCAGTTATTTCGTAAACTTCATCAAGACAGGCGATCCGAACGGTAAGGATTACGACGATACGGATCTTCCCGCCTGGAACAACTCCACTGAAGAATCATATAACATCATGAGATTCACATCAGAAGGCGCTAAGCCCGAATAATATATAAGGAGATTTAATATGAGCACATCATTAGGTATTGAATTCGGTTCGACCAGGATCAAGGCTATCCTTACGGACGAGAACGGAACGATCATCGCTGAAGGTTCACATACATGGGAAAATGAACTCATCGAGCAGGGCGGCCAGAAGATCTGGTCCTACTCCGAGGACGCTATCTGGGGCGGTCTTCAGGACTGCTATAAGGATCTTGCATCCTGCTATAAGACAAAGACGGGTTCAGCCCTTACACATATCGATGTTATCGGCTTCTCCGCCATGATGCACGGTTACCTTCCCTTCGACGCAGAAGGCAAGCTCCTCGTACCTTTCAGGACATGGAGAAATACGATCACGGGTGAAGCATCCGATATCCTCACTAAGGAGCTCGGCTTCAACATCCCTCAGAGATGGAGCATCGCTCACCTTTATCAGGCTATCCTCAATAAGGAAGAGCACGTAGGAAAGATCGAGTTCCTTACTACTCTTGCAGGCTTCATCCACTGGAAGCTCACAGGCAGAAAGGTGCTCGGCGTAGGTGATGCATCAGGTATGTTTCCTATCACCGATAACGACTACGATGCAGCTATGGTATCCAAGTTCGACGCACTTACCGGTATGGACCTTAAGAAGATCCTTCCCGAAGTACTCGTCGCAGGTGAAGACGCAGGTACTCTTACAGCTGAAGGCGCTAAGCTCCTCGATCCTACGGGAACACTTGAAGCAGGATCCCTCCTCTGCCCTCCCGAGGGTGATGCAGGAACGGGCATGACTGCTACAAACAGCATCTCCAAGAGAACAGGTAACGTCAGTGCAGGTACATCCGTATTTGCAATGGTAGTAATGGAGAAGGCTCTCTCCAAGGTATATAAGGAGATCGACGTCGTAACCACTCCAGACGGAAGTCCTGTTGCTATGGTACACTGCAACAACTGCACATCCGAGATCAACGCATGGGCTAATATGCTCAAGGGCTTTGCAGATGCAGCAGGTGTCGATATCGACATGAATAAGATCTATACAACACTCTTTACGAGCGCTCTTAAGGGCGACAAGGACTGCGACGGAGTTATCTGCTTTAACTACTTCTCCGGCGAGCCCGTAACAGAGCTCGAGGAAGGTCGTCCTCTCATCGTTAGAAATCCCGATTCAAAGCTCTCTTTCGAGAACTTCGCAAGGACTCAGCTCATGGGTGCCGTTGCTACGCTCAAGATTGGTATGAATATCCTTAAGGCTGAGAACGTTGCAGTTGATACGATGTACGGTCACGGCGGATTCTTCAAGACACCTGTTGCAGGTCAGGCTATAATGGCTGCAGCTCTTGAGGCTCCCGTAACGGTAATGGAGACCGCAGGCGAAGGCGGAGCATGGGGTATCGCTCTCCTCGCTCTCTATGCACTCGATAAGAAAACAGGTAAGGTATCAGGTACTCTCGGAGACTTCCTTACTGATATAATCTTCAAGGACAGCAAGGGCTCGACCGTAGCTCCCGACGCTGATGACGTAAGCGGCTTTGGCAAGTATATGGATAAGTACGAGTCCGCTATCGCCGTCGAGAAGGCCGCTACAGAGGCTTTAAAACTTTGATATCAAGGAGATAAAGATCATGCTCGAAGAATTAAAGAAGCAGGTATACGAAGCAAATATGGAGCTTCCCAAGAGAAAGCTCGTAACATTCACATGGGGTAACGTCAGCGGTATCGACAGAGAGAAGGGTCTTATCGTTATCAAGCCTTCCGGCGTTGAATATGACGTAATGACACCCGACGATATGGTAGTACTCGATCTCGAGGGCAACAGAGTCGAAGGCAAGCTCAAGCCTTCTTCCGATACACCCACTCATATCGAGCTCTATAAGGCTTTCCCCGACATCGGCGGTGTAGTACATACACATTCCCCTGAAGCTACTTCCTGGGCTCAGGCAGGCAGAGATATACCTCTTTACGGTACGACTCATGCCGACTACTTCTATGGTCCTATTCCATGCGCCAGATCTCTCACAAAGGAAGAGATTGAGGGTGAGTACGAGAAGAATACGGGTCTTGTCATCATCGAGACATTTACGGAGCGTAAGATCGATCCGAACTATACTCCCGGCGTGCTCTGCACTAACCACGGCGTATTCTCATGGGGTAAGGATGCTCACGAAGCAGTACATAACTCCGTAGTCATGGAAGAGGTCGCAAAGATGGCTCTTCGCACAGAGATCATCAAGCCCGGCGTCTCCACTGCTCCCGATCATCTGAGGGACAAGCACTTCTTCAGAAAGCACGGTGCTAACGCTTATTACGGTCAGTAATAGCTCTCATTGGTAAAGACATCGATAATGCCCGTAGGATCAGATCCTGCGGGCATTAGTTTTCTTATTGTTCATTCTCTTCTTTTGAAGCTGTATCAGCACTGCCGTCCAGCTGTATGACCGTATCAGGATCATCGTACTTATAGTATGTCTTGTAAGATATACAAAATGCCAGCGGGATACCGCAGCCGATAAATGCCGGGTTCTTAAGTGAGATTCCCATAGCTCCGCCAAATACCATGACCCATAGAAGGAACAATCCCCAGTTGAACTTAGTCTTTATTTTGAGCGCGGGAACCCTGAATCCGTCAAAGATCGCGAGCTTCTTCTGCTCATTTATGGCTGACTTGGAAGTCAGGAAGGTCATATACTCATCGAGAGCTTCTTTCTTATCTTCAGGAACATCAGTCCTCATGCCTAGACGTTCACAGACTACACGGTCTTCCTCTTTTCTGACAATATATAGAGCCTTAACCCTCTTATTATTCGTAAATGAATAAACATCAGCCTTACCGTCCATAAGACTGATAATACTATCCCAATCAAGAGCGAGATCACACTTAGCCCTGAAATTCTCATCAGAAAGCTTCTTCTTACTCACAGAGTTGATGTTATAGCCTTCGACCGCAATATCACTTTCGAGGAAATAACCCTGATCCTTCAGATCATTCTCGCTCATATTTTCAGTTGCCATAAATTCCCCCTTAAAGCACCGGCATGAGTTCTTTTGAGCTTAGTATATCATTTACACATGTTTGAAGAGTCATACATATTCAACACGTTCTGTTTCGAATCCGATATCGATATACATCTTCAGGGCGTTCTGATTCCATTCGGCTACATGAAGCAGAATATCCTTCCCTCCCTCTTCCCTTATATGTTTCATTCCCCATAAAAGGAGCTTACGTCCGTATCCCATGTTTCTGTATCTGTTACTTACAAAAAGATCATCAACCTCATTACCATAACAAGCAACAGAGCCTATAAGATCATCACCATCAGTAAGAAGATATATGTCGGCAGACTTCTTACGTATAGTCGAGAGATCGCTATACCAGTTATATGGTTTAATATCTAAAGCTCTTCTCATCGGGTAAAAAGCATCATTATAATGCATCATATACTGCTCTATATAACTTTCATCAAACGGAATACACTCTATATCCGAAGAAGGTATATCACACCTTTTATATTTCATTTCATAAACACTTATCATAATCTATCCCCAAAAATAAAAGGAGGATCACTCCTCCTCATCGTCCGGATGCTTGATCTGTCTCGGATCAATTCCGTCAAGCTTATCGAATATCGGCATATATACCATCGAACAGAAATACCATGGAACCGATATGCAGAAACAGAAAAGTATCGGAAACATCTTATATGGCATTATTATCTCTACAAAGATACAGAATGCGAAAATGATGACCATGAGTATCGATCTGAATGGATGAGATACGGCGATGACTATAGCATTCTTGATCGTCTCTTTAGTCGTATTATCGTATCTCGAAAGGATCGGAAATACATACATAATAAAGATGAACACGAGGATCAGCATAAGTCCCGATACGCACATCAGGAACACGCCTGTTGTCGTCTCGGTCTCAGCGAGCATGAAGTAGTCATAGATCAGGAAGAGGATGATCGGAAGTAACATCAGCCAGATGATCGTAGCCTGCTTGAAATTTCTTTTGAAAGAACCGAAAAATTCACGGATTACATAAACATCCTCATTATGAAGTATACGGTAGAGGATATTCTGCATTGCCGTGAAAGATGCGCCGATAGTAAATATCGGAAGGGAACATATCAGGACCAGTAAGTTGACTACAAGCAGATCCGCAACTTTTGAAAGTAAGCGCATCAGCGGACTGTCAAATCTTAATAAACCCATCAATGTTCCCTTCCGACTAATTAATTACTATGAAAGTATTAAGTCTATTACTCCTTAACACCACCGATCGTAAGACCGGTAACGAAGTATCTCTGAAGGTAGGGATAGAGGCAGATGATAGGAAGCATTGTAACAACCGTAGCAGCTGCTCTGATAGCATTAGGAGTAACGTGTGCAGCGTTGTGCTTGAGGCCTTCAACGGAACCTGCAGAAGCCATGGACTGCTGGAGCAACTTCATAAGCTCATACTGAAGTACTGTGTACTGATCAGCCATTCTGTTGTAGAGCATTGTATCGAACCAAGCGTTCCACTGATATACAGCAACGAAGAGTGCGATAGTAGCATAAACAGGCTTACAAAGGGGTGAGATGATCTTAACGAAGATCGTGAAGTAACCTGCACCGTCGATCTCAGCGGACTCCTCGAGTGACTCAGGGATACCATCCATGAAGTTACGCATAACGAGCATGTTGAATGCACTTACGGCACCGGGGATTACGTATACCCAGAATGTATTAAGGAGATGCAACTTCATGAAGAGGAGGTAAACAGGGATAAGACCACCGTTTACGTACATTGTGATAACCCAGAAAAGGGATACGCTTCTCTTGAAGAGGAATCTCTTACGGGAAACAACGAATGCAAGAAGTGCATTGAGTGCAAGTGACAGAAGTGTACCGATAACAGTTCTCAGAACGGAGATGATAGCACCTGTCTTAAGGTTAGGCTTAGCAAGTACGGACTTGTAGTTATCAAGTGAGAACTTGTGAGGCCAAAGGTGAACCTTATTAACGATGGAATCGAAACCGTCGTTGAATGATGTAGCTACTGTGTTAAGTACAGGATACAGGGTGACAATTACGAAGAGTGTCATAAAGATTACGAGGCAAACTTCAAAGATAATATCACCTGTTGATAATTTCTTTTTCATATATACCTCCTAATATTAGAACAATCTCTCTTCGCCGGCCCACTTTGATGTCTGGTTAGCCAAGACAACAAGGATGATACTTACGGCACTCTTAAAGATACCTGCAGCAGTACCGAGCGAGAAGTCAAACTGCTTAATACCCCAACGAAGTACATAGATATCGATCGTATCGGATACGCTTCTGATAACGTCGTTACCCAAGATGTACTGAAGTTCGAAACCTGCGTTCAATACGTTACCGACATTGATGATGAGGAGGATCATGATCGTGGGCTTAAGTGAAGGAAGAGTAATATATCTCATCTTCGCCCATCTTCCAGCACCGTCAATCTCTGCAGCCTCATAGAGAGCAGGATCGATGGATGTAATAGCTGCCAAGTAGATGATAGCGTTCCAACCGGTCTCCTTCCAGATGTTCGTAAAACCTACGATACCCCAGAAGTATTGCTTGATAGAGAAGAAAGGAACTGCCTTATCAACAATGTGAAGGTTCATAAGGAGTTCGTTTACTGCACCCTCTGCGGAAAGAGCATCGTGTACGATAGCAGTAACGATGATCATGGACAGGAAGTGCGGCATATAAGAAATTGTCTGAATGAATTTCTTTGCGAGCATGCTTCTTACTTCGTTAAGAAGAAGAGCGAATGCTATTGCTGTCACGAATGAGAGCACAAGGTTGATGATACCCATCGCTACAGTGTTTCTGAGGCAGAGCCAGAAAGTCTTATCCGAGAAAAGGAAGTTGAACTTCTTGAGTCCTACCCAAGTGGAACCTGTGATACCCTGTGCGGGCTTGTAGTCCTGGAAAGCAGTAAGCCAACCTACCAACGGTACATAGTAGAAGATGATACCGTAGATGATAAGAAGAGCACTGGACACGAGAAGGAATACCTGCTTAGGTGCTTCTTTCTTGAGGTGCTCTCTCTTGGTCAACTTATTATCCAGCATTGGAGTTGTGTAAGATGTGAAATTAGTTGCCATTTTGTACCTTCTTATCTAAGGGATTTCTTTTTTGCCGTTCTATTATAACAGATAATTTTCAAAATGGAATAAAGGAAAATGGAGGCCATAAAACTTGTCTATGGCCTCCATTGTTTCAACCCTTATGATTCATGGAGTCGGGAGTTATTAAATTATCCCTGAGAAGCCATGAAATCGTTGTAGTTCTGAATTCTGTTGTTGAGCTCAGTCTGCATCTCAGCGAGGAAGTCCTCGGGATGTGTCTCAGCATAAGCAGCCTGGTAATCAGCCCATGTTGCATCGAAATCAGCAGGATCTGCCATTACGACTTCAGGGAGCCACTGGTGCTTACACTCACCCATTCTTGTGAAAGCAGTACCACCGTCTGTAGATGTGTTCATGTTGTTGGAGTAAGACCACATAGGGAACCAAACACCAGCGTTGTTTACAGAGTGGAGCATATCAACGTATGTCTCTGCACCGTAAGCCTCGAAGCATGCCTTAACGGGCTCAGGAAGTGTAGCCATGAAGAGTGAAGGCTGCTGAGAAGGTGTCATAGCATTCTTACCGTCTCTGGATGTACCGGAGTAGTTAGGGAAGTAAGAATATGTGCAAAGGTGTGTGGACTTGTAGTTGGAGTCAGCGCACTGAGCAACCTGCTCGTCTGTTCTGTAGTAGAGACCATCAGCGTCTACACAGTAGTCAACATCCTTAACACCCCAGTTTCTGAGGTCGAGGATCTCCTGATCGAGGAGAGCGTTGATGAATTCGAATGCGCCATCAACATCCTTACAAGATGTTGTGATAGCGATACCGGAAGAAACGTTGAGCTGTCCGCCGGGTGTATACCACTGATTGTCACGACCGTCGATTGTGACCGGAAGGGGTACATAGTTGTAACCATACTGCTCAGTGTCATTGGACTTGAATACATCGTTTACTGTGTAAGCGAAATCCCACCACTGGTCAACCATACCAAGTACACGACCGGAAGAAAGCTTGGAGATGTACTCGTCGTATGTCTGTGTGAAGGACTCGGGATCTACGATACCCTTGTGATACTCTTCGTTGAGCTTAAGGAAGTAAGCCTTAGCTGTATCTGTTGTGTTATAGTCGATAACTGTCTCTGTAGCAGGATCAACGATAACGGAACCGTCGTTAGGCCATCCATCGAGGAACTCAGGAGCATTCTCAAGGCAGAAATATCTCCAGTCTTCGCAGAGGATAGTGTAAGGAATGTTGTCAGCACCTTCGGGTGTCTGAGGGTTAGCTTCGTTGTAGCTCTCAAGGAGGTCGAAGTACTCGTCAAGAGTCTTGATCTCAGGATAGTTAGCCCACTCAAGAACACGAACCTGGATCCAGAAAGCCTCACCGGAGTGCTCTGTTGTCATATCCTCACCGTAGATGTTATCGAAGGGATTCATCCAGTAGATGTGACCATCTTCCTGACGGAACTGATCCCACTCATAATCTGTGTAGAATTCCTTGATGTTCGGATACTTGTCGATGTACTCATCCCATGCTACGAGAGCGCCTGCCTCGTAAAGCTGCTTGGAGGAGTCACCACCGTTGATGAAATCGGGATACTCGCCGGAAGCCATCAATACACCGATAGCCTCACCTGCATCCTGACCTGTCAACCAAGTCTCCTTGCACTTTGCTCCAACCTTCTCAGTGATGATAGCCTGAACTTCGTTATCATCAGTGATCTCGACTGTAGCGGGTGTGCAGAAGAAGGAGCTGAATTCCTTTGCGCCATCAGCGCCTTCCTTCTTACAAGCCGTCAATGCAGAGGATGCCATAAGGGCAGCCATTGCTACTGAAACAACTTTTCTTGTCTTCATAATACAACCCTTCCTTTCTAGGTTATGTCATTGAACCTATTATATTAAGAAAAGTTAAAGTTGTATTACCGATTAATTCAAACTACAACCCCGACAAAATTCTAATATTCACCCGGGTCAATTATTTCTCCTGTATTTTGTCGGGGTGCACCCGTGAACCTCAAAGAACTTGCCGACAAAGTAATCAACGTCTTTATAACCTACGTCTGCGGCGATATCGGCTACTTTCCTGTCACTGTTGAGGAGCATCTCGGATGCGATGCCTATCCTGTAATTATTCAGGTAATCCTTAAATGACATGCCGAATTTCTTTCGGAAGATCTGTCCCAAGTAGGAACTGTTGATGAAATACTTGGAACCTAAGTCTCGAAGAGTAAGGTTCTCGGCGTATCTCGACTTGATCTCGTGCTCGATATCCTTGATAAGTCCGCCCGAGCTCGCATTCTCGCGGAGCTGATCCAGGTAATTTGCATATTCGTGAGAGAACTTCTTGAGCTGCTCGGAGAAATCGGCATCTGTACCGAATACGTCATCTCCTATATATAGTAGTATATTATCTTGCTCGACCATCTCGTCGATCTCGACTGCTCTGTGGATCAGCTGGAACAGAAGATAGTTGAGGTTCATGTTGATCATCTTATAGTCGTTATACTCAGCGGAGTTCATAAGAGAATCAACACAGCTGTCTATCGCCTCATTATCTCTTCTTACGATAGCGGTAATGAGTTCGTCCAGATAATCCTTATGGATCATGGACTTGGCAAGGTTATGAGACGAGATATGTACGTCTTCATCATATATCAGGATACTCTTGTCGGTATGAAGACCGCGCAGAGGCTTCATCGCACTCGCACTACTGTACGAATGTGCAAGTCTCGTGATATCTGCGACCTTCTTACCTATAAGGATAACGATGTCGACGGGGATATCGAACATTGCATGCTTTCGAAGCTGCTCGAAGAACTCGGCGGTATCCATTCCCTTTTCAGCCGCCATGAAATCGCAGTAGATGAAACCAAGCTCGTAGTCAGCTCCGGAATTAGAGGACTCACCGAGGAAGTGATCACTGTACTTTCCTAGGAATGATTCACAGTTCTCCCTTACCTGCTTCTTTATATCCTCGACTTCCTCATCGGTCATCTCGTCGAGTCTTGCGATACCGTTCAGTGTTATGAATACATAGTTGAGGTCGCCGTCGAGCCTCATGTTATCCTTCACATAGTCGATCTGCTTTTGCGAAGCCTTACCCGTAATAAGAGCAAGGATATACTGAGCCAGGTAGACTCTCCTGAGCTTTTCTTCTATGTCTATATCATCTGCCGAGGACTCATTCTTGATGATTATCTTATGAAGAGCGTCCTCGAGCTGAGAAGCCTTTACCGGCTTCGTAAGATAAGCGGATACTCCGAGGTTCATCGCCTGCTGTGCATATTCGAAGTCCCTAAATCCAGAAAGAATGATGAATTCGGCCTTTGATATCTGCTCTGCCCTGACGAGCTTTATGAGTTCCAGACCGGTCATTATCGGCATCTGGACATCGACGATCGCGAGGTCTACCTCGTTCTCCTTAAGGAAGTCATATGCTTCCTGTCCGTTATGAGCCGTACAGACTATATCGTATCCTTCACTCTCCCAGTCGATGAGCTGCCTTAATCCCTTAAGGATATTGGGCTCATCATCTACGAGCATTACTCTCAGTTTTCTTTCCATGTTTGATCTTCTCCCGGATCTGTTATTATCGGCATTTCGATCCTCAAATATACGCCGACGTTTTCTTCGCCTTCAAATGTAAAGTTGACATTCTCTTCACCTGCGATCATCTTGATCCTCAGGCAGGAATTGATTATACCGATATGCTTGCTGGAATTCTGCAGCTGTGAGAATGAGGCCTTGCGCATCCTGGTCTGCAGAGCCGCAGCTGCTGCCTGTGACATTCCGGCACCCGTATCCTCTACTTCCAATATGAGCTTATCGTCCTTTATCGATGCATCTATGAGGATCATGGCGCTCGAGCTCTTCTTCTCTACTCCGTGAACACAGGAATTCTCTACGAAAGTCGCGAGCGTCAGCTTCGGTATATATGCATTCTTGGCCCCTTCTTCAACATTTATGGTGAAGCTGAATCTCTCACCGTAACGCATCTGCTGGAGCTTTAAGTAGTTTCTTATGAAAGCTATCTCCCTGGAAAGCGGGATAACATCGTACTTCCAGTCCACGCTCTCCCTTTCGAGTGCGGCAAGACGCTCGATCATGGAAGCGGTCTCCTTCTCTCCCTTTACGATACTGTTCATCCTTATGTTCTCGAGAACGTTAAAGATAAAGTGCGGGTTGATCTGCATTCTCATCGACAGGAGCTCAGCCTGCTGCTTCTCGATCTCAACCTTCTGGTGGATGATACGGTCCTCGTAGATAGTCTTTATGAGCAGTCGGTTTCTCTTTACGAGATCGTTATAACCCCGCATAAGACTGCTTATCTCGTCAGTACCCTCGATCTTATCGACCTCGGTAAGACCTCCGTTCTCCTTCTGCGCAACCGCGAATGCCTGGCTCAATGCGTGAAGCCTGCTCGTAAAGGAAACATTTATCAGGTTAACAAGTACCAGAGGCAATACGATATTCATAAGAAGAAGGATCGTAAGCATGGCGATGTGCTCTCGAAGCGATATAAAGAAATAGTTGTCGGTCGGCTTTTCGACTAATATCCTGTAATCCTTATCCATATAATGCATGGGCATCTCATAACCGATATTCTCGGTGATATCAGACGTCAGATACTTATAGGGCGAATATGTATTGGGCTTATCGTTAGTCGAAAGTACGATCATATCGCCTTCGCAGATATAGATGTTCACACCGTATCTGCTCTTTGAGAAGATAGATGATATACGCGAGTAGTCGATATCGATCCTTACTATCTTTTCGTTTGACAATGTAGAGAAATAATCGAGATCCCTTACGAGAGTGACCATTCTCATGTTGGCGGTTACAGGTATATATGCGCTCGCTTCACTGAAGTAGAAATAAAGGCCCTTCTTCCTGCCGGCGGCCACGAAGTCCGTATACCACTGAGTGTCCCTGATCTTATCTATCGTGGCAAAAGAACCTGCACTTACCAAAGTATCGTTGTCAGCACAGAATACGACGTTGGAAAGCTCGGTAGTTACGAGGGTACTGTAACCTGCATGCTGCTTGAGTGTATTGGCTTCCGAATAGAATTCGCGGTTGGATGCAAACTGCGTCTCAAGGAAGAAATTTATGTCGTCATTAATATATATGGTATTAGAAAGATTCTCGGCCGTATCAAAGACATTCCTGAAGTCAAGAGAAGCATTATATGCGGCAGTCTCCATGTTCTTCTGCATCTCTTTTTGAGCATTATTGAAAAGAACGATGGCAATGAGTCCGTCGGTCAATACGAGAGGGATAAATACGCAGAAAGTATAAAGAAGCCACAACTTCTTTCTTAAGCTCAGATTATTGAGCAGGGATACTATCCCGCCGCTTATCTTTCTTATACCCCTAAACATAGTGAATATTATAACCCATATTCGGGATTAACGCCTGCCATCTGCCTCTGTGCAGCCGACACTTATGACCACAAAAGACGAGTATTCGCCGCGCATTTTGTGTAACAATGTTACACATTCAATATTCACAGCGCTTTTAAGCGTAGGTTTCGATTTAAGGATTATTTAAGATTCGCCTAATAACTATCTAAAGTATCCCGCGACAAGTCCCTATATACTTAAGTCAACGATACAAAAGGAGGTCACGACCATGATCACAAGAACGATAAATGAGATAAAGAATCTGGATATCAATATCAGAGGGATAAAGAATATAAGCCTTAAGGGAGTCGTAGGAAACGAACTTCGCATCTTTGGAACTGAAGTCAGCATCGATGATCAGGGCAAGAGATCTACGGATGTGGATTTCAAGGGATCATCCGAGACGATCGAGATCGAAGTGCCTGTCGAGATGTACAGGGATATAGAGCTTTGCTGCAGCGAATCAAAAATCAATCTCGAGGGCTTAAGATGCGAGAAGATAGAGATCGATTCCAATGACAACCTCGATATCAGTGTCAGGGATCATAAGGGGCACATCATGCTTACTCAGTTCAAGGCATCTTCCTTTATGGACATTCAGGGCAGTGCTCCTTTCAGGGCAGCTACACGCGGAAAGGATAATTCCATCTTGATCGAAGGCACATCTTCAGACGAGACAGCCAATGATCTGATCGAGCTCTACGGCAGATCGAGTACTCTCAAGATAACCGCAATCTGATCTCCGGGCTTATGCTATAATACCGTCTATGTGTAATCTGATATTCGACATAGACGGTACGCTCTGGAATACAACGGAGATAGTAGCCGTAGCATGGCAGAAGGCCACTGATGAGCACGGCAAATCCAAGGCCGTGATAACAGCCGAACTTCTAAAGAAAGAATTCGGTAAGACGATGGACGTCATCGCGGAAGATATCTTTCCCGATATCACCTCTCCGAAAGAAAGACAGGAGCTCATCACCCTGTGCTGCAGATATGAGCACGAAAGGCTGCATGCGATAACTTCAGATGTAGCCGATTCGATAATGTTCGACGGTGTAAAGGATACTTTGAGGGACTTGAGCCGCAGTCACAGGCTCTTTATCGTGAGCAACTGCCAGAAGGGATATGTCGAGCTCTTTACGGAGAAATCCGGGACGGATGACATCATCGAAGACCACCTCTGCTTCGGAGTTACCGGAACATGCAAGGGCGAAACGATCATGACCCTCATGAAAAGAAACGGTCTTTCCGCTGAAGATACATACTATGTCGGCGACACTCTCGGTGACTACGAAGCCTGTCAGCTCGCCGGGATAAGGTTCATCTTCTGTAAATACGGATTCGGTGAAGTTAAGACACCTTATAAAGCTATCGACTCTTTCTCAGAACTGAAGGATCTTTTCGCGTAACCGGGGATCAATCAGTCTCGATATATGACCATTCGAAGTTATACTCAACATTCGAATATGCCGATATCTGATCGACATATGCTTCGATGAGCTCGACTGCCCTGGTCTCTGCCCTGAGCATAAGACCGCTGTCGTTACTCAGCTCTTCCCTGGTCTCGAGATTAGCATCGCTGACGGCGGAAGTAAGATCTGCTGCCGTTATATTATTCGGGTTGATGCCCCAGCTGGAATCACTTTCCACGACTATCGAATCAAAACTGTAGGAATCGGAATCGATACTGGGATTACCGATTATCGACGCATGCGGTATCTGAACATAGACGGTATCGTTCGTTATGGTTATCGTCACCTGGCTCATGTCGATACCTACTCTAGCCGAGCCGCTGTACTCGAACCAGAATCTCCTGGGCTGTTGACCCGTACCCGAAAGGCCTGAAGCTACAGGCTTTTCTGCCTTGGCTACATTATGGAAATAAACTTCGAGAGTCGCGAGCTGACAGATATTCCTGATCTGGATCTCCTGAGGCTGCATCGCCAGCCACTCTTCGGCCGTAAACTGAGGATCTTCAGACTCAGCTACGGATACCTCCACCTGAACGAGCTCAGATGGCTTTGACTCATCACCGGATCTGTCGTGGTGATGCTTCTTGCCGCAAGAACAGATCGATGCGGTAAGTAAGGTCATTATCATTACTGTTGCGATTATTTTCTTCTTCATAGTCATCAGCTCTTCCATACGACTACAAGCTGATAATCGGGATAGAACTGCTCGACGAGCGGCTCTGTAAGAGCAGTGATCTCAGCTTCAGTATTCTCTCTGGCGCTTGCATACATATTCTCGTCATTCTGGACCTTGTTATAAAGATCTTCTTCACAGAGCGACTGAGCGTGAATAGCAGCATCCGCCTCGTTATAGTATTCGTCAACGAAGATATAATCCAAACTTCCGGCATCCACCGTTGAGCTCAATATCTCAACTTCAGGAAGCATAACGGTAATGACCTTATCGTCTTCACTTCCGTAATCGACCGTAACATCTTCGAAATTGATGCCGAGCTGAACCGTAGCCTCGTATGCAATGTAGTAGACAGGCTCGTCATTTACGCAGGCTCTGCATATCGCATTATATCTGTACTCGAGTGTCTGAAGCTCGCCTATGGCGATCAGGTCCTCGATCCTGGTCTCTCTTCCCGTAAGCTCGGCTTCGGCTTCGGTTCCGACTATCGAATCGACACCTTCATCGATCTTAGATACTATCTTCTCGCTGTCGACATCGATGCTGCTCTTATCTTCACGGAACTCCTTGATCTTATCGAGTCCGCCGCCAAGAATGAAAACAACAGGCGTCGCAAGGATCAGCAATATAAGGACCAATACTACGACCGCTCCCTTATGGCTGTTGTTTCTCTGCATCATCTTGATGAATTCTCTGGTAAATCTGTCCATTATCCCTCCGCGCTCCTAACGCTATTTTACAATAAACGGAATACCATTACCACAAACCGTGTTCTCAGCCCTTGGCAAATTCCAGGACTATCCCAACAAGAAGCTCAGCTATCTTATCCATCGATTCGACACTGATATACTCATATACGCCATGGAAATTATGCCCGCCCGCACAGATATTAGGACACGGCAGTCCTTTAAACGACAGCATCGCGCCGTCAGTACCGCCTCTTACGGGAACATCTATCGGCTCTATCCCAATATTCTTCATCGTTCTCTTACATGTATCGACGATGAACATGTTATCAGGAGCAATCTTCTCCAACATGTTGTAATACGTATCGGAGATATCCGCTGTGATCTCACAACCCGGATGAAGTGCCGCGATATCTTCACAGATCTTCCTGATACGGGATTTCTTCTCCTCAAACTTCTCCTTATCGTGATCCCTGATAATATACTTCATGACCGTCTCGGAGACATCTCCGCTCATATTGCACAGATGGAAGAATCCTTCCCTGTCACACGTTGTCTCGGGTCTCTCGTTATCAGGCAGTGAGCTGTCGATCTCAAGGGCGATCCTCTGGGAATTGATCATCTTATCCTTCGCTTCGCCGGGGTGAACATTACATCCTTTGACCGTGATATTTGCCGATGCCGCATTAAAGTTCTCATAAGAGATCTCGCCCAATATACCGCCGTCTACGGTGTAGGCCAGATCGGCACCAAACCTCTCTATATCAAAGAACTCGGTACCTTCTCCTATCTCCTCATCAGGCGTAAAGGCGATGCGGATGTCACCATGCTCGATATCGGGACTCTCGATAAAGTGATCGATCATTGCCATGATTTCTGCGATACCGGCCTTATCATCTGCGCCGAGCAACGTCTCTCCGTCAGTCGTGATAAGAGTCTGACCCTTATAGAGCAACAGCTCAGGGAATACAGAAGGACTTAATACCTTGCCATTCTTAAGTTCGATATCATCACCGTCGTAATCAAATACGAACTGCGGTCTCACATCCTTACCCGATGCCTCGGGAGATGTATCCATATGCGATATGAATCCCACTGCAGGGATATCCTTCGACGTGTTGCTCTTAAGAACCGCATAGATATAGCAATGCTCTTCGTCAAAATAGAGATCGTCTCTTGAGATCCCCATCTTCAGAAGATCCGTTACGATCATCTTCGCGAGATCAAACTGACCCTCAGTACTTGGGTGTTTACCGCTCGTCTCGGAAGATGCCGTATCGACTGAAATATATCTTAAGAACCTTTCGATCGTATTCATCTTATCTCAGCGGCTTAAAAGGGCTGGGAGCCGATTCATCCAACGGAGGCAGATCATCAAGATCAGAGAAATTGATAGGCTTGAAAGGACTATACTCGTGGGGATCAGCTGCCGGCGCAGGTCCGGGAGCAGGAATATCTTCTAATGAAGCTTCGGGCTCGACCGGTGCGAAAGGAGCACTATTCTGCTCGGGCTCTGCATCGGGGACTGCATTTGCGATCGGCTTAAAAGGACTCGGCTCAGCTTCTACAGGCTGTGCACCGACTCCAAAACCGGGAACTGCATTACCGGCAGGCTTGAATGGGCTCGCCTCAGCGGGCTCAGGATCTGCTGCGCTGTTTGACTGTGCCGTATTACCGATAGGCTTGAACGGGCTGGGTTCTGCTGCTTCAGGTTGTGCGCCGACACCGAATCCGGGAACGGCATTACCTGTCGGCTTGAATGGGCTTGATGAAGGCTCTTCAGCTGCTTCGGGAGCCGTTTTCGCGCCACCCATGGGCTTAAAAGGACTGGGCTCGGACGAACCGAGTGCAGAGGAACTGTGCTTAGTAGGATAGTAACTGTTAGTACTCTCAGATCTCTGAGGTAACTTTGACTCGGAAGAACCGGATGAGAGAGATGAACCTGATCCCAAGAGCGACTCAGATGCTCCGGACGATCCGGACTGAAGTCCGCCGGACAGTGATCCTTCATCTGAACCTAATGATCCGAAAGAACCGAGATGCTCGGACTCGGATACTCTTCCCGATAATCCTTCTGTTGCTCCGATATTACCTGTGGGCTTAAGAAGTCCCGTACCGATAGCGCCGTGAGGCTGAGGTTCTGACTTCTTTGCAGCTCCCTTTGATCCATTGGGCTTAAAGAGTCCCGGAGCAGGTGCGCCCTGTGAAGATGCTGCTGCCTTGAAGGGATTATTGCTTTCATCATCAGAAGGATACTCGACGGCTGTTTCCTTGATAGCCTTGAACGGGCTGGGAGCCTCCTCTTCCTTTACTTCATCGGCGGGATTTACCGCTAACGGCTTAAAAGGACTGGGCTCAGAATGCTCATCTGCTACGGCATTATTGCCTCCGCCTACGGGCTTAAAGAGTCCCGGAGCAGGTGCATTGGATGCAGCAGCGGCCTTGAAAGGATTATTCGAAGGCTCTTCTTCCACTGCAGGCTTTGCCGCCTTAAACGGACTCGGTGCCGTATCCTCCTTAGCAATCTCCGCCGCACTCGGTGCGATCGGCTTGAAGGGACTGGGCTCAGCGGGCTCGTCAGGTGTTGCTGCCGCTGAAGGCTTGTTGGAACCGAGAGGCTTGAAAGGACTCGGCTCGCCGTTATCCTGGGCTACAGGGCCCGTATTTGCGATCCTATGATAACGGTTAGGGTTATCAGATCTTTGAGGTAATTTCTCCTCCGAATCATCCGTATCAGAAGACAGACCCGCGTCACGGCTCTCTTTCTCCTGAACCGTTCTGACGTCAGCTTCCGACAGTCCGATCGATCTCAGGAATTCGGGATCCATCGGCTCTACCGGTATATCGGATCTCTCGGGCTCTGCCTTAGCTACCGGTGCAGCCTTTGTTGCTACGGGCTGGTCATTTGCTCTGAGGCTTCTTTCCTCTTCGAGATCCTTATCGGAGATCTTACGTCTGCGATAGTAATATTCATTGTCCTTATCGGATATCTCTCTGCTCTCCTTGCAGGGATTTCCGCCTGCGATAACGTTAGCGGGGATATCCTTTGAGACTACGCTTCCGGGTTCGATAACACTGTTCTCGCCGATAGTTACGCCGGGAAATACAGTTACGTTCGCACCGATCAATACATTATCCTTGATCGTTACGGGATCGGCATACTTATACTCTCTCATGTCGGGACGTACGGGACGACCTGATGTGATGACAGTAACAGCGGGACCGATGATGACATTCTTTCCAATTGTGATCATGCCGTCATCGATGAAGTTACAGTTAAGATCGATACATGTACCTTCGCCGACGAGGATATGCTTGCCGTAACGGAAATAGATCGGCGGCTCTATATCTGCAGCTCCGCTCTTTTCATGGAGCATCTCGTTCTGGATCTTCCTGCGTTCTGCTATATTGTCAGGAGTCGTATTATTAAATGCGATCATCTTGCGCTTAGCTTCGTCACGCTCCTGCGGCATACCTTCACACATATCCGTAAACAGTTTACCGCCCTTGATTCTTTCGTGCATATTCATAGGTGCTTGGTTCTCCCTCTGTCAGCAAGTATTATCGATTCAGAAAATTTTACAGACTAAGTTTTCTCTTAATCTGTTACATTATACCATTCTCTGCCGAAAAGATTTCGCAAAACTAAAATAATATTGCTGATTATCAGAAAGAATACAGATATCAGCCCGCTTTCATCTCCACGAACCATCTGTAATTCTCTTCGTAAAAGAGATAGCACTGCCTGCCGCAGATACTGCATGTATACCTGATCCCGCAGCCGCCTGCCCTGGTAGATGCAGCACGCCTTATCTCCGTCACTTTGTCTATCGTATATTTCATTCCGTTGTCCAAGATTATGCGTCTGGGCATCAGCTGTCCCGAGGAAGTGAAATCTGCAGTGACATCAACATATGTCTTTATCCTTCTGTCATCATCCATATACTCCTCCAAGATCAGATGCGCTCCTCGGCGCCCGACCTGTTTCCGTCAACAAAATATCCTTTCGGATGAACTATATGATCATCCTTCGCATTTACGTTCGAAAGCTCCCGGTCAAGATACATCAATCCCCGCTGGACACATTTAAATCCGAATCTGTCACGTAGCTCGTCGATCGCTATATCGATCTGATGATACCGGTCGCGCCTGCCCTGATCGATGAACATCTCGAGCTGCATCGGAGCATCCGCCTCGATAAGATCACAGCCGCGAACTCCTACGCTCCTTATGGGCTTCTTCCAGTCATAATTTTCGCGGAAGAGCTTCATCGCATATTCCGCTATCTCGCCCGTAAGATCGGTAGCACGATCGGTCTTACACTGTCTCGAGAAGTGATAGAGTTCATTATCCCTGATCGTAAGCTCGACCGTATTACACTTAAAGCCGTGCTTTCGAAGCCTGGCCGATACGCTCTCTGCCAGGACATATACGGTTATCTTGACGTCCTCTTCGGTCAGCAGGTCACGGGGAGTCGTGGTACTGTTGCCGATGCTCTTTATTATCCGCTCATGAGATTCGTTATTTACCGGAGTCTGATCCTCACCGCGTGCGAAAGCAGATAATACGAGCCCCAGTTTACCGAGGAGCCTGTAGAGGAAATCGGGATCAGCCGCAGCCAGCTGACCTATATTCCTGATGCCGACCGAATGAAGTCTCCTGCATGTAGATCTGCCGACATAAAGAAGATCCTCCACGGGGCTTTCCCATATGATCGTCTTATAGTTATCCCTGTCTATCACGGTCACGGCATCGGGCTTCTTGTAATCGGAACCGAACTTGGCAAATACCTTGTTCCAGCTGACACCTATACTTACGGTGATGCCGAGCTCCTCCTTCATCCTGCTCCTTATATCCTCGGCGATCGCCCTGCCGTCTCCTCCGAACTTATTACACTCGGTCACATCGAGCCACGACTCGTCTATTCCGAACGGCTCCTGACAATCCGTATAATCTGCGTAGATCTGCCTGGCCATCTTGGAATAACGAAGATAAAGATCCATCCTCGGCGGCACGAATACGATATCGGGACATACTTCCTTCGCCTGCCACAGAGCCATGCCGGTCTTGACCCCCGCCTTCTTGGCTATAAGATCCTTCGCAAGGACTATGCCGTGTCTGGCTTCCGGGTCTCCTCCGACGGCCAGCGGCCTGCCTCGAAGCTCCGGCCTGTGCAGCAGCTCGATGCTCGCATAGCAGTTATTCATGTCCGAATGCAATATAGTCCTCACCTGATACCTCCGCTAAAATCAGAACAATCGTTCTTATTTTGAATAATATCACGCGCGGCGATGAGTTGCAATGACATTAATGGGACACAAAGATACCGCCTCCGAAGAGACGGTATCGATGATCATTTATTCGTTTGTGCGAAGATCCTCTACGATGCTTCTTCCCTTTACCTTTCCGTAGATCACATTAGGTATAAAGGCTCCCAATGCTGCCAGTACCGGCAGAAGGATCAGGATCGGAACTACCGTGATGTGGGCAGTCGCCGCCGACCAGAAAAAGTCGAGCTTTAAGAATAGCATGTTTACCAGAACCGCAAACGGGATCGAGAACAGAACGGATATCAGTGCATAGAAGAGTCCTTCTGTCATGAGCATGTTCTTGAGCTGCTTTCCTGTCATGCCTACAGCCTTGAGAAGTGCAAGCTCTCTCTTCCTGGACAGTATGCCGGTGAAGATCGCATTGATAAAGTTAAGGACAGCTATAAGGCCTACTATGCCGCTTAAGAATCCTCCTATATATTTAACGGCACCCGTAAACTGCTCAAAATCCTTTCTGACGGTCTCCATGCTGTTATATTCATAACGGCCGGGATCACTCTCGCAAAGTTCCTGAAGATAAGCTTCAGCCCTATCAGCCGCCTCGCTGCTGGAGGCATCTGCACAGTAGCACATGACTTCGTAGTTATCTTGAGTAATATCAGCGATCTGTTCAGCGGTCATGATGAGCTCGACTGAATTGCCTACGAATGTGTACTTGGGAGCATAGGAAGTGGGGAACTGATCCATGACTGCACAGACCGTATATTCCCTGTCGACACCGACAACGATGTATTCGAGGTTACTGAAATCCATATTCTCGGGAACATCGTAAGGATTCTCGTAAATGGTGCCCGTAGCAGGATCCTTATAGTGAAATTCCTCTGCGAAGGTGATCGTTACCTTGTCCCCTACATTAAGTCCTGAAGCCTCAGTTACGACGATATCGTTACTACCCTCTTCGTACATCGGATAGATATCACCTTCAACTATATCCACTTCATCCAGCAGTTCGCTGTCAACCCCTACTGCCAGCGCCGGATAATCGATATCGGCATTTACGAACATCATATCGCCTAAAGTCGAATAGGCACAGCCGCAGTGATCGCTGTCGATATGAGATGCTATCTCGTCGATCTCTGATGATGTCATGAATTCATTGTGTTCTCCCGTAAAGAAAGCAGGCGTAGATACGATGAAGTCCATAGAAGGTGCCGCACTCTGTATATATGAATTCATATCCATGTTATCAACGAAGATACAGAGTGTATCGAAGAGCACCATAGCAAGCGAGATAGAGAGGACTACAAGAGCTGTACGTACCTTATTGCGTCCTAGATTGGCCATTGCCATCGAGCGGATGCCCGGATCCACCTTCTTTCTGTTCTTCATAGAAACCTTAACATCCGTATAGCGGAGAGCTTCTATGGGAGAGACACGTGAAGCCTTACGGCCGGGGATCGAACTTGAGACAAACACCGTGATCAGGGATATAGCTGCAGCCCCTAAGAACACAAAGATATTAAAGCCGCTGACTATCTCCATATTCTTATATATGGTCTGAGCAAGTACCATGGGGAGCATGGATACTCCGATCAGATATCCCGCGATAAGTCCTGTGGGGATACCTATCAGACAAAGGATAAGAGACTGCTTCCTGACTATCTTCCTTATCTGCTTTGTTGTGACACCGATGGTCTTAAGAAGACCGTAGTCCCTGACCTTATTAGCCACCGTGATCTGGAAGATGTTATAGATTATAAGAAATCCCGTAAAGAATATCAGGAGCATCAGCACTACTATGGCAGCATATCCTTCTTCTCCCAGCGGATCAGACTCAGATGCATATGCGGGATTTACGAAAACAGAAGAAATATTCACCCCGATCTCTTCCGCAAGACGATATGCTCTCGCCTCAGACGGAGTCTTTAGATCAAATAAGACAGATGAGAACATCATGGGATCTTCGCCTATTGATGTAAATGTATCAGAAGCATAATCCTCTGATACGATGATGCATTTGGAATCATTGCCGCTGATGCCGCATATCGTAAATGTCTCACTCACTTCGCAGGAAGATGCAAGTCCTGATGTCTCGTAATCTATCGTGATCTCAGATCCGATATCACCGCCTCCGATGCTCGTCAGATAAGATCTGCTGACTACAACTTCATCCGAAGTCTCGGGAAGTCTTCCCGACTCAGGGGTAGAGAATGACATCTCGGCTGCCGTATCATCCAGCCAGGCGACGCGCTGCCTGTCATCGGTCATGCCCAGCATTATCATCCTGCCGACATTTGTAACATCGGGGACTTCCCGAAGCTTATCTGCAACATCGCTGCCTGCCGCTTCTACCGAAGCATACGATCTGTCACCGTACTCCTTGCACTGCTGCAGTTGTAAAGTACTTCTGAAAGAGAAGAATACGGTAAAGAGTGTCGTAAAGAGGACCGTCGTCAAAATGATCGCAAGGACCGCTATTATATTCTGCTTTTTTGATGCACGAAGTGATCTGAAGCTTAATTTCGATAAAGCTTTTCTGCTGTTTACTTTCATATGATCACCCCTTTATCAGCGATTGACGATAAGACCGTCTTCTATCCTTATGATGCGATCTGCAGTCTGTGCTATCTCTGTATTGTGAGTGATCATCACTATCGTCTGATTGAATCTGTCGGCAGTGACCCTGAAAAGACTCATTACATCCTGTGAAGTCTTGGTATCCAGGTTACCGGTAGGCTCATCCGCGAGAATGACCGAAGGTCTTCCGGCAAGAGCCCTTGCAATAGCAACTCTCTGCTGCTGACCTCCCGATAACTGCGTTGGCAGCTTATGGATCTGCCCGTCAAGTCCCAACGTGGAGATGATACTGTCTATGCGTTCCTTGTCGACCTTTGCGCCGTCAAGCTCCAGCGGAAGAAGGATGTTCTCCATTACGTTTAATACCGGAACGAGGTTAAAGGACTGGAATACGAATCCGATCTTACGTCTTCTTAATACCGTAAGAGCTTCGTCCTTCAACTTGAATATATCCTTATCGTCGATATACACCTTACCGTCTGTAGGTCTGTCCAAGCCTCCGAGCATGTGAAGGAGTGTCGACTTACCGCTTCCGGAAGTACCTACTATAGCTACGAATTCTCCCTTATTAACTTCAAGGTCTACGCCCCTTAATGCTTCAACCTTACTATCGCCTTTTCCGTATGTTTTCTTAAGGCCTTCTGCTCTTAATATTGCCATGTCTTTCTCCTTTGTCATTTGATCTTATGGTTCGATCTTACAGATAAAATCTTTCTCAATTCTTTCGACAGGAGAAAAGATTATGACACTTCCGACAGATTCTTCCCTTTGGGGACATATACCGAGAACTTAGATCCTTTACCGGGCGTCGACTCGAGTCTTATATAGCCGCCCACGCCGGTTATTATCTCTCTTGCAAGACAAAGACCTATTCCTACTCCTTCTTCTTCGCTGACCTCCCGGCTACGATAGAATCTGGAGAAGACCTTGGCGCTGTCTTCCTCGCTGATACCTATACCCGTATCTTCTATATCTATCCTTACGAACATCTCGTATTCCGTGGCATACATCTTAACGCCGCCTTCGTTTGTGTACTTAACGGCGTTGTCGGCGATGTTAAATATCGCTTCGTAGGTCCACTTAGGATCAGAGTTTATGCAAAGATCCGTAGGCTCGTACTCTATGGAGATGCCTTTCGAAGCGGCCTTGGAGGATAAGTTATCGGTTATGCTCTCAAGAAGCTCCTCTACGGAAGATACTACGGGAACGTAGTTCATAAGACCGTTCTCAAGGCGTGACATCTTGACCAACGAATCTATAAGGAACTGCAGCTTCTCAGACTGAGATCTTATGGCATCTAATTTCTGCTTAGAGCTCTCGGAGAGATCCTCTTCTGCCAGAAGGTCGCTGTATAAAACCAGGTTGGCGATGGGAGTCTTAGTCTGGTGAGAGATATCCGAGATCAATGTCTTTATCTTCTCTTTCTCTTCTTCTACTTTCTGCGCGGATAATGAAGAGGATGATAAGTATTCATGAAGCTTCGACTCAAGAAGAGACGTCATGCTCTCATCAAAAGATGTCTCGCTGATCTCGCCGTCTATCGCACTGTCGAGCATATCCGAAACGGAATCCAATGTGCGTCTGGTCCTTATGCGTGTTACGATCGCATAGACTACGGATACTAAGGCGACTGCCGCCATTATCATGAACGGGATCGTGATCATATCAGTCCGCCGTCTGCCAGCTGTAACCAAGACCGTATACAGTCTTGATATTAGCCTTCGCTCCAAGCTTATCTCTAAGCCTCTTGATCGATACGGAAAGAGCATTCTCATCAACATAATCGGCACCGTCAGTCCAGACCTTGTCGATAAGATCGTTACGCTTTACGGTCATGCCCCTGTTAGCGATGAGGATCCTTAAGATCTTCTGCTCCGTCTTACTGAGCTCGAAAGAAGTCTCACCTTTCTTAAAGATCATATTCGCAAAATCGAAAGTATATCCGTCGCCTTCAAAGATCTCCTCAGAAGACTTGGATGCATTTCTTCTGAGCTGAGTATTCACCCTCGCGCGAAGTACGGAGAGCGAGAAAGGCTTGGTCATGTAGTCATCGGCACCGAGTTCCAATCCCCTTACTATGTCGGAATCCGTATCATTTGCGGTAAGCATGATAACGGGGATCTCAGGATGCAGTTCCTTCGTATACGAAAGAAGGTCAAGTCCCGAACCGTCAGGAAGATTTATATCCATCAATATAAGGGAAGGCTTAAAGACTGAAAGCTGTTCCTTGGCACCGCCTACGGAACTTACACATACGACCGTCTTGCCGTCCGACTTAAAAGCGGTACAAAGACCGCGGTTAAGTTCATTATCATCCTCTACGATCATTATCTGTTCGTTGACCATTACACTGCTCCGAAATCATTAAGATCATCCTATTCTATCACAACAGTTTGGGTTATATATAAAAGATCCCGGCCTCACGAAGAAAGCCGGGATCATTAATTATCAGTCGTCAGATCTTACCACTTGGGAGATGTTATATAAGTATCATTTGTCCTTGCGGCAGTACTTACTACTTCATCGTTATCATCTGCGAGTTTCTTGAGTGTCTCAAGAGGTGTAAGAGCATGAGAAGCAACTTCTTTTCTTACCTGTACCTTGAAGTCGTCGGAAAGAGAAGAAAGGATCTCGGGAGTAACCTTGGGATTTGTTACTACGTGTACGCGAACACCCATTCTGTCATCCTCTGCAAGCTCAGCCAGAGTGATAACGTTAAGATTGGAGTTAGAAGCAACTGCCTCTCTTACGCTGTCAACATCATCGCCTGCAAGCTCAGCAAGTACGATGTCGGATATACCCTTATTACGAGCAAGGGACTCTCTTACGAGGACCTCGGGATCATCGAGGAGCTTCTCGAGAGCAGGAGTAGGAGTCGAAGGATTAGCAGCGATCTTAGCTCTTACCTCAACGTTCTCATCTGTAGCAAGAGCCGCAAGTGTATCGGGAGATGTATGAGGATTTGCAGCTACACCGGATCTTACGATGGCAGATTCATCAGATACGAGACCTGCAAGGATCTCAGCAGGGATATTGGAGTTGCTTGCTGCTTTGCATCTGACCTCAGGGCTTCTGTCCTTGGCAAGCTCGGTAAGGATCGCGGTGTCCTTAGTATGCTCTGCGATAACAGTCTTACCCCTCTTAGGGATATACTTAAGCTCGTCAAATTTGATCTCTGCAACTTTCTCGGGTAACATAGGAAATCCTCCTTAATTGTTTCAATGACTAAATTATAGCATCAGAGATCAAAAATGCGTGATTTTTGAGATATCTTAACACTCTGTTAACAACTTAAGGAAAGAGCCCTCGATAAATTAAAAGTATTTAGCGAAAAAGTACTTATCGAGCTTCGGGTCAGTCTTATTCTTACGTACAAACTCGAGCTCGTATCCGCACTTCTTATAAAACTCCGGAGCCTGAAATGCGTAAGTGGTGAGATTTATGTTATCGAACCCTTTATCTTTAAAGTGATCCTCTATCGCCTTGAGCATCGCACTGCCTAATCTGTGACGACGATACTTCTCTGCGATGATCAGGTCGTGAACACGGATTTCCTTATACAGCGTATTACACGTTACGACACCCGCGAGCTCATCGCCTTCGCGTGCAACGAAAGCGAACTCACGGTAATTACACTCGGTGTCGTGTTCATCGGCGTATTTGTTAAATCCGTCACCTATAAGGTCATAGATCTCATCATTCAGCTCTTCGGTATATTCAATATTCATGATCGTATCTTCATCCCCTTGTAAATACAGGCATATGAAGGTAGTCTCTGTTCTCCTTAAAGAATCTTCCCTGCTCCAATGTTATGGTCTCATTCGAGTAGACATCGGTCCATGTACCTGCAGGAAGATAGTATTCTACATCACCTGATTCGTCAAATACGGGAGCGACAAGGATATCCGAACCGAGCATATACTGCCTGTCAAGGAAAGCACATGCGGGATCGCCCTCAAATTCGAGCACCATGGGACGCATAACGGGAATGCCGTTCTCATGAGCTTCAGCTGAAGCCTTTAAGATATTCGGAAGGAATCTCTTCTTGAGCTCCGTATAGAATCTTACGACATCTACGGCCTCATCATCGTAATTCCACGGAACTCTGTAAGAAGTAGAACCGTGAAGACGGCTGTGGGAAGACATGAGTCCGAATGCAGCCCATCTCTTATAAACATCGGCAGTAGACTTGTCCTCGAATCCTCCGATATCGTGGCTCCAGTAAGAAAAGCCCGAGAGCATCAAGGACAATCCGCCTCTTATCGTCTGCTCCATAGAAACGTAATCAGACTTACAGTCACCGCCCCAGTGTACGGGGAACTTCTGAGAACCTGCCGTTGCGGATCTTGCAAAGAGGATAGCTTCACCTTCGCCCTTCTTCTCCTTAAGAAGATCGAATACAGCCTTGTTGTAAAGATATGTATAGAAGTTATGCATCCTCTCGGGATCCTGACCGCCGAAGTATGTAACACCCTCCGAAGGGATCCTCTCACCGAAATCGGTCTTGAAGCAATCTACACCCATCTCCAGAAGAGTATTGAGCTTATCCTGATACCACTTTGTCGCAGCAGGGTTCGTGAAATCGACGATTCCCATTCCGGGCTGCCACATATCGGTCTGCCAGATGCTGCCGTCGGTCTTCTTTATGAGATATCCGCCCTCAGCGGCTTCATCAAAGATCTCGGACTCCTGAGCGATATAGGAGTTGATCCAAACACAGACCTTTAATCCTCTGTCGTGGATCTTCTTAATAAGTCCCTTGGGATCCGGGAACATATCCTTGTCCCAGATAAAGTTACACCAGTGCGAATCCTGCATCCAAAGGCAGTCAAAGTGGAATACCTTAAGGTCGATGCCCCTTTCGAGCATGCCGTCTACGAAGGACAGAACGGTCTCTTCGTCATAGTTTGTAAGGAAAGATGTCGAGAGCCAAAGTCCGTAAGACCACTCGGGAAGGAGCGGAACCCTGCCGGTAACAGCCGTATATCCCGAAAGAACATCCTTAATGGATGATCCAGCGAAGAGATAATACTCGAGGCACTCGCCTTCAACGGAGAACTGGACCTTCGATACATTCTCGCTGGCAACCTCAAACGATACCGTCTCAGTATGATCGACGAATACACCGAGATCGTTATCTGTTACATAGAACGGGATATTCTTATAGGACTGCTCGGAGAAAGTGCCTCCGTCCTTATTAACGATATCAACGCTCTGACCGTTCTTTATAAACGCACCGAATCTCTCGCCTAAGCCGTATACATGCTCGCCTACCTTTAAGGAGAGCTGCTCACGCATGTAGTTCTTGCCTTCGCCCTCGATATAAGCAAGAGAGCCGCCCTCGGATGCTGTGATGAGCCTGCCGTCACGAATGAGCTTCATGGAGAAGTTCTCCTTATCGATAACGAGCTCACTTTCGCCGCTTACGACCGTGATAAGATTTCCTTCCTCTGAGATCTTAAGGCCGAGCGCCTTATCTTCACGCTCAAAGTAGGACGGTGCCAAAGACCTGTCGCCCTTATGGTGATATGTTCTGATTTTAAAAGCATTCGGAACAGGAGAAGTGATCTCTGCGGTAAGGAACACTCCGCCTAAAGTCATTCCCTTATTGAAGATCTTATATGTAGGGATCGTAAGTATAAGCTTATCTTCTTCTGTCTTGACGAACCTGACCTCGGCCGCCTTATGCATATTAAAACCGTCTGCGGTCATCCAAGCACCATCGGTAAATTTCACGGTACATTCCTCCGTAACATTTTAGTATTCTTCTTATCTTATCGACATTATAAAGGAAGATGTTTAAGAATCAAGAGCCGATTTTTGCTCGTTCGCATGGAATCTTTCCTTATCCTCATAAAGGTTCTTATCGGCCATCTCTATAGCATTCTTAAGCGGCTGCCTGTATGTGACCTTTGTATAGCCCATGCTGACCGACAGTTCATACGGAGCCTTATCCGCATCGTTAAGTTCCTTAAGGCTTTCCGAGATCTTCTCTTTGAGCGAATCCATGAGCTCGGGATCTGCCCCGCAGATAAATACGGCAAATTCATCTCCGCCGTACCTGGCGATATGTGACCTCTTATTCGTAAAACGGCACGATCTGTTAAGTGCCTCCGCTATCCTGACAAGAGCCATATCACCTGCAGCATGACCATATGTATCGTTAATGCTCTTGAACTTATTGGCATCGATCATCATGAGGTAAAGGTCTTCCTTCTCATCGTGAGTCATCTGCCACTGTTCATAGAAATAAACAAAGCGCTTCCTGTTATTGAGCTTTGTAAGAGGATCCAATGATATTACCTGGTCGATCCAATTAAGATAGAGGATCAGTGTCGCAAGCGAAAGTGATACGCACGCCAACGGAAGCTCGGGCTTAACGAACTGTATGATACCTGCGATAGCGGGGACTACCGGGAAGATGGCGAGCTCGATAAGGAGCTTTCGCTTAGCGATCTTCCTTTTATCGAAGATACCGATGAATGCTCTGGTACAGGTAAAGAATACATATGCATATGACAAAATGTACTGAAGTATGAACCAAGGACCTCTGGTGTAAATACCGTCTTCGTCGATATAGAAAAACATTCCGACCTTAACGTTTATGAGCAGCATTATCGCCATGACCCACACGAGTATCGATGCGACCCTTACCCTGGTCCTGCTCTTAACAAAATCGGACTCCTGCATATATTCGAAGTATACGAACCAGAAATAGCACATAAGAGCCGTCGAGAAGAAATATACGCTCTTAAGGAAGATGACCATGTAAGTCGAGGACGGCAGGAAGCCGTAATACATGAGCATGGCGAGAGTATCCGATGTGAAGAATGCGACCTGGGCATCGATCGCCATGACAAAATTGCGCTGTGCAACCATCTGTGACAGACCGTTGGATTTATGGCGGATCACGCATACCAACAGTACCGACACAACATTCAGTTCAAGATACATTAACGCATAAGTCGACAGATCCATCTTGCACCTCGCACACGATACCCAGCCTGATTCTATCAGAGATGAGATTGCAAGATATTCATCTACAGATAAACTATCCGTTAATAATCCTTTACAGCTTCGAACCTGTATTTCTGTCTGATCTGAGGATATTTCTCGTGATCGACTTCACTCATGAACATCTCTATCGGCCTGGCACACATCTTGCCTTCGCCGTAAAGAGCCCTGTAGACCATCAAGGTCTCATCAGTCTCCGAATGGTGCGCGAGCCCCACGATCTCATAAAGATACATATTGCCTTCGCTATTGATCTCACGCTTAAAATGCTGAACCTTTGTACCCGGGGCAAAGATCTCTCTGCCGTTTATCATATCTGCCATCAGGAATCCTTATCCTCCTTATTGATCTCGTCGAACATGGCTCTGACGGACGGCGAATTCTTCGTAAGCTTCTTGATAGTCAGATCCTCAGCCTTATTGTTGGCGATCCTCAGATTGTTATCGGAAGACAGGAGAGCTTCCTTCGTCTTAATGAGATGATCGATGGTCTTGTCGATCTCCTCGATAGCTTTCTTGAACTTATCGCTCGCGATACGGTAATTACGCCCAAAAGAATCCTTGAACTCATTCATCTGCGATTCGAAGTTAACGATATCGAGCTGCTGGTTCCTGACCACGGCCAATTCACGCTGATACTGAAGCGAATTAAGAGCGGCATTACGAAGGAGCGTGATCATCGGTATAAAGAACTGCGGTCTTATTACGTACATCTTCTCGTATCTGTAAGAAACATCCACAATACCGTTGTTGTAAAGCTCATTATCGGATTCGAGCAGAGATACCAGGACTGCATATTCGCATCCCTTCTCATTACGGTCCTTATCGAGCTCCTTAAAGAAATCCTCGTTCTTATGCTTGGTCGCCGTAGTATCCATCTCGTTCTTCATCTCGAACATTATGGAGATGAACTCGGTGCCGTCCTCTGATGCTTCACGGAAGATAAAGTCACCCTTGCTTCCGGTCTTCGCATCATTATCCTTCTCGAAGTATGCATTCGGGAAAGCAGTCATCCTGATGGAATTGAACGCATTCTGACAATGCTGCTCAAGGCTCTCACCGACCATCTTCGTCGACTGCTTCGCCTTGAAGTCCTTATAGTACTCGATCTGCTCATCCTTGAGCTTTAACTGCTGAGCGAAGTTATCCTTGAGAGATGTCTCCTTGAGCTTCATCTCAGCCTCTTTGGTCTGAAGTTCGCCCTGAAGCTTTATAAGCTCGCTATTCTTGGCTGCGATCTCTTCATCCTTCTTGCTCTGAGCCTCCGCCACGGCGAGCTTCCTGGCCGTATCACCTGCAGCTATCTGTGCCTTTAAAGTATTGATCTGAGACTCACTTTCGGACTTCATCTTGGTGAGGAGGAGTTCGGCCTCCTTGAGCTTCATATCCTTCTGAGCCAGGAGATCCTGCTGCTCCTGCTGTTTCTTTATGAGTGCTATCTGAAGATCCTGCTCCTTCTTTTCCTCGATCTCTCTGATACGTCTGTTGAGCTCATCCTGAAATTCGTGATCTCTGATCTGACCCGCTATGGAAGCATAATCTGACTCATCGACCTGAAACACATTGCCACACTTGGGACACTTTATCTCCGGCATAGAAAGATCCTCCTCTTATCAACATATTTTTCTATGAAGATTATCTCACAATACGACCTTCAGGTGTGACCCAATAATGTCACAGTTCCTGAATACCCGAGATCAGAAATAGAATCCTCTGCTGTTTACCGGAGTATGCCGTTCTCTTTGAAGCGCCTGCTCGATCCCTTTGGATAATAAGGTGCGCTTTACAAACTTCACCATCGACGTCGTAGTCTGAAGCTTATCTGCGAGCGCCCGATCCGACAGCTGTTTCTCACAACTGCTGTCCGACATAAGAAGGATATTGGCGCGAAGGATCTTGTCCGCGGTCTCCTTATTGCTGCCGATGATCCTTTGAAGCTTGACTTTCTCCTCCGGAGTCAGCGTGATCTTATGAGAAAACAGGCTCATACCTTAGCCACCAGATCACCTGCATCAACACCGCCCGTGACATCAAGTATCAGCCATACGTCATTACCGAAAGAAGCCTTTGTCTTATGGATATTCGCATTGAGCTCGGTATTAAAGTCACAACCGTCCTCGAAAGGTATAAGATCAAGCACCTTTGTATGGACACTTACCGCGCCGCCTTTGACTAATGCGACCATATCACCTTTAGCAAACTCTCCGCCCTTTATTTGACCAAGAGTGACCACTCTGCCCTTGAGAGCCTTGGATCTCGGGATACCGACATCAAGAGGCTTGGGCTCGATCGTAAATACATCCGAACATGTAAACTGAGCGCTGTATTCTACACCCGTGGCACCGATCGGAGCCTTGGAAGCCAGATCTGCCGCCTTATCCTGTGCCGTTTCTTTCTGCTTTGAGAACATGTCGAAAAATCCCATAACGACCTCCTGATGATACTAAATCATTCGGAAAATACATCCGAATATATCTTACCATCTCAAAGGATCATTTTCTGCGGTGATTATTCGGGATGGGACCTAAGTCGCTGCAGATATATCTTGCAGCCTTAAATGCGATATACCCCACTCCGTTCATGCTCATCTCATCGTTATTAAAGCTCTTGTTGGTAGCGATTATCGATGCAAATCTCATGGATCTGCAGAACAGCTTGATATCGGGCTTTTCCTTGGGCTTTTCAAGATACGGGATGATCTTCATGGCATCCTTTTCTTCGGAGCCGCCCATCCTGTAGATCCTCTCCTCGGTCTCCTTCAGCAGGTCCTTATCTTCGATATATGCAAGGATATTCGGATATTCTACGGCGATATGGGAAAGATACCTTCTGAGGCTCTCGGTCGACATCCTGCCGTTCTCGTCAAGAAACTCGGGAAAGCATGCCTTAGCCCTGTCCATGTTATAGAAATACACCTTGCAGAAGAAATCTATCTTATCTTTAAAACACTCTTCAAACTCGCTCGCAGGGAGTCCGCTCTTTGCGGAAAGACGCTCAATGCTGACAGCCAACAATCCGCCGCTCTTGAATAATTCCAGACCGGCGTCCAAAAACTTTATCTCAGAACTTCCCTCGTCAGCACTCCTCAGCATAGAGATAAGATACCACAACTTCGTTTTCATAAAACAAAATTTTTTTGCACTATCGCAATATATTGTCATAGATGAAAATCAATGTTTTCATAACTAAGACAGCCTCCGACGGATCATCGTAGGAGGCTGTCTTATATAAGGGATAGGGAGAGACTGATATCTGTTTTATTGCGCTCTGAGCGCCAGAGTCGAAGATACATAGTAAGTAAATCCGTTGTTACGGCAGTATGTATCGATCTGTGCGATCAGATCCTCATCTGTCGAATATTCGAGAAGATAAACATCCTTATCGTATCCTGCTACCATCTCTACATATTCGGTAAAATATTCGTGGTCTTCTTCATCTGCTGTCAGGAATGAGTCTTCGTTGTCCCAGTCGATAGCAGAGAAAACGGATTCCTGGTTAACGGCATCAAGTACTCCGTCAAGCGAATCATTTCTTTCGGCATATTCCCATACGTATGTATCGCCGCCGTTGATGACTACATAGGCACCGGTATCGACAAAGCCTTTAAGGATCGTCGTGACGCCTTGATAGATCTCTTCGGTTTCGTAGTTATAGTAGACATCAACGTTATCTACGAATAGACCGTCTACACCCTTATCAAGGATCGAAGGTGCAAGTTCCTTAACGAGAAAATCCTGCCATTCCTTCTGAGATACATCCATCCATCTTTCGTCTTCCCAGTGCTCATAAACATCAAGGGAATACTTGGAATATTCATCGTAATAAGGACGGTAATCTTCGAGTGAGCCGAGATTGATATAGCTGTAGACCTGATGGCCGTCAGCCTGAAGCTCAGCGATCTCATCCGCGGTATAGTACTGTGCATCTATTACGACAGTCTCGTATTCCTTCATGACATCTATATCTGCCGAAGTAGCACCGAGAAATACACCGTAATCGTGGGATACATCATCTTCGAATGCACAGGCTGCCATGAGCGGAAATCCGATAACACATACTGATGTTACGGCCAGAAATACCTTGAGCAATTTATTATTCTTCAATTCATCTGCTGCTAACTTATTCATCGCACCTATTCTACACAAACTACGCTTCTCGCTTTTGCGATTATTTATTCAATTGTGTTGGAATATTTATGGTGGAAGATACAAATTCTTACAATAGATCAAAAAGGCGTCATACCCGAAGGTACGACGCCTTACCTGTCTATCGAAGAACCGGATCAATCCATATAATCTGGATACTCACTCCTGTAATAATATACTCCGATACTCGCCGTCTCTGCTTTTTCGGCTCTTACAAAGAACAACCCGTGATACCCATAGTTGCCGCAAGCGCTATACTTCCGATCGCCGTAACTATCTTTCCGGTCTTCTTAGCTATTCACCTCGATTCCCTTTTGCCTGAGATCGCCTCTGTCAGATCTCTTCGGAATAATCACATACGAGATATCTCACACCGATGCCCGTATCCCTGTTGAACTCAACATAGTCATTATCATTACCGATCCTGATGACCGTACCGTCATCCGTTGTCTCAGGATCCTCGATGCATACATAGTCACCGAGGAAGTAATCAAAGAGTGTCTCGTTCATCCTGTATACTGCAACATATGCATATGAATCGGCTGTTTCGCTATAAGCAGTGAAACCGTCATTGAACATGTACTCTGAATCACCGATAGCACCTGTAGCATACTTCTCTCGAAGTTCGGGGTCATAGATCGTAAAGCCGTTATCCGCATACTCCTGAGCGATGGCTCTGATCTCTTCATCATCGATCTGGTTCATGTCATGGATCGATTCGTCTGCGGGATAAAGATCCCAGTCGATATTCTCGAAGTTCGGATATAGTGTCATGTAATCGAGCTGACCGTCGAGCTCTCCGTTCGTACTTACGAATTCATAATCGACCCAGCAGCATCCGTAGATCTCTTCTTCACCGAATGCGTCCTGATCTTCAGACTCTTCGATATCGGTCTCATCACTTTCCGTCTCTTCGATCTCGACTGCGGACTCATCCGCCTCATCAAGCTCTGCCGCTCTTACTACCGAACAACCTGTTACTGCCAATGCGCCGATAAGAGCTGCGCTTCCGATGATCTCTATAAACTTTCTGGTCTTCATATCTTCTTTTCTCCTTTTCCTCATCAGGTGTCTTGTCTCCTGATGACATCCTTAGGCTAAACCACGGATTCACTCAACATGCAATTTTGATGTGTAGGAGTTGTCAACATTTCGGGGCAAAAGGAAAGCGAAGCCGTTTAAAGCTCCGCTTGTAATCCTTATGTAATCTGCAGCGATCAATAACCGAGATCTTCGCCAACCAGGATGACCTTGATCCTGCCCTTTATCATGGATACTCTTGTTATGACGGTCTGGCAGCAGATAGTATCATCAATGCACATGCCGCACTTGCCGGTCTTTGCACAGGGAGTATCTCTGTTAAGTCTTACCGTATTAGGAGGAGATGCAAAATTCCTTACTCTGTCCAATCCTTCTTCGACATTCGTGACTACCTTGTTCATACCCGTAACCACGATAACCTGCTCAGGTCCGTAGATAAGATAGCAGACACGATTTCCTCTGCCGTCGACATTGATGAGCTCACCGTTTAACGTGATCGCATTAGTACTCATGAGGAAAGTATCGGAATTGATCGTCTTCGCTTTAAGCTCCCTGATCTCGTCATCCGTCTTGGCTGATTCTCTGACGATAAGCTCGTGTCCCGCATCGGCGATCATGGACTTTACGCCCATATCATCGATAGTCATCGATCCGCCGTAGGATACGGTCTTCTTGCCTTCACCTATGAGCTCCAAGATCTTATCGCAGGCTTCCTTACTGCTGTCACAGTAATAGCCTTCCATCTTACGAAGCTCGAGCTTCTTTATGATACTTTCAGCCTGATTTCTGTAAAAGATCTTCTTGTTGTTATCCAAAGCGATCTGCCTCCTGATATGTTATTCAGAAGAATCACGCCATAGATGCAACTAAAGACAACGTTCCTGCGAGCATACCCGTTACGAGCAATGCGAAGATCAAAAGCCAACCTGCTGCTGCCTTATCGTTCTTCTTCTGACGATTATTTCTTCTGGCGTACGAACCGTTCATTGAATGTTCCTCCGTCATCTATTCCTCAGTCCTGCCCTACCATTCCGATATTGATTATATCATTACGATTTTGGAAGAGTATTAAGATATGATTAAGAGAAACCCGCGAATAAGGCATTAACGTGACAAAGGCGCCACTTTTGCGTCAGTTATCTTACCATCCGTCCACGAAATGTCCACAATCTTACCGCCGTAAGTCCTTAAGCCTCTTATGTTTCCGGTATGCCATACCTTAGGAAGTGCAGGCAGGAATCGAGGTTCTCCGCTTTGATCTTCCTGAAGGAGCATATGTGCGATACCGGAAACCACACCGAAATTTCCGTCGATCTGGAAAGGCGGATGATCATCAAAGAGATTAGGCAGCAGCGAATGCTCCATAAGTTCATTTATATGCATAAGCGCCTGATCACCGTCACCTGATGCGGCATACATATTTATGATCCATGCTCTGCTCCATCCGGTGTGCCCGCCGCCGTACTTAAGCCTCTCGGATAATGTCTTTCGAGCGGCATCCATGAGGTCGGGATCCGCGGAAGTTATTCCGTGACCCGGAAACAGCGCGAACAGATGAGATATATGCCTGTGCCCGGGCTCGGTCTCCTCGTATTCCTCACGCCATTCCCTGATCCGGCCGTCGGATGTTACGGCTATCGGCGGTATCTTACCTAAAGCAGATTCGATCTCTTCGTACAGCCGGTCATCTTCCATATCAAGAGCTCTCATGGCGCTGATGCAGCAGCCGAAGAACTCGGAAGCGATCTGATCATCCATCGATGCACCCTTACATACAGAGCCTCCGTTACCGCCGGGAAGACGATATGTATTCTCGGGTGAAAGAGACGGATAGAATATTATGCTTCCGTCCTCTTCCTCGACCATGAAATCGAGCAGGAATCTCGCAGCCTCGAGCATCGTATCGATATGTCCCCTGAGGAATTCCTTATCGTTCGTATATAGGTAATGCTCCCATATATGAAGACAGAGCCACGCGGCTCCCATCACCCAGTAAGAGGACGACAGACATGTATCCTGAGGCGCGCAATCGCCGTACAGATCAGTATTATGGTGCGCAACGAATCCTCTGCAGCCGTACATCTCGGATGCGACCTTCATGCCATTGGGCTTCATCCTCTCGATAAGATCAAATAAAGGCATATGGCACTCCGAAAGGCCGCAGATCTCAGAGGGCCAGTAGTTCATCTGGGCATTGATGTTGATCGTATATTTTGAACCCCACATGGGATCGAAATCCTTATTCCAGATACCCTGAAGGTTCAAAGGCTGACTGCCCTCTCTGCTTCCTGCGATCATGAGGTAGCGGCCAAAGTTAAAGAGTCGAACGATATCGCTCTGATCCTCGGGCAGCGTAAGGCTGACACGGTCATAAAGAGCGCCGTGATCCGTTACATGATCAGCCATTATTTCATCAAATGATCTGTCCGCAGCTTTGCTCACGATATCTATGACATTTGCCCTGTGATCTGCACTGTAAAAGGACGTATCGGAAGCTATGAGGATAAGTGCTTCATCCGCACCGTCAACGATCAGAGTATTTCCAATAGATGTGACCGTTCCGCCCTTTGTAATGACCTTTACGCAGCATGAGAACTCCACACCCGTATCACCTGTCATTAGAGTCATATCGGATGCGATATTCATGCATTCGCCGACACGAGAATTATAACCCGGGTTTCTGTAGACCTGTTCCCTGAAGGATCTCATATCCCACGTGATATTTCCGCGCGAGAGCTGAGTCCTGAATGATATACGGCCCGCCTTATCAGCCTTGATACTATATGCGATAACATTATCAGGGAAGCTTGCGATGACTTCCCTCTCGTATCTCACGTCGCCTGCCGTAAAGCTCGAACGGCATACCGCGTTCTTAAGATCAAGTTCCCTGCCGTAATCTTCAACAGCCGTCGACGGGTCGATATCGAGCAGGATATAAAGATTACCGAGAGGCTCATAGTGGCTCATCGTATCGGGCATTCCGGACAGTGCGAGCGCACAAAGATCCTCGGCTTCGGATATCTTCCCTTCATCTATGAGCTTACGTATCTTCGGAAGATTCTCCTTAGCAGACGGATTGACCCTGTTTTTCGGTTTACCAAACCAGATGCTGTCATTATTCATCTGAAGGACGTCCGTATAGACACCTCCGTAGACCATGGCACCCATCCTGCCGTTACCAATGGGCAGAGCTTCATTCCAATCCTTTGCGGGCTCGGTAAACGCTATCCTGTCAGTATTCATATTCACTTCTTAAACCTGTTGACATATTCCCTGTTCTCGGTAGTATCACCGACGACGGCATTCGGGAGCAAAGATCCGATCACCAGTTCGTCGAAGTCCCAGTCGCGATTCTCTGTAACGACACTTGTAGAACGCGTCTCACCGTTCTTGTCAGTTGCCTGAAAGTGCATATTACCCTTATAGAGATATCTGTGGAACTCTATGACATCTTCCCTGTTCCATACGGCCTCACCGATGAGCACAAGATATTTCTCGGTAACGAATACTGCCCTCTTGTTTGAAGTATTGGGAGTAAATACGACCTTGCTATTTATCTGATCGAGGATCTCATCTTCATGTTCCTTGACAAAAGACTTGTATGACCCGAACACCTTCTTCCTGTATCTGATCATAAAGAAGATAAGAGCACCGAAGAAGAGAACGATGAATCCGCCTGCGACCCACTGAGATGCGGTCTCTGCCGTAAAGAGCCTTGCTATCGTCAACAAAAGGAAAACTACCATAATGATCGTGATAACGATCCCCCTGTCGCGATATAGGAAATTCTTCTGATATCTGTACATCTTTGTCTGTGACATAAATACTTTCGCATTGCGTGCAAAGTCTTCCGTGTGTCTTCTCTTATATTCGAGCTGGTTATCCGGGGTATTACCGAGAAGAAGCCCCGGAGTCCTGCTTGCGATCTCGTACCTTATCTTACCGAACTCATTCTCCGAGAAGAACACCTGATCCTTGAACATATTTCCGAACCTGTCAAAAGCAAGTATTGTCAATCTGTCCTTCCTGAGAGTCTTCGTGAGATCAAAGAGCTCGAGATCATCAAATGCGAGCACAAATGAATTCAGGCAGATAAGATACTTTTCGGTAATATAGACCGCTTTCCAGCCGCTGCTCGGCTGCGCCTCCAATACCAGATGTTCCCTTACCTGTTCCAGGATATCTTCTCGTCCGTAGCGCTCTACGCACGACATATAACGCCTGTCTCCGCTAAAAAGTCTTCCCTCATCTACCATAACCTTCTCCTCCCATCATCGTTATCTAGTATAACACTATCAGGCAAACAAAAAGCACCGTCCCCGGTAAAGGGAACGGTGCCGTCTTTCATTGCTTTCGGATATCAGCCTACACCGCCGGTTTCAATAAAGCAGTAATACTCTGTAGCGATTCCGGTATCCCTGTTAAACTCACAATAGTTATTACCTTCCGAATATCTTATGACGGTACCGTCATCCGTCAGCTCATATGTATCACAGACAAAATAGCCGACAACAAAGAAGTTGAACAGCTCCTCATTCATCTTACATTCTCCTATATCTTTTTGTCCCTTATAGACCACCAACATGATAACGTTTTATTGCGTCGGTATTACAGGAGAATTGAGTGAAAAAGATCACGCAAAGATATCTATTGCGATAGGGATCATAGCATAAGCAAGTATAAAACCGCCGATACCGATGACAGGCAACCATACCGTAGCGATCTCATTTCTTTTGATCATCTTTACCACAGCGATGATCCCCGTGATACAGCCTGCGGGAGATACCATAAATGCAGGGATTGCTCCAAGAAAGAATAACATGGCCTTAAAGACTTCTCTGTCAGCGATCTTGTGTCCCGCCTTGGAAGACGGAATAGCCAGCGCTATCACACAGAGGATACTGCCGACAAGACCTACTGCAGTCAATCCGAAAGACACCCATCCCAGCTTAGTCGCACCGCTCATTTTCTTCTTTACATTTACATCTGACATAATACTTACCTCTTCTGTATCATCCACTCTTACCAGGGAATGAATTCCCCTCCGATAATATCCTTTACTTCAGGATCTGACATTATCGCATATCTGTCAGGATGCCTGTACTTATCTCCCATTATGTCACCATTTCTGTGAGCACGAAGTGCATCAAGGTCCAGTTCCGCAACATACACTCCGGGCTCTCCAGGCGCTTCGAATACGCACATATCCCTTGCTCCGGGTTCATCCTTCTTCCACGGTACACCGTCAAAGAGAGTGGAACGACCGTTGCAGTCCGGATGGCCCGCAGGGTAGTTACATGTTGCTACCGCTACCATATTCTCGTAAGCTCTCGTCCTTAATGCCGACAGACGGTTGATCTCCATAGGACACGCATTGGGAGCCAGGATAAGCTCTGCGCCCTTGAGCATCAGGATACGTGCACTCTCGGGGAACTCCCTGTCAAAGCAGATCATGGAGCCAATCCTTACCTTGCCTCTTCCGAAGTCAAGGTCAGCTACATAGAAGTCATCTCCGCCCGATAAGACCTTTTCGAGATCAAATGCGCAGGTATGCACCTTGCTGTAGTGAAGTATCTCCTTACCTGTCCTGTCGAAGAATATAACGGAATTAAGAGGCTTGGGATCGTGCTTCTCAAGGAAGGTTATTCCAATAGCCATCTGAAGCTCTGCGGCGAGTTTTCTAAACTCTTCTACGAACTCACTTTCCTTCGCTATGGCAAGGTTCTCTATCTCACCTTCACCCTGAGGCAGATAATATCCGTCACTATACATCTCCGGAAAGAGTGCCACATCAGCGCCCTTCTCCTTTGCCTCTACGCAGGCCTTCCTGCCCGCTTCGAGATTCTCATTAAGATCCTTGCCGGGAAGGATCTGCATAAATGCTATCTTCAAGTTCATCTTTTCTCATTACCTCTCATCTGTAGTAAAGAACTTAACATCAGGAGAAGATTCCTTAAGTTCCGTTCTGAAGATTTCGGGATAGAATCTCCTGTCTTCTTCAGGATCTATCCATATGAGCTTTTCCTCAGAATCACCTTCCATAAATGTCATGGATCCCGGAGCGAAATCAGCGGGTACCTTCATGTAGAAGTAGAAGTCATATTCATATATGAGCTTACCCTTGTTAGAAGGCGCATCACCGTAGAAAAAGTTCTCATGGACAAAGCCTAACCTGTCCACATCCATGTGAACGCCCGTCTCTTCGAAGACCTCCCTTACCACGGCTTCCTCGGCCGTCTCGCCGAACTGGATCCTGCCTCCGACGGTATAAAGATAATCCTCTCTGTCATTTCCTGCCATAAGGAGCTTACCTTCTTTCATGATGATTGCTCCCACGCGTATATTCACCAGCCCGTTTCCTACGGGCAATGTAAGATCGTTACTCATGTTATCTCCTTATACCTTATATTCCTTATTTAGCGACGGATCGAAGAAACAGCACCTTACTATCCTCTCCGCCCCGAACTCCTCGATCACATATTGCTCATTGACGTCTTCTCTTCTTGCAAGCATCGCTCCCATTACATTTTGAGGTTCAATGCTTCCCTTGTAAGATCCCAGAGCGCACAGCTCATTATCGAAGATCCCGTTAAGAGTACTTACGAACTCATCCCATTCGGTCTCGGGATCGTAGTGACTGTGCCAGTCTCCCAGGAAGATGGTGCAATCCCGGCAGAACTCTATTCCCATTATCCTGCCTCGGGTACAAAGATCAAGCAGATGCCAATCGCATTGTTCTTTCTCATCGAATCCCATTACATACTCGGATACGATCTTCCTCTCTCCGAGGATCTTATCTATCTCTTCCAGGATATCCATATTATCCCCCTTAAGTTTCCGTTTAATGATTGTACCATTATTCTTTCCGCACAAGCAAAAACCGGACCGTGTTTCCACGATCCGGCTCTTTCACATCTTTATACTCTTTTTCTTATCTGATCAATCTAAACTGTTATCAGCCTACACCCTGTGAAGAATCAAAGGATGAGTAAAGAAGACCGATACCCGTATCTCTGTTGAACTCTACATAGTAATCATCTTCACCGTATCTGATGACCGTACCGTCGTCAGACAAAGTACTTTCATCAAATCCGTTCCACTCTACGAAGTAATAGTTAAACAGTGTCTCATTCATCTTATATGCACTCACATAGCTGTAGATACGACCGTTATCTCTGTATGCGCTAAAGCCGTTACTGAAGATATACTCACCGTCACCTAATGTGCATCCGAATTCGACTTCGGTCTCGGGATCATTAACACTATATCCGTCATCATAATAAGACTGAGCAAGAGCTCTTATATCTTCATCTTCGATTACACTCATGTCATCTATGAGCCACTCATCAGGCATTGAATCCCAGTCAGCATCTGAAGGATAGGGAACCATGTATTCCATCTGATCTTCGAGCTCACCGTTAGTGCTCTGAAGAACACAGCTGTAATAGATCTCATCGTCATCATCTAAGACACAACCGCAGGGATCACACTCATCGCAAGGATCTTCCTCCTCAGTAGTCTCCTTAGTTGTCTCTTTTTCTGTTTCCTTGGAAGTATCCTCCTTTGCTGCTACGGAGCATCCTGTGATAAACAGGGATGCAGTAAGCACCGTACTTCCTAAAGCCTTGATAATCTTTCTATTTTTCATAATAGATTCTCCTTTTCTTTGGATCGATATTTCTCTCTCGATCACGATACAAAGTTAACCTAAGGTTTCAACACATCTGCAACCAAGATGTGTCAGACTTGTCACTAAAGTGAGGTAAAAAAAGCGGAGCCGGTGGTCCGACTCCGCAAAAGATGTTGTTTATCAAATTACAGTTAGATTTATCTGAAGAATCCCTTGAGCTTACTGAAGAACGAATTTCTGTTCTGGTAATTCTTATCAGAGAGCGATTCATCGAAAGCACGAAGCTTCGCCTTCTGGTCTTCCGTGAGCCTTGTGGGGATCTCGATCGTAAATCTGACCTGATGGTCACCCCTGTAGGTAGGAGACTGCTTATCGGGGATACCCTTGCCCTTGAAGGACGCGGTATCGCCGTTTTGCGTACCTTCCTTGATCTGGTAATCGACGGAACCGTCGATCGTGGGGATCTGTACTTTGGCACCGAGTGCAGCCTGTGCGAGAGTGATCGGTACTTCGCAGTATGTATTCTTTCCGTTTCTGGTGAATACATCGTGCTTTTTGACCTTGAACTCGATATAAAGATCGCCGTAAGATCCGCCGTTCTTACCGGGCTCACCTTCACCTCTGATGGGAAGCATATCACCTGTATCGACACCTGCGGGTACCTTTACATGGAGCTGCTTCTTGCCCATTCTCCTGCCTCGACCTGCACATGCCGTACAAGGAGTGCGGATGACTGTTCCTCTGCCTCCGCAGGCAGGACAGTCTTTCGTTACCATCGTCATACCAAAGAGTGTCTGTGTCTGCTGCTGAACACGGCCTGCACCCTTACAGGTAGGACATGTCTCGGGAACGGTACCGGGCTGGGCACCCGAACCCTTACAGCTCGTACAGAGTTCTTCCTTAGTAACGGTAATATCCTTCTCACATCCGAAAGCAGCTTCCATGAATTCGAGAGTCATGCCGTACTTAAGGTTAGCACCCTTCATGGGACCGGTTCTCCTCGAGCGGTTACCGCCGCCGAATCCTCCGCCGAAGAAGGAGTTGAAGATATCGCCGAGGTCTACGTCGTAGGCACCGCCGAATCCTCCGCCACCGCCGCCGAATCCGTTGGGATCGACGCCCGCATGACCGAACTGGTCGTACTTTCTTCTCTTATCTGCATCAGAAAGAACGGCATAAGCTTCATTTACTTCCTTGAACTTCTGCTCAGCAACGGTATCACCCGGATTTAAGTCCGGATGATACTGCTTTGCCATCTTTCTGTATGCTTTTTTGAGCTCGTCTTCCGAGGCACCTTTGGCTACGCCTAATACCTCGTAATAATCGCGTTTTGATTCAGCCATCAGAAGTCTCCGCCTGCGTTCTTAAATCCTTCGTCACCATTATCGTCGCCGCCTGTTGTGAAGGGGTTAGCTCCGCCCGTGAAAGGGTTAGAACCAGCTGCGCCTGCGTCAGCACCTGCAGCACCGTAGCCTGCGAAATCCTCAGGGTTGGGAGCACCGGATGCAGCGCCGCCTGCTGCCTGATAGAGCTTCTCGGATACCTTATAGAAAGCCTGTGTAACAGCCTCTGTCTCAGTCTTCATTGCCTCAGTATCATCCTTGGCGATAGCATCCTTAAGTCTGGTAAGAGCCTCAGTTACGGGAGCCTTGTCAGCCTCGGAAACCTTGTCACCGATCTCACCCAAAGTCTTCTCTGTCTGGTATACAGTAGATTCTGCGTGGTTCTTTACCTCGACCTTTTCCTTACGCTCCTTATCTTCAGCTGCGTGAAGCTCTGCTTCCTTGATAGCCTTCTCGATATCAGCATCGCTCATGTTGGAGGAAGCTGTGATAGTGATCTTCTGCTCACGGCCTGTTCCCTTATCCTTAGCGGATACGTTAACGATACCGTTAGCATCAATATCGAATGTTACTTCGATCTGAGGTACGCCACGGGGTGCGGGTGCGATACCGTCGAGGATGAAGTTACCGAGGCTCTTGTTGTAAGCAGCCATCTCACGCTCACCCTGAAGTACGTGTACGTCAACCTGTGTCTGTCCGTCAGCAGCCGTGGAGAATACCATGCTCTTCTTTGTAGGGATTGTTGTATTTCTCTCTATCATCTTTGTGAATACACCACCCATTGTCTCGATACCGAGGGAAAGAGGTGTAACGTCGAGAAGGAGCAAGCCCTTAACATCACCCGTAAGAACTGCAGCCTGGATAGCGGCACCGATAGCTACGCACTCATCGGGGTTGATACCCTTGAAGGGCTCCTTGCCGAAATAATTCTTAACTGCTTCCTGAACTGCAGGGATTCTTGTGGAACCACCAACGAGGAGGATCTTGTCGATATCGGAAGGTGTAACGGATGCGTCGCTCATAGCTCTCTTAACGGGATCCATTGTCTTCTGAACGAGGTCAGCAGTAAGCTCATCGAACTTAGCTCTCGTAAGAGTGATATCCATATGCTTAGGGCCTGTAGCATCAGCTGTGATATAAGCAAGGTTGATGTTGGAAGACATCGTACCGGAAAGCTCGATCTTTGCCTTCTCAGCTGCCTCACGAAGTCTCTGCATAGCCATTCTGTCGCCGCGGAGATCAACTCCGTCAGACTGCTTGAATGTCTCTACAAGGTAGTCAACGATCTTGTTATCGAAGTCGTCACCGCCGAGTCTGTTGTTACCTGCTGTAGCAAGAACCTCGAATACTCCGTCGGAGATATCAAGGATGGATACATCGAAAGTACCGCCGCCCAAGTCGAATACGAGGATCTTCTGATCGCTCTCCTTATCAAGACCGTAAGCAAGGGATGCTGCCGTAGGCTCGTTTACGATACGGAGAACTTCAAGTCCTGCGATCCTGCCTGCATCCTTTGTTGCCTGACGCTGAGCATCCGTGAAGTATGCGGGAACTGTGATAACTGCCTGAGAAACGGGCTGTCCGAGGTAAGCCTCAGCATCGCTCTTAAGCTTTGTAAGGATCATTGCGGAGATCTCCTGAGGAGTGAACTTCTTGTCGTCGATCTCTACCTTATAATCTGTACCCATCTCTCTCTTGATGGACTGGATCGTTCTGTCGGGATTTGTAACTGCCTGACGCTTAGCTACCTGACCGATAAGTCTTTCGCCGTCCTTAGCGAAAGCAACAACTGAAGGAGTAGTTCTGTTTCCTTCGGGATTGGGGATTACGACTGTCTCGGAACCCTCCATAACTGCTACACATGAGTTTGTAGTACCTAAATCGATACCGATTACCTTTGCCATTTTATTATTCCTCCGTTAACTTATTTCTTACTTCTTGCTCTCAAGGATCTTGTCTACGATACCGTATTCAAGAGCTTCCTGAGCTGTCATCCAGTGATCTCTGTCAGTGTCTCTCATGAGGTCTTCGAGAGGTCTGTTACATGCATCTGCAAGGATCTGGTTGAGTCTTGTTCTCGTATCCTTGATGTGCTCAGCCGCGATAAGGATCTCAGTTGCCTGGCCCTGTGCGCCGCCCAAAGGCTGGTGGATCATGACTTCCGCGTTGGGAAGGATGCATCTCTTACCCTTAGTACCTGCTGCGAGGAGTACGGAACCCATCGAAGCTGCCATACCCATGCAGATCGTCTGAACGTCGGGCTTGATGAGCTTCATCGTGTCGTAGATCATAAGGCCGTCCGTTACGGATCCTCCGGGGCTGTTGATATAGAACTGGATATCCTTATCGGGATCTTCTGCCTCAAGGAAGAGGAGCTGTGCCGTGATAAGGCTTGCAGTTACGTGATTTACTTCTTCAGAAAGGATAACGATACGCTCCTTAAGAAGTCTGGAATAGATATCGTAAGCGCGCTCTCCGCGGCTTGAGGACTCTATTACTGTAGGTACCAGGCTGGATCTGATGAAATTATCCATAGTTTCTTCTCCTTTATTCATGTATGTTTCCGAAATTAATTCGCTACCTGTACGACCGCATGTCTTACTACGCGATCCTTATAGATGTATCCCTTCTGGAATACTGCTGCGATCTCCTGCTCGCCGAGATCATCGTCATCGACGTGCATTACCGCCTCGTGGAGATTTGGATCGAACTTCGTTCCTCTCTCACACTCGATCTCCTCGACACCGAGCTTTGAAAGCACGTCAGCTGCCTGCTTACCGATGAGCTCTATGCCCTGGATGACCTTCTCGACCGAATTCTCGTCAGCATTCTTTCCGGCATCGAGAGCCCTGTCGATATTATCAAGTACGCCGAGCCAGTCCTTTGTTACGTTAGCGACTGCACTGGCATACAGATCTTCCTTTTCCTTAGTCGTTCTCTTACGGAAATTCTCGTACTCCGCAAAGAGAGCCATATATCTCTTCTCGAGCTCTGCAGTCTTATCGTCTGCATCACCCTCTGCCTCTTCCTCGGAAGCCTCGGCCTCATCAGCCTCTGTTTCTGCTTCTTCCGCTTTGACGTTCTGATCTTCAGCTTCTGCGTCCGTATCCTCTACGTCAAAGACGATCTCTTCGATATCATTTGTATCTTCAGAGTTAGGGAACTCAAGTTCCTCGTTGTCTGACATTACTATGTCCTCCTCGTTTTCCTTATTCTTGTTTATTATTCACTCAATCTCTTTATCTCATCATTCAATTTCTTCCTGACGAAATTAACCTGAGATATGACCTTGGAATAATCCATTCTCTTAGGGCCGATGACCCCGATGTTACCCGACAATGTATCGCCTATGTTATAGGTCGTCGTAATGAAGCTGCAGTCCTCAAGTCCCTCGAGAGATATCTCCTGACCGATCCTGATCATGTAGGAATCATCGCTTCCTATAGTATTCATGCTGTCGCGCTCGATCTCGTTTACATAGCCTGCTACCATGCCGTCGTGCGAAAGAGTACCCAGGAGGTCTCTTGCCCTGCCAAGCTCGGAGAAATCGGGAAGCGAGAGCATCCTGTGCTCACCTTCAAGATAGACATCGAGCTTATCCGCCTGCTTGATCGCAACATATGCCTCGTAGATGACCTGATTCATCAAAGCCTCGGGGATCTCGGATTCCTTTACCGAAGATGCCAGCGTGATGAGCGTTATCTCATCCAGGGGCTTTCCGTAAAGATTCTTCTCGACTGCATTACTTATCTGCATGATCTGCTCATTAGTAAGGAAGTTCGGGATACGTACGACCTTATCCTTTACTACGCCTGCGGAAAGGACTACTACGACGAGTGCCTTACCGGGTTCGATCATGAGCATCTTGAGCTGTGTCAGGAAGCTGCCGTGAAGTCTCGGGCTCATGGCAAGCGATACGAATCCCGTCTTCTCGGAAAGTGCGTTAGTCGCATTGTGAAGAAGATCGGTAACTTCATGTACGCTGTCTGTGATCCTTGCTGAGATCTCATCCTGCTCTTCCTGCGAAAGGATATCCGGATGCATGAGCGAATCTACATATTCTCGGTACCCCTTGTCGGAAGGGATCCTGCCTGCGGATGTATGAGGCTTTTCGATAAGTCCGAGCTTCTCGAGCTCAGCCATTTCATTCCTCAAAGTAGCGGAGCTGACAGTGAAGTTATGACGCTCGATCAAAGCCTTGGAACCAACGGGTTCGTAGGTAGAGACATAGTCATCTACGATAGCCTGCAGGACCTGCTTTTTCCTGTCATCAAGACCCATATCGCATCCGCTCCTTTCGCTTCATTTAGCACTCACCATCATCGAGTGCCAAATACAATATACTATCAACGTCAAAGAAAGTCAATTTGCTTTTGACCTATACCGCAAGTTTGCCTCAGACGGTCTTCGGGAGCATAAGAAAAGCCGCCCGAAATGCCATTCGGACGGCCTTTATATACCTGTTTAATATAAGGATCTTATGCTTCTTTCTTCTTATCGCTGAAGACCGGTGAGAAGATAAATGCAGCAAAGATCAAAGAGATGATCAGGTGTACCAGAATATCATGAGCCGTAACAGTCTGATCCTCGATAACGGATGCATCTCCTCCGTTAAGGAACGGGATAAGATTGTTATTAAAGAAATGCATGAGGATAGGAACCCACATATTCTTACTCTTTATATATCCGTAACCGAAGAAGATGGCTATGGATACGCATGTGATTATCTGTGCAAGGAACATCATCGTACCTGTCTGAGGAGAATAATAAAAATAACATATATTAATATGCCAGAATGCCCATACGAGACCAAGGAGCAGGATGCCCTTTCGCTTGCCGAACTTGTCGAGCATTATGGGCTGAAGATAATATCTCCATCCGTACTCCTCACCGAAGAAAGCAATGCAGGACAAAGGAAGCGACATACCAACACTTACAAGAGACAAGATAGCCTGTAAAGTCACAAGTCCCTTTAGCTGATCACCCAGTGTAGATGTACCGCTTATAAGATCGGAGATGATCGTAGTACCGAAAGCTCGAACAAAATAAAGAACAAGGAAAAGAGCTATCATAAAGATACTCATTCCGGTATTCTTCCAACCTAGGCCGGATTCTTCCCTTTGCTCCTTCTTACCCAAAAGGAAAAAAGCAGTGATAACGGGTGATAAGATAATGAGCGGCAACTGACAGATAAGAGCACCCATCGACATCGACTGGCCGCTTATCGTTACCGTCTTCGCGGGAATAAGTGCAACGATCATTCCACCGATGAGCATCAGAGCGGTAAGCACTACATAAAGGATATAAGTACCTACCTGCATCTTCTCATCTTTCTTCCTGCAGATGAGCTTACCCATTATTACACCCAGAGCAGGAGTCATCATCTGTGCGCTGACGATCGCGGAGAGATCGGTTTCCATCTTTCTGCCTATGATCATGAAGATAGTGATGATGGCGGGAATACCATATGCACAGGCAATAAAGATCCACAGTTTTTTCTTGGCTACAGCCTCATCGGTTACAGCCGGTGATAGTTCACTCATATATACCTCCAATTAGATCAACTACAATAATAGTAGCAATTTTGGAGGTTTACGCAAACAAATTATCTTAACATTTCGCGGAAAGCGACATTCGCAAGATCAAGTCCGTAAGACGATAATCTGATCCCTCCGTCGATCCTTTCGGCGAGACCTTTTTGCACCAGATCTTCCATCTTGTTTTTTATGTCAGAAGGGATGGATTTTCCAAAGCGGTTTCCAAATCCGATGTCAGTTATCCCGTCTGAAGTTCGAAGCATGAGCATAGCATATTCGATCATCTTATCGTCTTCGGATAATTCTTCTTCGACGATCTTATCAAGCGGATCCCGAATGTATTCAGACACATCATCAGGATGACCATATCTTACTCCCGCGACATATCCGTGAGCGCCTGCACCAAGACCGTAATACTCCACGGCGCGCCAATAGGAATCATTATGTCTGCTCCTATAGCCTTTAAGCGCACTGTTACTTATCTCATAAGGTTCAAATCCGTTCTCTTTCAGGAAAGTACGAAGACCATGATACATCCGTCTCTCCTCATCCTGGATATCGGGATCGTCGAGGCTGTCACCGTATCTTTTCTCGAATACGGTACCTTCTTCTATCGAAAGCGAATATGAACTTATATGACTTACGCCTGCGCGTATAAGAACGTCTGCATCGCTTATAACGTCTTCGTATGACTGCCCCGGCACTCCGATGATCAGATCTCCAGAGATATTCTTAAAGCCTGCTTCACGAGCGATCCTGAGTGCATCAAGAGCCATATCCCTGTCGTGAAGTCTCCCGAGCGTCTTAAGGGTATCGTCATGCAAAGACTGTATACCCAGGGATATCCTGTTAAAGCCTGCCGCGACATAAGCCTCAGCCTTTTCTTTCGTAAGAGAATGAGGATTTGCTTCTATAGTTATCTCCGCATCATTCGGATCGACCGAGAACTTTCGAAGGATCGCCGCGAGCGCATCGGTTATAAATCTGCTTTCGGGAACGGACGGAGTACCCCCTCCGAAATAGACCGTATCAGGACCTTCACCGTCAGGTATTGCATCGAGAGCAGTATTTTCTATCTCGTAAATGAGCGCATCGAAATACTCCTTATGGATATTGTCTCCGCCTGCTATCGAATAGAAACTGCAATAAGGACACTTTGCCTCGCAGAAAGGGATATGCACATAGATATGTTTGCTCATCAGAAAGTCCTGTATGTATGACCCTTGATAGGCTCGGGCTTTTTGAGTGCAGTAAGCAGCGCCATCTTAAAGTTCATGAAAGAAGGCGATATATTCCTGTCGGGATCCATATAGCGTGAGATCTCATCTGCCCATCTGGCCTTATAGTGACCTATAGCCGGGTATCCGATGTCGATAAGGTCTTCGTAAGTATCGGGGCACACTACCCTGCACAGAGCCTCCCAGGTGCCGCATACGCTGTCCTGATCGTAGTCATCGAGTGCATCTTCATTACACTCGGGGTAAGCCTCTACGATCGCATCCTTGTCGCCTAAGAGCCATGCTTCGATCTCCTCGGTGCAAAGACCGATTACTGACCTGATGTCGGGAGCATATTTCTTACAGCACGCATATAGGAGCATTCGAAGTTCGTCCGGATCATGATCATCCGAATCCATCACAACTGCAAGTATGGTATCGGTACCTTTGTAGACTTCGTTATAGGCTCTGCACTTTGCGGGAAGAAGATCGAGGAGCGAGCTCGCGAACTTGGGCGGCTTCTGGTCGGGATCCTTAGGAAGGCTTCCACAGCCGCGATGAGGTCGTACCGCAATCTCGGCACTGACATTCTCACTGTCGCATATCCTCTGTGCGAGCCTTTGAACGACTACTGCACCGGATTTATCTTCTGCAAGTATCTCGATATGCATACTTATTCCTCGTACTCGAATCCGTTATCGTTATCGAGATGTCCGCCATACCAGATGGCACCCATTCCAACACCCTGCCTGAACATCGCCTCGACTACCGGATCATTACCGGCACATCTTATGCTGACGCCGTCGCCGTCGATCTCGGCTGCTTCGAAATCGCGCTCGAATACCCATATCTCCTTAGGAGACATAGTCTCGATGATATACGGATTATGCGTTGAGAAGATTATCTGAGAGAAAGGATTCGCGAGCGTAAACTCTCTCATCTCGTCAGCTAATACATCTACCATATCGTGATAGAGATCCTTATCGGGAGTCTCTATAAAGATGGTCGAATGCGGATTCGGATCACGAAGGAGCAACAGATAGAGGAAGAGCTTATCGGGGCTCTCCTCCAGTTCCTTCGGAAGATTCTTCTTCTTCCTCATGGAAGGTATCTTGGATTTGATCTCGGATATAACTCGCTCATAATTCGCCTCATCAGTCTGCTTCATATACGATAATACGTTACTGATATTGGAACCGGTACTTGAAAGATGCTTATGTCCGCCGGGAGCATTACCGTCGGTATAGTAGCTGTTTATACCATCTGAAGAGAACTGACAGAAGAACCATCTGCTGATCTCTCTGTAGATACAGCTGATCTCCTTATATTCTCCGATCATGCCATATACGCCGAGAGCCGTCATATGTTCATTGGCAATGGAGGTCTCTTTTATATTTCCTTCAGTATCTCTGATCTTGCCCTTTCCGTGATCAAGATCAAGTATCGTTACGATCTCGATATCATCGCCCTTCTTGACCGAACGAAGTATCTTCTCCGTACTTACTACGGGGCTTCCGAACCTGGTAGGCTCTATCGTAAATTCATACTGAATATAAACTGTCTCACTCTTATTGCAACATCCCCTGATCCTGAAGAAGAGCTTAAAACCGGTGGGCTGATCCTTCCTGATTATAAGATTTGAGAACCCGGGTCTCTGATCCATCGTCGCCGCGGATGCAACATCGTGCATGATACAGCGCTTTACAAATGATAAGGCCATCAGGAAGCTGGTCTTACCGGTATTATTTCGACCGATAAGGGCATTAAGGTTACGAAGCCTTATGACTTCTTCCTTTTTCTTCTCTCCCTTAGCAATAGCGGCGGAATCCTCGATCAGCATTCCGCATCTGTCGTAATCGAATACATCGAAGTTCTTGATCTCAAATCCAAGGATCATAAGCCACGCCCGCCTTCAATCAGAATCGTTAATTAGATTTTATATCTTTTCGGTCGATTTGTCGCAGGTTGATTTACGGTGGAACCGTCTCGGTTAATGCGCGTTAATATTTCGTTAACATTTGACATATTCCCGACAGTAAATCCCGCCACACATCAGACTCGCATCCCGATTTGCAACGCCTAAGCCTCATTTTCAATATCTTAACAATCGTTAAATATCCATAGGATAAGTCAATGACTGCACTCGTTTTTCTTTGTAAAATCATCTTGGTTAGTTTGAGGGAACGACCAAGGAGGGGTAGAAAAAATGAATCCTATTATCAAAAAGCTCGCAACAGTAGCTTTAAGTGCCGCTTTGTCACTTTCCATGTTCACTGCGTTAAAGGCACCTATCGCAACAAATGATGTAGCCGCTGCTACTTACAGTTCTTCTTACAGCTATGAAGATGAGTTCAACGACTACAAGCAACTCGCAAGATGGTATATTTCTCGCTATCAGGGAAGCTGTCAGTACTCTTCTGTAAAGGATATCAGGAACTCCGGTATCCGTGCTATCAATTCGATCACATATAATCCCAACAGATCTTTGTACGCCAACGAGCAGTACATATCTCAGATCGTGAATATGGTTATCCCTATGATCGACAAGCAGATCAATGTTGAGAACTTCGAAGCTTATAAGGCTCAAAAGATGGCAAGTCTCCGAAGCATGGCCGGCAGTAATCCAACAGCATATCAGCGCGAGGTTCTCAGCTATACTCAGAGAGCATTTAACGACATGACGTATAACGATACACGTTCGTACCAGGCAAATACAAGTAATGTTGATCGAATCGCAGCGATCGCAGCAAGTGCTTTCTGACATAAAATCAATCCAAACAAACTCAAATAACCAAACATATTTCGCAAACTAACCGATCGAGCAGTCCCGTTATTACGAGACTGCTCTTTTAACGGACATAAAATCACCCCGGCCGATGGGGCAGCCGGGGTGTTCACGCGGTTATGTCAGTAAAGTGTCTCGATCACATCGAATCGATGGTCGTGTCTATCTCTGACAAATTAGTCTGTATCTTAGCGATGCTCTCGCTCAAAGTAACGTTTGCATTCTGGAGAAGCTGCTTAACATAGATGTGAGCCTGCTTCCTGAGGTCATCGGCCTGAGCCTCTGCAGCTGTGATGATATTCTCAGCCTCATCTCTTGCGCCTCTTGTGATCTCATGATCATTTACCTTGGATGCATACATGCGGTTAGCATCATCGACGATCTTCTTATTCTTCTCTCTTGCAGTTCCGATGATCTCCTGAGCTCTCATTACGATATCGTTGGACTGAGCTACTGAAGCAGGAAGTCTGTTCTTGAGTTCTTCAAGAGATGCGATCATCTCACCTCTGTCTACGGAACACTTATCCGTGAAAGGTACTCCGCTTGCTTCTCTCAAGATCTCGATCAGCTCATCGATATGTCTGATGGGATCATATCTCTCAGCCTGACGGGGCTGTGATACAGGAGCTCCCTGATTGGGTGAATAATTAACGTTATCCATAGTTAATTCCTGCCTTTCTTTAATTTCTCCGCTACAAAATCTACGATCTGGGCGGGTACCATCTTGGAGATATCTCCTCCGTAGTAACCTACTTCCTTTACGATGCTCGAGCTTATGAGCGACAAGTCATCCCTGCAGGGAAGCAATACGACTTCGTAATCGGAGTACAGAAGGCGGTTGGCGAGCGCCATCTCCGCTTCATATCTGAAATCCGTCTCGGATCTTATCCCTCTGACTACTGCGTCACACTTCTTCTCTTTGAATACATCAACGAGCAATCCGTCTGAGCAGATAACTTCGATATTGGGATAATCTTTCAAGGACTCTCTCGCCATGAAGACACGCTCTTCGGATGTGAAGATGTGATTCTTGGCGTCATTATGCATGACTACCACATATAGTTTATCACACACTTTGGATGCGCGTCTCGCAATATCTCGGTGTCCCCTTGTAAAAGGGTCAAAACTGCCCGGGAAAAGATACGTGGTCAATTGAGATCCCCCTCCGTCATATGTCCTTACTGAAAAATGTTAACACTGTTAAACCGTAACAACAAGAGCGGTTGAATTGCAAGTTTATTACAGATGTATCAAAGTTTGTGTCCGATGCATGTTCGACTATAAAGATGCCGTCATCCGCCAGCAGATCATGCTCATTTATGAGGTCTGCGATCTGCTCTGCTGCCTCCTGTGCCATCCTGTACGGAGGGTCCATGAATATGATGTCGAACTTATCTCCGTCAGCGAGCAGAGGAAGCGCTGATGCATAAGACATCTTCATGAGAGTAAACCTCTCGTCCTTCTCGGCTCTGATCTTCTCTAAGTTCTTCCTTATGATCCCTGCGGCCTGACCGGCTTTCTCGACCATTACGGCACTGTCTGCGCCTCTGCTTACAGACTCGATCGCTATCTGGCCCGTTCCCGAGAATATATCAAGCACTCTGGCGCCGTATACCCTCGTCTGTATCATCGAGAAGAGAGCCTCCTTTACCTTGTCGGTCGTAGGTCTCGTATTATCACCCTTAGGTGCAAAGAGCACCGCTCCTTTGAATTCTCCCGTAATTACTCTAGGCATTTATAGTATCCCCATCTTATTTTTGAATCTCAGTTCAAACATCATCTTTATGTTATCCATCAGTAAGTCTGCATCCTTACCGCCCTTTGCAAAGACTTCACCTACCGCATCGCAGCCTTCCTTCGCTATATGTGCATCGGTAAAGAGATTAGCAGCTCTAAGCTCCGGGATACCATGCTGTCTGGTACCGAAGAAATCACCGGGGCCTCTGAGCTCCAGATCCTTTTGAGCCAAAACAAATCCGTCTGTAGATTCGCACATCATCTTCATCCTGGTAAGCGCGAGCTCGCTCCTGGAGTTCGAAGCCAGTATACAGTATGCCTGCTTATCTCCTCGTCCGATCCTTCCTCGAAGCTGATGAAGCGTCGAAAGACCAAACCGCTCGGCATCCATGACGATCATGAGATTGGCATTAGGATTATTGACACCGACTTCTATGACCGTTGTCGAAATGAGGACCTTCGTCTCGCCGCTCAGAAATCTGTTCATTACGCTGAGTTTATCATCTTCCTTCATCGATCCGTAAAGAACTTCACACTGATATCTGTCAGACAGACCCGATTCATCCAGTCGCTTCTTCATCTCGATAACGCTCACCGCAGGAGTCAGCTGCTCGGTTTCCTCTTCGCACATATCGTCTTCGAAGAACTCTTCGCTGTCCTCGTCGATCTTAGAGCAGACGATATAGGCCTGCTCACCCTGCTTGAGCTTTGCTTCCAGCGCTCTTACGAGGTCAGAACTCTCCGTTGTCTGCAGGAAATTGGTCTTTATCTCCTTTCGACCCGCGGGCTTTTGCCTGATGATACTTGTATCCATTTCACCGTAAAGGACCATCGCTAATGTCCTCGGAATGGGAGTCGCGGTCATAACAAGATTATGAACGCTGTTTATGCCGTCTTCCTCTTTATCCTTACGGCTTATGAGAAGCTTTTCTCTCTGCTTTACACCGAAACGGTGCTGCTCATCTGCTATCACGAGACCTAAGTCTGCGAATTCGATATCGTCGGATAGTACGGCATGCGTACCTATGATCACCGAGGATGTATTCTCCTTAAGATTCTGCTTTATCTCTTTCTTGAGCGATGCCTTTGTCTTACCAAGCAGAAGTGCTACATTGATACCGCTTCCTTCGAGGAGCTTTATCGCAGAATCGTAGTGTTGCTTCGCAAGAACCGACGTAGGAGCCAGAAGTACCGCCTGCTTACCCATTATCGCCGTCATAGCCATCGACAGTAATGCGACTGCAGTTTTACCCGAACCGACATCACCCTGAACTAATCTGTTCATGGGCTTATGTTTCATAAGATCAGCCTGGATCTCACGAAGCGCGTTTTTCTGATCACCTGTAAGTTCGAATCCGAGACCCGATGTTACCTTCTTCCATCTTTCGGCCTGCTCTTTGGACAGTCCGTGCGAAGACGGAATGATCTCGGGAGCAACTTCATCTTCTCCTTCGGAATGCATGAAATACTTCATACCGATACCGAGGAGTATCAGCTCCTCATAAGCTATCCTCTTTCGCCCTTCATCGGCCTGTTTAAGGCTCTCGGGGAAGTGAACAAAGCGATACGCTTCAGAAGCGCACGGAAGCTTTTTATCGAGCACTATGGACGCAGGAACGACATCGGGTATCTGCGACACTACGAGCTTTAAAGCGATACCGATCCATTTGGATAACTGCGCGGAAGTAAGTCCTGCCGTAAGAGGATATACGGGACGTACCAGACTAATGTCCTTCTCGCCGTCTGCTTTCTCGACGAAAGGATTTACCATCTGAGGACGACCGCCGTAGATAGATACCGTTCCGTGAACGAAGACCTTATCACCGCGGCTGAACTTGTTCATGAGATACGGAGAATTAAAGAACGACAGCTCCATCCTGCCCTCACCGTCACTTACATAGAAAGCTACGGGAGATGTTCTCTTATAACCTTTCCTTGCGGGAACAGTCGTGATCTCTCCAACGAACGATAGATCCTCTCCTTCTTCGTATTCACATATCCTGCCGACGTTGCTCCAGTCGTTATAGCGGCGAGGAAGATAACTTATAAGATCATATACGGTCGTGATATCGAGCTTTGCAAGGCGCTTTTGAGCCTCGGGCCCGATACCGTATATCATGTTAACGGGAGAGGATAATGTGACCTTCGTCTCAGCCATCAGATCTTCCTCCCGCAGATATTCATAAGAGGACAGATATCACACTTAGGTGCGCGCGCGATACAGTACGTCCTTCCTAAGTCTACCGCCATGTGTCCTAAACGTATCCATGAATCCTCGGGGAACACCTTGCAGCAATCAGCTTCGACCTTGAGCGGATCATCGTTCTTTGTTATGCCGATGCGCTTCATGACGCGCTTACAGTGAGTATCAACGACAAGAGCCGGAGTTCCGTAGATCTCGCCTACTATCAGGTTAGCGATCTTCTTTCCGACACCCGGACACTTCATGAGCTTCGTAACATCATTAGGTACGACACGTCCCCATTCACCAACATACAACTTAGCGAAAGCAATGACTGCCTTGGATTTCATCTTATGAAGTCCGCAGGGTCTAATGACCTCACCGATCTCCTCTTCGCTCGACGAAGCGATATCCGCCATATCGGGATACTTCGAAAAGAGATCTATGCATGTGAGATTGACCCTGACATCCGTACACTGAGCGGACAATATTCCCCTTATCGCAAGACGTTCAGGGGTATCGTTATCGAGTGTGCAGTCAGAATCCGGAAATGACTCATATAAAGTCTTAAGTACTTCCGAAGCCAGCTCTTTTTTTGAGATCTTCGCCAATTCTCCATCACTCCTTTTCCGGAGGATAAGGGAATGAGAATATAAAGTCTGCTCCGCCGAGCTCAAGGCTTTCATCGAGCACTATAGTCTGACCGTGACCCTGAAGGATCTGCTTACAGATATAAAGTCCGAGACCGAAACCCTCCTGCTTTCTGGAAGGATCTGTCTTATAAAAGCTCTCGAATACTCTGCTCCTCTTCTCCTTCTCAACGCCGGGACCGGAGTCAGCAACAGAGATCATCATCTTGCGATCCTTGTCATCACGAGAAGCGGTAACAACGATCTTTCCGCCGACGGGAGTAAACTTTATGGCGTTACTTACGATGTTTACGATAACACGGCAAAGCTGCTGAGATTCGCCGTATACGGGAAGATCCCCCTCAGGAAGTACAGCCTTTGCTTCTATATCCTTTTCCTTGAGCTGAGGCTCGAGATTCATAAGGATATCCGTAACTACTTCGCGAAGATCGAATTCCTCCATTAGCTCAGGATCGATATGTGAAAGAGACGAAGCCTCTGTCATGGATACGATGAGCTTACGAATGCGGTTTACTTCTTCCTTTATGAGGTTAAGATACTTCTCCTGCTGGTCGGCGGGGATAGTACCGTCGAGCATAGCCGTGATAAATCCGTTGATGGATGTAAGCGGAGTCCTGATATCGTGAGCGATACTGGAGATAAAGATATTCCTGTCGCTCTCCTGGTTCTCGAGCTTCTCGATCATACTGTTGACATTACGTGCCAGCTCCTGAAGATCGGCTGAGATTACGATGGAATTCATGTCATCGTAATTCGTGTACTTCTTATCAACTCTTGCGGAGAAGTCACCTTCACCTGCACGGCTCATGACTCTCGAGATATCCTTCATGGGTCTTATCATCAGCTGAGTAAAACCTATAAAGAGTGCGATGGCCGTTAAGAGTGCAACGCCTGACGGAAGCAGCGTAGTTGAGAAGAATTCACTTCTGGCCTCACTATAATCCGCCTGACCTGAAACGATGCAGAAGTAAGCTGTTCCCGGGATAGCTGCGCAGGATCGTACATCAAAGAAATCCTCAGAGCTTCTCGTAGTAACATAGCCTACCCTGTCCGGATCTTCGATCTTACATACACTTAAAGTTTCAACGGAGAGGGCATCTGCCATCTCACCTGCAGCTTTCGAGCGGTTGTTATAAAGGATCGAACCAGACTCGTCGAGGATCGATATTTCGTTACCACCAAATACCGAAAGACCAATATAATTTTCAAGTTGCTCATCGATAAGCCCTGGCTCGCCGGACTCATCATTATAAGCACAAATAGATGCAATATCCCCGTCAGCCTGAGTACATAAAGCTTCGACATTCAGGATATTGTCGCTTATAGACTTACTTATGCAGCTTTGGTATGAAAGAAAAATAAGCACAGCAAAGATGATGACTGTGCCTATTATCAGAAACGTAGTCAGAAATACACCGAAGCTTGCCGATACGTTCTTGTTCTTATCGATCATTTGGTCTCGAACTTATAACCTTTGCTCCAAACAGTCTTGATGCACCAGTTCTGCTCTCTGTCGGGATTCTCGATCTTCTCTCTGATACGCTTTACGTGTACATCGACAGTTCTCGACTCTCCGTAGAAATCATAACCCCATACATTCTCGAGGAGCTGCTCACGAGTGAATACTCTGTTAGGATTACTTGCAAGGAAGAACAGAAGTTCAAGCTCCTTGGGAGGCATGTAGATCTCCTTACCGTCAACGGTAACAACATACTTAACCTTATCAACGCTGAAGCCGGGATATGTGATGACCTCGGATCCCTCCTCAGGTGTAGAAGACTCAGCTACTACCTTCTTGTCCGTAGTCTCCGTCTTCTCATATCTTCTCATTACAGCCTTAACTCTTGCGAGGAGCTCCTTGGGCTCGAAAGGCTTCGCTACGTAATCATCAGCACCGAGCTCGAATCCGACCACCTTATCTATGGTGTCAGTTCTTGCCGTGAGCATGATGATCGGAACATCAGAAATCTTTCTGATCTCACGGCAGATATCATTACCGTCCATGCCGGGAAGCATGAGATCAAGGATAACGATATCGGGATTAGCGATATTGAATGTAGCAAGAGCCTTGTCGCCCTGCATACATACGGATACCTGATAGCCTTCCTTCTCGAAGTAAAGCCTCAATACCTCGATGATACCAGCATCATCATCTACAAGTAGAACCTTTTTCACTATAACGCCTCCCTAGTCCTTATTGATCTCTTCGATCTCTTTCGTAAAAGATTGTACGTCAGTAAAGTCTCTGTATACCGAAGCAAACCTTACGTAAGCTACTTTATCGAGATTACGGAGCCTTGTCATGACAAGCTCTCCGATCTCTGAAGTCGATATCTCGCCGTTCCTCTGTTCCTGTAGCTTTGACTCGACTTCATTAACTATTTTGATGAGATTCTCGTTGGATACGGGACGCTTGGAACAAGCTGAATTGAGTCCCTCAAGGAGCTTCTCTCTCGAGAAGTCCTGCCTCGTGCCATCCTTCTTTATGACCTTGAGGCTCAATCCTTCGACTCTCTCTATAGTTGAATAACGGTAACCGCAAGCTACACATTCGCGTCTGCGGCGGATCGATCTGCCTTCTTCATTCGGCCTGGTATCAATTACCTTATCGTCGGTCTCCCCGCACTTGGGACATTTCATAGCTGCAATTACCTGTTATTACTTAGATTATCTTCAGTTGTTACTCTTTATCAGTTCTCGTTATCTCTGCCGAACATGAACCAGGGCTTTGCCGACTTGGGCTGTTCGGGAGCGGGTGTTGCCTGAGGAGTTATATTAGCCTGAGGTCTGCCGCCCATCTGATTCTGAGGAGCGGGTGTTGCCTGAGGTGCCGGCTGTACAGGAGCCTGATAAGGAGGCTGCTGTGTCGGGATGGGTGCTGCTGCCTGAGGAATAGGCTGTGTCTGAGCAGGAGCAGGTGCAGGCTGAGGAGCGGGTGCAGGAGCAGGCTGTGGAGCTGCTGTTCTTGCATGAACCTGATTGACCGAATCATCACCAAAGAGGAAACCGGGAGCTACCTGAGGTCTTACGGGCTGAGGTTCGGGTTCAGGCTGAACGTTCCTTGTTGCATATGCATTCCTGGGCTGTACGGGGGCCTGTGCTCTGGGAGCCTCACCTACGAGCTGAGGATTGTTTCTGGAAAGTACGGAAGTGCTTGCTCTGTGACCTGCACTTGCGTTTACGGAATTATCAAATCCGGAAGCGATAACGGTGATCATGATCTCATCTTCAAGAGATGTGTCGATAACTGCACCGACGATGATCTCAGCCTCGGGAGAAACTGCCTCTCTTACGAGCTTAGCAGCCATGTCGATCTCCTGGAGCTTCATGTTCCTTCCGCCTGTGAAGTTAACGATAACGCCGTTTGCGCCTTCGATAGTCGTATCAAGGAGAGGAGAGTTGATAGCCTGCTTAACTGCTGCCGTAGCTCTGCCCTCACCGGAAGCACGGCCGATACCCATGTGGCATACGCCCGCCTTCGTCATTACTCTTCTTACGTCAGCAAGGTCGAGGTTGATAAGTCCGGGGATAGCTACAAGATCGGAGATACCTGCAACACCAAACTTCAACACCTGATCTGCCATATTGAATGCATCCTCGAAAGATGTATCTTCATCAACAACTTCAAGGAGCTTATCGTTGGAAACTACTACGAGTGAATCAACGTACTTCTCGAGCTCTCTGATTCCGCGCTCTGCGTTAGCAGCTCTTCTTGCGCCCTCGAATCCGAAAGGTCTTGTTACTACTGCAACAGTAAGGATACCGAGCTCCTGAGCGATCTGTGCAACTACGGGAGCAGCACCTGTACCGGTACCACCGCCCATACCGGCAGTGATGAAGAGCATATCCGTATTAGAGATAGCCTCTGCGATCTCGTCCTTAGACTCTTCTGCTGCTCTTTCACCTACACTGGGATCAGCACCGCATCCGAGACCTCTTGTTACCTTCTCACCGATCTGGATCCTGATAGGAGCCTTAGATCTTGCCAATGCCTGATTATCGCTGTTGATCGAAATGAAATCGATACCCTGGACGCCGCTGTCGAGCATACGGTCAACGGCATTACAACCGCCTCCGCCGCAACCGATAACCTTTATGGTTGCAAAATGTTCCTCGTCCAAAACAAAACCCCGTTTATTATCAGACATTTCAGAATCCTCCAGTCATTAGTAGCTATATATAGTACAACAATAGAATTTTAACCTAAATATTGTATTGCTTCAATACAAAAGTTACAGTTGTCCGTAATGATGTTAAACTTTTTTTCTAATTAATGCAAATCGTTAGATTTCGGTTATATTACGGTTCTGATACGTTTCTCCTGACACCTGTCAATAATCGTATTGTCCGTAGATGGGATCCTCGTCCGTCATGTCGAGAACGCCGTCGGGGAAGTCATTGAGCTTACCCTCCTGTATAACGAACATCAGCCAGTGCATATCATCCGATACCTTCTCCAGTTCTGACAGCTTTACGAGAAGCGTCGAACCGTTCGGAAGCGTTACCGTCATGAAGAAATAACCGCTCGGGACGAGCCTTATCTCCTGCACGCTCTCGAAGAAACTGTAGCCGTCGTCAAGGCTGTCGGCATCAGCATCGAGCACGGCTCCGAGTACTATGATCATCTTCTGGAACTGATAGTTATTCTCAAGGTCGATCTTCTCGCCTAATACTACGCGGTCGAGCTCAAGTCCGCAAAGAAGAGGATGAGCATCCTCGGAAGGCTGTGACGAGAACTCGAGTACAGTACCCTCGGCATCCACGGCAAAATATCCGTCAGGAGTCTTGATATATGCTATCTTCTGTCTCTCCTGAACGGTGATATGCACGGTGCTTGGGATCGTAAAAGTTATATCTATATCGTATATATACGGGTTATGCGCCTTGATAGATGATCTGTTGACGGCCAACACCTGAAATACGTGGTCGTTATAGTCAAGGCCCGTGATCTCCATCAGCCTCTCCTCGCTCAGCGCATGGTTTCCTTCGATGATGAAGTTATCGATCCTGAACATGGGATGGAAAGCGACCAGGATGCCGGCAGCCAGTATGACCAGGCCGATAAGAACAAGGATCGTAGTCTTAAAGGAGAGCGGGAAGTCATCAAGATAAGTCCTTTCCTTAAGAGGAGGAAGCTCCGATCTCTTCTTCAGGCGTTCTTCGCGCTTTGCCTTTCGCTCTGCTCTCTTCTTCGCCTTGATCTGCTCAAGATACTTCTCGGCAGCCTTCATGGCTTTCTCGCGTTCAGCGGCCCTTTGTGCCTTCTTATCTTCCTTCGTATCGTGAGAGCTTTCTTTCTTTACGGCCGGAGCCTTTTCGATCTCTTCTTCTGCATCGGAGCCTGAGGCAAAATCTTCCGCAGAGATCTCATCCGTATCCTTTTCTTCGGATACGGTCTCTGCTGTGTCCTCGACACTTTGTTCGTCTTCGTTCACACTGAAGAGATTGTCAAGCTCGTCATCATTCATTTTTTGACCAAGATACCGTCTATCGCCTCGCATATCCTCTTATCACAGTCGAGAACTGCGAGAGTCTTTGCCTTCTCTCTGATAGCCTTTCTTTCTTCCCCGTTATCGAGGAGCTCGCGGAGCCTGCTCTTGAGCTTTCCGTCCGCGACATCCGCATCCGACATAAGGATGCACCCTCCGACCTTCTCGAAAGCCGAAGCATTGTAAGTCTGGTGATCGTGCGCAGCATGGGGATACGGTACGAATACGGAACAGGAACCGATGGCTGCCGTCTCGGCACATGTAACGGCACCTGCTCTCGTGATGCAAACGTCGGCACCCGCAAGATAGTACTCGGGGTGATCTGTATATGTCATGATCTCGAGATTATCCGGGATCTTATCGACAGAGAGCTTGTCCGACTGCTGCTTTCCCGAGCTCAGGACGAACTTGACGTCCGCGAAATCGGGATCTGATGCAGCATCCAGGATAAAATCATTGATGGTCTTTGCACCGAGGCTTCCGCCCATCGCAAACACGAGCTTGCAGTCCGGGGAGATGCCGAGAGCATCTCTGCCCTTCTCTGCCGTACATCCGATGATCTGGCTTCGGATCGGATTACCGGAACATACAACCTTTCCTGCGCCCTTAAAGATAGCCTCCTGATCAGGAAATCCCGTCAGTACGAGCTTTGCCTTCCTGCCGAGCATCTTATTGGCTCTGCCGGGGAAAGCATTAGCTTCGTGGATTATTGTAGGGATGCCCTTCTTCTGCGCCGTCATAAGAAGCGGCGCGCATACATATCCACCCGTACCGATAACGGCATCAGGCTTGAATTCATCGATTATAGACGCACATTGAGCCTTACCTCTGCTCAATGCTTTCGCTGCCCTGATCATCTTAAGACCGGGTTTCATGGGGAAGGGCTTTGCTTCGATGAACTTCATCTCATAGCCGGCCTTGGGAACGAGCTCGCCCTCAAGACCTTCCTTACGACCCGTGAAGATGATCTTGCACGAATCACCCTTCGACATATAGTAATGGCGCAACGCATCGGCGATGGTTATGGCGGGATTTATATGTCCCGATGTACCGCCTCCGGTCACGATAAACTTATACTCCATCAGTATTATTCTCCTTCTTTATCCTGGGTGCGGTTCCGCTTCTCGATACGCAGAGTATCATGCCGTACGATACGAGAAGGAATACCTGCGCGGTACCGCCGTAACTTACGAACGGGAGCGTAACACCCGTAGAAGGTATTACCTGAAGCTCAACCGCGATATTCATGAGGACCTGGATCATTATGATCGACGTACATCCCGTGGCTATCATCCTCGAGAAGACAGAGTCTGCCCTCATGATGACCATGAAGCACATGGCAAACGTGATCATATACATCAGTATGAGGAGCATGCCTCCGACAAATCCGGTCTCTTCAACATAGATCGAAAAGATATAGTCATTCTGAGGCTCGGAAACGTAGTCATACTTAGCTCTGGAATTACCAAGTCCTCGTCCCCACATTCCGCCTGAACCCAGGGCATTATGGGCATTATCAACCTGCCTCGTTTCATCCGCCGTAACATCCGCACTCTCGTCACCGTGCGTGGCACTGAAGATCTCGAATCTCTGGAAAACGTGTGCGAAGTTCTTCTGTACGTAAGTGGGATTAACGGTAAAGAGCAATACCAGACCGACTACGCAGAAGATAGCTATGACAACGCCGCCGTTGATCCATGAACGGATACCGATACCGGAATTGAGCGTACACATAAATACGACGAAAGCAACGATCAACGTACAGGACATGTGAGGCTGGATCGCGATAAAGATATCGCAGAGCATAGCAGCTCCGACCGGCAGGATAAAATCAAAGAAAGCATCCTTATAGATCTGTGATCTCTTATCCTTGGCCTTGAGCCTTCCCTTCGCCCTCTGATCTAATATCCAGGACCTGTATCCCGCGAGCGCTATAACGAGTGCGACCTTTACCATCTCGGACGACTGGAAAGTAAAGCCGCCGAGCTTGATCCATCTCTTGGCACCGTTAAGGCTGTAACCTGCGACTTTCGTCAATATGAGCGATACGAGGCTCACTATGTAAAGGAGCGACCATATGATGGGTCTGTTGAAGAACTTTACGGGAATAAAAGATGCCGTAAAGCACATAACGAGACCGACAGCCGTGAATCCGAGCTGCCTTTTGACATAGTACATCGAGCTCTTGTCATTAGGCATGGCATAACCCTGCGGGCCCGATACCGAGTAAAGGATGATGAGACCGAATACTACGAGTATAAAGAGCATGAGGATCATGGGGATATTACTCCTTCTGACCTCGGGATAATTGCGCTTGAGCCTCGGAGTATTGATCGGCTCCTCATTCATGAGAGCAGTAAGGAAATCCGTATCATGCTGGATCTCGGTAACTTCGGTATCAAAGATCTGCTTGATACCTTCGTTAAGGCCGGACTGCTCCTTTTGGGTCTCTTCGTGATGCTGCTTACCGTTTCCGCGGTGTTCGCCGGCTTTGGCGGGACGCTTTGCACGTTCTGCATGCTTAACATCTTCGGGACGTCTGTTCTGCTTGCCCTGCTGAGGCCTTCTCTGAGGCTGACGAGCCTGTTCGGGAGCAACGTGCCTCTTAGCACCGTTATCTGAAGCTGCGACATGCTGCCCGTCTCTTCCCTGACCCTGAGACTGTCGTCCGGAAGGAACGCCTGCACGAGGTGCATTACGCTGTCCTCTTGTCGGCGAGCCTGCAGGTCTTTGGCGTGAACCGCCTTCTCTTCTCTGTCTTTCTCTATCCCTGTTATCACTCATGCTCTGTCACCTTTATCGGCAAAAGCCTTGGCAAGCGCTTCAAATCCGAAAGCATTCGAAGCCTTAAAGAGGATACAGTCACCGTCTGCGATATATTCCTCGGTCTTTGAACGGACATCGTCCGTGTCGCTGCAGAGCACATAATCTGCATCCTTATCGGACTCTAGAAGACCTCTTACGAAATCATCCCTGTTATCGCCCGTTACGAAGATCTTATCAAAGTGATATCTTCCGCAATCCCTGCCGATATTCTCATGAAGTTCAGCCGCCCAGTCGCCGAGCTCGAGCATTCCGCCCAATACTGCGACCTTACGCCTGCCCTTACCTGTTACGCTCAGGTTAAAGAAAGCTGCCTCCATCGATTCGGGAGCCGCATTATATGCATCGTTTATTACGATATATCTGCCGGTGTCGATCGTCTGACCTCTGCCCTTCATGTCACGATAATCCTCAAGTGCTCCGACCGCAGAAGCGACATCGGCACCCGTAAGATGAGCACAGATAAGAGCAAAGAGTGCATTTCGTACGTTATGCTTACCGTTGATATTGAGATTCACCTTTATATCGGAAGGGAATCCGATACCCGTAGCAACTGCTTCAAAGGTTGAGCCTTCACCGTATTCGATATTGTTGCCGTAGATCATGACGGGGCAATTCGTAACGCCGGATCCCGGGGCCTCGCCTTCATCGCAGAGTCTTACGCCTGCAAGACCCTTACCGATCGGCACATTATTTCTGCAGTAGTCAAAGAGGAACTTATCGTCTGCATTTACTACGAGGATACCGCCCTCGGTAAGACCTTCGACTATCTCGGTCTTTGCGAGTCTTATCTCTTCTCTCGAGCCGAGTCTTTCGATATGCGAGTATCCGACATTCGTGATGACTGCGATATCGGGACAAGCGATATTCGTAAGATAGGAGATCTCACCTCTAAGTCTCATACCGAGCTCGAGTACGAGGACATCGCTGTCTTCGGGAGCTGATAAGATCGTCATAGGAAGACCTATCTCGTTATTCTCGTTAAACTTGGTGGACCATACTTTCTTCGATGCTCCTACCGCAGCCGCGATCATCTCCCTGGTCGTAGTCTTTCCTACAGAACCCGTAACGCAGATGACCTTGGCATTCATCTTGAATCTGTAGAGCCTTGCAAGATCGCCGAGAGCCTTTACCGTATCTTCTACAACGATACCGATGCTTCCCATGGGGATCTTAGTCTCATCGCTTACAAGGACTGCCGCAGCACCCTTCTCGAGCGCCTGCGCACAGAAATCATGTCCTTTGAAATTAGCTCCGTCGATAGCAACATAGAGGTTACCTTCTTCGATCGTTCTCGTATCCTTGGATACGCCCGATACAAAGAGAACATCATTAAGAATGAGACCCTTATTTACCGTCTTACCGCTGACTGCGGAAGTGATCTCATCAAGTGACAACATCTTTCTCATTACTGCCTCCTGCGCTCCTCTTCGATACGTCTTACGGCTGCAGTTGCAACTTCGACATCATCGAAATGGATCGTCCTGTCGGCAAAGATCTGATAATCCTCATGTCCCTTACCTGCGATAAGGACCGTATCTCCGGGCTTCGCCATTGAGATAGCCTTATAGATAGCCTCGGTCCTGTCGATCTCAGTCTCATATTTACCTGCCGTCTTGGATATACCCGTTACTATGTCGGCGATGATAGACTCGGGCTCTTCCTTTCGCGGGTTATCGGATGTGATCACCGTATAATCGGAAAGATTACCCGATACCTCGCCCATCTCGAACCTTCTGCTGACGGCTCTGTTACCGCCGCAACCGAACATCGTGATGATCCTGCCCTCGGTATATTCACGCAGTGTCTCGAGAACATTTTGAAGGCTCGCCGCATTATGCGCATAGTCGACAAGGATACTTACATCGAGCATATTATCGACAGGCTGAAGTCTTCCCGGTACCTTTACGCTCTGAAGAGCGGCTCTGACCTTAGGGAATCCTACCTTGAGAAGTCCAGCTACGCAGATCGCACAGAGGGCGTTATAGACATTGAACTTTCCGGGAAGCGAACAGAAGAGCTCGCCTTCGTACCAGGGGCTCACTATCTCGAAAGCCGTACCCGTTACGGAACCCTTGCGCTCTTTCCTGATATTCTTCGCATAACAGTCATTATCGGGCGAAAGACCGTATGTATAGACCGTACACTTCTTCGAAGCATAATCGATGACCTTCGATGAAACATCGCAGTCGCCGTTGACCACAGCGAGCCTTGAACTGTCAAAGATCTTGAGCTTGCTGCTAAAGTAATCCTCCATATCGGGATGCTCGTTAGGAGCGATGTGATCCTCGTAGAGATTGGTAAAGCAACCTACATCGAAGCGAAGTCCGTATACTCTGTCGAGCTTTAAGCCCTGAGAGGATACTTCCATCACGCAGCTGTCGAAATTCTTTCGAGCCATCTCCTCAAGGAGCTCATAGATCTCGTGAGATTCGGGAGTCGTATGAGCTGCAGGTCTCTTCTCGTCGCCTACCATATTGCAGACGGTACCGATAAGACCCGTACCGTGATCGTCTCTTTTCAAGATCTCTCGGATCATGAAAGTGATCGTAGTCTTGCCCTTGGTACCCGTGACTCCGACAAGATCGAGCCTGTCCTCGGGATGAGCATAGAAAGCTGCCGACAAGATCGCGATAGCCTTTCTGGAATCCTTAACGGAGATCAGTGTAACATCACTGCTCTGAGCCAAAAGAATGAGCTCGTCATCAGGATAACCTTCTCTGTCCTCATCGATGACTACCGCACACGCGCCCTGCGCAACGGCTGAGCCGATATATGCATGACCGTCGGTCGTAAATCCCTTGATCGCTACGAAGAGACTGCCTTCTGCAGCCTTTCTTGAATCATATTCGACAGATGATATCCTCTTCTTCATATCACCCGTCATCAGGGTATGATCCAGGCCCTGAAACAAAGTTGACAATATTACTGACATTATTAACCGCGTCCCCCAACAGACTTTTGCTTATTATTAATTATAAATAATAACACAACGTTCGCGAATTACAGAATTTAGTATCAGCCGACTCCGGGTATATCTTCTTCATCATCGGAAACAGAAGTCTCCTCAGGCTCTGTCATTACTACGCCGTCCTCGCCGGTTCCGATATCCTCTTCGGAGACGTCGGGTTCGGGCTCGGGGTTGGAATTCTCGAGCGTTACCGTAACTATTGATCCGGAGTAGACTATACTGCCCGCCATATCGCTCTGGTCGATGCAGGTTCCCATCACGTCACCCTGGATAAAGCAGTTAAGATTAACGTCGCGAAGTGCTTCGATACATTCTATCGCATTCTTACCCTGAAGATTGGGAACAGGGCTCGTAAGCAGCTCCCCGTCATAATTATCGGGATAAAGGATAACCACACCGGAACCGTAAAGCTGTGCATCTGTGCCGGGATATGTATATCCGACCGTAGAAGCGGCAGTCATATCCGTTGTTCCGTAGATAGTGGAGATTCCGTTGGTACCGATCCTGGAGCTGGCTTCAGCGGCCGAAAGTCCGCCGACAGGCTGAACCCAGTATCTGTATGTAAGATTGTTATAGTCCTCTTCTGAGAATACACGGGGAACACCCATGTAAGAAAGCGTTCCCTCTACGATCCTTGCGGCCGTAGCGGCAGGAGCAGAGGAACCTACCGATCTGTCCTCGGGACGGTTAACGACTACGAGAACTGCGATCTGGGGATCATCATAAGGAGCGAAACATGAGAATGACAGAACGTGCATGCCCTGCTCTTCACCAACATCGATAGTTGATGTCGATGTCTTTCCGGCTACCTTATATCCCGGGACTTTACCTGCCGAACCCGTACCTTCCTCGACAACGGTTACCATCAGATCACGGACTCTCGCGGATGTCTCTTCGGACATTACGGTTCTTATTACCTCAGGCTCGATCTCATCGACAACGTTACCTTCGGAATCAGTAACATATCTTACGAGGTGCGGAACCATCAGATTTCCGCCGTTGATGATCGAACAGTAGGAATTGATGAGCTGGATGGGCGTGACCGTTGCAGACTCGCCGAACGAAAGACATGCCATATCGACTTCGGAAGGATCCTCGTGGAAGATACCTACGCCTTCAGCGGGAAGGTCGATACCAGTTGTCTCATAGAATCCGAATGCATGAACATACTGATAATACCTTGGTATTCCGATCTCTTGAGCCATACGAACGAAGATCGGGTTACACGAATTCATGAATCCTTCACGAAGTGTCTCCGTACCGTGATTGCAGTTATAAGACTTCTGCATCCAGCAGGAGATCGTATGCCAGTCAGAGATCTGGATCGGCTCGTCGGAAAAAGAAGAATCCTCGTTAAAGAGATTCTCTTCGAATGCGATAGCGGTCGTAATAGCCTTGAAAGTGGAACCGGGCTCGTAAGTATCCGAGATACATCTGTTTCTCCATACATTCTGCATCAGATACTGAACCTGATCTTCGTCGGAATATGCATTCCAGACAATAGGATCCATACCGTAAGGGATTCCGTAAGGATCATTAAGATCGTAGTCGGGTAGCGAAACCATAGCAAGGATATCACCCGTATAAGGCTGCATTACGATAGCGGTTACGCCGCCTCGGGGCTGATACTGATCGTATGCCCTTCTGCAAGCCTCCTCGGCGATCCTCTGGATATTAACGTCGATATTAAGGACGATATTATTACCGTCGACCGCACTGATGTTAGTCGCTTCGGAATAAGGAAGTACACCGTCCGTTCTGGAATCGACTTCCGAATATCTGTAACCGTTATTACCGGAAAGAAGGTCATTATAGTAAGCCTCGAGTCCGTAGATACCATTAAGGGACACGCCGTCATTAGACGCATAGCCGATGACCTGCGACGCGAGACTTCCGTAGTTATAGTATCTCTGGGGAACGGAAACATATCCGATGCCGTCGATGTTATTCTCGTTCACGAAAGCCTCGAGCTGTTCCTTTGTCTCAACAGAGACATTCTTCAGGATATCGCAGCCCATGACCTGATTTCTCGGATCATTCGTATCGTCGGGATCTACGGGGATGATCTCCTCAAGATCCGACGCGGGAACTCCTAATATCTCGGAAATACCGTTGATAACGAGCTGGCGGTCGAAGTTCTGACTTCTTGCCACCGAGTTCGGAGAACATACTACCGTGTAGTTATAAGTATTGGACGCCAGCGGATTACCGTTTATGTCATAGATCATGCCTCGGTTCGATGTATATGACATCAATTTCCACTGATCATCCGAAGCCGCGCGGGCATACTTATCGTAATCTATGACTGTCGTCTTATAGAGGTTGCACGTAAGATATACGGCGCCTAACATGCAAACAGAAAATACTCCGATGGTAAGCCACATCGGAATATTCTGTCGGTTCTTTGAATACCATTCATTTATCTTCATGGTTCTATTATATCGCTTTGTGTCGGATTGCCCAGATAATATTCCTGAAGTCCCGTAACTGCGTGATCGTAAGCGTCCGTGCTGACACCATTCTCATCATAGACGATGACGGTCTCGAGCTTATCGCCGCTGGGCATCGGGATCGTAACTACCTGATTGGCATTGGGATCCTGCATTCCGAGGGCCAGTGCCTGTGCTCTTATGGTGTCCATATCGGTGATACCGTTAAGATCCTCTTCGGAATCAAGGATGCTCTTTCTGAGAGTTGAGATCTCATCCTTAAGGTCGGAATTATCTCGGCTCATCTCGGAAAGTTCCATCTGGGGGTAGATAAGGAGCATTACGAATACTCCGACGAGAACTATGAGTCCTACATAGATGAAAGTCTCGAAAGCTCTTCTTCTGGTGAGCCTTCTTACCTTCTTCTTCATCTCACGCTCATAAGCTAAGTCTCTCTCGGAATCCTCTTCAAGGTGGCTGTCAGAAAAATAGGACACGGCTTCATTCGCGGTCGGATCCTCGATCACGGTATAAAATGAACCCGTATTTACTTTTGTTTCCGTAATAGCCATTGCCATCCCCTCTTTTCTTTCTACCTTATCTTTCAAGTACGTTGTTCCTTTCGAAGACGCGGAGCTTACAGCAGTGTGCCCTCGAATTGTTCGCTATCTCTTCTTCACAAGCCGTTACAGGCTTCTTTGTTATCACTTCACCCAATGACTTCTTGCCGCATACACATACGGGGAAATCCCTCGGACATGTACAGGGAGACTCAAGCTTTCTGAATGCTTCCTTTACGATCCTGTCCTCGAGCGAATGGAAAGATATGACTGCCATCCTTCCGCCGGGCTTAAGGCACCTGGGGCCGTCCATGAGAAGTCTTTCTACCGAGCTCAATTCATGATTGACTTCAATCCTCAATGCCTGGAAGCATCTTCTTGCAGGATGCTGATCCTCGTGTCTTCCCTGTGCGGGCATATACTCGACGATCTTATCTGCGAGCTGCTTCGTTCTCGTGAAGGGCTTGGTCTTACGATCCCTTACGATTGCGGAAGCGATCCTGCCGGAATATCTCTCTTCACCGTAGTCTCTGAAGATCCTCTCCAGGTCATACTCGGAATATGTATTTACGACTGTCTCAGCCGTAAGTATCTGCTGCTCATCCATCCTCATGTCGAGAGGACCGTCAACCGCATATGAGAAACCTCTCTCGGGTGTATCTATCTGATGTGAGGATACGCCGAGGTCAGCAAGGATACCGTCAACCTTACCGATCTTCATGCTGCCGATAACATAATCGATCTCTGAAAAATCAGACTTAACGATGATCCAGTTCTTCCCGGGATACTCCCTCGAGCTTAGAAGACATGTCCTCAAAGCATTGTCATCCTTATCGAGCGATATGAGAGTTCCCTTCTCCGAAAGCCTCTCGAGGATGCCCCTGCTGTGTCCGCCGCCGCCCGCCGTGCAGTCGACGTAGATACCGTCGGGGTTGATATTCAGATATTCCATACACTCATTAAAGAGGACCGGAACATGTGCGAAATCTGTCTCTGCCATATTACAGACCCTCCACGTAGTATGTAGTCTCGAGGCCCTCTATCGAACCGATGTCGTGGTCCTCGTTCTCATAGAATGTCTTAGTACAGATATCGAGCTTGCCTTCGTCATTGAATACGCAGATCTCTTCACCCGGCTTAGCTCCTATCTTTTCCCAAAGCTCTGTTGTAACGCTGATCCTTCCCTGAGAATCGACATTAACGTCAAGCGCCTCACCGATGATGGCACGCTTGATCCTTCTTACCTTGGGATCCATGGAATTGAGCTTTCCGAGCTGCTCTCTGATAAGGGCGAAATGCTCCTTGGAATAAACACAAAGATAACCAACATCAAGGCTGTTCGTTACGACCAGCTCTGATCCCAGCTCATCCTTCTGCTTTGAGGGAATGAAGAATCTTCCCTTAGCATCGATCTTCTTTGTGTCTCTAGCCACCCCTAAGCTCTTTTCCTCATGTTTTATGCAGCGATTTCATCCACTTTCATCCACTGATGTGGTTTTTTGCTCCACTTTTCGCCACACATCTGTATTTTATCTGTAACAATAAAGTTAATCAAGAGCTTTTTAGCATTTTTCAGGCTTTTTTATCGATGACCGTGAATTTTTCCGCGCACGCAAAAACACCGTCTCCCCAAACAAGGGGAAACGGTGCTCTGCGAGGCGCTTACCGGGATCAGCCCATTATCTGATCCATAAGATCGTCAATAGCATCCTCATCTATATCTATCCCATCTATGTCAACTGTCACATTCTGTCCGTCAGCGGTGCTGACAACGATACCGTCATCCGTAATACTTACGTTATTTCCGTCAGCCGTAACGTTGATACCCTGGCCGAATCCGCCGACTCTTACGGTATCTCCGTCAACTACTATGCCCGAGCTGTGTTCATTAACATACTCGATGCCGCTCTGGATCCTTTCCTTGATGTTTCCGGATTCAACTTCCTTCTTGATACCCGAGACACCGAATACACAAGTAAGTATGAGGCAGACGATGCCAAGGAAGAAGGATATAACTCCGATAACTATCATCGATACATCAAATCTCTTCATACGGCACCTCCTCAGAATCCTTCATTCCAGATCTTCTTATTCCACTTGATATAGCTCTTGGTGCCGATGATGAAATACTTGATTCCGAAGTACAGGAGTACTGCGATAAGTATTGCGGCAAAAAGGAGCGTCAGGTCAAAGAAGAGGCCTGCAAGGATAAAGTTACCCATCGAACCGATAGCAGGTATGAGCGCGATCATCGCTGCGATCACACCGCCTTCGATCAAAACTCCCGCAAAGAGTGCACACAGGATAAGGATCCACAAGGGTACTGCAACCAGAAGGTTAAAGAAGATAACAAACATCGTCGATGCCGTCTTATCCTTCTCGGGAGCCTTCTTGGGAGCCTCTTTCTTAACAAGTGCAGGCGGAAGCGCCGTACCTTCGGCATAAGCTCTCGCGAGGTATTCGGGCGAGCCGAGCTTTATAGCAAGCTCTTCCTCGGTCTTACCTGCAGCGATGCCTTCGTCAAAATACTCGCTGATCTCTGCAAGGATCTCTTTTACATCTTTATAAGACATGGATCCGAGACCGCTTTCGAGTTTGCTCAGATATTCCTGTCTGTTCATATCGTTCCTCCTATGATCTCATCTACCGCCCTTGAAAATCCCTTCCACTCTTCCTTGTCCGAATCAAGTCTCTTCTTGCCTTCCGGAGTAAGGTGATAGTATTTTCTCGGCGGCCCGTTTTGTGATTCCTGCAGATATGTCGTTACACTGCCGTCCGTCGCAAGCTTTCTCAATATCGGATAGACCGTACCGTCTGCAAGATCTATCTTTCCTGAAAGAGCATCGGCAACATCGTAACCGTAACTGTCGCCTTTCTCGAGGACCGCCAGCACGCACATATCGAGCACGCCTTTCTTGTACTGGCTGTTCATAGGATTCCTCCTTTCCGCTTATTCTCTTCCTATCATTAGTGAATATAGCACACTACTGGTTAATGTTCAATACTGAACATAGACTGATTCACACATTGTTCAAAAACGTCTTTTACCTGTTTTCCATGGATATATTAAGTATTATTCCGAAGGATATGTAATTTACGAGCATGGCGGTACCTCCCAGGCTCAGGAACGGGAGCGGGATACCTGTGATCGGAAGAAGTCCTACGGACATTCCCATATTCTCAATAAAGTGGAAAGCGAAAGAAGCCGTAAGGCCTACGACTATAAATGAAAAGCTCTTTCTGCTGGCTTTATTTGCAACATAAAGGCATCTGCAGAGGAAGAAGAATGCGAGTATCACTACCGCAGTCGTTCCAATAAAGCCCAGGTGCTCCGAGACGGCCGAGTAGATAAAGTCACTCTCCTTTACCGGAACCTTAATGAGGACGCCCGTATTATTTCCGGCAAGACCGCCCGAGGCGATAGCCGCTTTGGACTGGACGAGGTTATACTCACCTTCCGGGTCGGATCCCTCGAATACCAGGGCCAGGATCCTCTTTCGCTGATAAGGCTTCAAGTAGAATCTCCACACGAACGGGACACCGATAACGATGACCGACGAGATCGCGAGAAGGAAATACCTGTACTTAAGTCCCCATACAAAGAGGATACATACAAAGCTGAATACGATTACCATCGCAGTACCAAAGTCGGGCTGCGAAAGGATAAGGAGCATCGGAGGACCGTAAGTCAACGCCAGGAGACCGAATCCCTTGAGGATCGATATCTCCTTGGAGGACATACGCTCAAATATATCGGATGCTGCCATGACGAGTCCTATCTTAGCGAGCTCGGACGGCTGGAAGTTACCGATAACGGGAAGGTTGAGCCAGGAGTCGGCACCCCACTTCCACGAGAGGTCGTAGTTATCTATGGGAACTAATATCAGAAGGAACAGGGCCGCGCCGTATATCGACCAGCCGATTATCCTCATGAACTGCGTATCGAGCGCGCAGATAAAGAGAGTGATGACAAGGCCTATGACTGCTGCCGCCACCTGTCTGTAGAAATTACCGGGGTATGCCTCGTATCCTACTGAGAGAACCTGATTTAAGACATAAAGTCCGATTATGGTCAGGAGCAGGATCGGGACGACCAGAAAATAATCGATCGTTCTTATATAATCAGTGCCTCTGAGCTTCTCGATACCGGACTTTTGCTGTGCCATAAGATGAGATTACTTATCTTCTTCCCCGTCTTCTGTATCGTCATCGGAAGGGGCATCATCTGCCTCACTTACCTTTTCGTCATCCGAACTCTCTTCAGCGGAAGCCTCTGTGCCCTTGCCGTTCTCGGAAACTATAGCCGTAACGTTAGCCTTGGAGACCTTGCCCTTCGTCTCGGAAGCAAAGCACTTTTCGGGAAGAGCGACTCTGTAGTAATCCTTATAGTGAGCGATGATGATATAGATAAGTCCGAAGAATACGAGTATCAGGGACAGGAGCTGAGATGTCCTGATGTTCGTATTTCCGATATAGAGCGAATCCGTACGAAGTCCCTCTATAAGGAACCTTACGATACCGTAACCGATCATGTAAACGCAGAGCGTCTCGAAAGAATGCTTACTCTTCTTTCTTACCTTGAGAAGGATGAAGAAGAGCGCAAGATCCCAGATCGACTCATAAAGGAACGTGGGATGAACGGGCTTTGTGCTGATAAGATTGGGGCAATATGCGGCAAGGTAGGACTGAACCTTAGAGCTCGTCATACCCCAGGGAAGATCGGTAGTAGTACCGAAAGCTTCCTGATTAAAGAAATTACCCCATCTGCCGATAGCCTGACCCAAAGGGATATAGGGAATGCAATAGTCGGCACATGTGGAATAAGGTATCTTCTTGATCCTGAGCATTATAAAAGCTCCGAGGAAAGCACCTGCGATACCGCCGTATACGGCAAGTCCGCCGCCTCTTGTATCGAAGATCCTCTTAAAGTCAGCGGAATAGTAATCCCACTCACAGAGAACATAATAAAGTCTCGCACCGACGAGTGCCGAGGGCAATGAAACGAGCACGATATCGTAGATAAGATCCTGTGAGAACTTATTCTCCTTAGCGTGACGAAGAGCAAGTGCTACACAGAGCACCATACCGAGTGCGATGATCAATCCGTACCAATATATCTCTATGCTTCCGATCTTAAAGGCTATCGAACTTACCTTAAAAGTCCATCCGAGCCCCGGAAAGCTGACATCTACTGTATCCATTGCATTACCTCTTATTACATTTACTCCGACATGATACCACGTTTGTCATGATATGTCTTTGCATTTATTTTGTCCGAAGCGACAGTCTGCGCGAGCTCCTCGGGTCCCGTAAACCTGGTCTCCGGCCTCAGGAATTCGAGCAGTTCGACCTTTATCCTCGCGCCGTAGATATCCTCATCAAAGTCAAAGATATATGTCTCTACCGTATCCGCGTCGCTGTCATCGAATGTAGGTCTTCGGCCGACATTTGTCACTCCGTTATAGACTTCCTTGCCCAGTGTAAGCCTTGAAGCATATACTCCTCTTCGTACCGTGAGCTTGTCCTCCGGTATTATGAGGTTGGCCGTCGGGAATCCGAGTTGGCGTCCGAGCTGCTTACCCTTTGTGACGATCCCCGTATAGTAAAAGGGTCTGTCACCAAGAAGTTTTGATGCCAGAGCAGCATCTCCCTCATCCAGAGCCTCTTTTATCCATGACGAAGAAATGCGTCTGTCTGTCCCGGGCAGCAGGAGTGCCTTAAAGATCTTTACGGCGATACCGTTATCGCTGCCGAAAGCTTTCAGCGTCTCACAATTACCGAGTGCACCCTTACCGTATCTGAAGTCATCGCCTGCAAAGAGAGCCTTGGCGTTGAGCTTATTTCTCAATATCTCCTCGCAAAATGCGTTGTGATCGAGATCCTTTATGGAATCGAAATCCAGTACCAGCATCTCATCGACACCGAACTGCGAAAGGATATCGAGACGCTCTTCCAGTGAAGTTATGTATCTCTTCTCACCTTTAACGCTTCCGGAGAATGTCATGACGGTAGACTTGAGGCCGTTTTGTTTTGCAGCCTTTACCGCCTTCATTATGATCGGAGCATGTCCTGCATGGATACCGTCAAAGAGGCCGAGCGCCACTGCCCTGCCCTTTATCTCGAACGGTACCGTATCAAGATATACTTTCGTCGTTCTCTCAAACATTCCCTTTGAGCATCCTTTCTATTCTCATAAGTCTCTTTCCGTTCTCTTCGGCAAGATACAAAACGGCAGTGAGTTCACCGTTGTGGAAAGCCGCATACTTTATATCGGGTTCTGCGCCTTCCTTGGCACGTATCTTCTTTCCGACTATTACATCGGCATATTCCCTGTCATTGAGCTCGAGGACAGGCATACCGCTCATGGCAAGTACCGCTGGCTTAAGATAAGACAAATCGCCCGCAGCCGTCATCTCTGCGATCTGCTCTTCGGTAACGGCGTCTTCGATCCTGAAAGGACCGGCACCGGTTCTTCGAAGGCTCACAGCATGAGCTCCGAGTCCCGTGATCTTTCCCGCGTCATCGCAAAGAGTCCTGATGTAAGTACCCTTCGAACAGTCAACGTCAAAGGTCACATAGATCCCGTCATCCTTGGGCTCTATCTCGACGATATCTATCGCCTTGATAGTGACCGGATGAGGTTTGAGCTCGACCTCGATACCCTCCCTTGCAAGCTCGTAGGCTTTCTTACCGTTGATCTTCTTGGCAGAGTACTTTGGCGGGATCTGCTCCGTGATGTGAGTGAGCTGCTCGAAAGCATCCCTGATGAGCTTAAAGTCATCAGCCTTCATGGCATCGATCTCGGAAGCGGAAGGGATACTCTCTTCGATGACCTCACCTTCAGTATCAAGAGTATCAGTAGTCTTACCGAAACATGCGGTACATCTGTAAGATTTATCGTATCCGTCGGTATATCGCATTACCTTGAGCGCAGTACCCGTAAATATCGGAAGCAGGCCGGTCGCAAAGGGATCGAGCGTCCCCGAATGACCGACCTTCTTCGTTCCTAAAGTCTTCTTTATGAAATTGTCCGAAGCCATGGATGTGATCCCGGGCTTCTTATCGAGTAGGATTATTCCGTCGATCATAAGAGCTTAGCGGCCTCAGCTACAACTTCAGCCTTGAGAGAATCAAGATCCTTACCCGTTACGGTAAATCCTGCAGCTCTCTTGTGACCGCCGCCGCCATACTTTGCGGCAAACTCGGAACAGTCAAATGTAGCCTTTGATCTTAAGTTAGCTCTGATGCTGTCCTCACCTGCATCACGAAGCACTACTGCGAACTCGACTCCGTCGATATCACGAAGCTTGGATACAACATCGGATACATCATCCTTGGTCGCACCGAACTCCTCATACATTTTCTCTGATACACAGCAGATGGCCATCTTGCCGTCTGCGAGGATCTCGGATCTTGTACATGCCGTATTCGAGATCATGAATTCGGCGGGTGTCTTCCTGTCAAAGAGGTTATAGCATACCTTGCCGATATCGCCGCCGAGCTGCATAAGAGATCCTGCGACCTCGAGTGTCTCGGGACGTGTATTGGTATAAGTAAATCTGCCGGTATCCGTTACGATCCCTGCCATGATGCATGCCGCTACTCTCTCGTCGATAATATCCTTGAGCTCTCCCGCGAGCATCTCTGCCGTCTGGTGAGCTACATAATACATCATCTCACAAGCGGATGAAGCCTGAGGCTCGATCCACTTCCTGTCATTTCGAAGTTCCGTGACTTCGTGATGGTCGACCGTGATCGCATCTTCGAATCTGTTATAGATCTTGCCGCAATCACCCATACGGTCGCCCTCGGTACAGTCAACGGACATTACCTTTAAGACTTTCTTGCCATCGACCATGATCTCTTCACTGTCAAAGTCCTCGGGATAGAAGAGAAGATCGTCTACTCCGAGGAAAGCCATATTCTCGGGGAGCTTCTCGGGCATGGCTACCTTTGCGATAACACCCATGCTCATTAAGATGGATGCGGCGGCACATGCTGCGCCGATGCAGTCTCCGTCTACGCTCTTATGAAGGAATACGAGGACCGCGCCGTCTGCTTCCTGTACCTCTTCTGCAGCTTCGAGCATAAGGCTTGAGATACGGAGTGCTTCATCTGCGTATAAATCCTTGATATTCATATCATTCCTCCTCAGAGATACCGAGTTCGCGTCTCTTCTGTTCATCATCTGCAAGTGTCTTATCTATCAGAGCTTCCATCCTTGCAGCCTCTTCGAGAGTCGTATCGAGCTTGAAGTGGAGCTCGGGAGCGACTCGCAGGTTGATATGCTTACACATCTCGAACCTGATAAAACCCTTGGCATGCTCTATGGCATCCATACAGTCTTTCTTTGCTCTGTCATCTCCGAAAACGGAGATATCTATAGTCGCGTGCGTCAGATCGGAAGACATCTTGACTCCCGTTACCGATGTGAGGAGAGGGATCCTCGGATCCTTGACCTTATTGGCAAGGATATCCGAGATGACCTTCTGCATCTCATCGCCGACGATCGCAGCTCTGTTTCTGCGCATATTGATCTCCTTTTAGAGCGATACCCGAAGGTATCGACGAGGCAAGGGGCATCAGTCGCGTGCCACCTCGCGCTCCTCGAACGCTTCGATAGTATCACCTATCTTAATATCATTATAGTTTTCGATGGAAAGACCGCACTCGTAGCCGTGTTTTACTTCCTTGACTGCGTCTTTCATCCTCTGAAGAGAACCGAGCTTACCCGTGTAGATAACGATATCGTCACGAAGTACTCTTACGCCGCAGTTTCTGGTGATCACACCGTCAGTAACATAAGCACCGCCGATAGTACCGACACCGGAAACCTTGAAGATCTCTCTGATCTCGACATGTCCGAGTACAACTTCCTCGTATGTAGGAGCAAGCATACCCTTCATAGCGGACTCGATATCCTCGATAGCGTTATAGATGACGCTGTAGAGTCTGATATCGACGCCTGCTTCCTTAGCCTTCTCGGAGATAACGGCATTAGGACGTACGTTGAATCCGATGATGATGGCGTTGGATACGTCAGCGAGCATGATATCGGACTCGTTGATGGCACCGACGGCACCGTGAACGACCTTAACGTGTACTTCTTCGTTGGAGAGCTTCTCAACGGACTGCGTAACAGCCTCGACGGAACCCTGAACGTCTGCCTTGATGATGAGGTTAAGATCCTTAACGTCACCCTCAGCCATAGCAGCGGCAAGTGTCTCAAGGCTCATCTTGGAGCTCTTTCTCATGTGCTCCTCACGCTGCTTGATCCTTCTCTTCTCAACGAGCTGTCTCGCCATCTTATCGTCCGTAACGGCATAGAGCATCTCACCGGCCTCGGGTACTTCGGGAAGACCGAGGATCTCAACGGGTGTAGAAGGACCTGCCTTCTTGATGTCCTTACCCTTATCGTCGTACATGGCTCTGACGTTACCGATCATGGCACCGCAGACTACGCTGTCTCCCTGCTTCAAGGTACCTCTCTGAACGAGTACCGTAGCAACGGGACCTCTGTTCTTATCGAGCTTAGCCTCGATAACGGCACCCTTAGCCTGTCTTGTAGGATCTGCCTTGAGCTCGAGAACATCTGCAACGAGGAGAACATTCTCAAGAAGGTCATCGATACCTTCGCCCTTCTTAGCGGATACGGGTACCATGATAGTGGAACCGCCCCACTCCTCGGGGATGAGTTCATAATTAGCGAGCTCCTGCTTTACCTTATCGGGGTTAGCGCCGGGCTTATCGATCTTGTTGATAGCTACGACGATCTCCGTGTTAGCTGCCTTAGCGTGGTTGATAGACTCGATCGTCTGAGGCATTACACCGTCATCTGCTGCTACTACGAGGATCGCGATATCAGTGAAGTTCGCACCTCTTGCACGCATCGTAGTGAACGCTTCGTGACCGGGAGTATCGAGGAAAGTGATCTGACGACCCTTTACTCTTACCGTATAAGCACCGATATGCTGTGTGATACCGCCTGCCTCGCCTGCAACAACGGATGCTGATCTGATCCTGTCGAGGAGTGATGTCTTACCGTGGTCAACGTGACCCATGACAACAACAACGGGAGGTCTTGCCTCGAGGTTCTCGGAAGGAGCATCATCAGCATCGTCGTCAAAGAGGATATCTTCCTCCGTTACCTCCTCAAGGAGTGTGGCATTGATACCGAAAGCATCTGCGAGCAGACATGCAGTATCGAAGTCGAGCTCCTGGTTGATCGTAGCGAGCACACCGAGCTTCATGAGTTCCTTGATAACATCGGAGCTCTTCTTACCGATACCCTCAGCGAAATCCTTTACAGTGATGAAAGGAGGGATCTGGATATCAGTGATGACCTGCTCGACAACAGGCTGAGCGATATATGTGCTCTTCTTCTTTTTCTTTCTGCCGTATGAATAATCATCATACTCACCGTCTTCGCTGATACGGCCGTTGAACTTGCCGCCGTTATTGTTCTTCATGCGGCGGTCATTGGAATTCTGATTTCTGCCGTTCTCTCTTCTCTGCTGATCGTTATCGTTATGCTTCTTCTCGATAGCACTCTTCTCCGCAAAGTTTGCACGGCTCTTCTTGATCTCCTCCATGGGGCCTTCTGCCTTGGGCTTCGAAGGCTTTCTGGGAGCGGGACGATTTGGTGTATCCTCGTCCTTATCCTTGGAGAAGCCGCCTCCCTGGCCACCCTGACGGTTACCGCCGCCCTGGTAGCCTCCGCGGTTTCCACCGCCCTGATAGCCGCCACGGTTACCGCCGCCCTGATAGCCGCCGCGATTACCGTCTCTATTGTATCTTCCGCCTCTGTTATCGGAGATCACCGTGGAGCTTCTTACGGTCTCAGGCATTGCAACTACGGCAGAAGAGATCTTTCTCTTATCTACCGCGGGCTTTTCTTCCTTAGCAGGCTCGGACTTTGCTTCAGCCTTAGGTGCCTCAACCGGAGCAGGCTTAGCCTCTGCAGGAGCCTTTGTCTCCTTCTTAGCTTCGGCTGGCTTTTCTTCGACTGCTGCCTTGGGCTGCTCTTTCTCCTCTGCCTTCTTCTCAGCTGCCTTCTTGGGTGCAGCCTTCTCTGTTTCCTTGGCGGGAGCTTCTGCTTTCTTGGGAGCCTCAGCCTTAGCAGGCTTCTCCTCCTTGACCTTGGGTTCCTCGGCTGCTACCGGGGCAGCCTCTTTGATCTCGGGTGCGGGTTCGGAAGCAGGCTCAGCCTTCTTCTTATGAACTCTTCTTACCTTGAGTTCCTTATTGCCCGATACACCACCAAGTATGATCTGAGGCTTATTCTTCTCTTGGTTGTCACTCATTAGCATATCTCCTTTGTGTCATCTATTTCTTCGATCATCTGAGCGAGCTTGGAAGCGAATCCTTCATCGGTTATCGCCAAGACCGCCCTGTCCGTTCTGCCTATCGCGTCGCCGAGCTGTCTTGCAGTCGCGAAGCTGTAGGCCGCGAGCTGATCGTCATCGCATTCCGCTGCTCTGTCCATCAGCTTGTTCAGTGTATTTGCCGAGATGTCTTTCGACAGTATGAGCAATCTGCACTGACCGGCTCTCATCGCAGACACCGTAGCATCGAATCCCGAGACTACCTTGCCTGCCCTCATTGCAAGCCCTATGAATCTTAAGATCTTATCTTCTTCAGTCATCTGAGCCTTCTTCGGAGACACAGAGCTTTAAGATCTCCTGTGCCACCTGCTGCAATCTTTCTTTGTCCACATCGTGCCTCAGTCCCTTGGCAAGCCTGTGAGCCTTGAGCTCGGCAACTATGCACTCTTCCTTCTTACAAAGGTAAGCACCCCTGCCTGAAGCCTTGCCGGTAGGATCGTAGCTGATGTCACCGTCGGGACCCAGGACGACCCTGATAAGGTCTTTCTTGTCATGTCTTTCGCGACATGACACGCACATCCTCTGTGGCTTTTTCTTTGGTATCACTGATCGTCACCGTCGCTCTCGACTACCTGGAAAGCGTCGCCCATGAGCTGAGTAGCTTCGATGATCTCCTCAGACTCTCTCTTGATATCGATCTTGAATCCCGTAAGTCTTGCTGCAAGACGAACGTTCTGGCCGCTTCTGCCGATAGCCAGCGTGAACTGGGAATCAGGTACGATGACCTTAGCCTTTCTCTCCTGGCTACCGTCCTCGTTGGTCGTGATCTCAGTATCAACACGGAGAACCTTAGCAGGCTGAAGTGCTTCGCTGATGAAGAGGGCGGGATCTGCGTTCCAATCAACGATGTCGATCTTCTCGCCGCCGAGCTCGTTCATGATCTCCTGTACACGCTGGCCTCTCTGACCTACGCATGCACCCTTTGCATCGATGTTCTCGTCTCTTGAGTAAACAGCGACCTTAGCTCTGGAACCGGGCTCTCTGGATACTGCCTGGATGATGACCTCGCCGGACTTGATCTCGGGGATCTCGAGCTCAAAGAGCTTCTTGACGAGTTCATTGGATGTTCTTGATACCGTGATGGAAGGTCTGCCGTTATGCTCTTCAACACAAAGAACAAGGAACTTCATCGTTCTGTTTGTCTCGTAGAGCTCGTTCCTGATCTGTCCCTCTCTGGGAAGGACTGCCTCTGCACGGTCGATATCAACATATACGTTTCTTGCATCTCTTCTGAGGATGATACCCGAAGCGAGCTCGCCGATCCTGCCGGAGAACTCCTCGTTGATCCTTCTGTATTCTGCATCTCTAACCTTCTGTGAGATAGCACTCTTAGCTGCTGTAGCTGCAAGACGTCCGAGCTTTTCAACCTCGATACCTACCTCGATCTCATCGCCGAGCTCGAGTTCGGGATCCATAGCCTGAGCGTCTGTAATGGAGATCTGATTTGCTTCGTCTTCAACTTCTTCAACAACCTCAACGAGCTTATAAACAAAGATCTCACCTGTCTCTCTGTCGATCTCAGCCTCAACGTGCTCGATAGACTGGGAACCGGAGAACTCACGTCTGAATGCCGTTACGATACCCTCTTCAACAGCCGTAATGAGCTCTTCTTCCTCGATGCCTCTTTCCTTAGCGAGCATCTTGATAGCGTCAAGTACGTTATCTCTGGGTTCTTCCTGCGTAATCTTCTTTGCCATTTTATATTGACCTCCTGTATTATTATCAAAATTCAATATGCCTTACGGCCTTGGATATCTCCTTATAGCCGATAGTCAACTCTTTGTCTTCGGATACACGGATCGTAACGGAGTCTCCGTCACAACCGATGATCTCACCTGTATGGTTCTTGCTGCCTTCCTTCTCCGCGAAGAGAGCTACGTCGATCTTCTCACCTTCATACCTTCTGTAATCGGCCTCAGTCGTAAGAGGTCTCGTAAGTCCGGGTGAAGATACTTCGAAGTAGTCCGCGTCATGTACGAGCTTCTCATCCAGGATGGGATCTATCTCCCTGCTGAATGTCTCGCAGTCGTCGATCCCGAGTCCGCCCTTCTTATCTATGAACAGACGAAGAAATGTGCTCTGACCTTCCTTCTTGTACTCGGCATCTACAAGCTCGAGCCCCATCCTCTCGGCAACGGGCTGAGCGATCTCAAAGGCCTGCTGAGCTATCTTGCTCCTTCCTGCCATGTATCGTATACTCCTCCTAAATAAAACAAAAAACGAGCTCTCAAGAAGCCCGTTTACTCAAAAAGTAAATCTCACAACATATTTATATTACCATATATGTTTCAGATCCCGCAAACCTTTTTTGATTCTGTGTACTATACACAAAAACTGCCTGAATTTTGACGAATTAACTATTCAAATTAACGGCGTTTTAAAGTACAATAAAATCATCCCGAGAGGGACAGTACATGAACCAAAGGAGATACGCTTATGATCAAGATCATTGCAGGTGAGAAAGGAACAGGAAAGACAGCGCGTCTTGTTGACGACATCAATACGGTAGCGGCTCAGGATAATAATGTAGTCTGCATCGAGAGAGGTACGAGACTCGACCAGCTCCTGAAGCCGAACGTAAGACTCGTCAACATGAAAGAATATCCCGTCTCCGGATATGACCAACTCTTAGCATTTATCTGCGGAATATGTTCCAAGGATTATGACCTTACTCACATCTACATCGACAGTATCTTCAAGGTAGCAGACGACCCCGACATCAATGATCTCGAAGCTTTTGTATCCAAGCTCGATGCATTCCTTAAGGAAACACCCATCACGGCAAGCATCATCTTAAGCGCAAAGATCGACGACCTCCCCGAGAGCGTTAAGGCCTTCTGCTGATCGACATTCCTTGATCCATACTTTGGCTAACGGCTCCGCCTCAACTTGAGGCGGAGCTTTTTATCGAGATTAAAACACGTTTGTAATCCGCCCGTCACACAATATCATCTTAATTAACCTACAATCTAAATATATTTAATCTATCCACATCTTTAGGAACGGAGGGCAATTAAATGGGTAACTTTTTGAAGGAATTTAAGGATTTTGCTCTTAAGGGCAATGTAATGGATATGGCAGTCGGTGTTATCATCGGTGGTGCTTTCGGAAACATTGTAACGGCACTTACTGACAGCTTTATCACTCCCCTGATCCAGGCTATCACGGGTAATGACGAGGTCGAGGTTGGCGGACAGTTCGTGATCAACGGTGCCGCTTTCACATACGGCGCATTCATCTCTGCCATTATCAACTTCCTGATCCTTGCACTTATCCTCTTCTGCGTTATCAAGGCTATCAACACTGCTACAGAGAAGGCAGCTAAGCTCGCTAAGAAGAAGGAAGCCGAAGAGGCTGCTGCACCCGCTGAGCCTTCCGAGGAAGTCAAGCTCCTTACAGAGATCAGAGACGCTCTCAAGAACAAGTAATCCATACCTATTCTTATATAGACCAATTTGCAATACGAAAGGACCGCACAACGCGGTCCTTTCTTTTTGTGTATTTCTAAACGCAATAACACCCGCTCGGTAACCGAACGGGTGTCGTAGTCGACTTATCGTACTGATATCAGTAATTCTTGGACTGCTCTTCGAAGTAAGCCTGAGGGTGAGCACATACGGGGCAGACCTCGGGAGCCTTGTCACCGTAATGGATATAACCGCAGTTGAGGCACTTCCAGATAGTAACGCCGTCACGCTCGAATGTCATACCCTTCTCGAGGTGCTCTGCGATCTTTCTGTATCTCTCCTCGTGCTCCTTCTCGATACCGCCTACCATCTCGAAAAGATCGGCGATGTCGTTAAATCCTTCTTCCCTTGCCTCTTCGGCAAATCTCTTGTACATATCGGTCCACTCGCCGTTCTCGCCTGCTGCAGCATCGAGAAGGTTTGTCATCGTATCAGGAACCGTATCACCGTGGAGCTTCTTGAACCACATCTTTGCATGCTCACGCTCATTGCCGGATGTCTCCGTAAAGATGTTAGAGATCTGTACATATCCCTCTTTCTTTGCCTTTGATGCATAGTATGCATACTTGTTCGTAGCCATAGACTCGCCTGCGAATGCAGCCTGAAGATTAGCTTCTGTCTTAGTACCCTTTAAATCCATATATCTGAACCTCCTTGGATTATGAATTACTTTTCAATGGTGTGCGCGCAGTCGGGACAGTAACCTCTCGCCATATAAGAGATATTCTTTACGATAGCCCCCTTAAGGCAATCCGGCATCTTGTCGGGACGGCACTTAAAGTCATATATGCTTCCGCACTGATCACAATAGAAATGTCCGTGAAAATCGGTAATGCTGTCATAATGGCGCTCACCGTCGGGAGATACGATAGTCGTAACGAGAGACTCCTCCGCGAGCTTCTCGGTAACATTATAGACGGTAGCAAGGGACAGCGAAGGATTATCATCCTTAAGATCGTTATAGATACGATCGCACGTGGGATGAGTCCTGTTATCAATAAGATATTGAAATATGAGAAGTCTCGGGACTGTTACTCTTATTCCCGCTTCTCTCAATCGATCCTGAGCACTGAGTTCTATAGACATTTTATCTCCGCAAATTAGAATTACTATAAATTATATCAATAGTGTCTTTTGTTGAAAAGGTTATTTTCGCAATTCACGCAACCCGTCCCTGCCAAGTGCGTCTATATAGGTACAACGGACTAAGGAGATGAACAACATGAAAGCACGAAAGATAACGGCACTCTTACTTACCATACCGATGCTCATGGCATCATTCACGGCTTGTTCCGAAGAAAAGATCAAGGGAAAGCCTTCGAGTAACGTAAACACATCAGCAGGTATGTTCCACCCCGCTGATCGCACATCGAACTATCTTAATAATATCGTTAATGTCTGCTCATGGAAGGGGGACTATGAATACGATCCTCCCATAGCCGGAAGTGAGCTCAACGTAAGATGCAGCATCCAAAAGACGAGCGAAGGTAACGAGCCTGATCTTACGATGTATATCTTTAAAGGCAACAATGCTTTTGCCTGGGATCCCGATGATGCGCTTGCAAGTGCCGAGGGAACGGTTGAGCACGGACAGTTCGACATCATGCGCTTTACGGTAGATCTTCCGTCGGATATCGATACGGATGACTATATCCTCGTATTCGTTAACGGGGACGGAGCGGTAGACAGCATGTTCGAGCAGACGATCGTAGCAAGCGAGACTGAGACTACGCGATTCGCGCCCGTTGATAAGCCTGTCATCTATCTCTATCCCGAAGAAGAGACGGAAGCATATGTAAATGTCGACCTCGAGGGTGAATTCACATGCACATATCCCGCATACGGTAACAATGTAGGCTGGCACGTTATCGCTCATCCTGACGGCATGCTCACAGACATCGAAGGCGGCAGGAATTACGATTATCTCTACTGGGAAGGAATGTGTGATGTTCCCTCAGGATTTACTCAGTCGATCTGTGTAAGAGGAGAAGATACAGCTGAATTCCTCGAGACATATCTTGAGGCTGCGGGACTCAACTACAGCGAGATAAACGATTTCATCACATACTGGCTCCCTCAGATGGAGAACAACCCCTATAACCTCATCTCCTTCCCTACGAAAGAGTACGAGCTCATGGCACAGCTCAACGTCTCACCCGCACCCGATACCATGATCAGGGTATATATGGTATTCACACCTCTCGAAAGCGAGATCACGATCCCTGAGGAGCAGCAGCTTCAGATGCCCGTTACTCCCGAGAGAACAGGATTCACGGTCGTAGAGTGGGGCGGTTCGCAGGTCTGACCGACAAGCCTTCCTTATAGATCAACTGATAAGCCCCGCGGGATCTCTCCTGCGGGGCTTGTCTATGCCATATTATTTTTTCTTTTTCTTATCTTTCTCTTTGTCTTTTTTCTTCTTCTCGGGCTTTTTCTTCTTTTTCTCTTTCTTCTTCTTGAGTTCTTCGATATCAGGAACTTCTATCTTGTTCTTGGGCTTTGGAACGCTCGAGTCATTTTTGAGAGCGGGCTTATCCGAAGTCTTTGTCTTCTTAACGGCAGTAGTCTTGCGTATAGGCTTAACGGGTGCAACCGTAGCTGCTCTGCTCTTTGATGATGGCTTTCCCTTTACGCTTAACTCATCGATAAGATCCCTTATCTCAGATACGGCAACGGGATTGATGCTGTACCATACACAGCGTCCGTCCTTTTGAGCCAGTACAAGATCAGAATCGAGAAGAAGGTTCATGTGATGAGACAAAGTAGGCTGCGTGATGGCGAACTCATCGAGGATATCCTTAGCGCGGAGCTTTCCCGCATCCGCGATGACCTTCATGATCTTCATCCTCATGGGTTCTGCCATAACAGACAGCTTCTTTACCGCGTCGTTATATCTTTTATCCTCGGCTTTCATTTCACATGCTCCGTTTCGTTATCAGGCAATAAGGCGATCCTTAAGTGCTTCCTCGAATTCAACGAGATTAGCACAAGCGATGATCTCCGTATTGTCCTCGAGGAGGATCTCTTCTTCACCGTGTACGAGAACAGTCATGGGAACTCCCATCTTACGAAGGAGAAGGAGCTGATAGTCCTTGCTCGCCTCGACGGAGAGATACTTGCACAGAAGTCTCAATACCTGCTTTGCATCCTCGAGATAGAAACCGTTGAGCTTCATGAGATGATCGACTACATACATGCCGAACACGTCATTGAAATCGAGAAGCTCCTTGCCGGGATAATTGGCACAGAAAGCCGTGATCGAGAGCTTGGATACGATCTCAAGGTCCTTAAAATCCTTGAGAGGGATCTTAAAGCTCTTAACGTTAGCTGAGAAGAGTTCCTGCATCTGCTCAACGGTAAGCTCATTCTTGAGCTCCTTGATACGATCGATCCTTGCAAGGATCTTTGTTCTCGGGAAGTATGTAGCCTGACCGATATCGGTGGCCTTATGGATGAACCAGGACTCGGGGATAAGATTCATCCTCTTCCATCTGTAGAGAGTACCATATGAGATCTGTGCGATCCTCAAAAGCTGCTTCTTGGAAATCAGTTCTTCGTCCGCCATAAGACACTACCTCACTTTACATAATCAGTTAATCTCATTGTAGATTAACAATGTTACAGTAAGGAAACACCGATATAACAGTTCAATAATTTATGCGGCGATGTCTATCCAGGGCATGGAACCGACAAATTTCAGGAAGTGTCTGTCCACACATATCTCGCTAAAGAGCTCCTTTTCTTCATCGTCAAAGAAGCCGAACATCGGAATATAGATCGAAAGTCCCGAATAGCTGCCGCGGCTGCCTGTTCCCTGAGCATAGATCACCGTACGCTCAAGTTCCGAGCTCAGCTCTTCTCCGTCAGTCGTATACGGCGCACAGATATCGAGGAATGTAGCAAGATCATAAGTGCCGAAGCCGAAATCCCCTGAAGCACCGAGCTCATCAATGAAATCGTCCTGGCCTTCGAATCTGCCGGACACGTCGGAAAGACCTTCGCAGAATTCCCTGAAATCCACCATGAACTCTTCCATGGCATTAAGATCGGTCATAGATACCGTTATGCCGTCACTGTCGTATAAGTCTATTCCCTCCTGCCAGTAGCATTCACAGAGCTTAAGACCTGCCGTCTCGGCATCGGAATCGGAGTGCTCACAAAGGTATGATCCGAATCCGACATAATCGAATCCCGTTCCGGGCATAGTCTCCTGGGATGCGATGAAATAATCAGCATACGGTGTAAGGATATTTGCAAGCTCAAGACATGCCATATTACAGCAGTCATAAGCAATGAAATCGAGCTTCTTGTCATATCCTGCGCATGCCTCGTCGAAAGCATCTCTCATCTCGGGTAAAGTCAGATGGCTGTCTTCGAACAGTTCGTCATAGCAGCAGCCGCCCATTGCGCCGCCGCCGTGATTCCAGAGGATAACGGCCGTATGCTCGGCGGGATACATTTCCACACCGTACTTCAGGAAGTCCTTGAGCGTATCTGTCTCTCCCATATCGCGAAGCTCGGTCTTTCCGACCGACGTTGCCTCTCCGTTTTCTATCACGAAAGTAAGCGTACTGTCATTCTTGAAGTATTCATGATCGCAATCGGATCCGCCCGTTCTGACAACAAATCTTACGTCATCACAACCGGTAGTGGCATCCATCATCTCGATGATATCTTCTGACGCACATCCGCATTCCTCGTCCCATGACTCGAGATCCGAGCCGCAGAAATAGCAAAGTACCGTCCACTTGTATTCTTCTTCGGAATCTCCGACAGATCCCGGGATCGTTGCCGCATTGCAGACTTCTCCGGGAATAACGCCGCCGATAAGTGATAATGTAAGTGCCGTTGATAATAAAGTTGCTGTTAATGATCTTTTCATATTAAGTCCTTATCCCTTCTATCCTTATTCGATGTTACACCCGAAATCTGTCATAGAACAAGAGAGAATGTAAATATCCGATGAATTTGCCTCAAAGAGCGCCGAAGATGATGTTGACGATAACGGCCGCGATCCATGCTATAACGCACTGCCATATGACGAGTGCGACGGCATACTTAGCTCCCAGTTCGCGTCTTATCGCAGCGACAGCCGCAACACAAGGAGTATAAAGAAGCGAGAATACGAGAACGGAAGCAGCCGTAGCAACGGTAAGCTGAGTCGAGATATCACCTCCGAAGAGAACCTCCAGTGTCGATACTACGCTCTCCTTCGCGATAAAGCCCGAGATGAGCGATGTACAGATCCTCCAGTCGCCGAGTCCCGCGGGGCGCATTATCGGAACAAGTATTCCCGCTACTGCGGCTAGGATACTGTTTTGAGGATCTTCTACCATCCTGAGGCTGAAGTCAAAGCTCTGGAGCACCCAGATAACTATCGTTGCAACAAGTATTACGGTAAAAGCTCTCTGAAGGAAATCCTTAGCCTTATCCCACAAAAGGAGCATAACGTTCCTGGGACCCGGGAGCCTATAGTTAGGAAGCTCCATCACAAAAGGCACCGCCTCTCCCCTGAAGATCGTATGTCTGAATAAAAGTGCAACGAGTATGGCGATGATGATACCGAGCACATAAAGGCCCGTCATTATAAGACCGCCCTTGCCGGGGAAGAAAGCATTTACGAAGAATGCATAGATCGGAAGCTTTGCCGTACAACTCATGAAAGGAGTAAGAAGGATCGTCATCTTCCTGTCCCTTTCACTCGGAAGAGTCCTCGTAGACATAACTGCGGGGACCGTACAGCCGAATCCGATGAGCATCGGTACGATACTTCTTCCCGACAGTCCGATCTTTCGAAGGAGCCTGTCCATCACGAAAGCGACCCTCGCGATATAGCCCGAGTCCTCAAGGATGGAAAGGAAGAAAAACAGGGTAACGATTATGGGCAGGAAGCTCAGTACGCTTCCTACGCCCGTAAATATGCCGTCCATAAAAAGGCTCTTTAGTCCTTCACTGACATCAGCCGCATCAAGAGCTCTCTCGGCGACAGCCGCGAGCATGTCGATACCGCTTTCAAGAAGTCCCTGAAGGAATGCACCTATAACATTGAACGTGAGCACGAATACGAGAGCCATGATAAGGACAAAGGCAGGGATGGCCGTATATTTACCCGTCAGGATGCGGTCGATCCGCTCGCTCCTTTCGCGCTCCTTGCTCTGCCTGGGCTTCTTGACCGAAGTCCTTACTACCTTCTCGATAAAGGAGAAGCGCATGTCCGCCATGGCGGCACTTCTGTCGAGTTCTCTTTCGGTCTCCATCTGACTGACGATATGCTCCATCGTCTCTTTCTCGTTCTCGTCAAGAGCGAGCTTTGTTATGACGAGGTCGTCACCTTCAATGATCTTGGCCGTCGCAAATCTTATCGGGATCCCTGCTTTCTTGGAGTGATCTTCGACCAGATGCGCTATGGAATGGATACATCTGTGTACAGCACCGCCGTGATCGTTCTCATCACAGAAATCCTGTCTTTGAGGACGCTCACGATAGTAAGCGACATGGATAACGTGATCTATCAATTCATCAACGCCTTCGTTCTTTGATGCCGAGATAGGTACTACGGGGACGCCGAGCTTTCGCTCCATCTGGTTGACGTCTACACCGCCGCCGTTGGCGCTTAGTTCATCCATCATGTTGAGCGCGACTACCATCGGGATATTCATCTCGAGCAGCTGCATCGTAAGATAGAGATTACGTTCGATATTCGTTACATCAACGATATTTATGATCGCATGAGGCTTCTCGTCCAATACGAAATTTCTCGAGACGATCTCCTCGCTCGTATATGGTGACATCGAATAGATACCCGGAAGGTCCGTGACGAGCGTATCAGGATGCCCCTTGATCACGCCGTCTTTCCTGTCGACCGTAACGCCCGGGAAATTTCCTACATGCTGGTTCGAACCCGTGAGCTGGTTAAAGAGGGTCGTCTTACCGCTGTTCTGATTACCGACGAGCGCGAACTTCATGACGGTGCCCTCAGGCAGAGGATCGCCGCTTCCCTTCTCGTGATACTTACCGCCCTCACCGAGACCCGGGTGAGCGGTCTTATGCATCTGCGGAGCTTTATACTCTTCTATCGTTGTCTTGGCTTCCGTATCTATCGTGATCTTGTCGGCATCGTCGAGCCTCAACGTAAGCTCATAGCCTCTGACCTTGAACTCGACGGGGTCTCCCATCGGAGCATACTTGACCGTAGTAACGGTAGTTCCGGGGATAAGTCCCATATCAAGGAAATGCTGTCTTAATGCACCCTCTCCGCCGACGGACGAGATGACCGCGGACGAGCCGGGCTTAAGGCCTTTAAGTGTATGCATCTGTTCGGTATTCTTGTCTTTCCTGCTCATCAGAACACCTGCAGGATAAAGAACTTAAGATAATCCGTCTCGGAGACATCAAGGAGGATAGGATGGTCGGGAGACTGCTGTCTCTTTTCGATCTGTCTGATCCTGACGCCCGCATCCTTCGCAGCGGAATCGAGCATCTTTATAAAGCTCTCCTCATCCATGAAGTGAGAGCATGAACATGTAGCCAGATAGCCTCCCCTGGGAAGTGCCTTCATGGCCCTGTAATTGATCTCCTTATAGCCGCGCTCAGCATTGCTCTTTGTCTTTCGAGACTTCGTGAAAGCGGGAGGGTCGAGGATTATGAGATCATACTCGCCCTTTTTGATCGTGGGAAGAAGATCGAACACATCAGCAGCCTCAAAGCTCATGATGTCCGAAAGCCCGTTGAGCTCGGCATTCTTCCTTGCCATCTCTACGGCTGTCTCGGATACGTCTACGGCATGAACGTGCACTGCCTCGCCATTTGCGGCATTGAGCGCAAAAGAACCCGTATGCGTAAAGCAATCGAGGACCTTCTTCCCCTTAGCGATCCTCGAGACCGCTTCCCTGTTGTATTTCTGATCAAGGAAGAATCCGGTCTTCTGACCGTTCTCTACATCAACGTTATATCTGACCCCGTTCTCTACGATCTCGGTTATCGTCTTGGAAGGAGCCTCCTGCCCCTCCTTAACGTAATATCCCTTATACTCGCTCATACCTTCGAGCTCACGTATAGCGACATCATTTCGCTCATAGATACCGATAACGTCTTCGCCTCTTTGGCGCATAACGGTAAGGATCGCATCGAAGATCATCTCTTTTCTGACCTCGATACCGAGTGATAATACCTGAGCTACGAGGATATCGTTGAACCTGTCAACCGTAAGGCCCGGGAATTCGTCCGCTTCACCGAATATCAGTCTGCAGCATTTGAGATCGGTCTCGGATCTCATAACGGTCTTACGGAAATCGAGTGCATAACCTACACGTCTCTCCCAGAATGCCTGATCGAACGTATCGTTGGCATTTCTCGAGATGATACGAACTCTGATCTTTGAATTGCTGTTATAAAAACCCGTGCCGACATACTTTTCCGAAGAAGTTATCACGTCAACAAGATCGCCGTCGGTAATGCCGTCGGGTGTCTCGAAGATCTCATTATCGTATACCCAGGGGTGACGTGAATCCTGTCTTCTCGAACCTCTGTCGGTAAGTCTTATCCTCTTATACTGCCTGCTGTCCTTCATCTGATCACCATCCATGATTTGCGCAATCCTGCAACATGGTGACACATGTTACCATGACTACGACGATCGTTATCACCGTCAGGATGGCAAGCGATATATATATCCACATGAGCACCTTACCGAATACGCTCTTTCTGTATTTGATACGGACGTATATCATAAGTCCCAGGGCCGCTACCTCGGAGAGTGTCATGCCGGTACCGAGTATCATCGTGATCGCACCCAATGCATCCTCATCGAACCCCAGCTCATACAGGATCAGCATGATCATCGAGAAGACTACCGGAAGAACGAACATCAATCCCAGTGAAACGATACAGAGAATATTGGCTTTCTTTCGATCCTCGGGACCAAACTCCTCCTCTTGTGCTTTCGCGGGAGCGGTTAAGGGATCCGTATATGAATAATCGGGAGCGGGGGCTGCTGCAGGATTTCCCTGTACAGGCTCAACAGGTGTTGCGGCTTCCTGTTGAGCAGGAGCTGCCGATGTAGTCAGAACGGGCTTAGCAAACCCGCATGCGATACAGAAATTACCTTCATTATCCTGATGTCCGCATGACGGACATACCCACTTTTCAATATTACCCTCGCTCATGATCTCCTCCACAAGATACGGTTACCTCCGTATAACTTAGAACATATTAACATCATTCATATAAAAAACAAATAAAAGAAGCTTTATCTGTCACTGTCCGGAACGAGAAGGTCGGTCCTTGGCAGTCTCTTTCGAAAAAGGAATACGGCAAACGCCAGTGTCCCTGCCGCAATGGTCATGATCTGCTCGTTCGTTATCACTTTCCCGACATGAGAATCATGGAAGATATCGAGAATGATCCTGGCTATAAAGGATATGATCATCGCAAGGTATGCCGCCTTCATCTTATCCTGAGTCTTGAGAAAAAACACCAGCGATATGATGTGGATCACGAAAAACGTTACCGAGACTACTATCTGTATCGGCACGCTTCCTATATGCCCGGAGCAGCATCCCGCATTGAGGCATCCTATCTTTGAGACTGCATACATCAAAGGAGCGGTAACCACCCAGGAAGCAAACAGTTCCTTCGGGTGATCATTATGTACATAGACGGAGAATATGATGCCTATCATGAGGCCGAATGCGCCTCCGAGGCCCGAGAATCCGAAAGTCTTACCCTTTCCGAGAATAAATACGCAAAGGAACGAGAACATAAAGATGCTCATCACGGTAAACAGCACGGTATAGAAGATCGTCCGTTTCCTGATCCCGCAGACGGTTCCGAGCAGGCAGGCAACGAGCACACCGAGCACGAGCGACGATATCAGCATTGTTCCGTAAACATTAATAATCATTGACTTACACGATCCTCACCTGTCGATTATAATACAAACATGAGACTCAGGAATATACCGACAAGAGAACGAAATATCAGGATCGCCATGTGTATCGCAGGCAACCTCTTCATAGGTGCCGGAGTCGCGGCGTTCAAATTCTCCCTTCTCGGAAATGATCCGTTCGACGGAATGAATATGGCTCTTTCTGATCTTACCGGGCTTTATTATCCGATCCTTCAGATCGCAGTCAACATCTGTTTCTTCGTGATACAGATCCTTCTCGGCAGGGATCTTATCGGTCTTGGAACCATCATCAATGCGATCTTCCTCGGATATATAGTCGACTTCTGCGGAAAGCTCTTAAACCTCTTCGCGACGACTCCGGACTCGATGATACTTCGAATACTCATAATGCTCGCGGGGCTTATTGCTACTGGTTTGGGTCTCAGTCTCTATCAGACATCGGATCTCGGTGTCGCTCCCTACGATGCTCTCGCGATCATCATGGACAGGAAGATAAAGAAGCTGCCCTATTTCTTCTGCAGAATAATCTGCGACGCCGGATGCGCACTCGTCTGTTTTCTCGCAGGAGGAATAATCGGCCTCGGAACCCTGGCATCTGCCTTCGGATTCGGGCCGGTCATCTCATTATTTAATAAAACGATCTCTTCAAAGCTGATCAGGCAAGATTCCAAAAATCCATAAACTTGGGCTCAACGAACTGAGTACCGTAACTGAGCATCCTCTCAACTATGGTCTTGTAGTAGAAAGGCTCCCTCTCGTCCGTCAGGTCATGTGAATGGATAAGGATGATGTGCTCCTGTCCGAGCTTCTGCTCACGTTCACAGAAAGCATTATCGACATTCTCGAGTATCTTTTCGATCGTCATGTCACTGCCTTCCCTGAGCAGGTATTCCTGACAGTCAAAGCTGCAGTTAGTACCGTTTTCAAACTTCCATCCGTTCGAGATGTATTCCGAAGCGATGACTCCTCTGTCATCGAGCTTCTTATAACCAAGATCACGAAGATATGCCGTATACCAGGGATTGTTATCTCCTCCGCATGCGAGGTACGGATAGCGGAAGACCTTTACCTTGCGCTCCACTCCCGCCTGCTCGTAGATCTTATCGAGCACCTCGTCGCACTTCTTGATCTCACGGATACCATCCTCATAGGCAACCTCAGAGAGGTTGGCATGCGAATATGTATGGTTACCGACTATAAGTCCCTTCTGAAGGGCATAGATAACAGGTTCGGGCTTTTGCTCAACGAATTCGCCTATTGCAAAGAACAGGGGCTTGATCCCCAGTCCCAGAAGGTAATCAATGATCGGTATCGTATTCTCCTGAGGCATATCGTCTATAGTAAGTATCGCTTTGATCATAAGATCCTCCCTTTATCACTGCCGTAAAGGCACCATTCCCGCATACTCCGTACGGGTCTTTCTTTACACATATATGATACCGCTAAATCATCGTTTTCAACGTAAAAACGCATGAGCGATTTTTGATATTATGCACAAGAATTCATTCAACCGAAAAATCTACGTCAAAAACTGTTAATGATACGCGTGATATAATCAAAACATCAGTATCAGAAGGCTGCATTGCATGATCGGGAGCAAGATATATGGCAGGTGTTTCTCACTCAAAGAAGTTTATAAACAGCTTAAAGATCGGCGATAAGTTCGCTGAAGATCAGGAGTTCGTCACAAAGATGGACAAGCTCGCATCTCCGCAGGCAGTCTTCCTGGCTTACTTCTGTCCTCTCGTGGCATGTCTTATCGCCCACACCCTTTACATGGTATTATTCGCGATGTCCGGTGTCGTCGAGATGGTCATCTTTAACATCGGCAGTATCATCTTCTATGCCGTAATGATCATCTGCGCAAAGTGTATAAAGGAACCTTTAAAGCTCGTATATGCATCTATTGCCGAGATAATACTTCATGCTTCGGTAGCAACAGTCTTTGTGGGACTCAGGCCGAATTTCTGTATGTTCCTTTTGATGATCATCCCCTTGGCTTTCCTTACGCCGAACAAGGTTTGGTGGGCTCCTTTCGTTACACTTCTGACCTCGGTACCGCTTTACGGATTACTTAATTTCTACTTCAGCACCGAAGGCCGCGCAGTATATGATCTCAGCAATACCAATTACCAGACGGTATTCTATGTGATCAATATATTCATAGGCTCTTTCGTCCTTATCTATGTGGCCACGATATTCACTTATATCAACCGCTATACCGGAAGCAAGATCAGGATCCAGAATGAGCAGCTCAGGATCCTGGCATCTACGGATCCTCTTACAAAGCTCAGCAACCGTCGTGAGATAAACAGAAGGCTCGAACAGGTATACCTCGAAAGCAAGAACTCCGGAAAGAGCTTTGTAGTCGGTATCGGAGATATAGATAACTTTAAGAGAGTAAACGATACATATGGTCACGACATGGGCGATGTCGTCCTAGCGGCTGTTGCGGGAACGATAGGCAATAATATCCCCGAAACGGGTTGCGCTTCAAGATGGGGCGGCGAGGAATTCCTTTTCGTACTGCCGAATACGGATATCAACGGCGGTAAGGAATGTGCCGATAAGATCATATCTCTCATCAGGGGCCAGACATTTACGCTCGAAGATAAGATATTCTCCGTAACAATGACCGTCGGCATCTATGAATGCACATCGGAAGACAGTCTCGACAATGTGATAAGCAGAGCCGACAGCAGACTATACAAGGGGAAGCATAACGGCAAGGATCACACCGAATACACAGATTAATAAACATTACAACAGCCGCACTTCAAATGAAGTACGGCTGTTGCTAAGTAAGGGATCATGATACATCACTCTTTGATGAGTGAGTAGGCAGATATCTTCTTTATCTTTCCCGACAGCATCCAGATGATAACGGCTGATATCAGCGTCGTGAAGATGACGGCTGCTACGCCCATCCATCCGTATACCGGCAGGCGGCTCTCGGCAAGTCCCAGCGAACCCAGGAGCGCCGTAAGGAAAGCATTGGACTTAAGTGTTCCTATAACAGCTCCGATCGAGGAACCGATGATAACACAGGGCATCATGGAGATGACGAGTTCCTTACGAAGCTGTGAGCTCGTAAAGCCCAGGGACTTCTTGATACCAAACTCCTGCTGCTTTCTTATGATGACCGTCTTAATAAGAAGCGTCATCGACAGGAGTATTACCAGAACGGTTACAATGACTATAAGGATACATATTGCCGTAGATCCGATGATTATCGGTGTCTCAGGAAGTGCCGCGGGAATGTTGACATAACCGGTCAGCTTATCCCCGTACATGTTCTCTATCTCCTTAGCGACCATACCCGCAGTAGCGATATCCGATCTGTCGAGTGTTATACAGATGATATTCGTCTTGGCTGTATATCCGAGAGTTCTTGCACAGTCATCGTTCATCAGTGCAAACTTACCGAGATTATCCGTTCCCTGTGCCAGACCGCAAACGACAAGCTCCTTATCGCAGCCTTTGTACGAGACCTTTACGACATCGCCTATCATTACATCCGCCTGCGAAGCGGCAGTAGCGCTCATGACTATCTCATCGGAGTAAAGAGGAGCTCTTCCCTCCGTAAAATTGATCGTATCAAGGGCACCCAGGTCTTCGACTATGGTTACGTCGACCGCCTGACCGGCGACTGTCATCTCTTCCGATGCTCTCCAGTAACATTCCCTGACATGCTCTACATTGGAAACCTCGTAGTAAGCATCAGGATCGGTTATAGCCAACATCAGGTCATAAGATCCTGACTGAAGGATATTATAGAGATTGATAGGCTTATAGCAGATGTTATATCCGAAGAAGATAACAAATGCGGTAACAAGACCTACCGACCCCATGATAACGAGTGTCATTATGTTCTGCTTCCTGCTCTGAAGAGAAGACTTGAGAGCAAGTATGCCTACCAGGGGGCCGCCTGATGTGGCAAGAGGAAGATAGTTCTTCTTAAAACTGTGATTCTGAAGACCGAACCTCAATGCTATTACGGGATCGAGATCTCTGATCTTGGCAGTTGAAAATGATGCCATCACGCATGTAAGCGCTCCGAATAAGAACGGGAGGATCACCGCTACACCGGGGATCATATGTGCATCCCAGGTCATCATGGTCATGGTCCCTACCAGAACTCCCAAAGGAGGAAGCAGCAGGTACATGGCTACTATTCCGGCAACGGACGCTGCCACGGCAGTTATCACGAACTCCATGATATGAGCTTTTCTTATCTGGGAGCTGGTGCATCCGAGCGCCTTCAGGGCACCGATATTAACGATATTCTGCTCAATACTGTTACTTATCCTGAAGAATACGATGATAAGTACAACAATAGAGATAAGGAGCGAGAATGCGCATAAGATCGCGGAGATGACATTTACCATGATCATATCGGAACTTAACATCATAGACTTTGTATAAGTAGAGATGTCAGCGTTATACCCTCTTCTTCCGAGATCTTCCATGATCTCGTCCGCTGCTGCGTCATCTGTTATACCGTCGACAGTGGTTATCAGGATAAATGCATCGTATCTTTTGCTTTTGCCGTCGGCAGACAAGGTCTCGACCATATCCGCATACTGAGATTCCGTCACATAGAAGCACTCCTCTGCCATAAGGGTCTCATAGACACCTGCGAGCCTGAATTCATATATATGCTCACCTATAGAGAGCACTATCTCGTCTCCGACCTTGAACCTGTTCTGATACTGCTGCCTCAGGACATATCCGGAGATATAGATAGGATTATCGTACTCTTCATCTGACTTCTCTATGAAGTTCATCCTCTCGATATCCCTGTCCTCATCAAGCGGAGTAAACAATGCAGTGTACTCAGCCGACTCCATAAGATCCTTGACATCATCATCGTTGTCAGACTGATCTATGGACGTCGTAGCCATTAGTCCGTCTACTGTTACATAATCCTCAACACACGGGCTGGACGCAAGATATCTCTCGATATCCGTAAGCTCGTCGCGATGATCCTTCGAGCCTACAACATGCATCCTGACGTGAGCACTGTTGTTGGCTGCCAGCTTTGTTTCGTAATCGTCATTATATCCGAGAAGGAGCGTAAGGCCGCATCCGAGCATCGTCGATGACAGGATGACTATAAGAAGAAAGCTTATCATCTGAGAGAAGTCTTTCCTGAAATTTGCCTTTATGAGTTTTCCTAACATCTAAGATTACCATCCCATATCCGACAGGAAGTTACGAAGCTTGTCGTGACGTGCACGGTCGCCTGATACATAGGGACCAAGGTCGCACTCGCCGCCTATCGTTCCGTCTTTAAAATAAATTATCCTGTTTCCTCTTCTTGCAGACTTCATGTCATGCGTTACCATAAGGATCGACTGACCCTTCTTATTTACTTCGGTAAGGACATTGAGTACCGCATCCGAAGAAGAACTGTTGAGGGCACCCGTAGGCTCGTCGGCGAATACCATATCAGGTGAATTGATGATCGCACGTACGATACCAACTCGCTGTGCTTCACCGCCCGAGAGCTGATTCGGGAACTTATTCCAGAGCTTTCTTCCGACTCCTACCTGCTCAAGGAGAGACTGCGCTCTCTTGTTGAGCTCTCTTTTATTCTGACCGGTAAGAAGGCCTGCTGTAAGGACGTTATCCATAACGCTCATGGAATCCATAAGATATACCTGCTGGAACACGAAGCCGCAGTGCTTACGTCTGAAGATCGCGAGCTGGTCGCTCGTAAACTTGGTGATATCCCTGTCAGCGAAATGCACCTTGCCGAGGCTTGCCTTATCCATGCCTGACAATGCGTACATGAGCGTGGACTTACCTGCACCGGAGGCACCCATTATTACCGTGAAGTCTCCTTCGTATATCTCCGTATCGAGATTCTTTATTACATGGTGCTGGACACCGCCTGTCGAGAAGCTCTTGCAGAGTTTCTCGGTCCTGATGATGCTTTTCTTAGGCATATGCTCTTTCCTTCTTCTTACGGATAACATTTACTACTGTGACTACAAGTATAACAGCAACTGCTCCGCCTGCGATAAGGGGAACCGGAAGAGAGGATTCAGCCGCCTGGTCTGCAATTGCCTCCGCAGGCTTATCAGTTACGCTCAGATCAAAGTTCTGATCAAAGGAGAATGACTTTCCGTCAGCATCCTCGAAAGTAATATGTGCAACTACATTGCCGTCACCTATAGATGTTCCCTTGAGCGAAAGATCGACTGTCTTACTGCCGCTTACTTCGATATTTCCTACATAGCTCGAGATGTTATCGATCTGATCGCCTTCGAAATCTACCGATACGTTATAAACCATATCCTTACCGATATTATTGAGGTCGAAAGATACGTTTGTCTTACCGTCGAGTACGATCTCGGCTCTTGAGAGCTTGAACTCGGAAAGCGAGATCTCGGGAACCTGGATGATGGGTACCGTTACGAGAGAAGAATCAGCAAAAGGATTTCTGTCCTTATCCTCGTATTCGTAATTAACCGTTACTGAATAAGGTCTCTGCTGAAGGTCTCCTCTGGTGCTCATCTCAACTGTCACATCTACCTCTTCTTCCTTGTCGATAGAATCGATATAGATGATATTCGTGCCGTCTGCGGGGATGATCTCATTGTCGTCGGTAGTAAGTTCGATCCTGACATTATTGAGTTGTGTTGCAGTTGACTCGTTCTTTAAGTGGATCACCATCTCAAAGTCTTCGCCTGCAGTAACCGGGCCTGATGTGATCTCACTACCCGTCACGATAAGTCTGGGGGTCAGAAATGCGGCATTGACAGTACCTGCTGCCGATGGATTGAAGATGAGGCTGCCCGCTACTGCTACTGCTGCCACTATAGACGAGAACATTTTCGCCAAGCCGAATGATCTTTTCATGATTACATATCTCCGTTCGTGTTTTTGTTTGATGATCTAATCCTATCAACAAAAACATTAACGTACTTTGCGTGAACCTTAAGAGAAGCTTAAGAATGAAGACACGAACCTTAAGATGATCAATCGACGAGCTTGAACTGAAGCGTTACCCTAAAGCCTCCGTCGGCATTGGAACACTCAAGGCTTCCGCCCATCTTCTCCATGAGCTCGGTTGCAATGGCAAGTCCGAGTCCTGCGCCCTGCTTCTCCCTGGCATTTTCACCTCGTCTGAACTTCTTGGTGATCATGGGGAGGTCTTCTTCCGATACTCCGCCTCCCCTGTCCGTAAGGCTCAATACAAAGCAATCGTCTTCGATACGCGACTCCTTGTAGATAGTCGTATCGGCATACTTGTAGGAGTTGTTTATTATGTTATTTATTACCTGGATCGTTCTTATCGGATCACAGCTGATGAGACACTGTACCACTTCATCGCCTGTGACATATTCGTAGTGATCGGCATCCCTGATCATCTGATCGAGGATATTGCTCTCCTGCTCGGACACGTCGACTTCGAGCTGATCAAGATCCGTAAGAGAAGTAGCAAAAAGGTCAGATACGAGCACATCGATCTGATCCGCCTTTGAGACGATCGACGAGAGCTTTTGCTTCTGCTTCTCGTTATCGGTAGTAGCGCCCAAAAGTTCGCCCATTGCTTTTATGGAAGCAACGGGAGTCTTGATATCGTGAGAGAGCTGGGCAACGAGCTCGACCTTGCTCCTTTGCGCTTCATATTCCTTCTGTCTTGCTTCATTGAGCTCGGTCCTCATTATGTCAAAACTCTCGGTAAATGCACCGAAGAGATTACCTCTGTCCATAGTAAGCGGAGCATCGAGATTACCGGAAGATATATCACTCGCGAATTCTCTCATCTTCTCGAAAGGCCTTACTACATAGATATATATCCATATGAGGAACAGGATGATTATTATCAGCTCAAAGAGAACGCTGAAGAGATATCTTACTCTGTAGCTTACATATGCTTCGCTCTTTAAAGATACATAATCATTATCTATAAGGAGCTTTCCGACTACATGTCCGTCTACCTCTATATCCCTGATCGTATAGCGAAATGTCGTGGCACGTCCCAAGTCCTTCGGCATATTCGAATCAGTCCTTAAGAGTATATTGCCTTCATTATCGATGACCTCATACTCGAATCCGTAGATGCTTACTGTCTTCTTAGAATATCCGGAAGCATTATCCTCAAGTTCATCCCAGTTATCCGCCATGTCATGGATCGCCCTGTTGACCTGGGTATTATCAAGATATGAGAGCGAATCATCCTCATTGAACCTTAATATGGCAACGGGAAGTATCAGAAGAACGATCATCAGGATCGAAAGGTAAGCGAATTTCTTGGTCATATTTATTCAGCCTTAAAGATATAACCTCTTCCGCGAGCTGTCTTTATAAATGTCGGATCGTTGGGATCGGCTTCGAGCTTCTCTCTTAAGTGTCTAATGTGTACGTTCAAAGTACCGTCGGTAACAAAGCTGTCGTTCCATACCTTGTCAAAGATATCCTGCTTTTCGACGACCTTATTCCTGTTTACTACGAGATATGCAAGGAGCTTATATTCCATGGCAGTAAGCTCGACTGCGCTTCCGTTTCTGCTGACGGTACCGGCATCAAGATCTATCGATATATCACCGAACACGAGCTTGTCACCCGATACTGTCGCGGTCTTCTCATATCTTTTGAGAACTGCCTTTACCTTGGCAAAAAGGACATTGAGCGAATAAGGCTTCGTAATATAATCATCGCCGCCGATATTTAATGCTACGACCATATCGTCATCACTCGATCTCGCGCTGATAAAGAGTATCGGAACATCGATCGTCTCACGAAGAGTCTTGCAGAGCGAAAAGCCCGACGAATCGCCGAGATTTATATCGAGCAATATGAGCTTGGTCCGGTTTTCCTTAAAGAAATCAAGTGCCTCCTGCGCAGTATATGCACAGCAGGTCTTGAGGTCGAACATATCGAAATACTCCGCGGTAGAATCCGCGAGTTCTCTCTCATCATCTATTATCAGTACACTATATTCCATGACAATAAGTATACCACTAAGACATATACTTATCTCAAGGTAAAGATAATCTGTCTCCGCAGTGGATATACTCGATCGAATCGCCCATTATCTTCTTCATCGTCTCATATGCGGGAATACCGGTACAGTGACAGGTATAAAACTTTACTCCCGTCTCTTTAAGTCTCCATGCAGTCTCTTCGGCTATCCTCAGGTCTTCTTCCGTCTCGCCGCTCTTTCGCATCATATGAAATCCGCCGATAACATAGTCGGGCATCGATGAATATCTCTCTTTATATGCCTCAATGATATTAAGTATCCCGCTGTGGGCACATCCGCAGATCAGGACACTTATATCTTCACTTCTTATGACAAGGCTGTGCTCATGAGCAAAATCATCCTTTACGTATTCACCGTTATCCTTACGCACCAGTCGGTCGTTCGTAAGAGGTATCTCATAAGGTCTCTCATTCGCGACGATGACTTCGAGCTCATCATCGATCTCGCAGCAACCGTTTAGAGGATAGACATTTTGAAGCGCAGGTATCAAAGGATCGATACCTATATATCTATAGCCCTTATCGGGTCCGTCATATGCATAATAATCCTCGGCTGCCTTGACCTGCATATAGATCCTTGCATCGGGATCATTCTTCACGAAAGGAAGTATCCCGCCCGAGTGATCATAGTGTCCGTGACTTAAGATGACAGTGTCTACAGACGAGATATCCACACCGAGCGCAGAAGCGTTCGCGAGAGTCTGATCCGAAGGTCCCAGATCAAATAGGATCTTATGCTTTAGTGTCTTTATATAAAAGGATAACCCGTGCTCATTTATGCACTTGGGAGACCCTTGAGTATCTTCTATCAGATTGACTAATTCCATAGTGTGATTATACAGATAGAATTTGTCAGATATTGGGAAAAAATAAGAGAATTTTCTTATAACGTATGCTATAATCGCCATCGTGCGATTCGGTTAACGATTCGTATAAAAAGCTATCGGGATAAAAGGAGAAACAAAAGAAATGTTTAACAGGATCAAGTTCAGCCTCTTACTCATCATATTAGGCGTAGTACTCATCATCATGGGCGCAAGAGACCTCAAGACATCCAAGGCAGAGCCTATCGATCTTAACGACTCTTCCGTAAACTGGAACGACTTACAGGTCGGTGATCACGTAGAGATGGATGTAGATTTCCTTATGGATTACTTCGTAGTAGAATCCAAGGACGGCAAGGAGACTCTCAGAGTCTACGCTATGCCTCAGATCGACGACTCCGGCGAATACTTCTCCATGAGCAACTACATCGGTATCGACGTTAATAAGCCAAGCGAGTTCAGCACATACGATGCACTCGTAGACGAGAGCCTTGAGTGGTGGAAATCCGACGATATCGAGCTCAACACACACCCTATCCACATCAATGGTAAGGTCGCAAAGATGGACAAGGAAAAGATCGAGTTCTTCGAAGAGTACCTTGACGAGATCGATGCTGACAGCAGTGTTGTAAACAACTCAATGTATGAATATTACATCGTACCCCTTGAAGGCGCGAAGACAAATTCCGCTATCCTTATCATCGGTGTGATCAGCCTTCTCGGCGGTGTTGCCTGGACAGGACTCGCTTTTACTAAGCGCAGAGGCTGATAAACAATATCAACTTAAAGATCAAAAGGAGCATCCGCGGATGCTCCTTTTTGTTTGTTCAGTTTTCTCGCCGCTTTACCGGTATCCACTTTGTGCAGAGATACTCAGGGTCGTTATAGTAATCCCCTTGGTAGTAGAGCTCGAATTCGCACTGACCGTCTACCTCGTATTCGGCATTATCAGGTACCCAGTGATTCCATATGAGGTCATTTATCTCCTCCATCGCGTCCGGCAGCTTTCCCACGCAGTTAAAGACAGCCCAGGTACCTTTCCTTATCTCGTAGACTTCCATCTCAGGGGGCACTTCACCGCCTCTGTAGATGCCTCCGAACAGATAACGGTACGGACCTTTGTCGGCAGGATATTCCGTTACTCCGCATGAACCGATGTTATGTGCAAGGAGTGCCCTTTCGAGATCGGTCTCGGGCTCTCTGAGCTTGAGCTCATCCTTGAGTTTGTTTATTTCTTTCCATCTCTTAGCGATATCGGTGCTGTTCTCCAGGGTGTATTCTCCCATAAAGCCAACTGCCCGGAATGCTTCCTTCTCTACTATCTCCACGTCAAGGCTCTGCCCGCCTCTTATGGTGATCGATATCTGGATCGGAAAGAATGTCCTCGGGCGCTTCGTTCCTTTCCTTACTTCTGAAGGAGACGCTTCGTGAAATCTCGTGAAAGCCTTGGAGAAGCTGGCCGAATTATCGTATCCGTACTTCAGTGCTATGTCCGTTATCTTTGTATCGGAAGTCATGAGGTCACGGGCTGCCTGATAGAGCCTTCTGTTTCGAATATATTCGGCGATGGTATGCTCTGTCATTATCTGAAAGCCCTGCTGCAAGTACGAAGATGATATCGCAAGGTGCGAAGCGAGCTCCTCTGCTCCCTCCACTTCGAGAAGGTGGTCTTCTATATACTGCAAAGCGTCCTTGATCGTTGTGAGCCATTCCATGGGCATATTATAATATAAGTCGGACATATCCTTAAAGAGACGGACAAGTTTTATTCCCCGTGAAAGTATAGGATAAAGTCAAAACATCTGTGAGGGATAGTATGAAAAGGTTATTAGCTTCAGCACTTTTGCTGTCATTTATTATGGGTGCGGCATCCTGCAAGAAGGATACCGATCCGTCTGCGGTCGATCTGTCGGGCGCTTTCTACAGTCACGGTGAGGACGGATACTTCTCCATGCTGGATGAAGGCTATCCGGTAGCCATACGCGATCAGGGGCCTCCCGGTGCGTGCGGCGCATATGCATCTGCTGTTACCATAGAACGAAATATCCGCTATACATTAGGCAATGACTTCGAAGTAGTCCCGGACGATCTTATCTATGACAGCGTAAGCATGGATAAGGGCGAAGGCGTGATGCTCACGAGCGAACACTACGCTACTGCTAACTCAGGTCCGGTCGATATAGAGTGGGCTACTGCTAACGGCTACAACGGTTACGTCCTAACCGCAGCACCGACATTCTACGGGATGCCGGATGACGCTGTGACGCGCGAAATGATCCAGTCCGCCATAATGACCTACGGCGGCGTTACCGCAGATATTCAGATATCAACCCCCAGGATAAACGGGTGGCACGGCGGCTACTACACTCTGTACGATGACGGCGCGCGCCTCAACCATGTAGTCAACATCTTAGGATGGGACGACAACTTCCCCGCAGAGCTTTTCGGGGATTCCGTTACTTCCAACGGAGCGTGGCTGGTACAGAACAGCTTCGGCGAAGACTGGGGCAACGGCGGCTACTGCTGGGTATCCTATGAGACACATATAAAGTTCTTCGATACATTCCAGTTGTCTGATGAATACAGTGAAGTCATATCCCATGCTCCGGGAGCTGAAAGTTCACTCGGCCCGATCACAAACGCGACAGTAGGTTCCGTATACGATCACACGGGATCCATAGGAGGTGTCGGAACTTATCTAGGCTGGTACTTTGGCGATGACGGACACATGATGATCACGACTTCGGAATGCTCCGTTACGGTCGAGGTCCGCTCCGCGGACTTCTCGGAAGTTCTCTACAGTCAGGATGCGACATTCCCCATGGGCGGATACTATGTCATAGAATTCGACGAGCCCGTTGAAGTCGACGGAGAGTTCGCCGTAGTAGTCACATATCACGGCGATCAGGTGGTACCCGTTGAAGGTGCTTCCGAGGAGGACTATTTGGCAGGAATGGAAATGACCTATGTAACATCCTGCGAGCTCGGCGACTCCTTTATCTTCTACGACAATGAATGGAGAGATCTCGCAGATCCCGCGACTTCCGAGTACATCCTCACGGCTATGGCAGAAGACGGTCTCCTTCCCTATGACCTCGATTCACCCGAAGTTCAGGCGGCGATGAGCGAGCCCGGCACGGATCCTTATATCAACGTGCTGTTCGTGTGAGGTCGATATGAAAAAGCTCGTATCATCGGTGCTCATTCTTTCGCTGACCTTCTGTATCAGTTCCTGCTCATCGGGCAAAGCATCCGACTCTTCTTTCTCTATGCTGGATCAGGGATACGATATCCCCGTTCGTGACCAGGGGCCTCCCGGCGCATGCGTCCCTTTCTCATGTGCCACCGCAGTCGAATATAACATAAGGCATACACTGGGACAGTCAGTCGAGGTGTTGCCGTCTGATCTGATTGTCGATACCTGCGGAGTAGATAAGGAAGAGGGATTCATCCTTCTTACCGAGAGCTACTACACCTGGGCTGTCATGGATGAATTCGAGATACAGTGGGCACTGGCTGACGGGTACGAAGGATATAACCTTGTATCTTCACCCTTCTTCATATCAATGAACGGCGATCAGAAAGCATCTACTGAAGTTCTCAAGTCGGCAATAATGGAGTATGGTGGTGTACTTGCAGACGTTAACATCTCAACTCCGACCTATATGAGCAACTTCAGCTACTATAACGACGGCGGAAGATGGAACCACGAAGTCGTGATAATCGGCTGGGACGACAACTACAAGAAAGAGAACTTCGGCGGGCATGCCACATCCGACGGAGCATGGCTGGCACAAAACAGCTTCGGAGACGAATGGGGCAATAAGGGTTACTTCTGGATATCCTACGAATCGGCTACGGAGCTCATATCCTGCCTTCAGATGTCCGATAAGTATTCCGATGTCATAAGCCACGCTGCAGGGATAAGATACAATAGAGGCATCGGCACCATAGAAGATACGACTGTCGCCAATGTCTATGACTACTCCGGAACCATCGGCGGGATAGGAACTTATGTTGGACTGAACAGACTCGACGAAGAGCATTTTGACTTTGCGATCTCGCCGACTGACATTACCGTAGAGATAAGATCCGCCGACTTCGAGACGGTCCTCTATACGCAGGAAGCATCTTTCGATCTGGCAGGATACTATGTGGTAGAGCTTGATGAGCCCGTAGAAGTATCAGGTCCCTTCTCTGTAGTGATCACATTCCACAACGGCAACTGCTGCACCTTTGAAGGACCAACGGACGAGAGTTACACGGCTCAGTCCAGATACGTGACTTCTATAGCTGAAGGCGAATCTTATATTCTTATAGACGGGCAATGGAGAGATCTTGCAGATCCTTCCACCGCAGAATACTTAGGTCTTGACCTCGAACCGCATAACACATATGTGAATGTCTTATTAGTATAGATCTCAGCGAAAATACAACACCCTGTTCATTGAGTCGGAACAGGGTGATTACATGTTTGATATTGATGCTTAGAACTCAGGCAGACTTCTTAGCTGCGAGCTCCTAAACCTTCTCGGGCTTCCCTTCTCCTTCTCATTAGGCGACATGGAGATCCAGATAGAATACACTTTCTCGAGATTATCTCGGTTCAAACAACTAAGAGATTTCGAAATTGTTTGAACCTTTTTCCGACTGTCGGTTCACACAAGTCAGATTTTCATCAAATGTTTGATCCATTTCATATCTCAAAGTGTAAACAAATCCCAAATACGGCAAATGTTTACACCATAAGAGGCGCTATGGTGTAAACAATCTCTAAAAACTCAGCTTGTTTGAACTTTAACGCGCCGGAAAGTTCAATCAAACACTAAAAAATTACTTGTGTGAACCGCGACCTCGAAAATGGTGTAAACAATAGTCCAATCTAATACTTGCGTGAACCGCCGCTACTGTTAAGCGAAGATCCGGTTCCGATCACGCTACTCACAAGAGCCCGCCACTACCACGAACCCTGCCAAAACCGGGCGCCCGTGGCAGTGTAAATGGTAATGGAGGACCTCACTACCACAAACACGGCCAAAATGACTTGAAAGTGGTAGTGTAAATGGTAGTGGGGGCAACAGGCCGGACCGACGAGGCTAAAAGGAGCCACTCGAAAGCCTTCTGCGCCGCCATGCAACTCATCAGAACCCGGCACCCCCACAACCCAGCAACAAAACACGCAAATAATTAACCGCCGCTCCCTATCCAGGAACGGCGGTTACCTCCCTCTGATATCCCTTAGTATAGGATTGTGTCATACACAGAACGAAGCTTTCCTGCTCCGTACACCTATATAGACGCGAGAATTCCTTCAAGGTTGCATATCATCAGGAAAAATTATTTACTGTACCGATAAAGAGTGGCAGACCCGTCTGAGTATCCACTATCGCATAGACGAACGGTCTGTCGAGAGTTATATATATCGGCTCTTCGACGACGCCTGCTGCCGTTGCTTCTACGGCAGTCGCAGCCGATGCTCGCGTACCGTTATGATCGACATCTATATGAGTTACCTGGATAACTTCTCCGATGCTGATCTGCACATCGGTCATATTTGCGAAATCCGCCTCATCAAAACTGAACGGAGCTGTCATGCCCATATCGATAAGATCCGACTTAAGGCTCGTGCTGAAATCACAAGAGAACTCCGGGCAAAGAAGATACATCTCTTCCTGATAGGAGGAGCTGTACCAGAAATCAAGATATTCCTGTGCCGTGAGCTGCGAAGCGAAAGTATTAGCATCGATCGTTTCATCGGTCGGCAGCATCACAATGAATGCATACTGAGCGCCTTCATAGTAGATCTTACATCCCGTGGCCAGATCGGTAGACAGAAGATCATGAGGCTCGGCACTCATAAAATCGACATTAGATATACTTCCGTTCGCATTATTAAACGGCTGACCGCCTATAACATCGAGCGGACCTCCTGACCATACGGCATCGAAAGCTATCGCATTTACGAGGATCGCATAGTCGGAACTTTGAAGCGAACCCGGCTGAATAACACTCGGGATCATTCCATTGGTTCTGTCATTGACCCATCCGTTGATCTCCGCTTCGCCTGCAGAGTCCATTGAGATCACACCGACCTTGGCACAATAATCATCTGTGATGTAATCAAGATAATCCTGATATACGCCTTCCGCATACTGCCCGTTGAGCCAGATGCTGTTGGCCGAATGAAGCTCGATACCCGAACCCTCGTTGATCCTGCCGTTATAATCCACGGCGAAAGCCTGCAGTGCTTCAGGAGTCTCTCCCGGCGCCAATACATCAGTCATCTGAGTGAGCGTATCACCTGCCGTACCGGCTGCGGTCATGCTGAGAGCAAGTAAGACAGACGCAGGAGATATCATGAGGTTCTCATCGGTACGTGACGCCTCCCTCGCGTATAATCCTATAGCGAATTCAAGATAAGCATCACCCGTAGATGCATCGGCATTCTGTGGATCTATACTCTTGAGATCGACTACCGCCCTGTCGGTTATCGCGGGATGCTCAGTTATGACTTTCGGAGGTGCTACATTATCTACGGTCTCCTGTGCAGGATAGGAACAGCCTGTGATCAGTAATGCCGTCGACAGTCCTGCCGCTAAGATCCTCTTAAGATCCTTCATCGTATCACCTCCCGATGCTCAATCCTGATCTGCAGTCTCCGTCTCCGCGATCGAATCGTCGATCTGTGTATCTCCGTATGTTACGCCCGCACCCGCATTCGGATGGAAAGCGGAATAGCCGAGGTCGATCGCAAAGAGAACGAGCAGTATGACGCAGATGGGCTTTATGAGATTCGGCTTTATCTTCTTATAGAGATTGTCGAGCATCGGCGCGAAGAGATAAGTGAAAGCAACTCCCGCGAGTCCGAATACGAACAGTCCCTCAAGGCAGATCCTGCCGTTGACGTTAAGGAAATAACCCGTGTAGTCCCACCACTTGGTATGGAATAAAGTCTCGAGCGCCCATGCGGCAAAATACTCGAGCGCACCGCACGCGGCGAAAGCGCCCATGAAGAGCAGTCCCGGATTCTTTCGAAGCGGACGAAGACCTACTATGATCAGAAGGCCGCCGACTCCGTAGATGGGAAGCCAGGGGCCGAACATCGTTCCCCTGTTTGCAAGGACACCTTCGTTAAGGAGCGTATAGAATACTTCCCAGACCCATCCGACAAATGCGAACGAGAAGAAGAAAAGAACGATGGTTGAGAATGAATACTTTCGGTCATAATCGATCTTGATCCACTGACGCTTCTCGAGGGGTGCGATCTGATAAGCGCTCTCGGGATAGACGCCGACGGAGACATTAGACACAGAGAGCATCCTGTCGTTAAGAAGGACATACTTCTCGCTCTCATCTACCTTGATGTCTCTAAGGTTCATGTAAGCTTCAGCATAGGCACATTCTCTCAGAGGATTAAGAAGGAATACCGCTAAGAGGTTATAAGTAAAGCCGGAGATAAAATAGCCTGCACCATATATAAGATCGATCAGGAAAAGACGTCTCTTATCACCCATTGTTAGTTCCTTTGAGATCCTGAAGGCTTCTCTCCACTCGATCTCGGGATTTTCGGCGAGAATATAAGGAATCATGGAATACTCATATGACTTTATGACGCCTCCGATGATCGTGAAATTCCAAAGGAGCTGGAAGACATACTTAATGACCATTACCTTCGCGACGTTCGGAGTCTTGCCGTGCTTATAGACGAATAACAGTCGGTCGAGCTTTGTCTCACTGTACCTTCTGTGCTCGAGGAAATATCTGCACTTACCGACCGTGATTATATTCTTTACGAAGATGTTCAAAAGGAACAGTAAGACCGCGAATACAAAGATGACTACCGATCTTGAGATACTGTCCTTAAAGAGCAAAGTATTGATACCGTTAAGGATACCGAATCCGAACGATCCCGATGACGACATCTGATTAACGAATACGGAAAGAACTCCCTTGGAATACTTGGCCGCGGTGCTCTCTACATCCGTATTGATGGTGATGATCTCCTGCCCCTCGACAAAGTCCTCGATGACCTCCGCGTTCGACTTACCCGTCGCACGGTCCAAGAGCATCTGTGTCTGCGCTTCCTGAGCAGTCGTTGCCGCGCCTATCTTTGCCTCACCGGTCGAAAGAGAATAACCTCCGACGATAACGCCGACAAGGAATACGACTATAACGTTCAGAAAGTATTTTGTGCGGAAGCTGTCCCAAGCCTCCTTAAGTATCTTACGTACGCTTAAATGTTCCATATAAATAAATGTATCACATATTTGCTGTATAATTAATACACGGAATAAGGAAAGGACGGATACTCTATGAAACTCTATATCAAACAGCGTTTATTCACATGGGGAGACAAGTTCGATGTCAAGGATGAGGAAGGTGCATCGAAGTACTTTATCGAAGGCGAGGTACTCTCTATCCCTCCGAGACTTCACATCTATAACGAAGCTCACGAGCAGGTCGCGATGGTAGCACGAAAGCTCCTCACCCTGACTCACGCTTTCGAGATCTATAAGGACGGCGTAAAGACCGCGACGATCCAGAAGATAATAAGGCTCATCCACCCCGAGTATGCCGTTGACGGCAAGGGCTGGACCGTAAAGGGTAACTTTTCGGCTCACGATTATAAGGTAACGACAAGAGAAGGAGATGTCATCGCCTCGATCCACAAGGTCTGGATGAGCTGGGGTGACAGCTTCGAGATAGAATATGACGATCCGTCGATCGAAACGGAACTGCTGGCAATAGTTATTGCTATAGACACCGCACTCGACGACAACGTCAACGCAGCACACGCATAAAGAAACGCACCGCCTCGATAAAAGACGGTGCGTTTTTAATTTCAGTTTATAAAGACCGATATTACTTGAGTCTTGCCTCGAGTGCAGCCTTCTGATCCTCGTAGCCGGGCTTTCCGAGAAGAGCGAACATGTTCTTCTTGTATGCCTCAACGCCGGGCTGGTTGAAGGGGTTAACTGCGAGGAGGTAACCGGAGATACCGCAAGCCTTCTCGAAGAAGTAGATGAGCTCACCGAGGTTATAAGCGTTCTGCTCAGCCATGTGAACTGCCATGTTGGGAACCTTACCGTCAACGTGAGCAAGTACCGTACCCTGCATAGCCTTCTTATTAACTTCATTCATATCCATGCCGGAAAGGAAGTTGAGTCCGTCAAGGTTAGCTGGATCGTTGGGGATCTCGAAAGATCTTCTGGGAGTGTCGATATTAACGACTGTCTCGAACATGATCCTTGCGCCGTCCTGGATGAACTGACCCATGGAGTGAAGATCTGTTGTGTTGTCTACGCCTGCGGGGAAGATACCGCGAAGGTCCTTACCCTCGGACTCACCGTAGAGCTGCTTCCACCACTCAGTCATATAGTGGAAAGAAGGCTCGTAGTTTACCATAACTTCAGTGGAGTAACCTGATCTTAAGAGGCAGTTACGAACTGCTGCATACTGGTAGCAGGGATTCTCTTCAAGGGACATCTTCTTATATGCCTTGGAAGCATCCTTAGCACCCTTCATGAGCTCTCTGATGTCGATACCGGATACTGCGATGGGAAGAAGTCCTACAGCCGTAAGAACGGAGAATCTTCCTCCGACGTCATCAGGTACTACGAAGCTCTCGTAGCCTTCTTCGTCAGCGAGACCCTTAAGAGCTCCCTTTGCCTTATCTGTTGTAGCATAGATACGGTTCTTAGCCTCTTCCTTACCGTACTTGTTCTCCATGTATGCACGAAGGATACGGAAAGCGATAGCGGGCTCCGTTGTTGTACCGGACTTGGAGATGATGTTGAGGGAGATATCCTTACCCTCGATGATATCCATCATGTCTGCAAGATATGTTGCGCTGATAGAATTACCGCAGAAAAGGATGATGGGGCTCTTTCTTACCTTCTTGGATGCTACGTTAGCGAAAGAATGATTGAGGAGCTCGATAACTGCTCTTGCTCCGAGGTAAGATCCGCCGATACCGATAACAACCAATACATCGGAATCTCTCCTGATCTTCTGAGCGGCCTTTCTGATGCGCGTGAACTCTTCCTTATCGTAGTTGGTGGGAAGGTCGAGCCAGCCGAGGAAATCATTTCCGGGGCCGTTCTTCTTGTGGAGCATGTCATGAGCAACCTTTACCTGAGGTTCCATTCTCTTGACTGCTTCTTCACCGCCGATGAAAGGAAGTACGTTTGAATAATCAAGTGTGATCATAGGTTCTGATCCTCCATAACTTATAAAAATGAACCAATTGAAAGTATATCACCGCGAGTTTATGAGTTTTATTACAAATTATAGGAACGCAATAAAAAACAGCCGATTTTTGATAAAAAAACGACTGTTTTGACATGGATCGTAAGATTTCGAACAGAAATCGGTTATTTTAAGAAACCGTTGATGATCTGCTGTTCAGCTTCTTCGGGCGTAAGTCCCAGTGTCATGAGCTTATCGAGCTGGTCACCTGCGATCTTACCGATGGCAGCCTCATGTACGAGCGAAGCATCTACGCAATTAGCCTCGAGAGCAGGCACTGCGAGTACTCGTCCGTTATCCATTATGATGGAATCACACTCTGTATGACCGTAGCACTCCGCATCTCCTCTGATAGCGAGGTCGACCTTCTGATATGAGTTATCTCTTGCAACTGATCTCGACACGATATCGGCTGATGCTCCGTCTCCTTCGAGGACTACCTTATAAACGCTGAAAGCCTCCTGCTTTCCGTGAGTCATGAGCCTTTCCTGGATATAGAGCTTGGCACCTGCCTTGAGCTCTGCCGTACTCATCCTGTGAGTGGAATCAACGCCCTTTATCTGAACCATCTCCATCTCCATAACGGAGTTCTCGTCCATATGGATCTCGGTTCCCGGATTAAGGAGTCTCTTTCCTTCACCGTCTCCCGAGCCGTAATGCTTCTCAACATACTTAACGCGGGCATTCTTTCCGATAAAGAATCTGTGTACGCCGTCGTGCTGTGAGTCCTGCTTACCGCAGTTATCGATACCGCAGCCTGCTACGATCACAACATCCGAATCCTCACCGATATAAAAGTCATTATATACGACTTCCTTGATACCCGATGCGCTTATTACAACGGGTATATGAATGCTCTCTTTCTTAGTTCCTGGCTTTACCGTGATGTCGATTCCCGAACCGTCTTCCTTTGATACGATATCTATATTTGCCGTCGTATTTCTTCCCGCGAGCTTGCTGTTGGCTCTGAAATTATATGCGCCGACGGGTACTTCGTGAAGATCTGCGACCTCTGCGATCAGTCTCTTCTGGATCTCATCCATCTCCATTACTTCTTACCTCCGTCATTTATGAGCATCGAGCAGGCATCTACTGCCGAATCCGTTCCGATGATCTGAGGAAGGATCTCCTCTCCCTTGCCCTGCTTTGTGACCTGTCCGTCTGCGATAACGACGATCTCGTCTGCGATCTTCAGGATCCTCTCCTGATGCGAGATTATAAGGATCGATCCGTCGGTAATATCCTTTCTCATCTTCTCGAAGATCCTCGTGAGGTTCTGGAAGCTCCAAAGGTCGATACCTGCCTCGGGTTCGTCGAATACCGAAAGGCTTGTCTTTCTTGCCAGGATCGTCGCGATCTCTATCCTCTTGAGCTCACCGCCCGAAAGAGATCCGTTTACTTCACGATTGATATAATCCCTTGCGCAAAGACCGACCTCCGAGAGATAAGTACATGCTTCGGGGATCTTAAGATCCTTGCCTGCCGCTATCCTCAATAGATCGATTACCTTGATGCCTTTGAACTTAACGGGCTGCTGGAAAGCAAAGCTTACGCCCTTCTTGGCTCTTTCGGTGATGCTCAAGGCAGTTATGTCCTCACCGTTAAAGATGATCTGTCCCTTATCGGGCCTGATGATACCCGCAATTATCTTCGCGAGAGTCGACTTACCGCCGCCGTTAGGACCCGTGATAACTATAAACTTTCCGTCATCTATCTTAAGGTTGAGATCCCTGATGATAGTCTTTGAATTTTCGCCTTCATCAACGGTATATGAAATGTTCTTGAGTTCAAGCATTTCCCGCATCTCCTTACATGTTGATCTTTTCCACTGGGCATTATACATCAAATCCCCCCAATGGTGGTAGGTTTTAAGAGAGATACATTCTTGCCAATTTGCCGAAATGACGATATGCGTTATAATTAATCCATGTCGACTTTTACTACTGCAGACAGCAAGATACATATCCTTTTCCTGGTCAAGAATGCACCCGGCGTAAGCTATCAGATGCTCCTTGATAAGTGCATGGAGTCTTTATATATCGACTTTTTCACATTCTGCGAAGTATATAACGAACTTATAGCCGGTAACCTCATGGACAAGACCGAAGGTGATACCGGAACGGGCGAAGTAGTCGGCACCAACGAGACACTTTCGATCACAAAGGGCGGCGAAGCCATCCTCGCAGACGTTGAGAGCACCCTGAACAAACAGGTCCTGGCATACTTGAGGAAAGCGGCCGCCGAGCTCAAAGAAGCAGTCGAGGATACTAACTCGGTAAAGGCTTTCGCGGAACCCTGCAAGGACGAAGACGGCACCTATATCGTATCCCTCTCCTCCACCAAGGGCGGCAGGGACTTTCATGCTTCATTCAAGGTATCGAGCAAAGGTATGGCCGATGCCGTATGCAGGAGCTGGAGGCAAAGATCGGGCAGGATCAGCGGTGTCTTTATTGATGAATTGCTCAAAATGTAAGGTCTGACGCGCCTATTCTTCTACTTTATTTTTCGCGATAATATAGTGATTCTTTCCTCTATACGCAATATAATCATGCTGTTACGAATGAAAAATACGTAAGGAGAAGTATTATGAAGAACAAGTTTATCAAGATGGTATCGATCGCCATGATCGCATGCATGGGTCTCGCGATCGCTTCCTGCGGCAAGAAGGACAAGGGAATGACGATCAACGAAGGAAAGCTCGTTATGGCTACTAATGCTTTCTTCCCTCCCTATGAATATTATGACGGCAACGACATCGTCGGTATCGATGCTGAGATCGCAGGCGAAGTTGCTTCGAGACTCGGCCTTGAGCTTGAGATCCAGGATGTTGAGTTCGACTCCATCATCGCAGGTATCCAGTCCGGTAAGTACGACATCGGCTGCGCAGGTATGACAGTAACTGAGGAAAGACTTCAGTCCGTTAACTTCACTACACCTTATGCTACGGGCATCCAGTCCATCATCGTAGCTGAGGGTTCCGAGATCACAGATCTCGACGTTCTCCTCGACGGCGACTATGTAATAGGCGTTCAGCAGGGTACTACAGGTGATATCTACATGTCCGATGAAGTCGGTGAAGACAGGGTTGACCGTTACAACAAGGGTGCTGACGCAGTACTCGCTCTCATCAACGGCAACGTAGATGCAGTAGTAATCGATAACCAGCCCGCTCAGGCTTTCGTAGCTGCTAACGAGGGACTTACGATCCTCGATACACCTTATGCAGTTGAGGATTACGCCATGGCTATCAACAAGGATAACGAAGAGCTCCTCGCAGAGGTAAACAGAGTTCTCGGCGAGATGCAGGCTGATGGTACGATCGACGCCATCATCGAGAAGTACATCCCTTCCGAGGGCTGATCGTAAACATCATTTGATAATTCCCGAAGGAGCGGAAATACCCTTTATTTCCGCTCCTTTCTTATTTAAAATAGTAATGTCGCGCGCATGCGGCAAATCCCTCACGGAGGATCCCCGATGTATCAATTAAGTCTATTGCTGCCGAATTGGCTTCAGAAGATCGCAGATGACTTTTACCTGAACTTCATTCAGGACGACAGATGGTATAACTATCTCGCCAAAGGTCTCGGCGTAACTTTGATAGTTACTTTCTTTGCCGTATTGCTCGGTATCGTTCTCGGCATCCTTGTCGCGATCATCAGATCTACTCACGATAAGCTCGCCTCAGAGCTTCGCCCTTCGATCGGAAAGACAGTCCTTCAGATCCTTAACGCGATCGCCAAGCTCTATCTGACCGTCATCAGAGGAACCCCTGTAGTCGTTCAGCTCATGATCGCCTACTTCATCATCTTCGCTTCTTCGAACAATAAGATAATGATCGCCGTGATCGCTTTCGGATTCAACTCCGGTGCATACGTAGCCGAGATCGTAAGATCGGGTATCATGAGCATTGATAACGGTCAGTTCGAAGCAGGCCGTTCCCTGGGATTTAATTACGTACAGACCATGATGTACATCATCATACCTCAGGCATTTAAGAACGTTCTCCCTGCACTTGCCAACGAGTTCATCGTTCTTATAAAGGAGACTTCCGTCTCAGGTTACGTAGGACTCATGGATATGACAAAAGGCGGAGATATCATCAGGAGCCGCACTTATTCGGCATTCATGCCCCTTATCGCAGTAGCTCTCATCTACCTTCTCATAGTCATGTTCTTCAGCAAACTCGTTTCCAACCTCGAAAGGAGGCTCCGTTCAAGTGAAAGAAGATAATTACGAAGCATTGATCTCCGTAACGGGACTCAAGAAATACTATAACGGCGGCGAGATAAAGGCTCTCGACGATATCTCGACCGAAATATTCCCGGGCGAAGTAGTAGCCATCATCGGACCTTCCGGATCCGGAAAGTCAACATTCTTAAGATCCCTTAATCTCCTGGAGCATCCCACATCGGGAACTATTACTTTCGAGGGCGTGGATATCACGTCTCCGAGCACCGATATCAATAAGCTCCGTCAGAAGATGGGTATGGTATTCCAGCACTTTAACCTCTTCCCTCATCTGACGATCCTCGACAACATGACGCTTGCTCCGCGAAAGCTCCTGGGTATTTCAAAAGATGAAGCGGAAGCCAAGGCTCTCGAACTCCTCGATAAGGTCGCTCTCAAGGACAGGTCCGCTGCTTATCCGAGCCAGCTCTCGGGCGGCCAGAAGCAGCGTATCGCGATCGTAAGAGCGCTGTGCATGTCTCCTGACGTACTTCTCTTCGACGAGCCTACATCCGCTCTCGACCCTGAGATGGTCGGCGAAGTACTCGACGTAATGAAGGATCTTGCAAAAGAAGGAATGACTATGGCAGTCGTAACTCACGAGATGGGATTCGCGCGTGAAGTTGCATCTCGCGTTATCTTTATGGAAAGTGGTAAAATAGTAGTTGAAGGTACTCCCGACGAGATCTTCGATGATCCTGATAACGACCGTCTCAAGACATTCCTGGCGAAGGTGCTTTGATTTTGATCGATGAAAGAGTCTGTAGGAAAGCTTAAGGCTTTGCTGTCCGTCCTTAAGGGACGCAATGTAGTTATCCAAACTCACAACTTTCCCGATCCCGACGCGATCGGTACCGCTTTCGGTCTGCAGAATCTTCTCAAGCATTTCGGTATAGAGGCCGTCTTAGTCTATTGCGGCAAGATAGATAAGCTCAGCACAAAGCTCATGATAGACGAGCTCGGCATAGAGATATTTAATGCCGTAGAGCGCCAGACCTGCGACAGCGACTATATCATCACGGTTGACGGCCAGAAGAACAATGCCAACTTCACGGATATCCCCGGAACCGAGATCGCATGTATCGACCACCACCCCTGGACGACCGAATACCATTACGAATTCGTCGATCACAGGATGTTCGGTGCGTGCGCTACCATAATCGTCGACTACTATCTCGACAACGATATCGAGATCCCCGTTAATGTAGCAACGGCACTTCTCTACGCGATCAAGGTAGATACGAACAACTTCTGCCGACGCGTGACCGAGGATGACATCCGCGCATTTTCGGCACTCAACAGGATATCGGACGGCAAGCTCATGACAAAGCTCGTCAGTAACGAGCTCGAGCTCACCGACCTTCGTGCATACGGAGCCGCTATCCAGAATATCGTAGTCTATGACATCATAGGATTCGTACATATCCCCTTCGACTGCCCCGACGGTCTGGTCGCGATGGTATCGGACTTCATCATGTCGCTCGACAGCGTCCAGCTCGCGATCGTATATGCCGACAGGGACGGCGGATATAAGTTCTCCGTAAGATCCGAGATGGATGAGATATCCGCGGGCGAGATAACAAAGCTCGCTTTGGAAGGCATAGGAGACGGCGGCGGTCACGCAGAGATGGCGGGCGGTATGATCCCTCCTTCGGGAAAGCAGGAGCTCGGACACCACGTAGATGCTCCTATCAGGGAACGATTCCTGAACGCATATAAGAAGTTATTACCTGAGGACTGCTGATAGCGGTCCTCTTCTTTTATCTGAGATCTCAGAAAGGTGATCAGCCGATCTCTATGACGCTGAACTCTCCCGCCTGAAGAGTATGCCTTACGTCACTTCTCGAGAGCCTTCTGGACGTGAGGAGATTACCTTCCGCCGAATAGCGCCTTACAACGGCATCGTCGAGAGTCACGTCAACGCCTTCGATGATATACTGCTGCTGTGTCTGGGAGGTATTGGCTACTACGAGATATGTCTTTCCGTCCAGTGACATGAGCATCACGGATACTTCGGAACTGAACTGATCAGCCGTAAGACCCGATGCAGCGTCCATGGGTTCTGCGAGCTCATAGTAGAGCGAATCGGCATGTCTCATAAACCTTATCTGCGAGATGCTGTTCAAGACAACGCGCTGTGACGAGTTACTCAGGACCGCGTCGCTCTCCGTATCGACAGGCCTTACGGAAGGCGTGATATCGATCATGATCATCCTGACGCTGTCGGTAGCAAGCGACGAGATGATCTCGCCGGCACTGAGATTACCCGAGATATCGTTGATATTGAGTGACCTTACGAACTCACCGGAATCCGCACTTCTCGAAGGGAATCTCGGGGCATCGTAGTTAAGGTCTTCGAAAGCCTGATCGATCATCCGGTTCTTATGAGATACGGAACCCATCAGGTTGATCGTCATATCCATAGTGTGGTAATCGGCAGCTGAGAGCACCGTACCGCCATCGTATGTCATACCGTCAAGAAATACGAGCTTATCCTTTACTTCCGAGTAATATCTCGACTGAGTGATAAGACCCATAACGTAAGATACATAAGCACCGCGCTGCATATCGCTCTGATAAGCACCGTCATCATCGGTGATCTCGATGTAGATAGTGTCGAACTGTCTGCTCCACGGAAGCGCCGTTCCGTTATCGATCCTCATTCGTCCGTAATTTGACTTTACTGAACCGCACATATAGTCGAGCCAGGAATCGATAGAATCCAGATCAGCATATGATCCTATAACGAACCACGGTACCGACTCGCCGTCCTTTACGAGCTGCATCGATGTCTCAAGAGAATCGGGACCCGTACCGTAGAATGTCTCATCCGAGAGATCATCGGAACCCATCACGATATTTCCGAGTCTGATCGCTGAAGGCTTTCCCTCGATTATCGGCTCCGAGAATTCGGAAGGTACCGAATCGATCTCATACCTGTCTTCACCAAGATAGATATCATCCACGCAGATAACGCCGTCGCCTTCAAATGAGATATTGAGCCTTACCGTCTCGTCCGCGAGCATATTGCCGGTAACCGCGAATACGAGCGTATATTCCTTCATCTTGTCATCTACATCGGAAGCATCTATACCGACATCTCCGAAAGTATCGCCCGAGACCCAGATCTTGACGTCATTTACGGAACTCTCGCTCCTTACCCTGAAGCTCAATCTGTAGAAAGTATTCTCGGAGAAGTTATCCATGGAGTTGCCGTAGAGCTGCTGCGATACGGCATGAACACCGTTACCGCTTCCGACGATCCTGCCGAAGGAACTCGGATCGGAACCCGTATTAGAGCACGAAAGAGTGGTGCCGTCGCCTATGGTCTCCCAGTTCGAACACTGCTGAGAAGTATTACTGATTATACAGAGGTCGCCCGCAAATACGGACTCCTCGGGAACGCTTGCATTGATCCTGACGCCTGAGAGGACCGTAACGAGGTAAAGGTTATTGCCGCTTACCGTGATGACCCTGTCACCGACACCCTTGAGCACGTCGTCTACCGTGCCCGCATTAGACGTAAGATCAGATACTCTGCCGTCTTCGGAAGATATGAGACATGCCTTCTTATCGGAAGTTACGACGATCACATTACCGTCATCGGATACTGCGAGCTTCTCGGGCTCTACCGAAGATATATCGAGCTGTGATGCGATACCGTCGGGCTGATCCGCATCAGGGATTATCGATATGAGCTTTCCAGATGCCGTAAGGAGACTAAAGCTGTCATCGCAGTGATCGTGATCGATGATCTCCTGACCGCTAAGACAACTTCCCACATCGAGCTGAGAAAAGATAAACCCGTTCGCGGTAACATAGACTTCACCTTCGGTCGTGACCGCGATCAGATAAGTACCGTTGGAATCTATAAGGAGGTTAGCGGTATCGAAAGCAACCGTCAGCTTTCGTCCCACTCCCTGCGAATAAACGATAAGGTCTCCGGCCGAATCGATAACGACCGCATTACCGTTTACGCATACGATATTTAAAGGCTTAACGCCCTCGGCTGCGGAATAGCTCTCCGGCTGTGAATACAGATCGAAATTTCTTCCGTCATTGGAAACATAGACATCACCCGTTGATGAGAGCGCATAGACACACGCATCGGAAGCACAGATATCTACGAATGTGACCGTATCGTCCTCAAAGGTCTTTACGAGCTGTACCGAAGTGATGTCGAGTATGAGCCTGCCGTCAGCCGTAAGAGCGACGATCGTCGAATCGAGCGCCACGGTCTTTACTATCCTGTCATTGAGCCAGTAGCCTTCAGTATCCTCTATCTCGTTCAAAAGGCCGAAGCAGGCCTCATCCACACCGTCAACTGTGCCTGAGAATCTCATGCTCATAACGCCGTCATTATCAAGTGACAACACCTTGAGCTCGGATCCTGTGGGTATCTCCGATACTGCAGATCCCTCTTCGGGATCAAAATAGATATAGTCACCTGCGGCATCAACAATAGTAAGAGGCGTATAATCCTCGCCCTGAGTGAAGCTGAAATCACGTACTCTGTTTACCGTAGGAACATCCGTAAGATTGATACCTACACCCTCGAGATTCCTGCCGTTATAAGAAGATGACAGCCTGATCCTTACAAGTTCCGAACGGCTGCCGAAGATACCCAGTCCCGCGAGTATCAGAAGTGATGCCGCAAAGATACCCGTCACTACGACGAGGCTTCTCACTATGCGACGCTTATGTACATTACCGTATCTGAATCTGTCGAGCTTATTCATCGCAGGTTATGTCCGCCGATTCGTCTTCATCAATGTTAGTAGAGCTTTCCTTAAGAGCGGCTGCTTCCTCTCTTTCCTGCTGCTTCGTCTTATAGATCATCCTGAGGAAGACAAAGGACGCCAAAGCCGGCAGGATCGATATCATCTCAGCAAAGAACGAGATAGCGGCAATATTATCCGCCACAGTCGAAATATCACCGAAGATACCGCTGTCAAGGAAAGTTGCCAGTGCCGAACCCATCAGGTTAAAGAGCGCATGGAGCATATAAGATGCCCATATGCTCTCAGTATAGAAATAGACCCATCCGAGTACGATACCGCAAAGGAGCGCATACACTATATGGATCGAGATACCGTGAAGTATACCGAAGATAACTGCCGAGATGATGACTGCTGCAGCCGGGCGGAACTTTCTAAGAAGAGAACCGAGCACCGCACCGCGGAATGTGAGCTCCTCAGCCATGGGAACCAGGAATGCAACGCCTATGAATTCCAGAATGTGATCCCAGTTCGGTATGGCTACCGCTTCATACTCTGCATATCTGTCGACCGACTCGGCATATTTATCAACTTCCGTTCCGACAGTATCCGGAAATAACTCTGTCACTGCGGCAAGTCCCAGGAAAAACAGATTAACGAGTCCCATGAGACCGAATGCTACAACGATCGTAAATATGATCTGTGTCGCGTTGAGCTTTTCTTTCTTGAGCAAAGGCTCGCGCTTATATGACAGGATGCGGATAAATGCCGTTATCGCAGCGATCGAAACGATCGAATAAAGAGTCGTCGTGACACCGTCATAAAGATCTGTATCGAAACCGCACAGAGCCACGCCGAGATATACGGCGAACTGGCAGAAGACCATAATGAATACTGCCGCGAACGCAAGAATGACGGCAAGAGCCTTGCCGCCTATATCCGCATACCATTTTTTATTGATCTCACTCATCTTGTGAAATGTCACCTGACTCCGACTCTTGTCTGCTCATCAGGAACAGAAGAACCGTAGTATCTTCTCATGAATACGGCGAAAGCGACATCGAGCTCATTCTGATCCTTGATGGAATAGAAGAGCTGATCGCCTTTCTTCGTAAACTCCGTCCTCATTATGACCAGTTCGGGCTTGTCGTGGTTACCGTCATCGGGAGCATAGTTATACATGACGACATACTCTTTTTTGGAGTACACGAAAGTATCCACTACCGAAAGATAGTATTCCTTGTTATTTGAAACATCACGGATCACGACAAGTTCATCTTCACTTCCCGATTTCTTCTTGGAAGTTACATTGGTCGAAGCAAACTTAAACTTGTTCTTGAACGGATTATTAAGCTTCCTCTGATTCGTCTTCATCGTCGAAATACTCGTCGCAGAGCTGATCGTAGTAATCGTAGATCTCGTCCTCAAGACCTTCGTCGATGGAAGCGAGGAGGATCTCACCGTTGTCGCCCTCTACTTCTTCCATGATGACCATCTCAGCCTCATCCTCGTTATCTGTTACCGTAACGAGTACCGAGTAGCTCTTTTCCTTATAATCAAAACCGTCGACGAGAGCAAACTCCATCTCTTCGCCTGTTTCTTCATCAACCAGTGTTACGAGATTGATCTCATTCATTTCTTCATCCATGATGGTATCTCCCTTAATTTAAAAGATATATGGATTTTAACACAGTACGGCGGGTACGGCAAAAATCATCTGTGGCTCTCGAGATATTCCCTTACGATGATCTCTGCTGCCACCTGATCTATTATCTTCTTCTGCTTCTTGGAATTGATATTGGTGTCGTGAAGCATCCTTGAAGCTATTACGGTAGTATAGCGCTCGTCCTTCATCTCGGGAGTAATGCCCGTAAGTTCCGTGAGCTTCTCTCCGAATACGATCGCCTTCTTCTCGGTCTCGGATACGGTACCATCAGTCCTCGAGGGCTTTCCAAGGACTATAACGGAGACGTTCTTCTCCTTGACTATATTCGCTATACGGTCGAGAGCCCATGCATCGTCCTCTCCGTTCCAGTTTACGGTCTCAAAGCCCGAAGCCGTGATCCACAGTTCATCCGAGAGGGCAACTCCGATATGCCTCGTTCCGAAATCTATACCCATTACGCGTCCTTTTGACATAGACACCTCCGAACATTCATTACATTCAATAGATGTTACCACATAAAACGGGGATCCCGAAGGATCCCCGCCGAACATTACTTATTAAGTACCGCGCCGCAGTTACTGCAGAACTTCGTTCCCTCATTCGGGAACCCGCACTGAGTACAGAACTTACCCGAAGCAGCATCGCCTTGTGCCAGATTGAGCTTTGCTGCCATCTCGGGAGAAGACATATCAAGAGGCTTCTTCTGATCTTCTCTGGGGGTAACACTCGCTATGATAAAATTCGTGACCAGGATGTTATCTTTTGCGAAGCTTGCCCTAAGTTCTTCAGCCAGCTTATGCTGCTGGAGCTGCAGCTTATCATAAGGCACCATGTCTTTCGCTAACGCTGCGACCATCGGCTGGAACCTGTCCAGGAACAGCAGTTTAAATCGCTCTTCGGTGATCGTCGTACCGGGATCAGTGATCTTAACCTCGATCAAACCGCACATCTTTACGGGGATCCAAACTGCGTTTGTATAGTCCTCGTAAGGTATCGGGTTGACCGTACCCCACTTAAGGCTCGCTACACCCCTCTGCGCATCGATCACGGGAGATGTCGGCTTGGGAGACGCTGCGGGCGCCGGTGCCGGTGCCTTGGCAGGAGCAGCTGCCGTGGCTCCGGGCTTTAACGTACCCGCCTGCTGAGCTGCCTTCTGCTTTTCCGCGATCCTCTTCTGCTCATCATCCCATGCATTCTTAGCGGAACCCGCAAAATCCTTGATGCTGTCAAAAATACCCATTTATCTACCCTCCTATCCAAAGTATCAAGGATATTATACAATATTTCTCTTCCGCGGGCATAAAAAAACGGCAACCGCCTCATTTGCGGTCGCCGTATCAGCAAACTCAATACTTCCGATCAGATCAGAGCTTAGAGCAATACTCCGAGATGATGACCTCGAGGAGTTCGTCGCGGTCGATCCTCTTGATGACGCCGCGAGCACCCTTGTAGCTCGTAATATAGGTCGGGTCTCCGGAAATAAAGTAACCGACCAATTGATTGATTGGATTGTATCCCTTTTCCTTAAGCGCATTAAGGACGTAGGTCATAAGCTCACGGACATTATCCGACTTATCTGTGGTGAAGCTGAATCTTGTTGTCTCGGAGTTCATCATATCTACCCCTCCTGCGTTTATTTACATTATCATTCTACCACTATAGATGACAAAAAACGTTAAGAATTGATAAACTTTATCCTAAGTAACACTTAATTGCATTATCCTCGGATGAAACGGCAATTGCTTCAACCGTCTTTCCCCTGATATCTTCGCGGTCGGTTTCGATCCTCGCACGCACATATTCGGGAGTATAACCCTCGGCGATCCCGTCTTCTACCGTCTCGACCAATACCGGATGAGTCTTTCCGACCTGTGCCTTGGCGAAAGCAGCCTCGAGCTCGTCAGACAGTGCGATCAGGCGGCCTGCCCTCTCTTTCCTGACATTCATCGGTACCTGCTTCATCTTGGCAGCGGTCGTACCTTCACGCTCCGAGTAAGGGAAAGTATGCACCTTGGTGAATCCCGCCTTCTTCACGAAATCCAAAGTCTCAAGGAAGTCCTCCTCCGTCTCCTCGGGGAATCCGCAGATAACGTCGGTCGTGAGCGACATCGTAGGATAGATCATGCGCATCTTCTCAACGCGCTCTATAAACTCCGCGCTCGTGTAGTCACGGTTCATCTTCTTCAACACCTTATCGCAGCCGCTCTGAAGCGATAAGTGGAAATGCGGGCAGAGCTTTGATACTTTGCCGAGCTCTGCTATGAATTCGTCCGTCAGCGACATAGGCTCTAAAGATCCGAGCCTTATCCTTTCGATGCCTTCGATATCATTGATCTTACGAAGGAGTCTCGGAAGTGCCGTACCGTCTTCGCCCCTGTCCTTACCGTAGGAACAGACATGGATACCCGATACGATGACTTCACTGTAGCCGCGGGATGCCAGATCCATGCATTCCTTAAGGACTGCCTCCTCGTCCCTGCTGGCCACTCTTCCTCGAGCGAAAGGGATTATGCAGTATGTGCAGAACTTATTACAGCCGTCCTCGACCTTTATGAATGCTCTCGTTCCTTCGGGTGATAAGACCGTTCCGAATTCGTGATAGACATCCGTCTTAGTTACGGCGGGACGCTCGTGAGCTACCGCACGTGTGTGGCCCACATCGGCATTTCGTGATGAGATAAACGAATTGACCTTCTCGACGATCTGATTCTTGTCACGCGTACCGCATACGACATCTGCTTCGACTACGCCGTCGACCATCTCGGACATACATCCCATGGCAACTACGATCGTATCGGGATTGAGCCTTGCCATACGGCGGAGCTGCTGACGCGATTTGCGGTCAGCTTCACCCGTGACGGTACATGTATTTACGACACATATATCCGCCTCTTCGGGAGAACCCGCGACTTCAAATCCCGCTTTAAGAAAAAGCTCGCGCGCCGCATCAGTCTCGTACTGATTGACGCGGCACCCGAGCGTGTAGAAGTATACCTTCATGTTTTACTGTCTTACCTTGATGTGAACTTCACGGAGCTGCTGCTCTGTAACTTCACCGGGAGCACCACAGAGAAGATCTTGTGCGTTACCGTTCATGGGGAATGCGATAACCTCACGGATGGACTCCTCGTTTCTAAGGAGCATGATCATACGGTCAACACCGGGAGCCATACCTGCGTGAGGCGGAGCACCGTAGGAGAATGCCGTATAAAGAGCACCGAACTTCTTCTGAAGATCCTCTTCGCTGTAGCCTGCGATCTCGAAAGCCTTCTTCATGATCATGAGATCATGGTTACGAACGGCACCGGATGAGAGCTCGACACCGTTACATACGATATCGTACTGATATGCGAGAATATCCTCGGGCTTCTTGTTCTCGAGAGCCTCGAGTCCGCCCTGAGGCATGGAAAAAGGATTATGTGTGAAGATATAACCCTTGATGTCCTTATCATACTCGTACATAGGGAAATCATTTACATAGCAGAAGCGGTAAGCATTCTTCTCGATGAGGTCGAGCCTTAAACCGAGCTCGTTTCTGATCTGACCTGCGAAGGAGTTAGCTCTTGCTTCCGTATCAGCGATGAAGAAGATCGTATCGCCTGCAGTAAGACCTGCAAGATCCCTGATCTCTGTCTTCATATCATCGGGGATGAACTTATCGATAGGTCCCTTGTAGGACATATCCTCGAGTACTTCGAGGTAGCCGAGTCCTCCCATACCGATCTCCTGAGCGAACTTGAGCATCTTCTCATGCTGGCCCTTGGAGAGCTTAGCATGAACATTGATAGCTCTTACCGTCTTATCGTGGAAAGGCTTGAAGGAACATCTGGAGAAGAACTCCGTAACGTCGATGATCCTCAGGGGATTTCTAAGGTCGGGCTTATCGGAACCGAACTGAAGCATAGCATCCTTATATGAGATAACAGGATAAGGTGCTGCAGTTACTGCTGCGCCCTCGGGAGCGAACTTCTCGAAAGTAGCCGTAAGGATCTCCTCACCTGCTCTGAATACATCTTCCTGTGTTGCAAAGCTCATCTCGAAGTCGAGCTGATAGAACTCTCCGGGAGATCTGTCCGCACGTGCATCCTCGTCTCTGAAGCAGGGAGCGATCTGGAAATACTTATCAAATCCGGATACCATCAGGAGCTGCTTGAACTGCTGAGGAGCCTGAGGAAGAGCATAGAACTTACCCTTATACTTTCTGGAAGGCACGATATAGTCACGTGCACCCTCGGGAGATGAAGATGTAAGGATAGGTGTCTGGATCTCCAAAAATCCCATCTCCGTCATCTTCTGACGAAGGAAAGAGATTACGTTCGATCTGAATACGATATTATCCTTGACCTTCTTATTACGAAGATCCAGGTAACGATACTTAAGTCTTACATCCTCACGGATCTCCTTGGAAGTCATTACTTCGAAGGGAAGCTGAGCTCTTACCTTACCCAGTACCTGTACGCTCTTGCAGTCGAGCTCGATCGTACCTGTCTCGATCTTGGGGTTATATGTCTCTTCGTCTCTGTGATCGATGATACCTTCTACAGAGATACAGTCTTCCTTAACAAGGCCCTCAAGAAGAGTCGTGTCTCTCATTACTACCTGGAGAACTCCGTACATATCACGAAGGTCGATGAAAGATACACCGCCGTGGTCACGGATATTCTCGATCCAACCTGCTGCTCTTACGTGAGATCCTACATCCTTCTCGGAGATCTCATTGATGACTTTGTCACGATAGATGTTTGCTGCCATTATCTTTTCCTCCCGTAAAATAAAAATCGCCCTCGAACGACTTGACTTACTGTCGTTCAGGACGAACTTATATGTCCGCGGTACCACCTGATTTACTGTTCTCAATACAGTCTGCTCTGCTCCCTTATCGCGGGAAGTTACGGCTCGGCTAATAGCATTCGCGTTCACCTCGCTGCTGGTAAAGTGTTATTCACTTCGATTCATTCCGCCGGACCTCTCACCTTATGCCGACTCTCTGTAATGCGATAATCAAAGCTACTTCTCTTCGTCATAGCGTCTTTCGGATGATATAACAATCCCCACGGGTTGTCAATCAGTGTAAATACGTCTCAGGCACCGCCTGTATATCTCAATACATACTGCCAGTGCTCCTCACCCGGTTCGTACGTAAAAGTATTGCTGTCAGGGGCCGCAACCATGTGTCCGCAGATCTCTCCTACCACCGAAAGACCGTCTTCGTTCACATAGTTATCGGGGGTATAGTTCGTACCGAACTTATTGTTCTTGAATTCATCCAAATATTGCTGAAGGTCATACCCCTCGGTTTCCTCAATAGACTGCAAAGTCTGATCTCCGACTGCGGTATTATCGTATGACATAAATGTCGCATGAATAGTTCTGCCGCCGTCAGTATATATCTCGGCGTGACTTCCATGACCGTTCTCTCCGACATCTCTCATTATAATGTCGCCTTCCCTAAGCTGATCGATGGTAAAGTCGTCACCTATAGGTATTGCAACGAACCCGCAGTTCGTTAAGCGATCCACCATTGAAGCAGTACGGATATCGTTTCCGCGCCCGTTAATTATATCCAGTTTTCCGCCAAGCTCATACGCAGATACTACAAAAGATGAGCAATCATAATCCTCTCCCCAACGACTGTAGAAAGAGTTTCCCAGCGGATATCCGTGATGCTCATCATCGGCTGCTATCTTCTTCGCCCAGGTGATAGCACGCTCAATGACATCATCAGGTTTGTGCTCAGCCGAATATACATAATTAGATGCAGAGCTCAGATATCCATTAGTACCGTTACCAGCTCTATAAAGTTTTCCGAACCATGAACCGTTTATCTCCAACATATCCAGAGCTCTGTTAAGATCCAGTTCAACCGATCCGTGAGTCTGAAACTCCTCGCGCATGGCATAGTATTTGAGCATTCCGCTGATGTCATCAGCGGAAGCTGCGTTGATAACATCGAGTCTGTCAGCATACGCAGGATCCTTCTTTATGATCTCAATAAAACGGTCTCTCTTAAGAGGGTCTACCTTTCCATTCTTGCAGAACTCAATATCATCTATAAATTCGACTGCACTCGGAACATACTTAGTGGATATATTCGAGCCCAAACCTCTGAGCGTTCCAAGATCTGCAGTAAGAATATTGAAACCGGAATGTTTCTTGAGATTTCTGGAGAATACATAGAAATTATCCACGTCATTAATAAAGACATTGAGTTTTGATGCAGTCTCATCCTCGATCTTTCTGACCGCCTGCAGCTCGCTCGTACAGGCAAACACGAACTGATCCGCATACGAAAAGCTCTCATGAGGATAAGTAGCCAGACGAAGTTCGCCTTCACCTGCGTCATTAATAATACCGATAAGTTTATTACCGCTATAGATCTTCTGCGAGATAACATCGCAAGAACTCATTATCTTTCTCTTGAACGCTTCCAGTTCTTCTTCATCGATCTTAAATCCCAAACCGCCATAGTACGATTCATAAGAAGATCTGTAGTCTTGTCCGAGTTTTCTCATGGCATGTGCCAAATCAGAAAACTTTTCGACAATGAGAAGATGCGCCGTTTTGAGGTAGTCCTTTACGGCATTGGCAAAATCGCCCTGAAACATACTCGAATCGACAAAAGCCTTCACGGCTTCGTAATAATCTTCGAGTCCCCTGATAAGTTCGGAGACACTTTTATTTCTCTGTTCTATCTCAGAGAAATCCCAACCGGAGATCTTTATAAATTCATGTTCGGTCACGATCCCGCTGAATGAAGCATTAGTCTTTCTGTTAAGATGCCCCAGGTGCTCACTTACAAAATCTGCCAGATTGTAATAGAGACCGCTCCTGACCTGCCCGACCACCTGAATGCCCTTAACAGGGTCGGAGTCCTTGATGCTCTCCGTTATAAACTCCTCAAGCTCAACTTTTTTTACGATAGCCTGATAAAGTGAGTCCCAGTCTGATCCCATGGCTACAAGACAACTGAGTATGGAAACATAGAAATAACTGTTGACCGTTAAAAGATCCGAGGCGGCACTGATACTGTCCTGTATTCCCGGAACCGTATCATTAACGATACTCTTCAGATCCTGCAGGCGATTCTTAGCGTTATTTGCAAGGTATTTTAATTTCTCTTCCGAGAGGATTATCTTGTCATAAGTGTAATTGATATTGCTCATATTATTCCTATTCAATTATCAGTAATAAAGATCATGCTGCTTAAGAGTCAGATCATTGAACTGCACGTTTTCCATAAGCTCCGTCATAACGCAAGAAGCTTTGAGCTCGGTAATAACCCTGTCAAGCTTCGGAGAATGTGATTCTAAACCGTCAACGGTTACCTGTACTCTGTTTCGTTCCTCGATCAGATCTCTGTCAATAGAGACCAGCGTCTGAGCAAAACCCTTCAACTGATGTTTCTTTTCTTCATCCAATAAGCCGATCATATTAACTCCTGATACTTTGGACACAAATATCCATACAGAATGTCAAAAAGCGCACGAAAGCACGCAGATCCACATATCACGCGGACAAGTGAACACAAAGCATATATTCTTTATACTCCCCAAAAATCTTTAAGAAGTTTAACGATAATGAGCTATTTTGTCAATTTGGGATCATCTCAACTCGTCTAATGTAAGACCACCCGTATATCTTAATACGATGCCATGAAACTCATCCGAATCCATGGCCAAATAGCGTGTATCACCGACTTTCGAGATCCTGGCGGCGCACACCTCTCCAATATAAGGCAACCCGTCAACACAGATGTTATCGCGAGTAAGATGCATCCCGAATCTTTCATTCAGGGCATTGACTCGTGTATCGATATCAAAGTTATGCGGTTCGGATTCCCCCCTGCTCCTCGCAACGGCATTTTCATCAGCCCACCTCTTCAGTTTATCATACTCGCCATCTCCGACAGGATCTCTATTATCCGGCGTGCCATTGGTATAAGTGTAAGTCTCTCCATTTGCAGTTGCATGAAGGACTACACCGTCACCATAGTAATATTGAGTATGCTTAAAACCGCCTTTTTCAAGATCTGAAATTAGAATCACATCAGTAGTCTCAAGAGTGCTGACATCACCATTAAAAGGTATCTCAATAAAGCCATGCTGAAGAAGTACATCATCCATTTGGTTTGCGGCTAATTCGGCATTTGGTCCGATATCAAACTGCAGATGAGCACCTTCTGTCAATGCACGCGCGACAGCAGAAGCACAATCGACACCGCATCCCCAACGATCCTCAATATCCTGGGTATAGCCGTAGCTTGGGGTTAATACAAACTCCAACATCCTGTTGCGACTGTCTCTGATTACATCTTCCCTGGAGTGTTCCGCCGACTCAACAAAGTGCTCCGCATTCTGCAAATACGTATTATTTCCAACAGCACGATACAATTTCATCAGCCAATCCGTATTCCGCGTAACAATATCGATCGCACGCCGGTCAGTCTCATTCTTATCCGCCTCAGGTCTTACTTTTGATACATCTACGATATAAAAACACATGGCATCGAAAGCATTGGCAGGTACATCTCCAAAACCATCCGTATACATGAGTCTTATTGCTTCCGACAAAGCAGAATCCCGAAGCGTTCCTTCATTCCTGAAATATGAATAAACAGCTATCATCTTGCCTATCATCTCATCTGACAGAGCACCGAAGCCGGAGATCCTGTCGGCATAATTCTCATCCGAAGTTAAGATCTCGAGTAAAATATCTCTCAAGCGGACGGTTATAGCACCGTTATCCTTTTGAACCTTCTCATCAAATATCTTGAGCAGACCGATATCTGATCCTGCCTTAATGCTCAGACTGATATCGGATAATAGAGTCTGATTCGCGTTGAGCATACACGTCCCGGAATTTCTGTCCATGACAGACGAATAATGAAAGATATTATTGATCGCCTCAACATATGCAGCTAATTCTCTATAACGGTATGCTTCGATACTGTGTACCCTGTCTATTTCGTGTTTGAGGGAAGCTTTCAAGGAGTTAACAGCCGATCCGCCATATGAAGGGAAACGCATAAGTCTTACCTTTCCCCGAGATCCGATCAGGATAGTATTTATGACACCGTTTGCCGAATCGATCTCATTTTGAGCCGTCATCAATCTGTGCTCGGCATCGGAAATGATATCTCTATACTCTGATTCATCAACATCGAAAGTCGCATTACCGTAATAGGATTCATATGATCCCAAATAAGATTCGATCACCTTTATCAGAGAATATGTAAGATCCTTCATCCTGTTGAGTATAGGTATATGAACATTTTTGACATACGCCTTGATCTCAGTTGCACAATCGCCCTCATAATCTGCCGAATACACAAACATATAAACAGCAGTACGACAGCAGCTGATATTGTTGAGCATATGATCGAGCTTACTTATCGAATGCCTGAGTCCGTCCAGATCACTGCTCTTCACATGCAGATATTCAGGCTCAGGGTCTATCGAGATCTGCATATAACGTGAAGTACCACAGCCGACGGAGATCCGAGATCTCGTGCTCTGAAAATGGGTATCCGGAGTCTTTTCCGATGTGTTATTCGTCTTATACTGTTCAGCGAGCATCACGTCGAACTGAGCATGATCATAGACCGTACCCTGTATCGCGACCCAATCTTTTTTCATTACTGCGACACACATTGATATTGCAGCGAAAAGACCGTTTCTTGCCTGCAGGATGTCCTTAGCGGCACATTTACAGTAATAATCTAAAACCATGTCGTTCTCAGCCAGACCTCCCATTCGGTCAAGTCCGGTAAACACATCATCTATCAGCTTTAATACTGCATCGGTATTTTGAATTATCTTTGTCGTACTCATACACATCACCTCAGAGCAATCCGTGTTGCGACAACTCCTTATCGTTATGACTCACGATGATTACCGGTCTGCATTCACTCATACTCTCATTAAACTGCTCGATCGTCTTAGTCAGCCTTGGTGATACGGAAGATATCTCTTTAGTGCAGTTGGCAAGACTACTTACAGAACACATCACTTCAAAGTCTTTTTCTCTAAGATTTCTGGCCTCACTTATCAGATCGGTCATGACGACAGGTTCAAACGTACTCATAGATTCAACTCCAAAAACTCACACATTTCTTTAGAATAATCAAAAAACTCTGATCAACATTGTATTGCTAGCATTCTATCATGTCAAACCCGCCCCGATATCGCGGCAGGTGTTCATCAGAACATATTGGTGTATACTACCTACATGAAAAAGCTGGCTTTTGTTACACCATGGTACGGAGATACTATCCCGGGCGGCGCCGAAATGGAGCTTCGCGGCATCTCCAAGCACCTCAAGGCATCAGGGATCGACGTTGAGATCCTCACTACCTGTATAGAGAAATTCTCGAGCGACTGGAACACCAACTTTCACAAGGCAGGCGTCACCGAAGAGGGCGGCCTTACCGTTCGTCGCTTCAAGGTCCGCAAGAGAGACACCAAGGGCTTTGATGCCATCAACTTCAAGCTCATGAACGATCAGCCTGTTACCGCCGACGAAGAGAAGTATTTCATTCAGGAGATGGTAAACAGCACTGATCTTTACGACTATATCAGGGATCATAAGGACGATTACTCGCTTTTCGTCTTCATCCCCTATATGTTCGGCACTACTTACTACGGCATAAAGGCATGTCCCGAGAAGTCGGTCATGATCCCCTGCCTCCACGACGAGTCCTACGCCTACATGGACATCTATAAGGACGTCTTCGAGAATATGGCAGGCGCTATCTACCACGCTCAGAACGAATATGTCCTCGCCAACAAGATCTACGATCTTTCAAAGGTAAAGCAGGCAGTGCTCGGTGAAGGTATCGATACTGACTTTACTTACGATGCCGACAGATTCCGCGAGACTTCAGGTATAAAGGATCCCTTTATCCTCTATGCCGGACGAAAGGATGCAGGCAAGAATATCTACCTGCTCCTTGATTACTTCCGCGAATACAGGAAGCGCCACGAAGACAGCAGCCTAAAGCTGGTCCTCATTGGCGGCGGCGAGATCGATATCCCTGCGGATATAAAGTCAGAGGTCATCGACATGGGTTATGTCGACAAGCAGGTCAAGTATGACGCATGCGCAGCCGCACTTACGCTCTGTCAGCCTTCGATCCACGAAAGCTTCTCGCTCGTCCTCATGGAGAGCTGGCTCTGCGAACGCCCTGCCCTCGTCCATGCCGACTGCGACGTAACGAGAGGATTTGCCCAGGAATCCAATTCAGCCCTTTATTTCAAGGATTTCTACGAGTTTGAGGGCTGTATCGAATACTACATAAAGCACAAAGAAATCGCTGCTGAGATGGGAAAAACTGGCAGAGAGTTTGTCCTCAAGAATTTCAAATGGGATATAATAGTAGACAAGTACACAGAGTTTTTTGAGAGCGTGGCGGCGAACACGCAGAGTAATGATGGAGGAAAAGAAGATGACATCAGTTAAAGTTAAGCTTATGGAAATAAACGATGTTAAGGATTTCGTTGCGGCAGCAAGCCTTTGCGCTTATGACGTTGACCTCGTATCCGGCAGATATACGGTAGATGCAAAGAGCCTTATGGGTATCTTCAGCATCGTTCCTTCCGACAGTCTCGAGTGCAATATCTACAGCGACAACTGCGACGATTTCCTCGATAACATCAAGAAGTTCATCGTAGAGTAACGTCTGTTGCAACACCACAAAGAAACAACGACCGCTTTGGGATCACCCGAGCGGTCGTTTTGTTATTCATCCTGTTATCAGAGTCTTTATGATAAACAGCAGCAGGAGGTGCCCCGGATAGAACACGTAAAAGAGCCACTTGAGCCCCCTGCCCTTCTTTCCGTTATACATTAGGAGCGGTATGATGCTAAGTCCCGTAGTTACGTAATATCCCATTGTCCTCAGGATCGAAAGATAGACGACACCGACGAAACATCTGAACCAGTGAGTCTTGGAACGAAGCAGATAGAAGAGATATACGGCTCCGACTCCGAAGAACGTATAGTCAGCTCTTAAGAAGATGGCAATGCCTCCCATTACGATGACCGCAAGAAATCCAAGCATAAAGCGGCCTGCGCCGACCTTCTCCCTTCCGGGGTCCTTGCCGCCCAGGATCTTATCATGAATGGCGAGCGCCAGGATCGCGATAAAGAACGTGAGCATGATGTTCTGATGACCAAGCTCAAATACCTTATGTGAGAATGCCAGATCGAAAGGGAGCTCACTTACGAGCGCGAATATTCCCATCCTGATGAGATACTTTCTCTTATCCCTCGTATGGATGTACCCCTCAGCGATACAGAATGCAAATATCGGCATCGCGAGCCTTCCTACCATCCTCATCCAGAGGGCATTCGGGAAGAATACATCTCCCACGTGATCGAATACCATGCTGATCATGGCGATTATCTTTAGCATCGTGCCGTCGAGCACCTGAAATTTCTTGAATCTATCCATATATTCCCCTTTCCGACCGTGTAACAATGTTATCACAGTTCACGGACAAATATGTCCTTGACAAATTAATATCATTACCGCATTTTTGCCGCAATTTTGAAGTTAACGAGTGTTAACCTCGAATCGATACATTAAGCAACGCAGATCTTTTGATCAGATTGTTAATCGAAAGGATAGATAATATATGAACAAAACACTTATCAAAAAGATCGCTGTTGCTGCAGCGGCATGCACATTATTCGTCACGGGAACTGCTTTTGCTAATCCGAATCAGGTTCAGGTAAACGCTGCTACTGTCACCTATGCAAGACAAGAATGTGGATGGAGATGGAAATTCCATGAATGGGTCAAGATCGGTGATCAGTATTACAGAGGCACGCACTATGACTATTGCAAGCGCACAGTCGATTGCTATCATAACGGTGTATATGATCACTCATATACTGAGTACAGAGCTATTTACGCAAATGATAACTGATCACGTATCTGTGAAATAAAAATATAAGGGATTATTAGAAACTGCTGTTGCTTAATGTATCTATAGATACACAAACTCGGGGCACAGATCACAGACCATGATGAACTCTTCGTCGTTTTCATCAACAGTCTTAAAGCCCACCTTCTCATACATACGGACGGCATAGTTCGCTTTCTGAACCGCAAGTGATGCCCGTGCAAAGCCTTCTTCGCGAAGGAGATCCAGCATTGCATACATAAGCTTCGTGCCGATACCCATTCCCCTGTATTCCTTATATAGCGATATCGCGAAAGACGGAGTCTCCTCATCGATATGTCCGTAATCGTTCATTATACGGACCCACACGGCGCCTGCTATCTTCCCGTCATCATCGGCAACGATCGCAAGATCAGAGCTGCTGCTGCCGAAATCCTCGTAGTAGATACGAAGTTCGGGAAGCTCGACTATATCACGCGCAGGCGGTTCGACACCCTCGGGGATAAAGATAGCTTCGTACAGGAAATCCTTGAGTACAGCCGCTTCTTCTATCTTAAGTCTTCTTATCTCCATATTCCCTCCATCCGTGACGGATTATAACATAAAGAACCCGCCGGCACTCAGGCCGACGGGCTCCGAAGGTATATAAAGGCCCATGAGGATCTTCCTGCACTCTTCTTCCGTAATCCTTCCATCGTACTTAAGGCACAGGTCATTGATCTTCATCTTCTTTTCGAGAGTAATGAACGAAAGATCGTCGTTATAGTATCTGATCCTGAACTTCTCTCGTTTTGCCACTCCGTTTATTTTCTCTACCAGAGCCTTATCGTCACTGTTGTCGAAATAGATGCTCCTTATCGTGTAGAGGCCGTCGGATGACACATGCGGATCGGGCTTCATTATCAGCCGGAGCCAATCGCACATCGCTCTGTAATCAGCATATGAAACGGCATATTTCAGCTCATGTCTGTAATGCTTGATCTCTTCCATCTTTAGTCCTTCTTTCGATTTGATGACTCAAGTCTATAAGATCAACCTGAAATGAACTTGAACTGCAGGCAAAATAAAACGGAGAGCCCCGAAAGTCTCTCCGTTCTTGCATTTCAATCCTCTTATCTCTCGAAAGTCAGCTCTCCCATTCGCTCTTAAGGAGTCCGTATACCGACTCGTCGCAGATGCCCTGATTATTCCAGTCGTTCTGGCGAAGTGTTCCTTCGAACTTTAGTCCGCACTTCATCATGACCTTACCGGAATTGGGATTTCTGGGGTCGTGCCTGGACTCAATCCTGTTGGCTTTGACTTCTTCGAAGAAGAACCTGACGAGAGCCGCGAGAGCTTCGCTCATTATTCCCTGATGCCAGTACTTCCTGCTCAGGCAGTAACCGATGTGGATCTTGTCGATCTTATCGTCGACTTCTACTGCGGAGATGCTTCCGAGGACCTCATCGCCATTCTCCTTGAGCGTTATGGCCCACAGATAGTTATCGTCCTTAGCGTAGTTCTCCTCCCACTCCTTAAGGGTTTCTCTGGTCTCTTCGACATCGGTATGCGTTGTCCACATGAGAAACTTAGTGACCTCATCGTCCGAGCACCAATTCCTGAACATCGCTTCCGCGTCGTCTATCGTAAATCTTCTAAGTATGAGCCTTTCGGTCTCGAGTCTTACCGTTCCTTTATGTTCCATGGTTATCTTCCTTAAGATCAGACGGGCTTGCCGTCCAGTATCTCCTTATAGTCCTTTAAGTTCTTTCGAAGGAGCGTCGGGATATCAAGTTCGTATGGACACCTGGTCTTGCAGATACCGCAGTCGACACACGTCTCGACCTTCATCATCTCCTCCTGCCAATGCTCCGACAACCACACCTTAGAGGGCGCTCTCCTGAGCATCAGGCTCATCCTGGCGCATTGATTGATCGTGATATCCATCGTACACGGCATACAGTATCCGCATCCTCTGCAGAAATCCCCGAGGAGCTCCTCGCGATCCTTATCGATGAATGCACGAAGCTCATCAGTCATTACCGGATCTTCCTTAAAGAAATGAAGCCAGTCGCTCAATTCCTGCTGTCTTTGAATACCCCATATCGGCAGTACTTCGTATTCGCTCATAAAGGCCATGCAGGCATCGGCATTCGTAAGCAGTCCGCCGGATAATCCCTTCATGGCGATAAATCCGATATCGTTCTTCTCGCAGTCACGCGCGAGCATTATCTCCCTGTCGGAAGCAAGATACGAGAAAGGAAACTGCAGCGTCTCATAAAGTCCGCTCTTTACGATATCCTCCGCTACTCCGATCTTATGCGCCGTGATACCGATATGCCTGATCTTACCCTGACGTTTAGCCTCGACGAGAGCCTCATAAAGCTCATGGTCCTCGCCGTAACACTCGGGTACGCAGTGCAGCTGATAGATATCGATATAGTCGGTCTTAAGGAGCCTTAAAGATGTATGAAGATCTTCCCAGAAATGCTCCTTATCCTTTGCCGCGGTCTTCGTCGAGATATAGACCTTATCTCTCATTCCTTCGAAAGCCGCTCCGACCTTTTCCTCACTGTCGGAATATGCCCTGGCTGTATCAAAGAATCTCATCCCGCCGTCGTAGGCGCGTCTTAAGAGATCTACCGCCTCATCCTTGGTGACTCTCTGTATGGGGAGCGCACCGAAAGCATTCTGCGGGACTTCAATCCCTGTCTTGCCGAGTCTTACAGTCTTCATATGCTGGTTCGATCAGTTATCCCCCGAATTACTGACCTTCGGGTTCGAACCAGTAATACGTAGCCGTATTCATATTGGCGATATCAAGTGCAACCTCATCGTCGTCAACGAGATAACATCCCATGTAAGGAGTCATGACCGTGTGATCAAATGTCTCCTCACCGTCAACGATGCAGGACTCGTTATTAAGTACGATACAGATCAGGTTGTCGATAGTATATTCTTCGTTAGCATCGATAATATCGTAGATCTCATCTTCGGTTACGCCATACTCGGAGAGGTCCTCTGTGATGAACTCGACGGCATCTTCACCGACATAGATCTCGTATGTTCCCGTGTAGTAGTTATCACTCGTGTCACCGTGATCCCTGTAGTAGTGGAAACGCGACGAAGAATCAAATACCAGAAATGAATCGTCTTTCTCCACCCAGTCCGTATTCTTTATAAGACGTGAGATATTCATGTCGGAGTAATCTATATCACCGTCCTCTTCGACCTTATGACTCGAAGAACTTGAGTATCCGGAATAATATTCACCAAAATAATAAACGAACATGACAAACGCGAAGAAGAGGACAAGCACGATCGAGATGACGATACCTGCTACGGCAAAGCCCTTACCCTTCTGGTTCTTCTTGGAAGCGCTAACATATCCGCAGATTGAAAGTATAAGGCTCACGATCGCCGTTAAGCCTGCACAAAATAACGATATGAGAGATATGACAAATCCCGCGATGCAAAGACCGTTGGTCTTCTGCGCTGCCGGCTTCGGGTTATATGTCGGAGCTGCAGACGCAGGTGCCGCTGCAGTCGTGTTATTTCCATAGTTATAAGATCCGTAATCGGGTGCGGGTGCAGTTACCGGCTGAGGATCTATGGCAGAGCGATATTCGGGCTGAGGCTGGGGCTTAGGCGCCTCAGGTACAGCATGAACCGGAACGGGCTCGGCTACGGGAGTTGCTGCCACTACGGGCTCAACGGGAGTTGCTGCCGCCTCGGGCAACGACGTACCGCAATTTACGCAAAACTTAGAATCATCGGAATTATCGCATCCGCAAAATGCACACTTCTTCATAAATGTTCCTCCCTCATCTTCAGATATAAAAGACTTCTGACCTTTTTATAATACCAAATGAGATGAGATCAAAACACTACTTCTATCGTCATATTTTTGCCGTCAGGACATTCGGCAGAGATCTCTCCGCCGTGAGCCTCGGCAACCGCCTTTGCGATCGCAAGTCCGACTCCGCTTCCGCCCGTCTTGGATTCTCTCGATTCATCGGGTCTGTAGAATCTGTCAAAGAGCCTGTCCGTATCAGGCGGTACATCGTAGTTACAGGGATTAGATACCCTGATCGTTATCTTGCCCTTTACCTTTCGGACGCTGAACGCTATGCGTCCCTTATCGTTCGAATACTTGATCGCATTATCGAGGAGCACCGAGAAGAGCTGCTGGATCGACGACTTCTCTCCTGTCATATCGATATCATCTTCGATATCTGTCTGAAGATCCTTATCCTGCGCCTTTGCCTGAGGCTCGTAGACCTCGGCGATCTCCCATGCGGCATTACTCAAGGAGAAGGATTCCTTATCGGGAAGCGGCATATCTTCATCGAGTCTTGATAGCATGACGAGTTCGCTCACGAGCTTTGTCATCCTGCCGATCTGCGATCTGATATTACCCGTCCACTCATCTTCTCCATGCTCCATCTCGAGTACGTCAATGCTCGTCGAGATAGACGTGAGCGGAGTCTTGAGCTCATGACTCGCATCGGTTATGAACCTCTTCTGCTGCTTAATGTTATTTTCGATCGGCCTGATCGCTCTCTTCGAGGTCAGGACTACGAGGATAAATACGAGTATCAGGCTCACGAAAGCAACGCCGACAGACAGGGATCCCAATGACTTCATATACTGTATCTCCCTGCCCGCATTAAGGAATATGACTACGGTCGTGTCACCGTTTTGCTCTACTACATAGCGGTATTCGTCCATATATCCGTGTTCGGATCCGCCGTCTAATGCACGCCTTGCAAGTTCGATCGCAGACGTCTCATTCTCGGAAGCGATATAATCCGTGGAAGCAAAGATGACATCCTCATTCGAGTCGAACCTTACGACAAAGAATCTCGTCATATAATTCTCCTCGATATTGGGCATCTCCATAAAGTCTCCGGGAGGCGGAGCTTCGTTCATTCCGGGCTGCTGATCGGGACGTCCCACGGGATCGGGGATCCTCTGCTCAAAGCTCAATATATACGAAAGTGTCTGGTCGACCTTCCTCGTAGTAACGAAATAGTCGCAGACATTAACGAGCACAGCAATAAATACGATGACAGCAAGATAAGAGAGCATCGATGACATTATCATGCGAAGGCGCATCTTCTTCAGCATCCGGTCACCTCCAGCGAATAGCCCGCTCCTCTTATCGTCTTTATCTCAACATCAGCGTCGAGGCTGCGCAGCTTCTTTCGCACGAATCCTATATGAGTCCATACGACGTCGATCTCGGACTCGGAATCAAGTCCCCAGATCTTATCCATCAGATGTTCAGTCGAAAATACGAATCCCGGATGGCTTATAAAGAGCTCCATCAGCTGATATTCCTTATTCGTAAGGTTCACACTCTTATCGCCGACCTTCATCTCGTAGCGGTTGCCGTCGAGGGTCAGATTACCCAGCTTTTGAAGAGTATCGGAATATGCTTCGCTCCTGCGCCCGAGAGCTCTTACCCTGGCAATCAGCTCAGATGTCGCGAAAGGCTTCGGCAGGTAGTCATCAGCACCCGCATCGAGTCCCGCGACCCTGTCCTCTATCTCGGCCTTTGCCGTGAGCATCAGGACGGGAGTCTTATTACCCGCGCGGCGCATCTTCGTAAGGACTTCAAGTCCGCTCATGCCGGGCATCATTATATCGAGGACGACTACTTCATACGAGCCTGATGAGACATAGCTCCAGGCATCGGTACCGTTATGTACGATATCGACCGCTAACTTCGACTTCTCGAGCAGGACCTTGAGAGCCTTAGCTGTTGAGACTTCATCTTCCGCTATCAGTACACGCATATTTCGACTCCTCCTGATACAGATAATATTCCGTCAACCTGAAAACTACCTGAAATCAGAGATAACTCATAATCTTATTCTACACCGAGATCCGGATGTTCGCCTGACCATCCGGCTTCGGGGATACAGGACAGGAACGATATCTCATCTTCCGTGAGCTCAAAATCGAATATATCGAGATTCTCCTTCATCCGCTCTATGCTCGACGCCTTCGGGATAACGGGGATACCTCTTTGTACGAGGAACTTTAAAAGCACCTGTGCAGTACTCTTACCGTACTTATCGGCAATCGCCTGAACCCTCTGATCAGCGATAAGTCTTGCTCTTCCCAAAGGACTCCATGCCTGCGGAAGGATCCCTTCTTTCGCGAGATACGCGAGAGTATATTCCTGCATATATCCCGCATGGAGCTCGAGTTGATCTACCATAGGCTTTACCTTGACCTCCTCGAGCATCGGGCGCAGATGATGAGGAAGGAAGTTCGATACGCCGATCGCCTTTATCTTTCCCGCATCGTAAAGATCCTCCATTACGCTCCAAGCCTCGAGGACTTTATCGAGCCACTTAGGATCTTCCTTGGCATACTTGGGCCAGTGGATGAGATACAGATCAAGATAGTCGGTCCTCAGGTCATTGAGCGACCCTTCGAAAGAGTTCATCACGCCTTCTCGCGACAGCTCGGTCGGCCAGACCTTGCTGCAGATAAAGAGTTCTTCTCTCTTAATCGGATACTCCGAAAGAGCCTCGCCGATCTCCGCTTCGTTCTTGTACATCCTTGCGGTGTCGATATATCTGTATCCTGCGTCGAGCGCATCCTTTATGACGTCCTTACCGCTCTTTGCAGTCGACAGATAAGAACCGTAACCGACTGCGGGGGTAGTAATACCGTTAGATAACGTGAAGTTTTTCATAGCTTTCTCCGTTCCTGAAGCATATAACCAGATTATACAGGAACAGTTGTATGATCCGCATGGAAACATTTAGTTTCTTTATGCGATAATTCACTGAAAGTGTCACTATTTATAAGATTCGGTGACTCATTTAGTGACTTTCGGGCACCTGTTCGAAAGTCCCCCCGCCATACGAAAGCCTCCCGGCATGCTGCAAAGGCACTTCGAGAGGCTTATCTTATAAGAAGGCTACTGATCTTTCTTTATGAATTACCGTTTCCTCCGTCGACCGGGCGTCCCTGAGGAGCGCCGCCCTGCGGCATAGCATCGGGAGGATTACCGTCGGGCTGACCACCACCGCCGTTTGACGGATCAAATCCGTCGGGAGGCGTGCCCGTATCCGCAGGGTCAAAATCATCAGGCATCGAACCGTAACCGGGGCCCATACCACTTTGACCGTCCATTCCGCCGGGGCCGCCTTCGAACTGGTTGGTGATAGTATCGACCTGCGATCCGTTCACTGTGATCGTGCCACCTGTAAACTCACACGTTCCGTCATAGTCAAAAGGCCATGTAGCCGTGATATCCATCGTACCGCCCGTGATGATGAGGTTTCCGTTTGAGTCAAGCGCATCAGTATCGCCCTCTCCCATGACTATAGTGATATCGCCACCGTTGATCTCGATCGTCGGAGTATAAGAATCGGACTTCTGCGCAGCATTGATTCCGTCATCCGATGCTGTAAGAGATAAAGTTCCGCCGTTTATCGTCACGCATGTTCCTTCGATAGCCTCAGCCGCGGTAACGGTTATATTTCCGTCTTCGATCGTGATAGTACTTACTGCATGTATACCGTCATCAGCAGCCGTGATATCAAATGTACCGCCACTTATAACGATAAATCCCAGTGTATCATCATCATCGTTTTCGGCATGAAGTCCGTCGTTACAAGATGTCACAGTGATCGAACCGGCTGTAATCACGATGGAATCGTTAGCCTCGATCGCACTCTTGGAGCAATCGATCAGGAGCGATCCGCCTGTGATCACCAGTTCGTCCTTGCATACGATGCCGTTTCCGTCAGAAGTGTTGATGGTAAGCCCTCCAAGACCGTTGATCGTAAGGTCATCTTTACTGAAGATGATACCGTCGATATTTGTATCACCATCCGCCTCAAAAGCTCCGACGTTCGTAAGTGTATTTTCGCTTCCCGCATCAAGTGTTATAAAGACCTTATCGGCATTCTTTACATAGATCGGAGCAGAATCGGAGCTCGTGATATCGCAGTCTCTCAATACAAGCTGTATCTTATCTTCATCACCTGCATCAACTACTATCTGACCGTCAGATAATGTACCGGAGATGATATATGTTCCTTGAGCGGTTATGGTGACCGTGCCGTCTTCGACTGTCACTCCGGCGCTGTCGGAAGAAGTCGCAGAGTCACCATTTAAAGTTATGGCAACCGCGCTCTCTTCATCGTACGAGGGATCCATATCACGATCTGATACAAGATCATCGGCAGATGTCGCAGCGGAAGTCGTATCGGAAGATGTCTCCGAAACTGAAGTCTCAGAAGCAACCGTCGTTTCCTCTGCGGTTGTCGAAACGCTGCTTTCCGACGAAGCAATATTCCCCGAACACGCCGCGAGCACACCCGCTACAAGGAGCGCTGCTATAAGCGCTGCAATCTTCTTGTTCATGTTAAATCTTTTCATCTTCTTATCCTCCCTTGGATCACAGTTCGCCCGATGTTGCCGTCTCTTTAAGTGACATCGAGATCTCAAGATTGCCGTTTCTTTCGCGAAGCTTATCTATAAACTCCTTCTCGCTGATATCGCCCTTTAATGTGACATCGTATCTGAGCTTGAACATGCTTCCCATATTTGTCGTCCTTACTGAACCCAATACGGCTGTCGTCGTATACTTTGAGAACACTTCATCGAATACTCCCGTGTAGTCGAGATCCTCGGGGATCGTTATACGAAGCGTGCGCTCGTTGGCCTCCGAAGCCTCTGCGAACACCGCTGCCGAGTAAACCATGAAGACCGCACACATGATAAGCGTAAAAAGTGCCGAATATCCGATATAGCCCATACCGGTTATAAGTCCCGTACCCATCGCGAGGAATATCGCAGCTATCTCACGGGCCGATCCCTGAGCCGATCTGAAGCGAATGAGTGAGAATGCTCCGGCTACCGCTACACCCGCGCCGATATTGCCGTTTACCATCATGATCACTACCGTAACAAGTGCCGGAAGTATTGCAAGTGTCATGACAAAGCTCTTCGAAGATGTGCTCTTGTAGCTGTAGGCAAGTGACATTATAAGTCCGAGCACCAGAGCCGATACTATACAGATGATAAAGTTCGTTACAGATATCGTAGCCGTAAGACCCGAATCAAATAATCCGGCAAAGATGTTATTAAGCATAGAGCAATCCTCCCTTCTCTTCCGTTGCTTTTATCTTTCCCGTCATCTCGGGAAAGATAACCGTCTTATAAAACTCTCCGTACTTTGAAAAAGATGTCTTTGATATCTTGTTATCCGTAAGGAATCTTATGAGCCACATGGGGTAAGCATCTGCCGTTTTTATCTCAAGCAATGTCAGATCTTTCCCTATAACTGCGGTCCCGCCGACTTCTCTTTTAAGCGACATCCTGTCAGTCCTTGCGAGGATATTATGATCTGTCGTTATCCTTAAGTCTCCGCCGCTAAGATCCTTATAAGCTTCTCTCTCGTAAGACAGGAAGCACGCCGGGCGAAGGTCACGATAGTAGCTTCTCATATATTCAATCTCGTTAGCTATCTGGGAATCAAAGGGCTTATCCGCTTCACCCGAAAGCCAGTCCGTCGTCTGATGCTCGGGGACGGCGATTCTCCTTTTATAGACGATGCCATCATACTTCTTCTTGATCTCTATAAAGACCGGATCCGAACCTGTTACTTTCGAGTAGCTTCTGACTCTCAGTTTCTCCTTATATACAGGCCTGTCGAGTGATGTTCTGATAAGTCTCATATCAGGTGTATCGTAGTATATATTTCTGATGATCGTCCTACCGTACTCATCGATCTGCATATGATCTTTCATAGCATCGAGGAGAAGTTCTTTCTCTTCTCCCGTGAGGAGATATTTAAATTCATATCTCTTAAAAACATCCGTATATCTCATGGTCGCTTTCTCCTTTTCCGTCGATCGTTTCTTGACTTAAAGATAAACGGGTAACTTAAAACCAACCTGAAATTTCGGATGTTATTTACCAATACCTGAATTTTGCCTCAATGTCGGCTGAATGTCTTTGCGTTGCTGAAAGATGCTGGTCCGATGCTCTATGCACTTCCCCCGTGCCTCAACTCGCGTATCAGCTCCGTCTTCGCCTTGAGCTCGCTGTTTAAGTCCTTGTTATACTTCTCGATCCACTCGAGGTGCTGCTGATGAGCGGTATCGTCGGTTATCTCAAGAAGATATCCTCTCTTCCTGCTGCCGTCATAAAGATCACCCACTCGGATCGTATAGATAAAGTCATCTTTCCTGTAGATATGAGTCTTGGATACGTTTTCTTTCTCGAATCCGTCGATCCACTTATCGAACAGCTCGCGTATCTCATCCGACTCGATAATGCGATCAGCGTGATTTGTCGCTATCTCGGGGATAATCTTCTTTGCCGCATCGGTGGCGCTGAGGTAACGCCTCTTGTAGTCCAGCGAGATATATGCGAACTGACCGTCCTTTAAGAGCGAACTGCTGACCATATCGTCTACGAAGTAAAGTCCGACACGATCCATTATGAGAAGAAATCCGATCTCATCGACAAGATCCGCCAAAGCCATCCACTCGATCTCCTTGGTGATCATCCTGCCTACAAAGTAAGCAAAGATCGAAAACATCTGCATAAAGGCGGCGATCAGGAGATTCCTCCTCGAGACGTTAGGCTTTTTAAACCAGCCGTACAAAAGTGCAAATAAAGTCGCTATAAAGAAGAATGCGATCTCGGCTAAGAACATGAAATGAAGCGGTCCGTATTCCTTAACAAGGACAGCCACTCCGTCACGGATCTCGAGGTCAACGCTCTTATAGAAGATCGGAAGATAGCCGGCAGTCAATACACAGCAATATACAAGCGAAGCGAATAACATCAGAGCGAAATGCACCCACTTCGGCATACCGATCTTGCAGATCGAGAATACGAGCAGAAGTCCCACAAGAGGCAGATAACATCCGCCTATATAGAGGAACTTATTGATGACCAGAGCTTCCCTGACATCACGCGACAATGCCAGCAGCACATAGCAGAACTGCGCAAGGAAGGCGAACATGAATATAAGCGTATATCTTACCGAATAGTAACTGCGCTTCTTCCAGTAATAGATGACACAGCATATGATCGACAGAACGCATATCGTGATGTAGTAGCCCAGTACCATCATGCGTTCACCACCTTCAGATAATCCGTAAAGACCTGCTTCCTTACGGGCTTGGAGAAATAATATCCCTGAAGATAGTCAACCTCGAGCTTTTCGAGGAACATCTTCTGCTCAAGTGTCTCAACGCCCTCGACCAGGATGTGGTAATCCATGTCCTTCAGCATCCTTACCGTATTCTCAAGATAGATGACGGCATTCCTCTGACCTTCACCCGTCACGGGATCCATAGCTTTCCAGAGGATACTCTTATCTATCTTTATGATCGAGAAAGGCATCTCATACATATATGTGATATTGGAATAACCCGTGCCGTAATCGTCGAGCGAGAATGTAAATCCGCGGGACTTTAATGTCTCGATAGTATCAAGGAGAATCTTCCTGTTCTGAGTCGTTGCAGACTCCGTGATTTCGAGGTTTATGCATTCGGCATCAAGAGAATACTTCTCGAGTGTCGCATCGAATTCCTCTTTAAGGTCCCTGCTCATACACTGAACGACAGAGAGATTGACTTCGACATATTCGATACCTAATGACTTGAACCTGTCCTCCTTATAGGATCTGCATACTTCGTCGAATACGAACTTTCCGATCTCGAGGATAGAGCCGTTACGCTCGGATACGGGAATAAACTCATCGGGCGGGATCATGCCGTATTCGTCATCTATAAGGCGGCACAGAGCCTCGGCAGACTGTACCTTGCCTGTCGTGTAATTCCAGATAGGCTGGTAGTAGACCTCAAAGCTTTTATTCTTCAATGCCTTGTCGATAAGTCTTTCTACCAGTACATTTCTCTCATAATCCGCAATGACCTTACCTGCATCGAGCTCAGTCGAAAGCTTTCCGTCGAAAGGCGCATCAATGATCATGAAGAGATTCTCCACTGTCTTGGCATCATCGGGCAGATGTATAACACCGAACTGCACTGGGAAGATGAGCGAGAACTTTCCCTTGCCCCAGGGCTTCTCGAAGCGGGCCATCGACTCGGATCGTATCTTATCAACTGCCTCCTCTGAGATGCCGTCACAGAGCGCCGCAAAGTGTCCGCGGCCGCAATCATATACGGAATAGGAGGAGAACATCTTCTCGAGCCAGCTTGAGATCCTGTTAAGGATGCCGTTCATGTTCTCGAAGCCTATCATCTTGTTGTAGTAGTTAAGGTTCGGGATCTTAAAGAGGATCAGTGTATGACCGCCCGTGATCATCGCACGGTCAAGTGCGGTCTGCAGAGCAAACCTGTTAAGGATACCGGTCGTGGGATTTATGATGTCATCCTTATTCTCGATAGTAAAAAGGATACCCATAAGGCCAATAGCCTCGAAGAACAGCGACAGCAGATAATACGGGAAGAAGATCTGAATGACTATGGGGATCATGGAGATCATCATAAAGAACACGAGACCCTTTGCCTTAGGTATGGATATACCTCTCCTGTGACGTATCGCCAGATAGCAGGAATAAATCATATAGGCCAATGCCGTCATATACAAAAGTCCGAAGACCGGTCCGTGACAATATCTCCTCTCCGCATCAAAGTAGAATAACAGGCTGTGGAAAGGATTAGTAACGAGAAGCAGGATCTCGATCATGACAGGCACCGAGGCCGCCGTCAGAGCATTTCTCTTACTCTTTTCATATCCTATAAGGTAGAAAACATATATGACCAGCGCATAGGCTGTTAGGATGTGCGCAAGGATATAGACATAGTTCCAGAAGCATTGGACAAAGAACGGATAGTATTGAGGGTCATTATCCGTAAGCGATGCACTGATGTCTGATATCTCGGAAACAAAATTAAGCACGAGCATGCCGAGGAAGACACGATTGGCATGCTTACTCAAGCCTTTCTTGAAGACTATGAAATATAACATGAACAGCGTAACAAATACCGCTGCGATATCAAATTCTATTCGATAAACCATTCTTGCCCCTCACGGTTTCGCCAAACCTAAGAATGCCTTTACCTGCCCTTATATTTTAACATCCTCGGGGTTTCCGTTGCATCAGTCGGGGAGCCTTCTTTGTAAAGAAGGAATGAACAAAAGAATAATGATCTCTGACACGATAAAAGGGCCCTTCGCTGTGAAGAGCCCCTTTCGTTTAAACTGATACGCAGTATTAGAGGAGCGGAGTATCGTTATACTGAGTTCTCTCACTCTTATTAACATGGATGAACATGTTATGGAGGAGATTAACGCTTGAGAGGATGACCTCACCCTGATTGAGCTTTCTGACGTGCTTTATCGCATAGTCATCAAGATGGCTCTCTACTACCGCGATCTCGTCATTGAGCATCAGCCTGTGGATCAGCATCGTACCTACCTGACCGAAGAGGATCGGCGATACATCCTTGGGGTTCTGGGTCGTAAGGTAGAGGAAGATACCCTTCTTACGGCCCTCTCTTGCGAGGAGTGTGAGTCCGCCGTGGAATTCCTTATCCGAATATCTCGACTTCGCGTATCTGTGGACCTCATCGATAAAGAATACGAAAGGACGGATATTATCGAGCGACATTACGAAGTTACTTACGAGATCGACTACCATGCCGCCGATACCTTCGGACGCACCGAGTTGGGAAGTATCTATATAAAGGCTCGCCTCGGGAAGCTGTACGAACTCATAGATGACGCTTAAAAGGTTATACATCTGAGGATCGTTCGAGAAGAATTTCAGGAACCTCGTATTCGTCATCTGATACTGGATCTTCTGTACCAGCGATGCATTGGAGTTAGCCTTCAGCGAATCGTAGCGATATCTGAAGTTATAGTTATTGTCTCTGTCGGGCTCACATACGGACTCGGCCTGGATCTGTGCCGGCAGAAGCTCGATATTAAAGTCCGTATCGTCCTTTGATACCGATGCAAGGTTCTCCTGGACTTCATCGATATTCTCACCTACCTTCGAGTAGTACGACGACTCTCCGATCTTCTTCATGTAGCGAAGAGACGTGATAGCCTCCGAAAGGACGGCGCCCTGACTGGCATTTTCTGCCTCGAAGAGCTTCTCCCACTGCTCCATCGTGATCTTGCCGGGGGAGATCGTCGTATCGACACCGAGCGTCAGTTTCGTTATCTCCTCGTCGGTAAAGGCATTCCTGTACTCACCCGTAGGATCGATGATCAGTGCCTTGCGTCTTGACGAGATGACCTTATCGAGGATAGCAAGAGCTGTCGTCGACTTACCGCTGTTAGTAGCGCCGATACACATGAGATGTCGGTTAAAGAGCGTACTGGGCTTCAAGGACACGTCAGCATGCGCCCTGTTGATATAAGTCGCGAAAGGAGGAAGCGGCGCCTCATCTCCGCCCGTGAACTCCAGCGAGCGAAGGAAGATCTTGTAAACCTCATCCGTCGCGATATAGACCTTGTCACTTATGCCGAGCGTACTAAAGCCGGCGAGCTCGAACTTATTAGACTCGGGTCCCATGATCGCGATCGTATCGATGCAGATCTCGTGGTAGTCGCTCGGAGTCTCGTCCATAAGAGTCGTAAGCTCAAAGATATTCTTTCGCGATGCCTTATTCTCAAATACCTCACCGAGGAACAGTCCCATGACCGAGTCGATGATGACAAAATAGTTGATGGTATTAGGAAGGAACGATTTATCGAATCTGTCCCTGGCAGACATGATGTCAAGATTATCGATCTGTGCTATGCAGTTGCTTCTGTATACCTGTGTAACTTTTCCAATGTAGTAATCCTGCAGATTTACGCCCTCATAAAGCTCTTCAAGTCTCATACGTTGCCTCCCTGATATCTCTAATATAGTCACGTCCTCACGGACCTGTTTTCATTATAGATAGAGGGAAATTTCCATCAGTTACCAATCAGTAAAGAAAACGAGAATAATCGTAAATCCCGTTTATAGTTTGGTAATCATTTAGAAATCCTGTAAACAGCGATGCAAACAAAAAGCCCCGGGAGGAAAGTCCCGAGGCCTTGAAAACTCTGTATTTGAGCGATCAGAGGAGAGGTGTGTCGTTGTACTGTGTTCTCTCACTCTTCTTAACATGTATATACATATTGTGAAGAAGGTTAACACTCGTAAGGATACATTCACCCTGATTGAGCTTTCTTACGTGCTTCATGCCGTGATCGTCAAGGTGGTTGGCAACCGTCTCGATCTCATCGTTGAGCATGAGTCTGTGGATAAGGAGCGTACCGATCTGACCGAAGAGGATGGGAGATACGTCCTTAGGGTTCTGAGTTGTGAGGTAAAGGAAGATACCCTTCTTACGTCCCTCTCTGGAAAGGATCGTAAGTCCGCCGTGGAATTCCTTATCGGAATATCTGGACTTGGAATATCTGTGAACCTCATCGATGAAGAATACGAAAGGAAGAGTATCCTCTCTGGAGATTACATAGTTACTTACAAGGTCAACTACCATTCCACCGATACCTTCAGCAGCACCGAGTGCGGAAGTATCGATATAAAGGCTTGCCTCGGGAAGATGAACGAACTCGTCGATTACGTCGAGGAGGTTGTACATCTCGGGATCGTTCGAGAAGAACTTCAGGAACTTTGTATTTGTCATCTGATACTGGATCTTCTGGATAAGGGAAGCGTTTGCGTTAGCCTTAAGGGAATCGTAGCAGTATCTGAAGTTGTAGTTGTTGTCTCTGTCAGGCTCACATACGGACTCAGCCTGGATCTGCTCGGGAAGGAGCTCGATATTGAAGTCTGTGTCCTTATGGGAAACTGATGCGAGGTTCTCCTGAACTTCGTCGATGCTCGCACCTACCTTGAGGTAGTAAGAATCATCTCCGACCTTCTTCATATAACGAAGGGATGTGATAGCCTCGGAAAGAACGGCACCCTGACCGCTGTTCTCTGTCTCGAAGAGCTTCTCCCACTGATCCATCGTGATCTTGCTGGGAGAGATCGTTGTATCAACACCAAGTGTGAGCTTTGTGATCTCATCGTCTGTGAAAGCGTCTCTGTACTCACCAGTAGGGTCGATGATAAGAGCCTTCTTCTTTGTGGAGATGACCTTCTCAAGGATAGCAAGACCTGTTGTGGACTTACCACTGTTCGTGGAACCGATACACATAAGGTGACGGTTGAAGAGTGTACTGGGCTTCAAGTAAACATCCGCCTTGGATCTGTCTACGTATGTAGCAAATGCAGGAAGAGGCTGCTCGTTTTCTTTGGATAACTCAAGGGACTGAAGGTAGAGCTGATAGATCTCATCTGTTGCGAGATATACCTTATCGGTAACACCGAGGGACTTAAAGCCTGCAAGCTCGAACTTCTCTGCCGACTCGGACATGAAAGCTACGGAATCGATGCAGACCTCGTGGAAATCCTCATCTGTTCCCTTGCCGTCAAGGATATCCTTACCGGATGCCTTATTCTCGAATACTTCACCGAGGAAAAGACCTTCTGTAGATTCAATGATAACAAAGTAATTAATGGAGTTAGGACGGAATGAGCTGCTGAACTTGCTCCTGTCAGTCATGATCGAATCATTATCGATCTCAGCAATACTGCTGCTTCTGTAAACCTGCGTTATCTTGCCGATGTAGTAGTCCGAAAGATTGACGCCTTTGTAAAGTGCTTCAAGTGTCATTAAGAGCCTCCTGTGTTATCCATTAATACTAAGGGTTCGCGGGGAACCAATTCTCATTATAACCGAAGTGTTATGAAATTGGTAACTTTTTGTGAATAAAATATGAATATATTTTTTCAAGTTTTTCCGACAAATTGTCAAACGAGTTTTAGGAGTGGATCCGAGGAAACCCGAAAACACCTGAAAATACTACGTTTCCCAATTCGTCTCCCTTTCACCGAAAACATCTTATCAAATATGAATTGAAATGTCACCTGCAAAGAGTTCAAAGATTTACCTCTTCACTTTTGGTCTTTTATGCGGTTAGACCAAGTAAACACAAAAACGGGCTCAATTCCTTATTTTTTCTTAAGAAAAGAGCCCGTTTTTTAGAAATTACCTCATTTGAGCTGTAAACAAATTATAATATATGCCTTTATTATTCAGCAGCTCTGCATGTGTACCGATCTCGGCTATGCTGTGACCGTCAATGACCATGATCCTGTCCGCATTCTTCAGGGTCGAGAGCCTGTGTGCGATCGCGAATGTCGTCTTGCCCCTCGTGAGCCTGTCGAGAGCCGTCTGGATCATGAACTCACTCTCCGTATCAAGGCTCGCCGTCGCCTCATCGAGGATCAGGATCTTGGGATCCGTAAGTATCGCCCTGGCGATCGCTATTCTCTGGCGTTCACCGCCAGAGAGCGTATGTCCCTTCTCACCTACATATGTGTTGTAGCCATCGGGGAGTCTGCTTATGAAGTCATGAGCATTGGCGAGCTTAGCGGCCCTGATGATCTCCTCCACCAATGCATCGGGTCTTGAGAACCTGATGTTGTCGATTATCGTACCCGAGAAGAGGAATGTCTCCTGCAGTACGACGCCGAGCTGGGAGTGGTAGGAATTCCTGCTTATCTCCTTCATGTCGACGCCGTCTACGAGTATCCTTCCGTCGTCGGTCTCATAGAGCCTCATCAGGAGATTGATGAGGGTCGACTTACCGGTACCCGACGCTCCGACGATACCGATCATCTCGCCCGGCTTTATCACGGCATTGATATCCGAAAGAACGGGCTGGTAAGACTTGTAGCCGAATGTCGCATGGTCGAAAGTGATCTCACCCTTGATATCAACTTCCTGAAGCTTAGCGGGATCCTCTTCCCTGACTTCCTGAGCGAGGACATCGTAGATACGCTCGAGGCAGCTCGTAAGTCTCGAGAATTCTCTCGGGAGCCTGTCGAGCCAGCCGACGTAAGCGAAGAGTAGGATCGTATAGGAGATGAACTGGTAAAGCTCACCTGCCGACATCTTCTGAGCGAAGACATCCCTGCCTCCGAAGTAGACTACGATGACAAGACCCATACCCATGATCGAGCTGATGACAAGATCGTTAAATGCCCAGTAGCGGTCATTCCTCTGCTGGACAAACGCGAGGCCGTTCGATAAGAGCTTGAACCTTCCGGACTCACGCGACTCCTTGCCATAGCTCTTTACTACTCGCATACCCGAGAGGACATCCTGAAGGTCGCTCGAGACATCGTCGTTCTTTTTAAACTGCAGATGATAGATCCTTCCGATAGTCTTCTGAAAGTGAAACATCAGTACCGATACGATGGGTACCAGCACGAGTGTCATCAGCGCGAGCTTCAGATTGATGACGAGCATGAAGATGACATCCCATATGAAGATAAAGAGGATGGCGAAGAGATTACAGAATATATCTGCCATGAATCCGCTTACGAACTTTGTATCTTCGGTGATCCTGTTAAGGAGCTCGCCGGGTCTTCTTTCGTTTATGAACCTCAAGGGGAGCTTTTGGTATTTCTCGAAGAGCTGCTTTCGAAGGTCACCTGCGATCTTGGCACCGAGGCGCGCCGAGAGGTTGCTCTTCGTGACATTTATTATGACTATGCTGACACTTAATGCGAACATGAGTCCTAAATACATAAATGCCGTCTTGAGGCTGCCGTCCTTTTGAAGGACATTGTTTATGAGATTCTTCTGCACTTCGGGGTTAAGGAGAGTCGCAATGGCTACCAGGACCATCGTGAGAAATACTCCGAAGAAATCCTTCTTATAGCTCATGACGAGCTTAACGAAGACTCCGAAATGGCTTCCCTTGCCCGAGCACTTCGGGCACTCGCTCGTTCCCGGGATAACGTGTCCGCAGTGAGGGCAGATCTTTTCGTATTCGCTGCTCTCAACTTCTTCGAACCTTCCCGATATGAGAATGTTGATTCCTCTTGCCACATAGGCATAGCGGCTCAGATGCTTCGCCGAATAATGAGCGAGGATCCTGCCCGTACCCATATCGTCTACGGTGAGGATACCGCTGCCGACGCCGGGCTCAGCCTTCGCCTTACTCAGCGCGCTGATCTCATATGTCTTTATCTTATCTCCGCTTATCACGCAGACCTTGCGGGTCGTGACAACGAGGAATCTGTCATCTGTCCAGTTACCGTCATCATCAAGATCGATCGGTACCGCGTAGTAGATCCTTTCGTCGCCCGAAAGCTCTATGAGCTTTTCTGCCTGAGGCGGAAGTTCATAACGTAATATCATATAAAGTACATCACGATTTACAGGAACAAATCGAGCATCCTCCTTTCCTTCTGGGACAGCTGATCTACATCCCTTATTTCAAAGCGGTTCTCATCAACGTCCATGATGATGAGTCTCGTATCGGAAAGCTTCGTTACCGCATTGGATCCCATGTTGATCGCGAACTTACACTCGCCCTTATCGGTCATTACATGAAAGTATGCGTATCCGTACTTATCCTTGATCTTAAAGATCTTGCTGATCACGGGCGTAAAGTAGCAGAGATTGAGCTGATGCTCGATGAGCTTTTGAGTCTCCTCGGACATCTTCTCGAGGTCCTCGATGATACCGATCTCCCTGTTGCCGTTATCGTGCTCTCTTACCGAGATATACTTGTTGGCATCGGAGAAAGGAAAGAGCCTAACTACCTTTACCCTGTCGTAGAACTTCCCGTCATTTTCCAGACTCAGGAAACCGCCTTCTGTCTGAGTAAATCTTGCCTTATCCGTGATAAGATGCGTGGCAGTCATTTCCTCTGCACGCTTCTCATACATATCTATCGTTGCATTGTCTGACATGTTTCCCTCCTGTATTTCCGTTAAAAATCCATGTTGAGCGACATGGCCTTGTTCTGAAGCTCCAAGAGATTATGGTAGATACCATTCTCCAGAGCATTGAGTTCTTCTTCGGTTCCTTCCTCTACGATCCTGCCGCCGTCAATGACGATCAGCCTGTCCGCATCACGAAGAGTAGAGAGCCTGTGTGCGATCGAGAGCGTCGTCCTGCCCTGAACGAGATACTTAAGGGAATGCTGGATAGCCTTCTCCGTCTCAGTATCAACACTCGCCGTTGCCTCATCGAGGATCAGGATCTTGGGATCCGCAAGTATCGCCCTCGCGATGGAGATTCGCTGCTTTTCTCCGCCCGAGAGATCCTTACCCGAAGATCCGATGATCGTATCGTATCCGTCGGGGAGCTTTGAGATAAACTCATGCGCACTTGCGAGCTTTGCCGCACGGATGATATCAGCTCTTGTCGCATCCTCATTACCGTAAGCGATATTCTTCGCTACCGATCCCATGAAGATATACGTATCCTGCGATACCATCGCAACGTTGCGCCTCAGGTCCGTAAGAGCCAAATCCTTTACGTCAGTGCCGTCGATCTTTATCGATCCTTCGTTAACGTCGTAGAGCCTCGAGATCAGGTTAACGAGAGTCGACTTACCCGCGCCGGACCTTCCGACGATACCGAGCATCTCGCCCTCTTTGATCTTGATGTTGATCTCCTTAAGGACAGGTCTTCCGACCCTGTAGCCGAATGTAACATTGTTAAGCTCGATCTCACCCCTCGGAGCAGTGAGCCTTACAGGGTCTTCCTTCTCGCGGATCTCCGGGATCGCGTCTATGATCTCGAACAATCTCTCCGCGGAATTGATGCTGTCCGACCACATCCTGAATACCCATGAGAAGAAGTTCATGGGACCGTTGAGCTGAGCAACATATCCTACGAAAGTGATCAGAACGCCGAGCTCGATCTCGTGAGTCTTAAGGACAAAGAATACACCGATGAGCCAGATCCAGATGCTCGATACTTCCTGCACCATGTTATAGAGGATCGCGAACCTGTTACGAAGCTTTACGATATTGATCTCTGCTTCGCGGAGGTTATCGCTCGGATGCTCGAATCTCCTGATCTCGTTATCCTGCTGACCGAAAGCTTTTACGACTCTCGCGCCCGTGAGGTTGTCGTTGGCTCTTCCTGTTACCGCCTTCTCGGCACGGTGTCTCTTACCTGACAATGTCCAAAGTCCGGGCCTGAGCTTTACCGTCATGAATACAAGGAGCGGCAGGAGTATGCACGCGATGAGCGCCATCTTCCAGTTGAGCCTGTACATCACCGTAAAGGTCACGATGATCGTTATGCTGTGAACGAATATCATCGGAAGTCCGTCGATAAAGAATTCACGTACGCGATCCGAATCACTCAAGACTCTCGTCATGAGACCACCCGTCTGCTTGTTGACGAAGAAGTTTAATGAGAGCTTGCTCATTGCATCGAATACGTCAGTCCTGATATCGTGCGACATGCGGCTCGCGACTCTCGCCATGACGAATATCTGAAGATAGTTCGACAGGCTCTGGATGAGTCTTGCCAAAACCATTACGATCGCAACGACTAGGAGCGCCGTTATGAACTGTCCCGCGAGACCGAACCTTCCGAGGAAATCATCATCCTTCGCGATTATGTGATCGAACAGGACTTTACCCGTAAGGTAAGGCCAAGCGATATTGACCGCACCCGAAACAAGGTAAGTCAGGAAAAGAAGTGCGACCTGCGTCTTATAACGAAGGAAGTACTTGAGCGTCCTTCCGAAGATCGACCGCTTGCTCTTCTTCTGTTCTTCGAGCTCGGTATCCTCCTCATCCTTCTCTTCCTTTTCCTCCGCGGCCGTGAGCTCACCGCCGTGAAGATAGGTCTTGAGTTTCCTGAAGAGTACGTTCATCTCCTGCTGATATCTGTTCGTAAATGCAGCGATGTTGATGAACTCTCCCGAATATTCTCCACATAAAACATTCGACCCGATAAAACTATCGAGTCGGATGTGAGCAAGCTTATCAAGTTCGTAAACGGCGATCTCATAATCGCCCGGTTCTTCATCGACAAGATCATCGTCTCTGTCCGCACCTCGAAAGTAATTGATCGTTCCCGCAGGGAGTGTCATTGTCAGAACTCCGAGCTTGTCCTTGGTGACTGCGATATACCCCTTAATGTAATTCCCGTCAAAGGAAAGGTCGATCGGAGATGACAGGAGAATATCGTTTTCGGAAATGTTAAGATCCTGAAGTCTGTTCAGAGCTTTTGTAGTCAGTTTTACTTCATTCATATATCTGTATCCCCTTTCATTTTAATACCACTTTATTCGCTTTGAAATTTTGAATAATGAAACCGATAGTAGCACTCATGAAAATTAATATCAATAGGATATTTTACTTTTCTTGTTATAATGCAAAAAATTCTTCGGTTTCCTCAGTAAGATGTTGAAAATTTGTCAGCTTTTCCACGCGACAATATCGCGATAATGCTTCCGAGTTTCCGAGGTGCGAGACAGCCGCAGTTCACACATGTCTACTATTTGCTGTTTGTGTACACCTTTTGCGAAGCGGCTGTTCCCACAACTTTGTTTTTTGACGATTGTTTGAACCTTTTTACCCGCTTGAGTTCCCACAACTCTCGAATTCCCGACTTGTTTACACTAAGCACGGCAGAATGGTTCACACATTTCAAAATATCAGCCTTTGTTTGAGCTTTTAACAGCCGAATGGTTCAAACATTTTGGAAATCCCGCACTTGTGTGAATCGGCGCCATAGAAAAGGTGTAAACAATCTCTCGAAATCGCATTTGTGGGAACCGCAGGTCTCGCCGCCACAGCAAGTGATCCGCCTCCATGTCGGCCGCCGCTTTTAACATAACTCATCTTTCAGAAGATTCTTTGAAAGATTTTCGTGGTCCCGTTTAACAGAAGATCATTTATCGCTAATTCTGTAAAAAAACAGCATGATATTTTTAACAGAATTATGTATTACGAAGATTACGTTAAATAAATCGTATTGAAAAACGACGTTTCTTACGACTTTTCACGAGCGCGCGGGCGGAGTCACCAAATCGGTCACTGAGAAGCTTCACCGGTGACCATTTTGGTGATTTTTGACCATTAGTCACCAAATCGGTCACTGAAAACCCGCTCTGGTGACCGATTCTGCGAATCCTTCATTTTTCGCCAAATTAGTCACCTATCTGAAAACAGGTGACGGAATCAGCGACTTTTGGCCCGCCGCTGTTCCACCGCTGATTCGTTAGCAGACATCGGCAGCAAGCATATCTGCTTTGAGCTATACTACATACATGAGGTGGCGATCATGAACGAATACTTAAAGAATGCAAACAGGATCGAATTTGTTATCACGCTGGCGTGCACGGGAAAGTGCAAGCACTGCTCCGAGGGCGACCACACCGGCTTCAGCGAGCACATAGATACGGATACTGCGGTAAAGACAGTCCGCGCCCTCTGCGAGAACTACGACATCACGTCGCTCATGACTTTCGGCGGCGAGCCTCTGCTCTACCCCGACACTGTATGCGCGATCCACAGCGAAGCGACAAAGCTCAATATCACTCACCGACAGCTCATAACGAACGGCTACTTTTCCAAGGATTATAAGAAGATCGAAGAGACGGCGGCGCGACTTGTAAACGCAGGCGTCAACGATCTCCTCTTATCAGTCGATGCTTTTCATCAGGAGACGATCCCGCTCGCACCCGTTAAGCATTTCGCCGAGTGCCTCAGAGAAACTCCGATCAGCGTAAGATTCTCCCCCGCATGGCTCGTGAGCCGCGAAGACGATAATCCTTATAACAACAGGACGCGCGAGATACTTCGCGAGCTCGACTACCTGGGATTCCCGACAGGCGAAGGCAACGTCATATTCCCGAGCGGCAATGCGATCAAGTATCTTAGCGAATATCTTGGCGACACCACAAAAGAGTATTCTCCCTACGAGGAAGACCCGACCGATATCAGATCGTTCTCCTTCGGACCTGACGGTTCGGTCGACATGCTCGGCGGCAACATCTATACGGACGATATCTTAAAGCTCGCCGAAGCCTATATTCCCAAAAGATAAAATATTATTGAACGAACCCGATGACCTGGTGTACTATTCAACCATATATGTATATGGTTAGGAGAAGAAGAGTATGTTATTTGCGTTGGCGTTGATCCCGGTTATCGCACTGTTGATCTTTATCTATTTAAAAGACAAGAAGGAAAAGGAACCCATCGGACTTCTGATCGGACTTTTCTTCGCAGGAATGGCTACCAGCATCACGGCGATCATCGGCGAAGCGATCGGCCAGGCTATCCTTAATGCCGTCTTCTATTACGAGTCGATCTTAAAGGCACTGATCCTCGCGATCTTCATAGTAGGTCCCGCCGAGGAGCTCGGTAAGTATCTCGTCTTAAGGCTCATCACATGGAAGAGCAAGCACTATAACTACAGCTACGACGCTATCGTTTATGCGGTATTCGTATCCCTCGGATTCGCCTGCATCGAGAATGTCGGATATGTATTCTCCTCCGGTCTTAGCACGGCACTGCTTCGTATGTTCACGGCAGTTCCGGGACACGCTTGCTTCGCGGTATTCATGGGTTACTTCTACAGCAAGGCAAAGTATGCAAAGGTCACGAATAATAAGAGCGCATATACATCGAACCTCATCCTGTCCATGGTCGCACCGATCCTGGTACACGGATTCTACGACGGTATCCTCTTCGCCGGAAGATCATCGGGCGAAGATGTCATTACGGGACTTGCCGTACTCCTCTGGATTGGCTACGTCATCGCGATGTTCGTCGTATCTTTCATCATCGTATTCAAAGCATCCAAGAACGACTTCTGCATCATCACTCTCCCGGGCGAAGTCCAGACAGTATACAAGCCCAGCATAGTTGGAAGCTGGACTTGCAGTTGCGGAACTATCAATTACCTGAACTTCTGCGGACAGTGCGGAAAGCAACGCCCCATCGATACGACATGGACCTGCCCCACATGCGGAACTCTCTGTGCATTTAATTTCTGCGGAAAGTGCGGATGTGCAAAGCCTTCGTCCTCTGCTCAGCCGGCAGCAGCTCAGGCTCCGGTAACGACCATAGCCGCACCCTCGAGCAACATAGAGTAACAGAGCAAGTTACAGCTTATCAGTTACCGTAATTCTCGGTGATCTCCTTGCATCTTGCACGGAAATCGATATTAAGTCTTCTCAGGCGATACGAAAGTATACGAAGGATCAACGTGATCTTATCAGGGCTCGTGGCAAATACTGCCTCGAGCTCTTCTTTTCGGATGGTCTCGATGAGCGTATCTCCGAAAGCGGTCACTGCCGACAGCTCCCTGGCTTCTTCATTAACAAGTCCCGTCTCACCGAATACGGATACGGACTTCAAGTCAGTGTACAGCACATCAGTTCCCGCTCCGATGAAGAGGTTGACGTTACCGTCGTGAAGGATATAGATGGCGTCGCTCGGATCACCTGCCTTATAGATAACCGATCCGCCGCTATATGTCTCGACATTATGCTCGCCCGTCCTGTAGATGCTCTCGTAAAGTTGACGGATGGGATCTTCCTTAGGCTCAGAGATCTCGACCTTGTTAGCCTGATAAAGATCCATATGCTTCTTTATCTTTGAAAAGAGAGACTGCTTCTTGCCTGCATCGGCTTCGCGAAGATTGTTCAGGAGAGCCTCGGACTCGTTAAAGTCATTAGTCATTGCCTGGATCTTATTACCGAGGTGGTTTATGAGCTCGACGATGACATCGGGATTCTCGGTCATGAATTCATTAAGCTCACCCTCGGGTATCTCGATCGCACGAACCGTACCTCTGGCAACTACCGTCGCACTTCTCTGGCACTCTTCAAAGATCGCCATCTCTCCGAAGTAGTCACCTTCGTTCAAAACTGCAAGACGGAAAGGATCGCTCGTATCATGATCGGTGATGACATCGGCACTTCCCTCTACGAGGCGGAATAAGCTCCTGCCCATGTCACCTTCTTTTACGATAACGTCACCATTGTTGAAAGTTTTTACAACTAAGCCCATAACAAAAACCTCCGATAGTACAGCATAGAAGCCCCATAACTTCTTCCATACTGATTATACCTTTTATCGAGAGGCCTTTTCAACGACGGACTTGCCGTACCATTTCTTCTTATACCAGTAATACATGACGATCAGACCTCTTATGCATTCGTCGGTCGCGGTACCCGCATAGATACCTGCCACGCCTACTCCGAAGACGACACCAGTCAGGTATCCGGCAGTAAGTCCTAATCCCCAGTTACAGATGATACCGATGACCAGCGGGAACATGTATGCACCTGCGGCCTTAAGGCTGTTTACGAAAGTCATATTAAGGCAGCGTCCGATCTCGACGAATATATCCGCGATCATGATCATCTGACCGAGCATAATTATATTCTGATTATCGGTAAAGAGCTGCAGAGTATATCGCGCAAAGATCGCATTGGCGGACGCGAGCGCGATAGTGATCGGCATCGATGTACGTAAGGTCTTAAACACTCTCTTGTACGCGAGGTCAGGCTTTCCCGCACCGACGAGATGGCCCGTGATTATCTGCGTGGACATGGCTGACGCATTCGAGAATATCATCGCGAAAGAGATCAGTGTATTGCAGAACGCCCTCGCGTTGACCGCGTCATTTCCCATCGAATTTACGAAAGAAAGAAGTGTCGTCTGATAAAGGTTATATGTAAGATTCTCGCCTGCCGTCGGAAGGCCGATCCTTATCATCTTGAGAAGAAGGCTCTTCGGGAAAGGACGAAGGAAACGGATCGAGAGCCAGCCGATCTTCGAAGCAAAGAAAAATACGAGAGCTGCGGCAACTGCCAGGGTCCTCGCGGCGACCGTCGATATCGCTACACCCGCAACGCCCATATTTAAGTGCTTTAAAGGTCCGTAGAGGAACATATAGTTACCGAAGATATTTACGACATTTATCGCGAGCGAAACATACATACCGATCTTGGGGTATCCGTTACACCTTAAGATCTGGAGCATGACGTTAAATACCGCGGTTATAAAGCCCGCACCGCCTACTATATAGATATAGGTCATCGAATAAGGGCGCATCTCGGGAGACACGTTCAGGAGATCCATTATCAGCGGATTAGCAAGGCAGAATATGCCGCTTAGTACGATACCGAAGACGAGATTCACTCCGACAGCGAGAGTATAGATCATGTTCATCTTGTCATACCGCTTGGCCCCGAGGTACTGGGCTACGACTACACTCGTAGCCGTCGCGATGACATTAAAGAGGATATTCATCATGAACATGATCGTGTTGGCATTACCGACTGCTCCGACCGCGCACTCATCGTAGTGGCTGAGCATCAGTGTATCCACGTTATTGAGCATCGTGTTGAGAAAGAGCTCAAGGAACATCGGCCCCGCAAGTATCAGCAGTGGAGTCTTTTCATCTATAACGATCGATCTTTTCTTACCCATTAGTTATCCTTTCATTATTCGAACACCAAAAGGATACTACACGCCATAGAACATGCTATGACAAAAAGCACTTATTTACTGATATATACTACTTCTTTTACTTTGGCAAATTATTTCCTGATAATAGGAAGATCGATCTCATTCTCCTTAAGAAAAGCAGTGATATTCTCGAGATTCTCTATGGGAAGCATCACGAACGGGACACCCTTTTCCTTCGGAACGAAAGCCATCGTGTACTTAAAGAGCCTTACACCCTGAATGGAATTCCAGAAGACAGTCTTTGTACCCGAAGGGACAACCTGAGTAAGACCGTCGGCATCGCACTCGATGCTCAGATCTTCGACATAGTTCTTCTTAAACATATTGATCAGGGAGTAATAAGCGTAAAAGTATCTCCCGATCCAGATGAGAAAAGCACAAAGAGCTATCACCAATATAAGCCCGAGAACATTAAATTCCAAGATAAGCTCGACTGTCATCCAGATGAGCATGACCATCGCCGCGAACAAAAAAAGAAACGGCACTTTGATATTATCGCCGAAGAGCTTTGCCTCACCCTGAGGGTCCTTGATCAGGCGGTTACCCTGAAAGCAGATCCCCGCCATCTCCTTGAAAAAGCTATCCTTATCATTTGTCTTAATATACTCCACTGCTCTATACTCCTAAGTTCTTATTCCACGTAGTCCGACAGGAACAGACGGATCTTATGCTTTCTGCCGACTGCAAGGTGCAGGATCAGCGTCCTGACACAAAATGCGATAAGGAAGACGATAATGTTGAATATCACTTCCGAGCTGACACCGCCCGACTCGCCTGCAGCTGTCACGGGAAAAGAATACATCACGACATTTCCGCCCAAAGATACGGCCGCCATACAGTCACCTCCCATCCCCAAAGGGATGATCCCGACGACGAATCCCGCAACGTTCTCTACCAGTGCGAGCACCGCTGTAATTATAAGCGTAAGTACCGGTGTAGTAAGCAGTATCTTTTTCATGTCGGCGTACCTGCCTTTCATATCATACTTACCATATAATACGCAAACGGCAGTCCGAGGTTTCATGGCGAAAGATAAAAAGGCCGGCTTCAAAGAAAGAAGCCGACCGTATCGATCACTTAAACTTAACCGAAATAAGTCTTATAGTCCTCAATGATATCCATCGCTTCCTTAAGTCCCACGCCGGTAGCATCCCTTAAGGCCTTGATGGCTTCGATCTTTCGACCAGCGGCAACAAGTTCGATGATCTTGTTCTTATCTTCCTCCGATACGGAAGAAGCAACCTTCTTAAGATCCTCGATATTCAACTGAGGAGCCTCAGGTGCCTTAACTTTCGTCTCTTTCTTCTTACCGAATAACTTACCAAACATACTTTATCTCTCCTTTTCTTTAAACGTCATCCCAGTTTCTTTGCCGGGAGCGTAGCCATATTGTTAATGACAAGCACTCTGTCACCTACAAAGATATCGTCATAATCTTCAGCCCCAGGGTGAGCGATACAGATACACTTATCAAGACCGTCAACTGCGAATACGACAAAACGGCTCGTGTTCCTGGTATGGTTACTGCGCGTACCTGAATGACGGATCTCCTTCTTGATACAGACTCCCGTAGCGATGAGATTCGACTGTTTAGACAGCAAATTCACGAACACACCGCATCCGATGACCATAAGTCCGAACAAGATAAGTACGATACCACCTAACTGCCTACAGATCAAGCACACGATCCCGAGAGCTGCAATAGCACCACCGACGATATAGATGGTCTTTGCGTCCTTCGCCGACGATCCGTTAAGAGTCGCGAGTGCCCTTATCTCTTCTTCCGTAGCGGGAGCCCTGAACGGCAGCTGTCCCCTTTGTATCAGCTGATAGTCCCTGTACTCCTCACTTACTCCTGCCAATGCATCAAATAACATAATTTCTACCCCCTTATTTCATTATTGAAATTCCCTTATTACATTCCGCTCGTGAAGACTATAAACACCATAAGTCCCACGAAGCATACTATCGTCATTATTATCGACGCGATCAAATAGAAGATCACCGCCCCCTTCTTTTTCTTGATCAGAAGCATTACCAGATTCACTATGCCTGCCACCGCATAAAAGAGCGGCATAACAAGATGAAGTGACAGGAGAGGTCCGAAAGGCCACTCGCTCCTGTAGTCATACCATCTGCCGTCCTTATAGAACAGCCAGAACAGGGTGATTGCCGTAAGCAGCACTGCCGGCAAGAAGAATAACAATTTCTTTTTCATCTGATCTTCCCTCTTCCCTTACCATGTCGGATCCGTACATGCGGTAAGACACGCTCCGATCAGGATGATCGCTCCAATGGCAACCGCCGCGACCATTACGATATAAAGGATCATAAGGACCAGGCCGTATACGCTCTTGCTGTACTTGATCCTGACAAATATCATGAGTCCGATACCCGCGAGCACTGCCGCGAATGCAGGAAACAGCATCACGGCCCCTAATGACTCCATACCGTTATCGTCGAGGACATAGCATAAAAGACAGAAGATCGGCGCCACTACAAATCCGCAGATAGTCGATATGATGCAGAAGAGATTTGCCTTCTTCTTTTGTTCTTTGGTAAGAGCAGGCTTGCCGCCTGTATCATTTACTCCCTCACTCATGTTTCTTATCCCTCACAAATAAAAATATTGCCGAAGGGATACCCTTCGACAATAAGATAATATCATAAATCTTTATCAAACTGTTGCTCCACGAGATCCCGCTTCTCAAAGAGGACGCAGCCGCCCTTGTGGTCGTCGGCGAGGATGTCATTTTCGGTAAGCCGCCTGAAGAACTCAGAGTGCATTGCTTCCTTCAGCGAAGTGTCCCTGACATTGACGTCGGAATACGGCGAGAAAGGACACGGCTCCGCACCTCCGTGCGAATTGATGTGAAAGAATCCTCTGCCTGCCGCTATGCATCCGCCTGAGCTTTTCTCATCCCCCGGGAAAGATACGAATACCATCTCCTCGTGAGCTTGCCTGACACGCGCGACCTCCGCTATCAGGTGATCCCTCTGCTCATCCGAAAGGACAAGATCAGTGCTCTCCTCTGTCACCGACACATACTCTACATAGATCACGAGCTTACAGCCTCTGTCCGACAGTTCACGAATGAACTTCTCCGACGTGACCTCAGCAAAGTTCTCGGTCGTGACCGTAACAGACGCTCCGAATATGAGCCCGCGCTCCGCCAGAGAATCCATGGCAGAGATCAGCTTATCGTAAACGCCTTCTCCGCGCCTTGAGTCAGTCTTATCCTTATCGCCCTCAATGCTGATCACCGGAACGAGATTACGATGCTCGTCAAAGAGCTCCATATACTTCGCGCTCATGAAGGTGCCGTTCGTAAAGATCGGGAATAAGATCTCGGGCATCTTTGCCGCTTCGCTTATTACATCCCAGCGAAGCATCGGCTCACCGCCCGCTAAGAGGATAAAGCTCACTCCGAGGTCACGCGCCTCCTCAAAGATCTTCCTCCACTCATCTCGCGAAAGCTGATCCACCGGCTCTATGTCGGTCGTAGCGTTATTGCATCTTGAATAGCATCCCGCGCAGTGAAGATTACAGCTCGATGTTATGCTCGCGATAAGAAACGGCGGGATATGCTCACCCTGCTTCTCGGCGGCAGCCCTCTTCTTCGAAGCCTTCCTGCTCGAGGCTGCGAACTTCAGCATATATGCCGATTCGCGAGGATCTCGCATCGTCGTCCTGAGCGCATCCGAAACGATACGCTCTACGCCTTTGGTCATATAGGACTGAATATCAAACTTCTTATCCATGGTTCTTCTACTCACTTATAAGACTGCACGAACTTAACGATCTCTGCGATGTCGTTCTCATTAGGTCTTCCCTTATGGATTCCCTTGAATTCTCCTCTGCAGTGAAATTCCTTCTCGTCCATGGGAATACCGACCTTATCTGCCGCTTCCTTGACTTTCTTATAAGTCGAATTGAGCATCGCCGCAGATCCGAAATTTACGATCTTTCCAACCTTGTTCTTATCGAGAGACGCAACGAAAGCCCTTACTTCCGGATCGATATTAAACGCATAATACGAATTGCCGAGGAAGAGGTAATCTACTTTCTCATCGACGGGAGCGCTTATCGGGAGTGCCTCTACACCGAGTTCCTTTGCAACTGCCTCTGCAAGTCTTTTGGTATTACCTGTCTTTGTGTAGTATCTGACTGCGTAATTCATGTTCTCTCTCCTTATCTTATTTAGTTCTGTTTATTCCGCGTCCAGGATCCGGTATAAGAGCCTGTAGAGTTCCTTGGCTTCTTTACTGCTGAGGGGCGAACCGTTCTGCGCTAGCTTGAGCGGGATATCCTTGCACTGCTCCTTAAGAACTTCGCCTTCTTTCGTGACCGATACGATCGTGATGCGCTCATCTTCCTTCGAGCGCTCCCTGGTGACATACCCTGCCGTCTCGAGTCTTTTAAGAAGAGGCGTCAGCGTACCCGCATCGAGCCTTAACGTCTCCCCCAGCTGTCCGACATTTACCGAGCCGTGCTCCCACATCACCATAAGGACAACATACTGAGTATAGGTAAGTCCCAGTGGCTTCAAGTACGGAGTATAGCTGCCTACGATCTTCCTGCTGCATGCATAGAGCGGGAAGCAAAGCTGATTCTTAAGTAAGAGCTGTTCATATTCCTGTGCCATAGTCACCGATCCTGCTTTCCAGTTACCTTTTGCACAATTATATTGCGCGCAATGTAATTCTGTCAAGTAATAGGCGAGCGGGGCGCCGCCACTGCCAAATAGACTGTCAAATTCTCCACGATTTAGTAGAGTGTTTGACAGTGGTGCCTCTCATGGACAAAAAGACTGCCAAATCCGGCTCGATTTGGCAGTGTATTTGACAGTGAACCATCTCGCGGACAAAAAGACGGACAAATCCGCTCAGATTTGTCCGTGTATTTGTCCATGGCCAGTCGGGAGCAAGCAAACAACACGCCACCCGCGCCGGACCTTACTCCTCCCCCATCCGCTCGAGCTGACCGCAAAGCTGCTCGATCTCAGAAAGCAGCGGCGCGTAGTCCGTCTCCGTCCGCGCGCGCAGCAGCTCGGTTATCTCGCACACCTTCTCATATAGCGGCGTCAGCGAGAGATTCCCGAGGACACCCTTCAGGGCGTGCGCGGCCTCGAACGCCTTCGCGGATCTCCCGCGGCAACCATCTCTCCCAACACGCGAAACTCCTCATGCCTCGCGACGGTCGATACGAGCCGCAGGTAGAGCGCTTCGTTACCCATGAAGCGGGCGAGGCCGTCCGCAGTATCTGCTCCAAGATCATTAAGTTTAGCTTAATTGCAAAACTAAAGTCAGGCTAGATCTCCTCAATTCCTAAACTCTTCAAATACTGATACGTTCCATCGTAAAACTCGGGAAGTCTAGTACTATCTTCCCAGAATCCACTGGCGGTCTTATGTTCATTGCCATCAGGAACACATATGACCATCCCCGCTCTGGCTCTGGTAAGCAATACTCTATATGCATTCAACATATCAGAAGGATGTTACGATATTCAGGATTGTGCAGGTGTTGCTATACCTGTTCCAGTTTTTCTGTTCACGGTCCATTATCTCCCGATCACCTCTCCTATCTTCTTCAGCGCTTCCTCAGTCTTAGCGGAATAGGTGCCGCTCCGGTCATCTCCCTGCATTATGTACAGCAGTGCCTCTTCGTTCATCGTGTAGATGTCGATCCTGTCCGAATACCAGTTATATACGTGATAAGAAAGTTTCTGAAGTCGCGTATCTATCTTTGCGATATCGTCTTCTTCGAACCAGATGAAGTCTTCGTAGAAGTACTTAAACGGGCCTGCCGAGAGAGCTGCTTCATAAAGGAACATTCCCATCAGGAATGCGGAGAGGCTTTCTTCTGCCTTTCCTACTTCTCTTGTCTTGTCTCCCTGCAGGGGTTCTACGATATAGACAGGAGGATCGGGAAGCACCATATCTTCTCTTCTGACACCTGCCTGATAACAGTGCTGGTTCTCGTCTATCAGGTAGTAGTAATCCTTGGCTTCAGTTTTTATCCAGTTACTGTTTCTTCTATATTTCAGATCGATCCAGAGATCGTTAGTGCCGGTATAAAGTTCTTTGGTATTTCCGCACGTCTTCCAGAAATCCATAAGGGCAGCAGGGATCTGATCAAAGCCTTCGCTCATCTCCCTGATCTCATCGTCGGTATAGCCGACGAACGATCCTATATCGTATATTCTTCGAAGCAATTCGTAGTCCACTTTAGCTGTTCCTTTGATGTCTTTCGATAACTATATGTTAGCACTCTTTATCGGCGCCAACTCGACATACAGATCTCAGTCTGATGCAAAGCACCAATTGTATTAACAAATAAATAATGAAGAATGTGGTAAAACCTGCCAAATAGAACAGTACTGCCATTCTAACGATGAAACACAGTATCGTCTTCTTCATAGCACTCTCTGTGGCATACATCCTACCTTTGTAAAGAAAAGCCGGCACGGTCTCATGATCATGATCTGCGTGTCTATAATACTTCTCGTCTTCTCTTGTAACACCTTGAAGCCGATATTCATCACCATCATAGCTTACCGTTACTTCCAAACGGTAATTAACTGTGTAAAAATTTGACTGATGAAACATCCCATCTGACTCATAACCGTGCCGTCTTTCGCGATAAGCTACGAGTTCGGAATCGGTGACATAAACATCAACCTTGCGATAATCGATCGGCTTATTGCAGAAGTACGAGCTTACACCTAAGATCGATGTCAGGATTAATATCGTAACAAGAAATATAATTATGATATCCTTCGTGCTCTTGATCTTACTTCTCAAGCGCCTTATGTATGCTTCCCTGTCCTGCTCTTCTCTTGTCGGAACACCCGTACCGTCCAGGTGGTACTTCTCAAGATTATCCACAAGGGTCTCGGCCACGAACTTATACTCATTGGTATCCAGGCCCCATATACGCTTTATATCGAAGAGTTCCTCATCTTCTATTCCGAGATATGTGTTCGTCTTGAGCGTTGCCATCGAGGCACATATGATCCCAAACCTCAGATCACGGTTGGTAGCCTTGTAGCACAATTTCCAGTTACGAAAACATTCAGCGTAATAGTTCTCGAATAATTCGGAAGCCTTTTCGATATCTTCGTATCCTTTATTCTTCAGGAACACAATATATGTCTGTACGTATTCCAATTATCTTCCCCTTATCAAGCATTAGATTCTATCAATTCTACAAAGATCATGAAGATGAGACTGAATATCGGCCATCCGAAGATGGTAGTATTCTCCATCCACAGGGGACGCATGTTATCGGTCATGCCTACTCTCAGGTAAAGACAGATTACTATTGCCACGATCATCAGAATAGCAAATACCGCTGATATGACCGCGAAGAAGATCTTAGCCGACATACCCGTCCGATAGAGGTTACTTATCCTTTTCCTGAGGAAATACCTGTAGCCCATGACCATAAAGCTCACGAATATCACCATACCGAGAAGATAGAACAGAATACTGTAACTATATTCGTCTCCGCTCATGAAGAAGCCGGAATATCTTCCTTCGAAAGTCCTGCCGACTGTCTGAAGCAGCGAGGCAAGCCCTGCTACGATCACGGATGCCGACAGATAGAGCGCCTCGGCACCAAACATCTTAAGATCATCTTTCATAATATATCTGCCTCTCTTCTTATCCTGAACTTATATAGCTAACCATATATTAACACTCTTTGCCCATACAAAAAGGACTGACCCCCATGAGCGGGATCAGTCCTTCGTGTTTAGTTTCTTGTCCGTTATCAGCCCCAGACTTCTTCTGCAATCTCCTTAACGAGCTTGAGCTTGTTCCACTGCTCTTCCTCTGTGAGCTTGTTACCGATCTCACATGAAGCAAAGCCACACTGAGGGCTAAGGTAGAGTCTGTCGAGAGGTACATACTTAGCAGCCTCGTGGATCCTGTCGATAATCGTCTGCTTGTCCTCAAGGACGGGAGACTTAGTTGTAATAAGACCGAGTACTACCTTCTTGTCGGGAGATACCTTTGCGAGGGGCTCGAAGCCGCCGGATCTCTCGTCATCGTACTCAAGGAAAAGTGCATCTACGTTCTCTCTTGCGAATACCTGATCTGCTACGCTGTCGTATGCACCGCTCGTAAAGTATGTGGAATGGTAGTTACCTCTGCAGATATGGGAGTTGATGACCATATCCTCTGGCTTTCCTTCGAGAGCCAGGTTATTAACCTTAAGGAGCTGCTCCTTAACGTCTTCAAGGTCGATACCGAGAGAAGCATATCTCTGCTTAGCGGCATCACCTACGAGAGCACCCCATGTGCAGTCATCGAGCTGAAGGTTACGGCAGCCTGCATCGTAAAACTGCTTGATTACTTCCCTGTATGCCTTTGCGATATCCACGATGAGTTCATCGTTAGTAGCATAGAACTTTCTCGTATTCTCGAAGTTAGCGGGAACGATCATCTGCTGGAACATCTGAGCAGGAGCGGGGATCGTATACTTTGCTACCGTGTTCTCATCCTCGAACTGCTTCAAGAACTTGAAGTATTCAACGAAGGGGTGAGCCTTAGCCTTTACCTTGCCTACGAGATATGTATCGTCAAGTACTGCAAGCTCGTCGTTAAACTGTACACCTCTTCCCGTTGCCTCGTGCTCTACGCCCTCGAAGCCCCACATGAAGTCCAGGTGCCAGAATGTTCTTCTGAACTCACCGTCTGTGATAACGTGGAATCCAAGTTCCTTCTGCTTAGCTACTACCTTAGTGATCTCATCGTTGATGATCTTATCGAACTCAGCTTCCGTGATCTTACCAGCCTTAAAATCTGCCTTTGCATCCTTAAGTGACTGAGGGCGAAGGAAGCTTCCTACATAGTCATAACGAAAAGGTGTTCTTAACTTGCTCATATTCTTATACTCCTGTGATCTTTTTTCTTATACGCCAGTCATTATAATGCGCATACTAATATCATAGGAAATACTAATTATTTATTGCAGGTCATAGGTTATAACTATGGATACGCAGGGTCGGAAGCCGTGTAACAATGTTACAAAATGAGCCGGGAGAGACGATCTCCTCCGGCGTAAGCTCAGTACGAGCGGCTCTTACTGATTGCTCAATTACTGCCACGATGTTATATAATACGTTGACTAACGTACAAGGAGAGGAACTTATGAAGAAGAAGCTTATCAGCATCATTATCGCGACTTGCCTTCTTTCGCTCGCTATAGGCGGATGCGGCAAGTCTGAAGAGAAACCGAAGGATAAAGAAAAGGAGAATTCAGAAGATATCGACATCGAAGAGATCACCGAAGACGTAACGGATGTACTTTCGGACTTTCTTGATTCCGTAAAGACAAATGAGATCACCATCCTCCCTGACGATGCAACTATCAGTCAGGAATCTATGGTCAACACTTTATTGCCTCTGACGGATTATGAGATCGACAGCGTTGAGGCAACCGAGGATTCCGCTACAGCTACGGTCATCTTCACTATGCCTGACGTAAGCGAAATATCTGCTGCATGCGTAAAGTACGAAGGATATTTCGATCTGATCGGCACGATCGAGACGACTACAGAGCAGACTTTGGAGTTCGATCTGACACTCGTCGACGATGACTGGACGATCGACGGCTCTTCCGCCGATGCTTACGCAGATATGCTCATCGGTGTAGTAGACAGTATCGAATTCGCACGCCTTACGGCAGATGAAGCTATGGATGCGTTTGACCTTTATATGAATCAGCTTTCGATCGAGAGCAGCGCTTCGTATGCGGTAGAATCTACGGATCCGGCGAGCCCCGCATGGAGCACTTATCTTGGCTGGTGCGACTCTATCGAGGGAGATACTTTCCTGATCTATGATTTCCTTTCAAAGTATTTCTCCAGGATCGAATACGAGGCAACCGTAACGGAAGCTACAAATGAATCCGTTACTCTCCAGATCGTAGGAACGGCACCCGAGAGTGTTGAATCCATCGAGTACTACATGAATAACGTTATCCTCGCGACGGACATCTACGAAAATCTCATCGAGTGGCAGTACGCAGGCGGAACTCCCGACAGATACTATAACGGCATCTTCGGAATGATGGGCCTTGGTGTTTACGATTCGGAGCTCGTTGATTACAACGCTACTGTCACAGTAACAGTAGACGATGACGGAAATTATATCTTCTATGCAGGTGAAGGCTTCCTTCCCGCTCCTTATCTTGATACACCCACGAACAACGATACGATGGTAACATGTGCTCTCGATAATCTCCTTGAGCGCGGCACCATCACTCAGGAGCAGCACGATACGATCGGTGCGGATCTTTATGCCGGCAACAGCCTCATCACCGAAATCGAGACCGGAGATGATTACTATGTATCCTTTACCGATGACGATGATGATTTCCGTGTATGCTTCTGGACGAGGGAGAGTCATGATCCGAATGAGTCTTTCACATACAACATGTCCGTTAACGGTGAGTCGGTCGTTGAAGGCGGCACGGTAACGCCTGAGGTTCCGGGTGCAGTCATCCACGGTGTAGTAATACCCGAAGAGTATTGCGCAGCAGGTAACTCTATCGATCTTACGATCTACGGCACTGACGGCTCGAGCATACTCGCTCACCTTCAGATCGATCTGTAAAAACTGAAATAATCAAATAAGAAAAGACCGTGTCGGCATCACTCATCCGGATGAGCCGCACGGTCTTTTTAGTTGTCATCTGGCATGCGTACTATCTATTCACGAGATATGCTTTATATGACTTATCCCTAAGGTGAAACGGAGCAGTTTTTACAACACTTCGGGACAGTTGCCGTTTACAACAGCGTCGATCGCTGCATCCAGCTGCTCGAATGTGAGTTCATGGATACTGACATCGTAGAGGTCCTTCGCTTTACTATATACCAGCATCTCAAACTGATCTTCCGTTACCTCTTCCCCGTTTATTACGACAGTTTCACGATCGTATACCCTTGTTGTATGAAACACCTCGATAACCGGAAGATCTTCTTCCTCACCTGCCAAGAAAGCATCGTATGAATCGTAAAGTTCCTGATATGTCAGGTCACTGCCTGTCTTAAGATCAAAGTATGCAACTCTAATATAGACTTGCCAGTCATCATGAGTCGTGTAGTTAAGGAGCAGTTCTTCGTCATAAGTGCCTTTATCAAGATCCAGGCCGTAATAATCGACCGGCATATTGATATTAAGATCATAGCTGTAGCTCACTGCCCTGCTGACATACACAACGTTCTCGCGGCGCTGTTCTTCTGCTTTGACGGCATGTCGCGTATAAAGTACTGCGGCAGCTAAAACGAGTACTATAGCTGCCGCAATTATCGGGATCTTCTTTTTCTTCATCGGAGCCTTTATCAGCCTCCGAGCTCGAGCATCTTATCGATGCATCTCTTGGCACCTGCGATGACCTCATCGCTAAGTGTGATCTCTTCACCCGTAAGGCCTTTTACTGCCGTGTAGACATCACCCAGTGTGATAAGTCTCATGTTGTGGCATACACAGTCCTTGGAGAGTGCGAAGAAGAGCTTATCGGGACAGTCGTACTGAAGATGAGATACGATGCTGTTCTCCGTACCGATTATGAACTCCTTATTGTCGCTCTTCTTGGCGTAGTTCATTATGCCTGTCGTACTTCCAACGAAATCAGCGAGCTCCACTACTTCGGGACGGCACTCGGGATGTACGAGTACGAGTGCATTCGGATGAGCTTCCTTCGCCTTCTTTACTTCGTCTGCAGTAAGACGGAAGTGCGTGGGGCATCCGCCTCTCTTATAGAATGCGAATGTCTTCTCGGGAAGTTGCTTCTCGATCCAGTTGCCGAGGTTGGGATCCGGAACGAAGAGGATCTTATCGCTTTCGAGCTGGCTTACGATCTTCAATGCCGCAGAGGATGTAACGCATACATCGCACTGAGTCTTGAGCTCTGCAGTCGTATTTATATAGCATACTGTCGTGTAGTCGGGATAATCTTCCTTTATAGCTGCGAGGAAATCCTTGTCGAGCTGCTCGGCCATGGGGCAGCCTGCTTCGGAAGAAACCAGGATGACGTTCTTATCGGGAGAGATGATCTTACATGTCTCCGCCATGAAGCGTACACCGCACATCAGGACGGTCTTCTTTGAATCCTTGGAGGCGTTGACTGCGAGTCCGTAGGAATCTCCCACATAGTCGGCAACCTCAAGTATCTCGTGATTTTGATAAGCGTGTGCAAGGATACAGATGTCCTTTTCCTTCTTGATGCGGATTATCTCATCCTGCATTTCCTTGATCGTCATAATGTTTTCTCCTGACTTTAGGTTTGTTAATCGAAAGTATAAACATGAGACCGATATGTGTCAACACAAAACTTTACAGGTGTCTTGTCATGTGTAAAAACATGTGTTATCTTAAGTCAAGAAAACTTAGCAAGAGCCTATGAGGAGATGCCAATGGCAACTAACAAAGCAGTAACTCACACCGACGTCCTTATCGTAGGAAGCGGTTGTTCAGGCCTTATCGCGGCGCTTCACCTGCCGGCAGATAAGAAGATCACGGTCATTACCAAGCGTAATGTCGAAAGAAGCGATTCGTTCCTTGCTCAGGGCGGTATGTGCATGCTCGACGACATGTCGGACTACGACGCCTATTTCGAGGACACGATGAAGGCAGGCCACTACGAGAACGACGAAGGCTCCGTAGACCTGATGATCAGGTATTCCCACGAACTCGCGGACGAGCTTATAGGCTACGGCGTAAGGTTCACGAGAAACGAAGACGGGTCACTGGACTTCACACGTGAAGGCGGTCACAGCAGACCGAGGATCCTCTTTTATAAGGACATCACGGGAAGAGAGATAACGGAGAAGCTCTGGGCAGAGGTACTTACCCGCGACAACATAGAGATCATCGAATACCAGAAGATGGTAGATCTCATCATCCGCGACAACTGCTGCTACGGCGCAGTCGTAAAGGATAATTCCGCACGCGCCGAGGAGAAGCCCGCTGACTACGAGTCCCGCGAAGAGATCTCAGTGATCCTCGCAGACTATACGATGCTCGCAACAGGCGGTATCGGCGGACTTTACTCACAGTCCACTAACTTCAGAAATCTTACGGGTGATGCGGTCGCACTTGCGCTCAAGTACGATATCGCAGTCAAGGATATTAACTATATACAGATCCACCCCACTACCTTCTACACGACCGAGGAAGAGGATCGTAACTTCCTTATCTCCGAGTCCGTAAGAGGCGAAGGTGCGATACTTCTCGATAAGAACGGCAACAGGTTCACAAACGAGCTCCTTCCTCGTGATCTCCTGACGGCGAAGATACTCGCACAGATGGAGAAGGACGGTACTCCTCATGTATGGGAAGACCTCCGTCCTATCCCCAAGGACGAGATCTTAAAGCACTTCCCTAACATAGTCGAACACTGTGCAGAGAAGGGCTACGACGTCACAAAGGAGCCCATCCCCGTCGTTCCCGCACAGCACTACTACATGGGAGGCATCAAGGTCGACTACAAGAGCAAGACGACCTGCGATCACCTCTATGCCATCGGTGAGACGGCATGTAACGGCGTTCACGGCAAGAACAGACTCGCAAGTAACTCCCTTCTCGAGAGTATGGTCTTCGCGAAGTTCGCAGCCACGGATATCACCGAGAAGTATGGTAAGCTCGTATTCGACGAGAATGACCTTCCGGACCTTGAGATCTACAAGGACGGAGAAGCACTCGACAAGCAGTACAGGAAGATAGTCCTGGATGCCATAGCCAAAGCAAACGAAGAGACAAAATAAACGGAGGATATTGAAAATGTTCGATAAGGCAACTTTACTTTGCAATGTAGACCCGCTGATCCTTTCAGCACTTAAGGAGGACATCACGAGCGAGGATGTCTCCACCAACAGCGTCGTTAAGGGACCCGTTCAGGGAACTGCAGACCTCATCTGTAAAGAGGAAGGAATCATCTGCGGACTTGATGTATTCGCAAGAGTATTCGAGCTCATGGATCCCGCTACAAAGGTAGAGCTCTTAAAGCAGGACGGAGACAAGGTCGTTCCCGGTGAGATCCTCGCTACCGTAACAGGCGACATGAGAGTTATCCTTAGCGGCGAGCGTACTGCCCTTAACTACCTTCAGAGAATGAGCGGTATCGCTACATACACGAATAAGACGGCTTCCCTTCTCGAGGGCACAAAGACTAAGCTCCTCGACACAAGAAAGACTACTCCCAATAACCGTGTATTCGAAAAGTATTCCGTTAAGGTCGGCGGCGGCAACAACCACCGGTATAACCTCTCCGACGGAGTCCTCCTCAAGGACAACCACATCGGTGCCGCAGGCGGAGTAAAGGAAGCGATCAAGATGGCTAAGGAGTACGCTCCCTTCGTTCGTAAGATCGAAGTAGAGGTCGAGAATATCGAGATGGTAAAGGAAGCTCTCGAAGCAGGTGCAGACATCATAATGCTCGATAACATGACACCCGAGATGCTCAAGCAAGCTATCGCTCTCATCGACCACAAGGCAGAGATCGAGATCTCCGGCAATGTCACAAAGGAGAACCTCGCAAAGTATGTAGAGATGGGTGTCGACTATATCTCTAGCGGAGCACTTACACACTCCTCACCTATCCTCGACGTATCACTTAAGAACCTTCATCCCATCGCATAAGGAAAGATCTGATACATGAACGCCGCTGAAAGAAGAGACAAGATAAAGGAATTACTCGCCTCCTCTCCGACACCTCTGTCGGGGAGCCACTTGGCGAGCACCTTAAATGTCAGCCGTCAGGTCATAGTGACGGATATAGCTATCCTTCGCGCGGCAGGAGAAGACGTCGAGTCGACTCCCCAGGGTTACCGCCTCGCGGGCGAGAAGATGTGCGAAAGAGTCTTCAAGGTACACCATACTCCCGATCAGAGCGATACGGAACTCAACCTCTTTGTAGACTGCGGTGCAACGGTAAAGGATGTATTCGTAAGCCACAGGGCATACGGTACGCTTCGCGCGGAGCTGAATATCAGGTCACGTATGGATGTCATGGCCTTCAGCGAATCGATAAGATCGGGCAAGTCATCGCTCTTATCAAACGTCACTGACGGCTACCACTACCACACGATACTCGCACCTTCCGAAGAGATACTGGACTTTATAGAGAACAAGCTCTGGGAAGCGGGATTCCTCGCCAAGCCCCTGGAATACGAGCCGGAGGAATTCGTCGACAACCTTAAGAAAAGAGCAGGACACGAAGATTGACAAAAGCCGTAATATTCGACATGTACGAGACGCTCATCACCCTTTTTAACTGCGAAGTCTATAAGGGGGCTGAGATTGCCTCTGATATGAATATCCCGGAGAAAACTTTTCGCGAGATATGGGATCCTTCAGAAGATGACAGGACACTCGGAAACAGGTCTTTCGAGGATGTGATCGAGGAGATCCTCAAGGCTAACCACATCTACGAGCAGGAGCTCTACGAGAAGATAGTCCGCAAGAGACACGAATTTTCGTACGAAGTATTTAAGCATATTCATCCTGAGATCATCCCGATGCTCAAGGCGCTTAAGGATAAAGGCATCAAGACTGCCCTTATCTCCAACTGCTATTTCGAAGAAAGAGAAGCGATAAAGAGCTCCGAGCTCTACCCCCTCTTCGATACTGTTTGTATGTCCTGTGAAGTTAAGATCAAGAAGCCCGACGATAAGATATTTAAGCTCTGCGCCGAAAGGCTCGGTGTACGCCCCGAGGAGTGCCTCTATGTAGGCGACGGCGGAAGCCACGAGCTCGATGCCGCACGCGCTAACGGTATGCGACCTTTGCAGGCTGTTTGGTATTTAAAGGACGGTCTTGATCAGCCCTGCGGCAGGCTCGACGGATTCGATCATGCCGAGTCTCCTATGGATGTAGTTACTTTCGCCCTGTAAGGTAATAGACCGCAAGCTGAGTCCTGTGCGCGAGCCCTTCCTTCAGCAGGATATTACTAATGTAATTCTTGACCGTGCCTTCAGATATGAAGAGCTTCTCGGCTATCTCCTTATTTGAAAGACCCGATGCTACGGCCTCTATGATCTCGATCTCACGGGTCGTATATTTGTCCTTATCGAAATTGCTGTTGGGACGTATTCCCGCATCCACGAACTTGTCGAATACCTGCTCGTCCATGACCCTCGCGCCCTGATGTATGGACCTGATCATCTGCTTTAGGTCTTCGGGCTTATGGTTCTTTATAAAGTAGCCCTTGGCGCCTTCCTTTACCGCCTGCTCTACGAGGTCATCGTCGTCGAATGTCGTAAGGATCATGACCTTGCCGAGGTTCTCTGCCGTAAAGATCTTCGTAGCTTCGATACCATCCATAACGGGCATCTGGATATCCATGAGGACAACATCCACCTGTGTATTCCTCGCGATCTCGACTGCCTCCTTACCGTTAGCGGCGGAGCCTACTACGTCGAAGTCGTCATCTATATCGAGGATGATCTTCATCCCGTCTCTTACGAAGTCACTGTCATCAACTATCAGAACTCTTATCGGATCCATTATCTTCCTCCTGAATGCCTTTCTTGATAGGCAGTATCATATTGATCGTAAAGCCTCCAACGGAGTCTATATCTATATATCCCTTGACTTTCCTTACTCTGGCCTTCATGCCCTGGATACCCATACCCTCTTCGATGTTATAGGCACCCTTACCGTTATCCTTTATAGTAGCTCTTACGACCTCCTCCAGGATATTGATATCGATATTTATCTCGTCGCACCCTGAGTACTTAAGAGCATTCGTTACGGCTTCAAAAGTATTATCGAGGATTATCTCCCAGATGTTCTCGGGGATCTCGCGGTCGCTTTCGCTGATATTAAGAGTAGTCTTTATGCCGTATCCTTCTTCGCATTCTGTGAGAAGTGCGTGCAGCGACTTTAGCGCCATACGCTTCTTATCGGGACGCTCGTTACGGATTATGACCCTGATCTCGTCCATGCTGCCGCGAAGGTTATCTATTACTTCCTGCAATATCGTGCGGCTCTTATCGGGTTCCTTGTCGATAAGGACCTTGGCGGCCTCGAGCTTGTAGAGCGATCCGTTTATGCTGTGACCCAGCTTATCGTGCAGAGCCTGTGAGATCCTACCCTTCTCCTCGAGAAGCTCGTTCTCGTGCTGCAGTCTCGACTTATTGAGCTCATCCTTGTGCTCGACCTTCGTGTGCTCGATATCTGACTTGAGCCTCGACTCCTCCATGAGGTTATCTCTCGCGGTCTTCTCATACCATCCGATCACCTTATTGTGCTGATAGTAGATGAGGATCAGAAGTATCGCTACGACGAAATAGTACTTGACCTCGAGATCGAACTTCCACGCCAGTGGGAGTATATAGAGGACTCCGAGATACGACGGAGCAGGCAGGTTGCTGACGATATCAAGATACGTGATAGCCGTGAAATAAAGTCCTACAGACGGGCAAAGGAACAGCGCCGCGATCGACGCTATTCCCTCACCTATTATCCATGCTTTCTTTGTAGACTTAACCGCATCCGTCTCAGGCATCACCGCGAACAGTAGAAATGCTGCGCTGATAAACAAAGTGATGCCGCCGACATTAGGATCATCCAGTGAACTGAATGTCCCTGCAAAGGCGAGAGCTATTATGCCCAGAGCCTTTATGAATACGAAATAGTTGTTCCTGATGCGGCTTTCCAAGGCTTGATCACTTACTCCTGTTCACGTACGCGAAGTCCCAAGACTCCTACAACAAATATTATAACCCAATATGCAACTGCGACGGTCAGAAGGAGCGAGTATCCGGAAGAGTCTCCGTTCATGAAACGGTTCACCGAGAACATAGCCCATCTCTGGGGCATCAGGAGCGATGCTTTCTTATAAAGCTCGCTCGCGCCGCTGATGTCAAAATACATGCCCGCGATAAGTGCCGAGATCGCCCAGATAACGAACGAGAGGATCGCAGCCGGAGCCATCGAGTCGAAATAAAGTCCCGCGCAAAGGCTCAAGAGTCCGAACGTAAGCCCCGTTAAGAATGCGACAGTAAAGAACTGCAGCGGAGAGATACCGATATCACTCTTTACAAAGAACGTGAAGTTGATGAGCATCAGCACCGCCTGAATGAGAGCGATAGCTACCGACAGGATTATCTTCGAGAGCAGATAGCTCGCCTTACTTGCCCCGGTAAGAAGGAGCCTGCTATAGACATTATCTTTCTTCTCGGAGAAGACGGTATTTAATATGAGTACTCCTCCGAATACGAACGCCAATGTTGAGATCGCTATACAAAAGGAAACGTTTCTCGTCTTATAGTAATCGACTTCATCTCCGCCTCCTGATACGAAAGTAACCTCAGGGATTTTGTACTCCGTTCCTTCTCCCGCAAGCTCCGTCTCAAGACCGGACTTCAGAAGATCGAACCTCTCGTCGCCGCTTTCGCCTACTAAGTAAAGATCGGTATCTGCAGGATCCTCACGAAGAACAATGATCGCATTCACATGGTCTTCATCAGCGGTATATTTCGCGTTATCCATGATCTGCTCATCCGTCATATCCGACGCATCGGCACGGAAGATCTGGAACATTCCCGCAGAGTTCAGGTTGTAGCAGATATCCTTGGTCCTCTCGTCCATAACAGTGTCGTAGACCTTGACCGGGTATCTGTAGAAGTCGACATTATATGCCATCTGCTCGTCTACTGTCGCAAGCTCATGGACATTATCCGAGAGATCGGCCGCGGGCATCCTGTACCACAGATCAAGAAAGAGAGTTGAGAGCACCGGGATCAGGATACCGATAACGATAAAAGCCTTATTACGAAGGATGAGCTTTCCTGATGACTTAGCCATCCTCAATGCATTTATGAACATACCTTATACACCTTTCTTCTTACTCGTGATGAACATACCCAGTGAGATGCTTACTACGCTCATTACCGTGAGCACCATAAGACAACGTCCGAGATAGTCACTTTGGCCGTTGACCGACAGCTCTACCAGTGTCCTGTTGACATAGTAAAGAGGCGACAATTCCTTCACGGACCGGGACATCGAGCTCAGCATATATGTCTCGAAAGTTCCTCCCGCATATCCGCTGAACCAGATGACCATGAAAAAAAGTCCGATTGATGCAGCCGGGTTATCGAATATGATCAGGAAGAGCATTCCGAAAGATACGAATGCCAGGATCGCGAACAGCATGACACTTATGCTAAGGAGCGGACATCCGAGCTCTATGTCGAACAGGAAGAGTGCAAGACCTCCCGTTATGAATGCCATAACAAGCCATGCCGTCAAAGTACATGCAATGAGCTTGCCGAGATATATGCGTGCTCCGCCTGCAGTCGAGCTCCTGAACCTTATTCCGATATTCTGCTTTCTCTCGGCAATGTATATCAGGCAAAGGAATATCGAGCACAAAGATGAGAAATAGACCGTTTGGACTATGGTGTAGTACGTATCGGCATCTGCCTGCTCACGCGCTTCGATACGTCCCGCAGAGACTTCGACCTTACCCATATCGCCGTTCATCATGTGGTCAACATTATAGAGCACATACTGAACTATCCTTGCGTCGATCTCATCGTTGCTCCTACCCTTGATGCTGTAGGAATCGCCTTCGAAATCTATAAATACATCTATCTTCTCATCCCTGATGAGGGCATCCGGATCGGCGTCGCTATATTCGATCACCGTCATTCCTTCGTCTTCGAATCCGCTCTTTATGCTCTCTTCCAAAAGAGCATATCTGCTGTCTTCATCCATCTCATATCCGATGGTAAAATCCTCTTCGGTCTCAGCCTGATCAAGGAGCGTATGAAACACATTCGTAAGCGCCGCGATGACGACCAGTGCTCCCACGACCGTGATTATCAGGACCGACTTTGCTCTGAATATGAGCTTTAAATAGTTCTTTGTAAGTATGAATATCCTGCTCATCTTCTTAACCTTCCGTATAATCCCTTAACTTCTTTCCCGTAAGCGTAAGGAATACTTCCTCGAGGGAGATATCCTCGTCCCTGTTCTTCCTTACCATGTCCTTAAGCTCATCCTTGGTGCCGATAGCGATGATCTTGCCGTTATCCATGATCGCGATACGCGTACAGATCGCCTCGACCTCCTCCATATAGTGGCTCGTGTAGATGACGGTCGCGCCTTTCTTATTGGCTTCCTTGATGCTCTCGAGGATGAAGTTTCTCGACTGCGGATCGATACCTACCGTAGGCTCGTCGAAGATAAGGAGCTTCGGATGATGTCCTAACGCACACGCGATATTAAGTCTTCTCTTCATGCCGCCCGAGAATGTCTTGGCGAAAGCATTTCGCTTATCGCTGAGCTTTACGAATTCGAGTGACTCATCGATGGCATCCTTTAAGGCCTGACCCTTGATCCCGTAAAGGGATGTAAAGAGCTCGACGTTCTCCCAAGCCTTGAGATTACCGTAGATGGCAAGCTCCTGAGGGATATAGCCTATAAGAGGCTTGATCTTGTTATTGTCTTTTCTGGTATTGAAGCCGAACAGCTCGATCTCGCCGGCCGTGGGCTTAAGGAGCGAACAGATCATGTTCATGGTGGTAGACTTACCTGCTCCGTTGGGACCTAAAAGTCCGAAGATCTCGCCTTCCTTTATCTCGAGCGAGAGGCCGTCTACTACTGCTCTGTTATCGTATTTCTTGATAAGTCCGTCTAATCTGACTACCGTATTACTCATCTCTTAATTCCTCCGAATCGATCTTATGACTCGATTCTACAGAAATCCGCGAAGCCGCAATACTGCCAAAGGACAGATATCGTATATGACTTTAGTCACATTCGAATGATAAGGTATGTCTTAGAAGAGCTCATCCAGTAGTATATAGTAGTCTATCTTCTCCCAATCGGGCTCTATCCCGAGCTCCTTGAACAGGAGGTTCGGATCGATACCCTGATAGAACTTGCCGTATGTTCCGTCGAAGTTATGTCTTAGGCTTCGATAGCACATGGCGATATCCTCCCACTTGTCGGCGATACCGCAGTTACCCATATCAATGAAGCCGCTTATGTCGCTGTTCTCAATGAGGATATTGGGAAGGCAGAGATCGCCGTGGGAAAGTACGGGCTCATAGGAAGGTCTATTCGTCTTAAGCCACGTAAGGAGTTCCTCAGGATCTTTAAACCTGCCGCCCTCACCGAAAGTATCCGGCTCGGCATCACTTATATCCACAAGACCATGCTCTACCCTGTATTCCGCTTTTTGTAGTTCCCCGTCAAGATCCTTCACAACGGGGCAGTCCTTTGGGTCGATGCTCCAGAGCATCTTTATGGACTTGGCAAGGAGCGGGATCAGTACTTCCGGGCGCTCCATAAAGTATCTGTCGCAGGGCATCTTCCCCTTGACCCTCGTCATGAGAAGATAGCAGTGGATGTCATCCTCTGTGAAAGCGATGACTCCGGGCGCCGGGAGCTTTCCTTCGAGCCAGCGCATCATCTCTACTGCGTCTTTATCATCCGAAGACTTATCCGTTATCTTCAGCACCATATCGTCGAAGATCAGTATCTTCGATCCTGACTTACCTATATCGTCTATCGAATATTCTCTGCCTTCTATATGCTTTCGTATATCTTCAGGCAGGCTCTTTATCAGACTGTCCATCTTTTAACTGCTCCTCGCATCTTATATCAGAGATCAGGCTTGTACCTCGGCATCCCCGGATGCATATAGATGTCATTATCTTTCGACTTCGCATTCATACGCGCATCCATCATAAACTCTTCCCTTTTCTTGGGATCTCCGAACGAGGCAAAGAAATAGTATCGGTCATCACTGCCTACATCATCAAGATGTCGCGAGTAATTGATATCACCATTTGAATAATGCATAAATCCGCTAGTCGAATCACCCATATTATTAGAGTCATCGAGGATAGAGGAAAACATGTGAAGCGATATGCCGATGCCAGTCATGAGACCTCCGATGCAAGCTATTATCAATATAGGAATACTCATATCAGCCCTGCCTCCTCTTAACATAATCCATCATGACCGATGACTGCGTGAGCTTCATCTTCGCTATGACGTTCCTGTATTTTCTGATCCCGGCTGTAAAGCCCGAGATGCCCGCTCCCAAAATAAGGGCCAGTACAGGACCCAGATACCTGCCTGAACCACGTGCATGTACTCCCACGAATAACAGGATATAGAGCAGCGCGGCTGCGGCTGCGGAGATCAGAAGTCCGACCAATATTACAAGTGCGAAGAAGATCGGCTTGCTCCAGGGAAGCGCGCACACTACTTTTCCCGACAGACCATTGACCAGGATCGTATGCGGCTTATCCTTATATTCGAAGGTGACAAACCACGCGGGCAGCAGCACGTATCTCGGCTCCCCTTGAAGCTTTGTAGTCCCGGACCATGCAAGAGCTTGCACGTTCATGGCATTTACCGAATTCACTGTCTTCTCGATAAAAAGAGAGGTCGCCCTGGAGGAAATGAGATCCGTTATCTCTTCCCTGCTCACATCAGGAATATCGGAATAAAATCCGGACAGATATTCCTCATCGAATCTTACAAGAGAATTTATGTTATAAGGTTCGAGCCTTAATGTGCTGTCATCGTTGAGCTTTCGCGATGCATCGAAGAGCAGACCGTTGAATTCACAGTTTCCTGCTCTTTCGTAATACTTCGTAACGTAATTCTTACCTTCCTTGACCTGTCCGCTTATGAAGACCGCATCCCTGTGCGTGACATGCGCCATCCAGAAAGGTATATAGATACCTCTTATGTCCTCTATCTTGACCTTCTTCAGTGAAAGTGGAATAAAGACGCCTTTTCTGATGTGTTCCCTTACGAGTTCCAGAGCTCTCTCCTTGGTAACGGAGAACGGAGCGATCAGCTCGGGGCGCTTCTTCCTTGCGACCCTGCTGAAGACAACAGACGGATTGCCGCAGTAGATACAGTAAGTCGACGCTTCCGTATCGGTTACTACGATATCGGCCCCGCAGTGATCACATGTGTAGATATTGCAGTCCATGTACTCGTCTGCGGGAACAGGTTCACTGTCCTCAAGGTATTCCCTGTTCTCATCGTCTATCTCTTCGGGAGCGAAAGTGCTGCCGCAAGACTTACAGAAGAGCTTCTTTCTCTTCGGATCAAATATCAATACAGAACCGCAATTCTTACAAAGAGCCATCTTAAATCCTTAACACCTGATATCTTCTATTCCCTTTATCATCTCGACGATCATGTCGTGAGTGGGAGTCTTTACGCCGTACTTTCTTCCTATCTTCTGAACGCATCCGTTCAGTGTATCTATCTCAGTCTTCTGGCGCTTCTCTATGTCCTGCAAAGTGGATGCACGATGTGCGACAGTATCGGGGACGAGCTTACCGTAAAAGACATCCATATATTCCTTCGGAGTCTTCCAGAATGTCTTATATCCTGCTGCATCTATCACCGCGAAAGTCTCCTCGATAAGCGAATTCATTATCGATACGAGATGCTCCGAAGCGGCGAGCTCACCGTAGCTCATATTAAGGATCGCACCCAGAGGATTAAGAGTCGTGTTATAGAGCATCTTCGCCCAAAGAGCCTCCTCGAGCTGATCGGAAGTCTCCGACGGGATACCCGAATCATTGATCGCTTTCGCCAACGGTTCGAGCTCAGCTGTTCCCTCCCCGTGAAGTGATCCGAGAAGTATGGGAGCCGTATGTACCGTCACCTTTGTAACGCCGGGCTCGGTCCTCTCAAATCCCGTAATGACCCTCGCATTAAATACCTGAGATACGGGGAAATGAACAAGGTAAGGTTCATCGTTTCCCCAGCCGTTTTGAAAGAGAACGATACGACCTTCGCTTCCGACGATATCCCTGTATGCTGCAAGCGAATCTGCAACCGTCTTATTAGCCATCGTCTTGGAAGCTACTGCAATATAGTCGAACCCCGAGGGGATCTGATCGTAATCCTCGTAGACGGCGATACGATCGGGAGCGATATTCTTCTCTCCGAATATACCCGTTCTCATGAGACCGTGCTCACGAATATATGACGCGGTATTGGCTCTCGCCAGAACTGCAGTCTCCATACCCGCATCAGCAGCTGCGATAGCTATCGCGCAACCTACGGCACCTGTTCCTATTACAAGTATCTTCATGTTGATATCTCCATTTTTCTTACCTTCTATTAAATGCTTTTGGAGCTCTTGCTTCATCTATTTCATTGAGTCTGGTATAGACTGTAGTTTTCTTTCTGTTAAAGATATAAACTGGAACGGCGATGAGCAGCAGAAAAGCCGACAGGACCATGCCGAGCACGGACGGCGCTATCAATCTGTTACAGAGCCTGGACTCCAGCATACTGTACTCCGAAAAATAGTAAAAACCTCTATACTTAAACACTCTGACACTCATATTACTGTTGCGCGCCATGTAAAGGTACTGGATATCATCAGTCTCGATCCCGAACAAGGGCTCGATATTACCGTGGTCATTGATCAACACCTCATAATCAGTACCTTTAATGACTACAGACTGATTGGATACCAGAACAATATCACTCTTGTTCAAAGTGATGGAGTCGACAGTAACCAAAACCCTGTCATAATTCGGTTCACTTCTTTGAAGGTACAAGGATACGGTCAACATAACTGCCGATATCACGAAGACCGCTGCCGTCATCAGGATGAATCTCCCGAGCTTTTTCTTATCACGAAGAAAGTTGTCTTTCTTTCCGGTCTTACCCGGCTTCTCATAAGGCTTAACGGTTATGTCCTTAAGGTGATAGATAACGGCGTCGTCCGCGAGAGTCAAGGCTATGAAATCATACTCATCTTTAGTAAGTTCCCATGCCTTTCTTATATCGTATGCGGCATTATCCTCGAGCCCCAAATACTTACTTGTCTTAAGATGAGCTATCGCCGCCGAGATAAGACCGAATCTCAGATTCGACTTCTCTGTTTTCTTAAGATCGGGATCATCGAAATATTCTGAAAAGTATGTCTCGTATACGAATTCTGCCCTGTCAGCATCAAATCCGGCTCTCTTCATCCAATTCAGATAATGCTGTGTATATTCCACCAAATCTAACCCTTTCAAACAAGCGCAGACCTGTAAGACCCGCGAGCGCTTCTAATTAATGATTATATCATTTAAGTATGCAATGTATCAGGGCTCATGTGTGAAGTGCACCATAACTTACGACAATATCCTCGATGCTCTCGAGGTCTTCTATACCGTACGTATATCCTCCGTAGATAAATGTTTCTTCACCGTCCAAATCGTAGAGCCTAAATCCTGAAGTAGTACCGTCCATGGTACTCGAGTAGTCCATATCCTCGTAGGGTTTCTCTCTCATGACCTTCTCGGCCAGATACATCATCGTGTTAAAGTCTGCTTCGCGTATCCTGGTAGTTGTCGTTCTCTCTCCGCTTATGGCATAGGTCCTGGTTATCTCCATCGTCCCGTCATAATGTATGGAATAAATAGAAGTCTGCCAATAATCCTCATCCTCATCGTACATGAAAGGGCCTTCGCAGCAGAAGGATACTTTAAGTGCCAACCCGTCAGAGTCACCGAATCCGTAATCCATATCAGGCAACATAGTTGTGACAGCCGCAGTGGTTTGAACAGCATTCCGATTGATAACTTCGCGAACAGACATCATCAACGGTGCTTCTAATATCGCGATTATCATCACGGCAGCAAAGATGAACATGATGATAGTTATAACGCCTTGCTTAAGCTTTTTCTTGTCCTCCATATGAACCGCCCTCCGATCCTGATAACATCTGCCCTACACCTATATAGACGTATCCCGTGATCGGAAGTTGCGTGAGGATATTATTCGCAGATCTTCATGTAAGCCTGCGCGAAACACTCCTCGGGTATCTTCGGCCATGCACACTCGCCGAACTTCTCAAGGCAGATATTCATCGCCATATTGAGCATACCCGCATGTGTATATGAGCCGTTCTTTCCCGTGATGAGAAGTTCTGTAAATCTTGTCCAGTAAGGAGCGATCTCATATAGACCCGCATCTTTCATGGAAGACACGATACGATTGATATCTGCCTGCAGGGAAATGAACTCAGGCTCCCACTTACCATCCTGTACGTGAAGGATAAGAAAGCGATAACTGTACGGAATATCTATTGATACTCCTACGGATCCAGGATTGATCACACGAACATTCCCGCACATAGTATCCATGACCTTGTGAGTATGACCGCATACGATAAGATCAGCATCCGATTCCGCCGTTACTTCCCTGAGGCTCTCGCTGTCAGGCAGCAGCTTCTCATTTACCTTTCTCGATGATCCGTGACAGAGCACAATATCAGGCAGCCCTTTAAAGCTCAATTTCTTTGTTATCGGAAGGCTGTTAAAGAACTCGATATCTTCACGTGTCAGATGATCGTATGCATATCGAAGCATACCGACCGTACTGGGGAACTCGTCCCACTCATGGTGCTCCTGACCAAGCCCGTCCGCCTGATAGTTCTCTTTATTGCCTCTTATGAAGTAACACTCATGATCGCGCTTTAGATCATAGAGCATCTTCATGGTCTTCTCTATTCCGGGCAACTCACCTGTATAGTCTCCGAGGAAACAATATGCATCTATATATCTTTCTTTCAGATATTCAAGGCATGCCTCAAGAGCGATGTCGTTACCGTGTATGTCAGATAGTACTGCGATGTTCACGTTAGTCTCCTATTCTTCGATCAGGAAAAATCAAGAGAAGTGATACCATGCTCTTCCAGCACCTTCTGAAAAGCCAGAAAGTCTTTCCGGTTCCTTGACTTTGAAAGTATTCCTTTATTATCAAAGATCACACGAATATCAAACCTTTTACACTTGAAAAGAAAGTACGGCAGATCCCCGCAGATATTTCTTTCTACGGATCGTATCTCGCTCATAAGCACTGTCATACCATCGGTGAAAGATATACTCCCGTTATCGACGCTCTTGAGATCTTTATATGATCTTGTCTGCTTTTGGCATGACATTATCGGCTTACCGGCCGTTATGCTCGCGGTCCACTCTTCCAAAAAGTCTTCCTGCGCTTTAGTATCAGGAAAATCCTCCGGCCGTGCAGGATCCCATATGTTCACTACATCTTTCTTCAATGCCTGTGATCCGAGCTTTAGAAGATAGACCTTATCACTACATTCCATCATGGCAGATGCATGGGCATTGATCAGAGCGCCGTTACACTTTAATCCGTATCCTGCCGCGAGCATCTTGTCCCTGAAATCCTGAAACACAGTAAAATACGCATTAGCGGAAGACAAGATCTCTTCACCGTTAAAATCACATCGCAAGATAAAGTCGTGAGCGGAACTATCTTCCTCCTGTTGTACTGTTATTGTCATCTCTTCTTTGGAAGCGAGATCAACCGCAACAACTTCACGTAAAACAGTCTCTGTTTCATTCATATCAATTCACCCGGTTATTAGTCAGTCATTATTTCTGAATTCCGGTATTATTCTACCATTAACCGAGTGACAGACCTATTTAGCTTCTTTCTTCCTTTTGATCAGCTTTATCCCTTCACATGACAGGCAGAGCTTGACTCCCGCGAGAGTCGCAAATGAAATATCCGTGAGGTAACTGCAGCCTGAGATAAGACCTGATATACAGACAAGCACGAAAAGGATGGCAGCTGTAATGGTAAGCAGCATCCCTTTATCCTTGAGGGTCGGAAATGCGATCGCATAGGTCGGAAAGATCACCAGGAACAGTACCGTATATTCCGCTGGACCGCATACGAAAGATCCGCTCGAATATGAGATCAGATCCTTAAGCGACATCAGAAATCTCTCAGATCGTGATACGCCGTACCAGGTTACGAATCCGCTTTCGCGAGCTATCCCAAAGCAGGGTCTTATCACCACCGTATTCAGGTATTTGATCATGAGAAAAGATGCCGTAATTACCATGATCATCTTGATAAGTCTTTTAACGTCTTCCTTTTGGTATCTGCTCCTGTTACTAATAAAACCGATTACAAAGAACGGAGCAAAAAGTATCGTCCCTGCCATGAGACATTGAAGCATTGTCGTACTCTTTAACCCGAAGATCGGATCATTGATCATATCTGCTCCCGCCAGCACCGCAGTCGACACGAAAAGATATATGAACATCGATATAAAGAGAGCGCGTACTTTCTTTCGTTCAGCTCCCGAGAGAAGCTGGTTCAGGAGCACACCAAGGAAGAATACACATGAAGCGTAGAAGATAAAACTCACTGCAAGTGGTATAAGCCTCGCCGGGGAACTGCTCTCTATAAAGAGGGAGCGCGATATCGGAAGGTCGAAGAAACTGCCTGCCGCTATTCCTATTCCCGACAGTATCCCTATCGCTATATAAAGTATTATCCGTGTCTTTCGCTGCATATCTTCTCCCTGTTATTAAACGCGTTCAATAACAGGGTATCACAGAAGAGCGTCGATTTCAATTCACTCAGACATAAAGCGATGAGACGTGGAAAAACTTGCACTCATCTCCGAAGTGATTCTCGTACTTCATGAGAGCCGGATGAGTGTCGTCGATATAGATGAAGGCACCGTACTTTGAACGGATCTTCTCAAGGTGAACTATCTTGTCCTCGGGCGAAGTCGCCATTATGACATGTTCCGTCGGTATAGTCGGATAGAACTCGGCTACCTGCTTTTTCTTGTTATCGTATTCGATATCGTTATGCATATAGGAAAGGACATAAAGATCGTTCCTTAAAGTCTTCACCCAGTCGACCATAAAGCCGATCGGGGCAGTCCTTAAGTTCTCTCCCCTCTTCATTGCCGCAAGAAGGAGCTCCTCGGTCTCGTCACGCATATTGATGCGCTCTTCGTACCACCTGGCTTCAAAGAGCACACCGTCGTAATCGAAAACTACCGGGATATTCGTATCAGCTATTACTTTCTGAAGATACGCGTTCATCAGTTCCGCCCTTAACGTTCTTTAGGATATATATTGCGATCAGGAGCTTACAGATAATGATCAAAATGGACATTGCGTCCTGATAGAGCGAGATATTATCCGCGGTCTGCATTTGAGACAGGCTGACCAGTCCGAGCACCGTGAAGATATTATAGATCAGCGAAGAAGCGGCAACAGCCGCAAGCAGCAACCACAAATTGGGGAACTGCCACTCTTTCTTTTTGTTCGCAAAAAAGATCCCGATAAGGATCAACGCGGGGATAAGCTGTATGAGGATACTTGCTGCAGAAGCAATACCCGCGCTCCTGAGAATCGCGTTTTCCCCTTTGCCCGCTGCAGCATTTAAAGCGATAACATTTATGAATGATCCGATCACCATCGCAGCAACATAAGCACAAGGTATGGCGATATACTCCTTTGAATCGTATTCTTTCTTTGCGTATCTGCATATCAATATGAGAGCCGCCAGTGTCAAGGCTGCGCCGAGATATGTATTTACTCTGGCAGCAGCGGAATAGCTCTGAACCGATACTCGTGACATACCGTTAGCGAACCTGCTCAAAAGGTCGATAAAGGAGATCAGGATGCAATACAAAGCAAGTGGCTTAGCGCGTCCATCCTTCTTTGCCAGTATCACGATACCTAATATGATCACAGCTATCGGTAATACCGTCTTAAGAAAGCCGGACACCATAAAGTACAGCGCATAATTATCACTCATGACTCATCACTCTCCGATCGCAACTTCTGTCCACTCGGCGCCAACGAGCTCGTTGTCATTAGACTCGGCATCATCAAGGAGCTCGTTCCAGCTGCTGTCGGCAAGTTCACCGATGATCATATGATCATCGTCTTCAATGCCGTCGAGGTAGAGTGTATACTGCATTTCGTATCCGTCATCCGTCTCTTCGTATTCAGTGTAGAGAGTAGCGATCGTAACCAACGCACCGTCTTCGAAATGATCGATCTGCGATACTCCGTGTGTAGCACCACCGGAACCGCCTGACAGGAAGTAGCCGTTGCCGAGATATTCGGTCATGCTCCTCTCCCAGCTTATGAGGAGCACGCTGCATCTGCCGCCCTCATCAGCCGTTACAAGTCCGTCGACTCTTATTATCGGATCACCGCTTTGACCGTAATCCTCGTGACCGATAATGAGCTCATTTCTGCCGTCACCGTCGATGTCGGCAAGCGTGTAGTAGAAGGAATCACTCCAAGAAAGACAATAAGCGGCTATCCCGAGCTCACCTACATCATCGTCTGTATGATCAGGGCCGTAGTAATAGGGCTCTTCGTTTCTTATAGCTTCGGCAAGGCCGTCTACAAACTCCTGATATGCAGCATCTTCGGCTATGGGTTCAGACTGCGCATCCGTAGTCTCTACTGTAGTAGTCTCAGCTGTAGTTGTCTCTTCGGATGTTGACTCCTCTGTAGTAGTTGTTGTCTCTTCCGTTGTAGTCGTTGTCGTTGCCCTCTCCTTTGTCGTCTCTTCGGTCTTATCCGTGCAGGAGCAAAGTCCCAGAAGAAGCGATGCGCAAAGGAAAGTAGAAACAGTACGCTTTATATCTTTCATGGTATTATCCGTCCTTAAGTTTTCGTCTTAACCATTATACAGCACCTTGCTGTTTAAGAACTCGTCTATTGCCCTGTTTACCGTTTCGGGATCGTCATCGTTCGAGTTATGCGCGGCATTCTCGATCCACGTTATCGGTACCCCGATATCCTCGGACCACTGCTTGTTATAAGTTATTACTTTTCCGGTCTTGTCCTTTCGTCCCACGATCAGAAGGACCGGGCATTCAATCTTGAGATCACAGTTGTCTTCGAGGAATCCCGCAAACCCGATAGCCATCAGATGACAAAGCTCCTTCTTGCCGTAGATGCTGAGCATGCCGAGCATATTCCCGTACGAGCGCTCATTAGTCGTACACTGCTTGGCTATAGCCTTTCGTAAGGTCTTATCGGGATAAAGATTCGACATCCACTCGATCTGCCTGAGCCACCATGTATCCGAGGGTGCGTAATATTTGCTGCCATAAGGAGTACTGTCGATCGAGACGAAAGCCTTAACGATCTCGGGGAATCTCTTTATCACGGATTGTGTTATGAATCCTCCCATGGACTGGCCGATGAATACCGCTTCACTGATGCCGTTCTCGTCCAGGATCTGCCTTGCCGCATGGGCTGCTTTCTCGTATGTGAAGTTCTCGAAAGGACGTGATGTACCATGTGCGGGAGCATCCCAGTTGATGATATTAAATCTGTCCTCAAAGTGTCCGATCTGACCTTTGAAAAGGTCGTGGTTCGCCGTGAGTCCGTGAAGAAAGAAAAGCGTGACCTTATCAGCTTTTATATCTTCGGAGATCAGATAATGAACATCTCCGGATGAGGTTGTTATCTTCTTTTCCGCAAGCATCTTATGTGCCACCATTATCAGTCCTTAAGGGACATATTCTTCGAATTCAAAATCGTCTATTGTGACGGGCACTTCCTCGCCCGTGGCCTGATACAGAAATATGATCTGATCGGTCTCATCATCGTAGATGACATCAACCTCAAAGGCACTGTACCCCCGCCAAAGACTGCAGGTTCCACGTTCGACCGTTCCATTGTTATTTCGATAGATGAATACATCACGACCGCCGTCTGCAGTATATTGCAGCGGGCAGATCATCTCATCGATGCCGTCACCGTCAAGATCCTCGAGAATGATATTGGGGCTGTCAGTATTCGGGAACTGTTCTCCGATCACATCACCGGCGCCGTTATATATCGTCCAGATGGTGTAGTGTTCACTCACTTCACCTTCGGCATAGCAGTCGTCAAAGCCCATTACCGAACCGAGGTCTACGTGTACCGTCTGCCGGTCGGTTGCGGTTGTTTCTTCGGATGTTTCTTCGGTCGTTGCTTCGGTGTCGTTTGTAGTAGTTTCAGTTGTCTCTTCTGCGGTAGTACTCGGTGCAGTCGTAACTTCAGTATCGGAAGAGCACGAGCAAAGCCCGAAGGCCAGAAATGTCGCAAGGCAAAGTATTGTTGTTTTCTTAAGATCTTTCATATCTATACCTCTTTTCACTTTTCTAAATACTCCACGTACCATCTTACAGCAAGTTAATGATCGACGCTAATCGGCAGGGTACTTGCCAAGATGAAAGAAATGTATTAAACTCCAGAAAAGTGTAATATTACACGAAAGGAGAATTACTATGACTAATTCAAATGATGATTATATCTTTACATATAACGACACCAACAGGCACGGACTCTTAAGCGGAATGATCTCCGCGCTGTTCTTTATCGGCTCATGCATCTGCCCTTTCCTCGGAGACATCACATACTGGCTGTTCGCTCTGATCCTCGCTTTTATCGGAGCATGCTGCGGCTCTTACGGCATCTGGCAGGCAAAGTTCAATTCGAAGAACAAGATCCCGAGAAAGCTTTGCAAACTGGCGACTTTCCTTAATGTCTTATATCTTGCGGGAATGGTGGCACTGCTTATAGTGATGCTCATAACGCTGTCCGTTGTGGGATGCTGCTGATCCGGAGGAAACGGCGATCTCTTATACTTTCCTGATCACGATCTCGGCTGTAAATCCTCCGCCTTCGCGGTTATGAAGCTCGAGGCCGCCGCCCATCTTCTCCATGAAGCATAATGCGAGGTAAAGTCCCAGGCCGCTACCGTCCTTACCTGATACGGCGGCATCTGATCCGCGGTAGAACTTGGTAGTCAGCATAGCCAGCTCATCTTCGGGTACTCCGGGACCTCTGTCGGATAAGATCACGCGGATATTATCATCCTCTGCTCTGTACTCGACTTCGAGAGGGGTACCCGCATACTTAAATGAATTACCTGCGATATTATCTATAACCTGCTCGAGCCTTAATCTGTCTACGCTTATGAGGCATTCGGGAACGGCGCCCTTCTTCTCGACCGTGCCGTAAAAGCGAAGGTCATCGAGCATCTCTTCGATGATGAGGGAGCTTTCATCACGGGGCGTTACCTTGAGCTCATCGAGGTCATCGAGCGTTGCTCGGAACATATTATCGACGAGCTGCTCAACGGATATAGCTTTGGACTTTATGACAGATACCTTCTCACTGATATCATCATCCTTATATTTGACTTCCATTACTTCGCATGTCGCCTTTATCGTAGCGACGGGAGTCTTGATATCGTGCGAGAGCTCGGCTACTAATTCCTGCTTGCTCCTGTTGGCTGCGATCTCGCGCTCAGATGACAGCTTCAGCTCTTCCCTCATGCGGTCGAACGACTCGGTGAAAGCTCCGAAGTAATTATGCTTATCCATGTTGAGCGGAATGTCGAGATTACCTTTCGAGACGCTCGCCGCAAAAGCCGAGAGCTTATTAAACGGTCTTATGTAGAAATACCATATGATGAACATCAGGAGCATGCCTGCCGCATATACGGCCGTGAGCACCCAGATAAGCTGCGACTGAGCATCCTTAGTCCTGTCGGCAAACTCCTCCGTCCTGGCATTAAAGGCGATCTTTCCCGCGATCACTCCATCTTCGCGGTAATCAAAGACGGACATGCCTTCCTTTATGAAGTAATTATTCTCGGACTCGTATGAGTCGTCCGTAACGAGCACGATCTCGCAGCCGTATTCGCTTTCGAGAGATGATATTTCTTCGCCTGAGTAGATCTTCTCTTCTATCTCATCGCGTTTGGTATTGAGGTCGAGCATATCGATCGAGTACGACTTCCCGCTTTCGATCTTATTCCACAGGAACACCCCGCAGATCAGGATGAGGATCGTATAAAGAACAGCGATGAGCCTTATCTTCATCAATTAGTCTCCAGGATATATCCCGTGCCCCAGACGGTCTTTATGAACTTAGGCTCGTTGGGATCGGATTCGATCTTCTCGCGGAGGCGGCGGATGTGCACATTGAGTGTGCTGTCAGAATAGAATGAATCGCCCCACACTTCGTCGAAGAGCTGCTTTTTGGTAACGATGGTATTCTTGTGAGAATAAAGGCACGACAGCAGCTGGAACTCCTTGGACTTGAGCTGAACCGTCTTACCTTCGACCGTGCAGCTCATGGTGGCGGGATCGATCGTAAAGATACCGTCGGCAGTATGTGCAGATGATGCTGCGCCTCCGAGCTGCCTTACGGCTTCGAGCCTTTTGAGCTGGACCTTTACCTTGGCCAGAAGGACGCTTAAGGTATACGGTTTCTTTATATAGTCATCGCCGCCGATATTAAGTGCCACGAGGACGTCGTCATCGCTTTGACGAGCTGATATGAACAGGATCGGCGTGTCATACCTTTCGCGCAGTGTCTTACAAAGAGCAAAGCCGCTCTCGTTACCGAGGTTGATATCAAGAAGAAAGATATCCGCGGAATTTTCTTCAAGGAAAGAAAGACACTCTTCGGAAGTGGCGGCAATGGCGCATGTCACTCCGAACAGCTCGAAATATTCCTGCGTCATGCGGGAAAGGTCTTGTTCATCGTCGATTATCAAGCAGTTATAATTCATATTTCAAAGTATAGCACAACAGATATTGCACGACAGGCGTCCGCTGTTCATGTAAGAAACAGTTAAGGATTGAACAAGGTCTGTGTAAAGCATTCTTGTACTAAGAGCCGTAAGATGGCAGTGTAAGAATCCTGACGGGAAAATTGAAAGGGTAAACGGATATGACAACAACGGTACTTAAAGCAACAGACCTCTGCAAGACATTCTCGAACGAGAGCGTTCAGCAGCATGTATTAAAGAACTTAAACCTCGAGATCAGAAAGGGGGATTTCACGGTCATAATGGGTGACTCGGGAGCCGGCAAGAGCACGCTCCTCTACTCACTTTCGGGCATGGACCGTCCGAGCCTCGGATCGATCCGCTACGGCGAAGAAGAGATCTCCGGGTATAACAACGACAAGCTTGCGATCTTCAGGAGAAAGCACTGCGGATTCGTCTTTCAGCAGAACTACTTAAACGACACCATGAGCGTCCTCGATAACATCATCGTATCGGGACTTCTGAAGAGTAAGAACAGGAAAGAGATAGCCGAGCGCGCCAAGGTACTCCTGAAGCAGGTCGGACTCGAAGAGAACTGCTATAACAAGTTCCCCAATCAGTTATCCGGTGGCGAGAAGCAGAGAGTGGCACTCGTAAGGTCGGTAATAAACGAGCCCGAGATCCTCTTCGCAGATGAGCCCACGGGAGCTCTTAACTCTCAGAATACGACAGCCGTATTGGATGTCCTCACTGAAATGAACGGCAAGGGACAGAGCATCGTCATGGTAACTCATACCATCGCGGCGGCAGAGAGAGGCAACCGCATCCTCTACTTAAGAGACGGCGTCATCTGCGACGAGATCACATTGTCACCGTACAACGGCCAGGATAAGGATCGTCATCAGAAGCTCCGTGCATTTCTCACGGATATGGGGTGGTAAAAATGAATTCATTATTCTTTATCGCAAAGAACAACATAAAGAAGCACAAAGGAGAAGTCGCGATCACTTTCGCACTCATATTTATCGCGGCCATCCTTCTCTTCACGAGCCTCTCACTCATTCTCTCGGGTAAGAGCATGATCAGGGAGTGCGACGACAAATACCATGTGGCAGATCTTATGGTCAAGGCCGGCAATATGGATGAGGAACAACTTCGCGACATAGTAGACTCGGTCGAAGGAGCCGAGATGACGGAGATCATTCCTCTGGTCCAGATCGGAGGAGATTACTACTACAGGGACATGGATGCTGACGATGCCATCTCATCCGGATTCTATATCTTTGATTCGAGCAGGCCTACATATCTCAATGCATTCCCGGAAGAGTTTTACGATCTGAATGACGATGAGATCACGCTTCCCTACTACATGTCCTACACTGTAGCTGCCGGCGATACATTGGTCCTCAAGATCTCAGGAAAGGAATATGAGTTCAAGGTAAAAGGTTTTACCGAGAATCTTTATTTCGCGACATCGATGAATATATCGGGACTTAATATACTCGTAAGCCACGACATCTTCGAAGATATCTCGAGCAACACAGATCCCACATGCAACAAGGTTGTGGCATATTGCAGGGTCGAGGACGGAGTCGATCTTGAAGGCTACGACAAGGCTGTTCAGGATGTGTTCCCCGGAGAGATACCTTTCACCACGGTAGACCGCAACATCATGAGTGTGGCTACGACCAGCATCTCCAATATCGCGTGTTCGATAGTACTAATCTTCACCGTCATGCTGATAGTCATGTCGATCATAATCATGCACTTCTCGATAAAGAACTTCATCGAGCTCAACATACAGAATATAGGACTCCTGCAGGCTACGGGATATACGGCCGGAGAGCTGCGCCTGGCATGCATAACGGAGCAGATGATCATCGGTATTCTCGCAACCGGGGCGGCGGTAGTAGCAGGCATCTTCTGCAGCAGACCTTTGAGTACGCTTTCGGGAATGCTGATGGGACTTTCGGGATTTTCGGGTATCAGCATACCTGCACTTATCACTACTTTCGCAGGCATTCCAGCCGTAGTATTCCTCGGAGCCCTGATCGCAACATCTTCATATAAAAAGCTCACCGTACTCGAAGCATTAAGGAGCGGTATCACGTCTCATAACTTCAAGAAGAATCACTTCCCTCTCGAGACGAGCCGTCTTCCCTTAAACCTTGTAATTGCAGGAAAGAACATCTTCGGTTCGGGAAAGAAGAGCGTATTCATCGTCTTGATCGTAGCGGTCCTCACATTTTCGGCATGCCTCGGATTTACGCTCTTTCAGAACTGGGCACTCGATCAGTCCTCTCTTCTGAAACTCGTCGGATTTGAGGCTTCCGACATCCAGGTCACCGCACCCGATTGCGATGCTCTTGCCGAGACTATACTCGCTGATGAGCACGTAGTGATGATAAATGAATGGACAACCATGTCAACGATGGAGGTTACTTACCTCGATAATTCAACAACACTCGGTATCGATGTCTATTCCGATGTCGGTCTTCTGCAGAACGAGTACATCCTCGAAGGCCATGCTCCGCAAAACGGAAATGAGATAGTGCTCACTACAGTTGAAGCTGAAAAGCTCGGCGCATCACTCGGCGATATCGTAAACGTTAAGTCGATCAAGGACGGATCCATGGTACCTTATACCGTCTGCGGCATCGATCAGAAGATCAACAACATGGGTCAGAGAGCACTCATGTGCGAAGAGGGCGCATTAAGAATGAACCCGGATCACGAGTTCGAGGATCTGCTCATTTATCTTGATGACAGTTCGATGGCCAAAGATCTCAAGAAGGAATGGGAACAGGAATATCCCGACTACCAGTTCACGCTCGTAGATGACCTCATCGGCTCGACGATCAACACCCTGACCGCCGCAATGGAAGGCATCTGTGTGATATTCATACTCGCGACCTGCTTTGTAGTTATCCTTACGCAGCTCCTCCTTACGAGGGCGCAGGTCATCCGCGAAAGAACGGAACTAGGTGTCTCCAAGGCACTCGGCTACACATCGGGCGAACTTATCGGAAGAACTCTCATGACGAACATCCCTACTATCGTGATCGGCATCATCATCGGTATCCTGTTGCACATCGGATTCGCAAGCCGCACGATCCTCATAGGTCTTGCGGCTTTCGGCATCAGACAGAATAACTTCACGACCGATCCCGTCTGGTTCTTGATCACGGCTGCGATCATCCTTGTCTGCGCCGTCCTTACCGCTTTCTTCAGCGGCAGAGGTATCGCAAAGCTCGAGCCCGTAAGGATACTCAAGGAGGAATAATGATATAATCCTCCTGAAGCCTTGGAACGGCTTCAGGAGGGATAGATATATGAGGGATGATGATAATAATGTATTCGAATAAAACATCAGAGAACTCCTGATCAACGAGAACAACCCTAATCACTTCTTCGACATAGACAGGATGAAAGAAAAGTCGATCTTATCATATATAGCTCCTGTGATAGTAATTGCACTCGGGATATATCTGATCGTGGCATAAAAGCAACACAAAAGGGTTCAGTTGATGCTGAACCCTTATTCGTATTCCTTAACCTTCCTCCACGGTCATGGGGAAGAAGATCTGCTCGTGTTCTATCTCGCTCCACCTGCCATGCTCGGAGTCGTATGTCTGGATGAAATTGTCATTAACTTCGCCGCCGTAAAGCGTAGTTGTAATACTTTCGGCCTCTCTGTCAAAGTGGATGTATCCGCCGCTCGTAATATCAAATCCGATAATATCATCGACATCTTCCGCATCCATCGGATAGCTTATGATCATCTCTTTCCCGTTGATATCAAGAACGATATCCTCGGGATCAATCGTGGCAGAGTCATCATCTTCAAGGAATATATAGAGAGGTCTGTTCCCTCTCAATTCTTTATTCTCTACTGCGTACGGCAGGCCGCTGCCGAGGTTATCATGTTTACGGATCTCTTTGGTGTCAAATACCATATACATGTTACCGTCTTCGTAATAGTAACCACGAAACCCGATCATATTATCAGGATCACATGAGTAGAGCCAGCTGCTCGTATCTTTGTTGCTGCATCCTGTCGCCATTGAAACGGTCAGGATTCCGCTAAGGATAAGTGATACTATCTTTCTGCCTGTACTCATAACTTGATTCTCCTTGTCCATCACGTCGGGCAAAAGTTCTTCCTGCCATATAAGACGCAGAAAAGGTCATGAGGTCGCATCCTTACTTTCTTATCTCCGCTTTCATCTTGTCATAAAGATCAGTTATATCCTTCCAGTCTGTAGCGGACTCTTTATCACTTGTGAGGTGATCTGTCTTTTGAGAAAACCCGTCTTTACGCGATCTGTTTTCTCGAATAAGCGCATTGGTATCAACTTCGACTCCCGGGATACCGTTACAGACAACATCCTCGACCTGTTTATCCATTTCATCATGGAAGGTCGAGAAGAATCTTAAGACTTCGGAAACGAACTCCGAATACGATATCTCTACGCAACCGGACGGATACTTCCAGATGCTGCTCCGGTTATCGCTTTCGGACCGAATGCTGTCCCATCGGATCTTGATCCTATCCCCGCATCTGAAGCAGCCAATGAGAGGTCCGTCGATAAGATGTCCCGAATCAAGACAGCGATCGAAAAACCACGATGTCAAAGTCTCATAGTCGCCAAAGTAAAACTCATCGAATGTCTCATCGTCATCATCGGCATAAAGATCCTTCCACGCATCGGTATCTTTCTCAAAGCTCTCGACGGCATAGTATAACGACCTCGGTATCGGCTCTGAAACATAAGGAAGGATCTCGGAAAAGTCCTCAAGAAAACGCGAAAGCTGGTAATCGTTATACTTAATGAGATTGCCTTTCTCGTCCGTATGCGTCTCAGCGTATTCATATATCACCGAATCGCCGATCTCGATCCATAACAGACCATCCGTAAGACCAAACCAGTGAAGCGTCGGATGCAACTCTCCCCATGGGGTTATCTCTGAAGGCTTTTTGAGCAGAAAGTTTATCCTGAACATATAAGTCTGTCACTCATTCCATGAATCGATCTTATCGCAAGCGTCTTCGACCATCTGCTGTCCGTACTCGCCCTCAAAGAAGTGGTCCGCGCCATCGACGATAACAAGCTCAGCTGAAGGCATGACATCGAGCACCTGATCAAACGAAGTCGGATCATCGCCAAAGCCGTCGTGGCTACCCATATAGATGACGGTATCAAGGTTACACGAATCCAGCAGATCGTAGATGCGAAGCGTTGCGCTCGTGCCATCTTCATATGTTATCGGCAGTTCCTCACCTGCGACGATAGTAGGTTCTACAAGGATCAGTCCCGCGACCTCGGATTCTCTGTCACAGCCGGCGAAAGCAGCCACAAAGCCTCCGAAGCTGTGTCCCCAGAGGTATACATTATCGATGTCAACTCCGGGAAGATATTCAAGAGAATCCATGACCGCATAGAGGTCTCCTGTCTCTGACATGAATACGTTACTGAAGTCTGTAGGCTGCTCGCCATCAGGATCGGAATAATCGATGAATGAGAACACAACTGCAGCATATCCGTTATCTGCAAAACCCTGAGCATCTGCTTCGTAATCCGAATAAGGCTGCATCAGTCCGCAGCAGAGTACTATCACGGGGAACGGACCGTCTCCTTCGGGCAGGTAGAGCTTTCCTTCGATCTCCATATCGTCCCTGTAGAATGTGATCTCCTTTTCGGTGTCAGTAATATCAGTGATGACCGGCTCCGCAGTTGAATATGAGATATCGATATCATCAGAAGGAATGTCAGCCGTGTCAGTCGAGCCTCCTTCTTCCTCTTCGATCATAGCGTCGATCTCATCCTGCGTAAACCAGACCAGGGACTCCCAGAGGACTTCATATTCAGTTCCGGTCGTGGTATCAGTTACGATGATCATGTTCCGCTCGGGATCATATACATCTGTATAATACGAGTAATTAGTAACGTCTATATCAACATCATATACCTCGCCAAAGTACTCATAATTGCAGGTTCCTAGAGGATGAGTTCCCGTACAGATCTCGGCAAAACTGATCACACCGTCTTCCAGTTTATAAACTCTTGTATGATAACCATTATTCAGTCCCCACTTTTCATTAAAGACAAGTTCCGGATCTCCGTCACCATTAAGATCAGCCAGATAGTACTCGTCATTACCGGTAGCATATGCAAATTCTTCTTCGGTATCATCGTTGATAAACGTATTCCAATAAGCATGACTTTCGATATGCCAGTTCTCAACTCCCAGTATCGGACCATCGTAATCTTCGGTGATCAATATAGGCTCGAACGGTTCGACTGTCGTCTCCGTTATTGATTCTTCCGACGACGAAGAAGTTACTTCTTCTGTAGGAGCCTGCGAGCATGATGTCATGACGAGACACATAGCCAATGTAGTCGCAGACAGCGTTAATAAGGATTTCTTCATAGGTCTATCCCCCATATCATTATCTAAGTGTCATTCTAGATATAAATATGATTTGGTTCAATAGGAGCGGACTCGACCATTGGTTTATTCACCCGGTTTCCATAAGACATGAGGGGAAAGCTAACTTTAGTTTTGCAATTAAGCCCCGGTCTCCCCGCAGAACTGTCCCAATAATGGAACTACCGATCTGATACTATTAAGTCAGATACAGTAAGTTCAGCGCGGATCAAGAAGAGAATTCCAAGCAAAGACATCATCGATGTCGATCAACAAAGGAGGACAAAGTCATGGCAGAAATGTACATAACGATCGCAGGTGCAGAGTTCAGATATGGCAGCGATTTCCTTGAGAAAGGAATGACAGTCAAACTTGTTAAGGAGCCTGATAACGAATATGACAAAGAGGCTATCAAAGTTGAGTTAAAGCCATTGGGCACTATCGGCTATGTAGCTAACAGCGTAAAGACCGTCATCGGTGAATGCTATAGCGCAGGTCGTCTCTACGATAAGATCGAGGATACAGCGAAAGCGGAGATCTGCTTCGTCACACCGAGGGGCATAATCGCCAAGGTCAAGAATCCTAAAAAGAAGTAAATTTGTAATCTATCAGTTTAAGCAAAATCGGTGTCCAGAAGGGCACCGATTTATATTTCTGTTAGTCTGTTTTATTCATTATTATCGCAACTAAGAAACCTTAATATCAATCAAATAGATCATCCAGAGTCAGAACTCTTGTAATATGTTCAGTATGTGCTGACCCTTTAATACCTTCAAGCTCTATAACGAAGCCATGGTGGCAGGGTCAGGCGATTTCATAGCGCCTATGGCACTTATGTCATTAGACGATGACAAGATGCCCTGGTCATGCGTAGGATGCAGAAGTTGCGAAGAAGTCTGTCCTCAGAATATCAAGATCCCGGACGAACTTACCAGGTTCTCGGCTAAGATTGGGCACTGACAGATCTTCCCCTGTATTTAAGCCTTTGTAACTTTGTTACACGTATAAGAAATTCAGATAAGCTGCTGCTCGTTGATTATGAGCTTGAACTGAAGACCCAGTGTCTCAGCCGCTTTACGGCAGAGGATCATACGCTGCATGAATATCTCGAAGAATTCCATTACCGAGCTGTAGTGAGTATCGACTGATAACTTAAGCTTGATGATGGTATGTGCTTCGTTGATCTTAAGCTCGGACTTGGTTACGGAATAGTTTACTCTGTCGTGAATATCGAAATTAGCCTGATCCTGATTATGTACACGGTTACGTCTTACGTCACTTTTATCTGCAAGGATAATGGCTGCTGCAAGAGGACTTACCGGGACGCCCGTTCCTTCGTCGTGATTACCGATAGCCGTAACTATCTCTCCGATCTCTTCTGGCGGGAAGTTCATCTCAGTCAATATCCTGTATGCGATCAGTGCACCTGACTGGCTGTGGTCACAGCGGTTTACCATATTACCGATATCGTGAAGATAGCCTGCTATCTTGGTGAGTTCCACTGTCCTCTCAGGATAGTTCAAAGTCTCGAGGACATAACCTGCCCTCTCTGCGACCATGGTCACATGAGCAAATCCGTGCTCCGTATATCCGAGTCTGCTTAAGGATCTGTCCGCAAGCTTGATATAAGTATTTATAACGTCTATATTCTTGATCTCTTCGTATGTCATGTCTGTACCCCATATGTTTATGTCTTCTGATAGCAGATTGTACCACTTCTTCACTGCTGCTTAAAAGGGGGAGCCGTAAGGAAGTCTCATTATAAAGTCATAGCAGTGCGCCTTGCGGGCAGCTTCATATCTCCGTCATCGTATAAGGGCCTGACTGCAAATACTCATGCAAAGATCCGTTTTGCTATAATGGTCATAAAGAGTACACATCTTTTTCCTATACTCACGATGTAACAAGCAAGACATCACATAAAGGAGTCAAAAAAGATGAAGAAGCATTACCTGAAGTTCGGAATATTCTATTGCATTCTGGCGCTTATGCTATTCCTGGCGGCTGTCTTATTCTATACCAAGAGGAAGATCGATAAGGTCAATGAGTTTACATGCAGTACCGTTAATAATTCATATGCCATGATCCCGCCCGAGGTCAATACGGATCCCCGTACCCTTATGCGTAATATGTTAAGCAACTGGGCTTTCTTAGCTATCGGCAACAATGAAGATGTCGGATATTATTCCGCGATAATAGATGTAAGAAATAACTACTCCGTATTGCTTGAGACGCGGGACTTTCTTGAAGTCTCTTACTACGGTGAGATCGAGCACGAGACTTATACTGATTCCGACGGAAGATTCCACGATGATAATATTCCGGTAATCCCACGTACCGAACGTTATCTGTTCACGGATGGTCCCATGGATCTTACAGAAGAAGAGATGGACGCTCTTTATCCTACACTTCGAGGTTCTATTACAAATGCCAAGTGCGACGATATCTGGATATATGAAGGTGAGCTTAATATCTCTGCCCCTGACGGGATAAGGACTATTCCGATAGCAACTTACGATCAGGTCGATACATCCATGGAAGTTCCTATGGAAGATTGCATTGTAAGGATCGATAACATTACTCCCTGCTTTATGGCAGGTACCGGCAGAAAGAACAGGCTCTATAATGAGGCCAGATCGTGTGCTTCAGTCTTTTTGGATCAGTATCTTGACGGCCTTACCACGGGTGAAGTCACATTCGACAGAGGAATATTAACGTCGAAGGCTTCTGCTGTATATGTTGCTAACGGCGGAGACTATCTTATTGTCTTCTATTCGGTCGAAAAGCCCCTTTATATGGTCCTTCGAGATAATATCAAGGTCTATATCGGCGCTCTGGCTGCACTCCTTATCGTGCAGGGACTTATAATATCCGCCGTAAAAAAACTCTATCATGATCAGAAGGATTTCGAGATAAGAAGCCGTCAGCTGACTTATGACATCGCCTCCGATCTCAAGAAACCTCTTACCAGAACGAAGTCATATATCGAGAGATGGGAAGCTTGTGATGACGATAAGAAGAAGCAGAACTATTCAAAGAAGATAATCGACGAGGTAGACTCTATGTCCGATACGGTCTCTAAGTTTTTGTCCTCAGGCTCCGTCAGGAATAAGAGAAGATAAGGAGATATAAGATGAGAAAGAATTACTTGATATCGGGCATCGTATTCTGCTTAGCGGCACTTATTATCTTCGCTTCATTCACCGTCATCTATACAAAGACTAAGATAAGCGACCTTAATGAAGATATCTACAAAGCCGTACTTACTATAAATAATTACACCGTATATCATTTCGGGAACTGCGAAGATGAACAGACAAAGGCGGATCTGACCTATACGCTTGAGCGTTACTTCTCAAACGAGCTGACAGAAGGCTCCGGCATCTATTCTTCCGTAATAGAGCATGAGACAGGCCGGATCGTCGCAACATCCGCAGATCTTACAGCAGAAGGTAATCTCACTGATCCTGTCCTGAATGCCGAGGCACAAAAGATAAGTGACGAATATACAAAGAACTATGATCCTGCCGTTAACGAATACGGACTGAGCGAATCAGAAGAAGGAATAACAAGAACAACATTCATGAGGATCGACAACTTCAGAGACGGTCGATATCTTCTTACGCACTGCGCAGTCTATGATCCTCTTAAGATCGTACTTAAGGATAACGCGGCAACATATATCACGGGACTTATCATCTTCATTATACTTGAAGCAACGATCCTTATATCATTTATAAATCTTTATAAGAGCCGTAAGGAATTTGAACTTAGAAATATTAAGCTTACCCGAGGCATCGCTCACGAACTTAAGACTCCCCTGGCCGTCACCAAAGCTACAGTCGAGAACTGGGAATACTTAAGCGAGGAGCAGAAAGAAGAATATGCGGGAAATGTCAAAGCCGAAGCAGATCATATGACAGATATGGTCGATAAGCTTCTTGAAGTCTCACGGATAAGCGGATCCGAGTCTGATCTTAAGCGCGAACCGGTAGATCTTCTGGCTGTTACCAAGATGCTTCGCGATCGGTATTCCGAACTTATCCGCGAGCGTGATATCGATATGAAGATCATGGCTGACGAAGACTCTTATACCGTCTTTGCAGATCCCGATATGATCGAGATAGTTATAGGTAATTATCTGTCTAATGCCATCAAGTACTGCGATAAGAAGATCACTATACGGCTTACAAGGTCTGGTAAGAAGATCTCTTTTATCATCACTAATGATGGTGCTAAGATAGATAAGAAAGATCTTAATAAGATCTGGGACGTCTTCTATACTACCGATGATTCAAGAAGCGGCAGGATCAATAACAGCGGCGTGGGACTGTCGGTAGTAAAGAGCATCCTCGAGGCGCATAAGGCCGAATACGGATGCGTAAGTAATTCCGGCGGTACGAGCTTCAGCTTCGTAATGGACCGTCACGAGAAGTAAAGGGTCATCAATTATGTATCGTATCTTGATCGCAGAAGATGAGAAAGTATTACGCGGAGTGCTGGAATCCTTCTTCAGTAAGAACGGATTTGAGACTGACGTCACGGATAACGGGATCGATGCCTGCACATATGCGGATAAGACAAGATATGACCTGGTGATACTCGATATTATGATGCCCGGCAAAGACGGCAAGGAAGTCTGCCGCCATATAAGAAGCAGATATGATGTACCGATCATATTCCTGACGGCATTAGGAGAAGAGAGCGACATAATATCGGGCTATGAGATAGGGGCAGATGAATATGTCACCAAGCCCTTCTCCACCAACGTCCTCCTTATGAAGGTCAATGCGCTTATCAAGAGATATCACGGCCTTCTGGTAAGAGACGGTCTTATGATCGTGGAAGATATCACTATCGATCCTGCAAGACACATGGTAAAGGTATCAGGCGTCCCCGTGACTCTCGCTCCCAAGGAATACGATCTTCTTATGTTCTTTATCGACCATAAGGATCTTGTCCTTACAAGAGATCAGATCCTGGATAAAGTATGGGGAACTGACTTCGACGGATACGACAGGACAGTCGATACTCATATAAAGAAGCTTAGAAAGGCCCTTGGCAAAGCAGGAAATCATATAGAGACCGTGATCAAGACGGGCTATGTCTGGAAGTAGCGCCGCATCTTCTTTTTGCTTAACACTATTTACGTCCTATAACAAAAGCTCACTTTTCCTGTATAGCATTTGGCATCCTAAATGGCATTTGGGGCATATTCCCTATTCAACTGCATTTCAGAGGTACAAAGCGAAATCCGGCTTTCAACAGAAATCATTTAGAGTAAAGTTTTGTTCCTGTTTAGCTCTGGGATTGATAAGAGCGCGAGCACACGATTAAGAAAAGTGAGACTAAGTGAGAACTAGTAATTCATATCTCAACCCCTAAACATCCCAGATATGCTTGCTTTACCCTGCTCTCGTCCAAATGAAATGCAAGAAATATAGGCTTTTCACTAAGAATTAAGACAAGTTTAGAGACCTTCAGTCATTTCTTTCAGTGTATATGTTGTATTTCTCGAGAGAAACCGTTATTAAGCCTGGCATAGTAACCAGGCTTGGTGCGTTATATTCGTGATTAACGCTTCTGCAAATGATCCGGTTTTCTATTGGGCAGAAATGCCGGAGATCTGAAAGCTTATCACAATCTCATTTTTGCCGTCGAATTGAAAGATTTTCGATTCGTCCGCATTCTCTGCGGAAGTAACTCCCGACTCCATGTCATAACAGTCAAAGTATATGTATCTGGTTTCTTCATCTATGGATATCGTTTCCCCGTTGTCTATGGCAACAAGCGGTGTGCCGTCACAGGATACTGCAATATTGGTGATTTCTGCGTTCGAAATGTCCATATTCTCCGTATCATCATTCTGTTCATATACAAGTTTGATTCCTATATATGAGATTCCGTCAATGGCTGATGCTGCGTCAGCATCTTCCGAACGTTTCACGGTGATAGTATAAGTTCCGTCTTCGTACACCTCTTCAAATGAAGAATAGTAATCAGCATATGATCCGCCATCTTCATATACTATATCGAGAAAAACATATGCCGGGATTGCGTAATCCTGTACGTTTCCGGGTTCATCATCCGAAAATGATTCATCAACATCTTCCTCAATATCTTCCACGATTTCCGGTTCATTCCTGTCCGAAGCAGACTCAAATATGTTTACAACAAATGTAATCACAAGGCCTGTGAATATCACAGCCAAAAGAGAATACATTATCCCGGATAATATCTTTTCATTCTTCACAGATGCCTTTTTAAAATCATTATATTTATTCCTGATCGGCAAACTGATCTTGTCAAATATCCATTTGAATAATAATGGTCCTAAAACCCCCGCGAGCACATACAGGATCTTTGCATTGTTTCCTATACCCCAAAAGTACCATTCCGATCCCTTGAAACTCTCGATATCAAAACCCGGTATAGCTGCTATATGCCGGCTTATCAGCAACAATATGCAATTTAAAATATTGAAAAAAAGAATATGAAATCCCATGATCCAGAAAGTATTGCAGGACATGTAATTTACAAATCTGCTTTCTCCCACCGGTTTTGCGATGAGATCCACAAAAGTCAGCCAGAACAGGGTTCCGACAATTGAAGATATAAGCGGCGTAACATAATACGGACTATAAAATCCCGTCAGATCGTTTATCCTGTCAACCGCAAGATCATATGCGTTCGGCAGATAAAGAGTCCGCACGGCATTTACAACAAGAAGTGCAAACATCAGTCCGATCTTAAATCCGGCCGAAAGACTTGTATGTTTTTTCTCGACATGCTCCCTGTAGATAACACCCATCTCTAAAAACGGAAGGAAGAACAGACATTTAAGCGGCACAAGCAGATACTTCAAAGACTGCGGATCAGTATTTTTGGCAAGATATACAACAAATATATGGGCTGCCGTAAACAAGGCAAGCATTACGTAACTATTCCATATCCTGTGCAGCAGCTTCTTCATGACCGCGTAAGCCATCAGTGTCACAAAGAGTGCAATAACAAACCACATTGCTTCAGCGATAGCGCCAAAGGAGCCGACTGTTACGATCCTGTCAAGAGCATATGCAAAATACCCCGAAGGCACGGGCGTCATCTCGTCTCCGAGCTTTATCCAGTTGATCAACTGTTGAATGCCAAAAACAGCCAGTGATATTCCCATATACGGAACTAACAGGGATCTGACCTTTTTGATGAAATACGGCCACATTTTCGTGAATGAATCCACCTTGTTGAAATAACCGGAAATAAAAACGAACATCGGCATGAAAAATGAATTGTACGGCATGAAATTGCCGAAAATATCAAAACACGTAAACGTATGGGAATCAACAACCATAAAAATACCGATTGCTGATAATATCATGAATTTTTTGTTAGTTTTTGTCCGCAGTGCGCTCATAGAATATGTTTATCTCCGTTTTCTTTGTTCTTCCCGGGCTTAGTTCATTTAATTCCTGATATTCGTGATTAATCAAGCTGTTTACACATTACGATCGTTTTGCCGTCGTTCTTAAATTCGGAAAATCCGAGTTTTTTATATAAACTTCCGGCTCTTGTATTATCGTGATCCACATTCAGAATCAAATAAGAAAAACCAATATTTTTACTTGTTTGACAAGCATACCTTATCATTTCGCTTCCTATCCCTTGATTACGGTATTCTTCATTCACGGCCAGATATGATAAGTACATCGTTCTATTATCCATCGGACACAAAGACATGCCTGCAATATATCTTTTATTCAAAATATAGGCATACATTATCCGGATATTGTTCTCAACCTCGAACTCTATTCTTTTTCTTTTCTCTATGTTTTTCTCGAAATCCCAAAATGAAAAACAATTCTGAATCTCGCTGCAATCTATCCGCTTTATACTATTACCTTCAATATTCATTTTGGCATTTCTCTGTAAATATAACTGCTGAACTTCCTGTCTAAGGGTTGCCTATCAATAGGGATTATAACATGCCAAGTAAAGAACTCTTGATTTTTTCTAATCCCCTGGAAATTAACTGTTGATACCCTAATCCTTCTCAAACACCCTCCAAGGCCTGAGTCATATCGACTACAGGCCTTATATAATGATTTGCAATTTTACATCATACTTTAACAGTGTTTTTCTTTGATCTCTTAATAAGAGCAACTGCACTAAAGTATATCAGAGCACCGATAAAAGCACCTGTTGTATTAAGTATTAAATCATCTATGTCACTAGATCTCTCATAGAATAACAATTGAGACACTTCAATCAAAAAAGAAAAGCCAAAACCTGCAAGCGTAACTTTAAAAATATTATCAAGCCGCTTAAAACATAATCCCCAGAATATCCCAACAGGAATGAACATGGCGATATTTCCATATGTATTGAGTGCCCATCCGTGATATCTTTCATTCAGGAAAGTCAATGGTCTGAAATTAATCCAAAAAGGCAGTATTTTTTCTGCATCAAATCTTAGAATTCCGATATGCCCATCCACAAGATGCCAGGGAAAATAGACAATTCTTGAAACTACAACGATGCATATATATACGGTCAACAACAAACACTCTCGCTTCCAATCTATGCCCTTTTTCCTGAAAGCAGCAAAACCTCTTACAAGCACCCAGAGGATTGTAATGATCACAAGCAATTGCATAAAAGAAATCTCAAGCACTCTTCTTTACTCCTATCATCCCTTCAAATCTTGATTTGTCTATCAAACCTGTTTATCTCCCATACTAATACCCTGTTCCATATATCAACGGAACACCCTGTAGCATCCCAAAGTGTTCCGTCAAGGTCAAAAATAATAGCTGTTCTCTTTCTTTGACTCCTGTTCTTCGAATTTTCGAGGACAATTCTAGCATTGTCACAGGAGTTTATTTCAGGGATTTTTGTTGTATTATACTGATGATTTTATTGACTAAGGAATCTCCTCTGTCTTAAGTATTATATCATCGAAGTTTGACATCTCTTACGCGGATTGATGGTGCTTCTGATAATACTCCAGTGCATGCCTGATGTAATCGCATGTCTGCTGGTATGATGTGTCTCTCGGAAGAAACGCACGGATCTGATCATAGGGAATGTGGAGCTTCTCTTTTTGGTTTGGCTTTTCTTCTCTCATGATCGATTCGATTATTAAATCGCTTCTTTAGTTTATTGAATCAGCAGAGTGTATGATCAAAGATTAAGAATAATAAAGGTCGTCCACTCGGACGGCCTTTATATAATACATAATAGAAAACGATAGTTTTATCTTCTACATTGATTCAAGCGCATCCAACAACAAAAGCTCATCACCATTAAACATATGCGAATAGTGTTTTAAGATCGTTTCCTGTGTATCACCGCTCACAAATTCGATTATCGGCAACGGCACATTAAGTCTGATGAGATTACTTATATACGTGTGACGGAAATCATGACAGCAATAAGTGCGAAGTCCTGTAGTCTTGCATGCTTTCTCAATCATCATTCTGCAAGCACTGTGATTCCAGGTTATGATGCGCGCATTCTCGTTACCTCCATGCTGAAGGTGGTCTCGGTATACTTCATTAAAGATCTCAACTACACACTCCGGCAGCGGTATTACTCTGTTTTTGTGATTCTTAGTATCTTTCAGAAGACGGTAAACAGAATTGTAAGACTTGTTTACACTGATACGGATGATCTTTTCGCCGGGTTTATCAGAACTCATGAAATCACTGTATGTAAGTGCAATTATCTCCCCTATTCTCATGCCTGTATAATAAAGAAGATTCAATAACAGTCGGTACTTGGGATAGTTGTTTCTTCCAAGGTGGCGGAACTCATTGTTACTGAAGAATTGATCCAGCAACAAGAACTCTTCTTTTGTTATGACATTCTTACGTGCCCCGGTATTGATTCGCGGCGAATCCCAAAAATCCAGAGGATTCTCACTTATACAACGATTCTTATATGCCAGCTTGATTATCTTTCTGACACACGAGTTAATATTCCATATAGTCTCTTCGGAATAACCGTATTCCCTGCAACTGTCGATTAGTCTCAGATAATGTGATTCAGTTATGTCCTCTATCGCCAGATTCGGTGACCAGAACTTGGTTATCATATTAAATTGTTGATCGGTATTACGAACCGATATCAGACTGTATCTGTTTGCCTTGGCTTTCTCATTCCAAAGTTCTTTTGCCTGCTGCAATGTGAATTTTTCACACGTTTTTCTCTCGCTTGTGTTCTTCTTACAAGCAAGCAGATCCTTAGCCTCTTTATACGAATTTATACTGTAATACCATTTTTGTCTGTGTTTCTTCTCGTTAGTCAGAGGATCGACCTCAGAATAACAGTACTTCACATCGTATTTCCCGGTAACCATATTCTTATAGATACCGGGCTGTTTTGTTGATATCCTCACACTATTCTTGGACATAAAAAGACCTCCATCGTATATTTTTACTGGTATACGATTATTTATCGAAATCTATACGATAAATATACGGTTATACGGGAAATATACGACGAAAGTCTATATTATCTGTTCAAAAGCCCTTTATTTACAAGTGTTTACTGGTTCTGTGACTTCAGTGTCGGGAACAGCAGAACATCTCTGATGCTCGGGCTGTCTGTCAGGAGCATTACAAGACGATCGATTCCGTAACCGATACCGCCCGTAGGAGGCATACCGATGGAAAGAGCATTGAGGAAATCCTCGTCCGTGTGATTTGCTTCCTCATCACCTGCTGCGAAAGCCGCATCCTGAGCTGCGAATCTTTCTCTCTGATCGATGGGATCGTTGAGCTCGGAGTAAGCGTTACACATCTCCCATGTGTTGATGAAGAGCTCGAATCTCTCAACCTTCTCGGGATCGTTAGGCTTCTTCTTTGTAAGAGGAGAGATAGCCAGAGGGTGATCCATAACGAATGTAGGCTGGATAAGATTCTTCTCACAGTACTCCTCGAAGAAGAGATTGATGATGTCGCCTTTTGTATGTCTGTCCTCGAACTCGATATGGTGCTCCTTAGCGAGAGCCTTTGCCTCATCGTCACTTGTAACATTGTTAAAGTCGATTCCTGCGTACTTCTTGATGGCATCTGTCATGGTGATGCGCTCGAAAGGCTTACCGAAATCGATCTCGATATCGCCGTACTTGATCTTAGTAGTACCACATACCTTCTCAGCGAGGTAACGGAACATGCTCTCTGTAAGTTCCATCATGCCCTCGTAGTCTGTGTAAGCCTGATAGAGCTCCATGAGAGTAAACTCGGGGTTATGTCTTGTGTCTACACCCTCGTTTCTGAATACTCGGCCGATCTCATATACTCTCTCGAGGCCGCCTACGATAAGTCTCTTGAGGTAAAGCTCTAGGGAGATACGAAGCTTAACGTCTTCATCCAGTGCGTTGTAATGAGTTTCGAAGGGCCTTGCTGCGGCACCGCCGGCATTAGATACGAGCATGGGAGTCTCAACTTCCATGAAGTTCCTGTCATCGAGGAAGTTTCTGATCTCCTTGATGATCTTGGATCTCTTAACGAAAGTATCCTTTACTTCGGGATTTGTGATGAGGTCGACATAGCGCTGTCTGTATCTCATCTCGGTATCTGTAAGTCCGTGGAACTTCTCAGGCAGGGGCTGAAGGCTCTTAGCAAGGAGTGTGAGCTCCTCAGCGTGAATGGAGATCTCACCTGTTCTTGTTCTGAAAAGGAAGCCCTTAACACCGATGATGTCACCGATATCGTACTTCTTGAATGCCTGGTAGTTGTCTACTCCGAGGGAATCTCTTGTTACGTAGATCTGGATATTGCCCTTAAGATCGCTGACTGTAGCGAAAGAAGCTTTACCCATGACTCTCTTAAGGAGCATACGTCCTGCAACGGATACCGTGATCTTTTCATTCTCGTGAAGCTCCTTGAGTGCCTCAGCGGCTGCTTCCTCATCGAGTGAAGGATCAAGTGTTGCCTTGAGCTTGGCATCGAGCTCCTCAAACTTTTCTTTAGCCTCGGAAGAATGATCTGTTACGTCGTACTTTGTGATAACAAAGGGATCCTTTCCCTCTTCCTGCATAGCCTTGAGCTTGTCCTGTCTGATCTTGATCTGCTCATTGACGTTGACTGTCTGCTGCTGAGGATTCTCGTTGTCTGCCATATGAATGCTCCTTCTTATTTATTTACATAAGAGAAGCGCGTGAGCTTTTGATCCCAACGCGCTTCTCGATCAGAATCGAATTAGATATTACTTACCGATCTTTACGATCTTATATTTGAATGTACCTACTGCTGTAGTTACTTCGATAACCTGATTCTTCTTCTTGCCCTCGATAGCTGCACCAACGGGGGACTTGATGGAAAGACGATTGCTGAAGATATCTTCCTCGTTCTCGTTAACAAGGCTGTATACGACCTCTTCCTTTGTCTCTTCGTCACGAAGTGTAACTGTGGAACCGAGAGAAACCTTTGTCTTGGAGATCTCGTCGTCGCCAAGTACTACAGCATCCTTAAGGAGTGCTTCGATCTCCTTGATCCTCTGCTCGTTCTTAGCCTGAGCGTCCTTTGCGTCATCGTACTCGGAGTTCTCGGAAAGGTCACCCTGTGCACGTGCTTCTGCAAGTCTCTGTGTGATCTCAGCGGTTACTCTGGTCTTTCTGTCGGAAAGCTCGTCCTGAAGTCTCTGAAAGCCTTCCGCGGTATATACATTCTTAATCTCGTCAGCCATTTGTGTATCACCTTTCGTCAATAGTTTGTAAATACAACCCTAATATTTTAATGCTTTCGGCGTAAACAAGCAAATTTATCTTGCCGTTCTGTCGTTTTCCTTCTGGATAACGTCGTGAGCACCACCCTCGACGATAGATGTGGAAGATACGACAACAAGTCTTGCCTTCTGCTGAAGTTCCTCGATGGAAGAAGATCCGCAGGAACACATCGTAGCCTTTACCTTTGCAAGGGATGTCTCGAGGTTGCTCTTGAGCTCACCGGCATAAGGAACATAGGAATCAACGCCCTCTTCGAAAGCCATCTTTCCGCCCTTTCCGCCGTCATCGTATCTCTGCCAGTTACGTGCTCTGTTGGAACCTTCACCCCAGTACTCCTTAACGTATGTACCGTTAACGATGAGCTTTCTCGTGGGAGACTCGTCGAATCTTGCGAAGTATCTGCCGAGCATGAGGAAGTCAGCACCCATTGCAAGAGCAAGTGTCATGTGATAGTCGTGAACGATACCGCCGTCAGAGCAAAGAGGAATGTAGATACCCGTCTCCTGGAAGTACTTGTCACGAGCCTCTGCAACTGCGAGAACTGCGGAAGCCTGTCCGCAACCGATACCCTTCTGCTCTCTCGTGATACAGATGGAACCGCCGCCGATACCGATCTTGATGAAGTCAGCGCCGCAGTCAACGAGGAACTTGAAGCCCTCAGCGTCTACTACGTTACCTGCACCGACGATAACATCGGGATAATTAGCCTTGATCCACTTAAGAGCCTTCTCCTGCCATACGGAGAAACCGTCGGAAGAGTCGAGGCAGAGAGCATCTGCGCCTGCAGCTACAAGAGCGGGAACTCTCTCTTCGTAGTCACGTGTATTGATACCGGCACCTACGACGAGCTTCTTCTCATCGTCCAGGAGCTCGTGGGGATTAGCCTTATGGAACTCATAGTCCTTACGGAATACGAGACCTACGAGCCTGCCGTCCTTATTTACGATGGGGAGCTGATTTACCTTGTTGTCCCAGATGATGTCGTTAGCTTCCTTAAGTGTAGTACCCTCGGGTGCTGTAACGAGCTTCTCGATGGGAGTCATGAACTCCTTGACCTTAGTGTCGAGAGACATACGGCTTACACGGTAATCTCTTGTAGTAACGAGACCCAGGAGCTTTCCTTCTGCAGTTCCGTCTTCTGTAACTGCTGCAGTGCCGTGGCCTTTCTCCTCACGAAGAGCAAGGATATCTTCAAGTGTATTTTCAGGGGAAACATTGGAGTCGGACTCTACGATACCGGCCTTGTACTTCTTTACCTTTCTGATCATCTCGCACTGAGACTCGATGGACTGGGACTGGAATACAAAGGACATACCGCCGCATCTTGCAAGTGCTATAGCCATTCCGTCATCGGATACTGCCTGCATTACTGCGGATACCATGGGAATATTTATCTTGAGCTTAGATTCTTCCTGTCCCTTCTTGTATTTACATATAGGAGCCGAAAGGTCTACCTGATCGGGTGTATTCCTCTCAGTAGTGAGATTAGGTACAAGAAGATACTCGCTGAAAGTACGGGATTCCTGCTCAAAGATCATTGCCATGGTTGTTATTCCCCCTTTATTTATAAATATAGTGTTTTGAAATTTGTCTACCATATTAGCACAACAGCCTATGTGATATCTATATAAAAAATGACGCATTTTAGCGTCATTTTCAGTGTCGATTATAGTCGATTATTATAATTGCCTTTTAAGCCTTCTTGGTCGTTCCCTTGACTGTCATGTAGAAAACGATCATGACAGCGATCGTGATGGCACAGTCGGCTGCGAGGAATCCGCCGTTATATCCCATGGAATATACCCAGGGATTCATGCCTTCGGGAGCATACTCGGCGTAGAAGATAACACCCGAGAGCACCGAGCAGATCCATCTCGTAACATATGCCACAAGAGTAAAGATCACGGCTTTCTTAAGACCTGCACCCGTAAATCTCTTGATGGGATTGGAGATAGTCGTCCTGACATCGAGCTTTAAAGCCGCAAAACCCGTAAAGCCCAGGCAGAGGTAGCCGAAGATATAGTCGAGCATTACCTGCAGCGGCGTTACCAGATATCCGTCGATTAGCTGAAGGCACGCGAAGATAAATGCTACCGCGAGGCCCCATACGGGACCGAAAGCCATACAGAACACTATGATAGGCAGTGTCGATGCAGGTGATACCGTACCGCCCATGGGCATCTCAAAGAGCTTTATCTGCGACAGTACGAAAGCGAGTGCAAGACAGATACCCGCTGATGTGATCGTTAAGATCTTTTCCTTATTTGATGTTTGATTCATTACTTCCTCCCATCGCCGGCATTACCCGGACAGGTTCTAAGGGTCGACGCACCAACCGCGCCCTCTCAGCCGATCCCGTCGGCTCCCCCGATATCGGCAACTATACTACATTTGCCCCCTGCTTACAAGCCTTACGACGCACTGTTCCACGAACTTTCTGACCTCACGTTCATAGACCGCGGGAGCCTTCTCATAGCACATCATGTGCTTGGCGTGATCGACTGCCACGAGTCTCTTCGGAGTCTTGATATTATCGTAGATCCTGCGTGCACCTTCGGGCAGTGCAACGGTATCGTCTCCCGCCTGGAAAACGAGTACGGGGACCCTGATCCTGCCCGCATGAATAGCGGCGTCGCACTTATCCATGCCGAAGCCGAACTTCTTATTCATGATCGTATCTACAGTCTTTAAGGGCATCTTGAGCTCGAGGTTATATCTCTTCCTGCTTTGGTTAAGGAGCACCTTCTCAAGGCTCTCGTACGGACAGTCTGCGATGATACCTGCTACATCAGAAGGAAATTCCTGCTGCTGAGCCGCGATCAATGCCGATACCGCCCCCATACATCTGCCTACGATGAAGATCTTGCAGTCATGACCAACCTGGCGCTTAATAAATTCTATCCACTTCATGAGGTCGACACTCTCGTAGATACCGTAAGTACAGTACTTTCCGCCGCTCATGCCGTGTGCTCTCTGATGAGCTATCAGGACATGGCACTCGATCTGTCTCATCATGAGACGCGCATATGCTGCCATCTCGGACGGATGCTCATCCCATCCGTGTAAAAGAATGACTGCGAATCTTGTGCTCCTGTCGGCCGCGGGTCTGAAATAACCCGAGAGCTTTGTCTTGTCAAAGGAATCGATCCTGACGTTTATATATTCATTCCTGTTCGTATAGAACCAGTTCCTGCCCCTGCCGTAGATAGTGCTCTGATCTATCTCCTTGGGGGATCTGTCGACCTTCGGCATCGGCTTGGGCCTTCCGAAGATCTTAACGAACAGACTCTTACAAAACTGCATATACATCAGGAACAACAGCGCGATAGCTGCCATTACGAGCACTACGATCAGGGTGATCATTATGCTCTTCGTGTTTATCGCCAAAAGAAGTCCCGTCATCTTACGGCCACCACGATATCGGAAACATCATCGTTTCCGCTGCTTAAGAGCTCGGATCCTTCCTCCGTTACGAGAACATCGTCCTCGATCCTGAAGCCTACGCCCCACTCAGGGATATAGACGCCGGGCTCGACCGCAAGGCAGTTACCCTTCTCGAACGGAAGCTCTCGTAAGGATATGTCATGCACATCAAGTCCCAGATGGTGGGAAGTGTTGTGCCAGTAGTATTTCTTTATATCTTCCTTAGTAGGTTCCTCGCCTGCAAGGCCGTTCTTCGTAAGCCATCTGCCGACGATCTCCCACATGTGCTCGTTAAGATCGTTAAATGTAACGCCGGGCTTTATAAAGGCGAAAGCATTCTTTCGAAGATCCTTAATGAGCTCAAGGAGCAGGAACCTCTTATCGTCCTCGCCCGTCTTATCCCCTACGAAATATACTCTGGAGATATCCGCGCAATAGCCGCAGACCCTGGCACCGACATCGATCTGTATCTGTCCGCCGACCTCTGCTACGGGGCCTTCCTCACCTTCAGGGATAGAGTGGTGAAGATAAAAAGCATTCTCTCCGATAGCCGTTATAGTCGCGAAAGCAGGGATCAGCGTCCCCCTCTTCTCCATACCGAACTCAAGAGGTGCAAAGATATCAAGCTCCGTACAGCCGGGCTTTATATATTCCTTCATCTCCGAAAGCGCCGCTTCGGTTATCTTTGCGGCTTCCTTTATACACTCGATCTCGGGCTCTCTCTTTACCATCCTCATGCGAGTAAGGATCTCGCCGATATCGAGGACCGCATCCTTTTCGGCTGCGAAATGCTTGGTTGCCTCGGCAACGGACGTGCCGTCATAGGCGAGCTTAAATTCTTCTTTTAATACATCAAACTTCTTATCCTCAAAGTCGCCTTCTGGATAGATATCGTCTTCGCTGATGCCGGAGATCTTCGAAAGCTCGGCGAAAGAAGGTCTCTTGCCGTGCCATCTCTCCTTCATGTCATCCTTCTCGGGAGCAAATAGCATTATCCTGCTCTCATTCTCTTTCCTGGTGAGGATGAGCTTTCCGCCCTTATAGTCAAGGCCCGTAAGATAGTAGAAATTACGATCGGGCAGGAAACGGTAATCGTCGTCCTGGCTCATAGGCCTGGAATCTCCCGCGAAAATAAAAACCGCTGTTCCTTCGGGCAGGCGGTTTAAAAATGCATCTCGATTCTCTTTGAAAAATCCGCTCTCTATCCTCATGATCCGCTACCGCCCGAACGAACATTGTACTCGTCGAACTGGATCGTGTTGTTGATATAGCTGAGCGTTGCGCCCGGTGCTCTTCTGATAAGACCCGGGTTACCTATTACTATCGATCCGTCCGGAACGTCGAAATTGACATAAGCTCCGGGAGCGATAAGGACATTATTACCGATATTGATATTACCGACTATTACGGCATTGGCTCCGATCCATACGAAATTACCGATATGGGGAGCACCCTTCCTCTTACCTCTGAACTGCGTACCGATGACAACGCCGGTCGAAACATTGACGTTATAGCCGATAACGGACTTCGGGTGGATGATGACACGTCCGAAGTGGGCAAGATAGAATCCCTTACCGATATTGGTATCGTAGGGGATCTGGAAATGATACTTCCTGGATAATCTGTCGAGCCAGTGATTGAACACCTTGAACTTGCAGGTGTACATAAACTTATTGAAACCGTCATAGCGGTTCATCTGGTCGTAGTAAAATCTCGCACGTCTCATCGTGCTGATATAGAGGAACTCGGGACTGGACATCAGTTCCTGAAGATATGTGATATAGATCTTGTCCGTACGTCTGGCATTGCCGGTGTACCTGAACAGGTCACTATAGACGATGTCCTTGAGCTGATCGTTCATCTTTTCCTCCGAGATATACTTTTACATACAAAATTTTATATCTTTTGGTGCAATATCTCAATAAGAGAACTGTTAATTTTGTTTGACATTACTGCTCTCTATATTATATCTGTGTGACACCCGCCCACAACATTCCGGTTTCCCTTTGAGAACCTCAAAAGCCCTGGAAACATTATGTTTACATTGTGTTAATCATGCATTAATCACGCCTTAGTACAATCAGGATATAAATTCCGGTAATAGTCAGTCTTTTAGAGGATGTACCAAGGATACATCGGGAAGGAGTTTATCATGAAGCGGTCAACGAAAGTATTTATCTCGTCCCTAATCTCGTTCTCCATGATAGTGCTCAACCTGCCTATGACGGCGTTGAGCATCCGAGCGGATGGGGAACCAAGTCATCAATACAAACTAGAAGACATCGATCCTAATGTCGATGAATGCGGATGGTCCTTATCCGATATTACTGATCAGGAAGATCCTATCTCACTCGAAACAGATAATTATATCTTCCCGGGAACATTTACACTTCAGTTTAATGCTACCGCTGAACTTCAGAAGATTGCGATCAGATACGATGATTTCCAAACTGATGTAATATCGGTCGATGCAACTACTACAACTGACACCTGGGATCTTGATCATTGTGCCAAGATCAATAATATCAGGATCGACAACGACGAGCTGATACTTGAACTTTCATCAGCATATGTTGTAAAGGCAGGTTCAACATTTGATGTACAGATAAACATTTTCGGAGAGTTCAACGGCAATGTTGAACTCACTGATGTAGGATCCGAAGATCAACCATGGTACGAAGGAGAACGATGGTTCGATGCTAAACCCGATACAATCGTCTTTGATTCACTTGACTACAAATATACCGATATCACGATCAATGGTACTTCCCATCAGGATTTCCAGAGCACCCTGGGTGGTAAAAACGAGTATTCCATAAGTTCCGAATTCACTTCCTCGGGCATCTGCAACATCACTGTTGACGGAGAGTTTGTCGACGGTCTTTTTGATATCCGTTGGCACAATTGCGATGCAGTAGAACGCCAGGGCGACTATGTTCCTGAAGAAGAATGGATCGAACACGGTTGGGCATATATCTATAAGATCTACGATAATAAAGACGATATGAACGATATCACAAGTCTTTACAATCTCGGTAATAACGGAGCAGTCGACGATGAAGGCTATGGTGATATCCATATCCAGTCAGGAAACGTAATCGAGTTCGTGTTTGTTCCTCAATATGGTTATCAGTTACAGGCTGTACAGGCCAACGGATTCCCTCTCAATCCTCAAGATGAGATTCCCAATCATTATCGGTATGAAATGCCTTACACGAATATACATTTCAATGCAATCTTTGTTGCTATCCCGGGGCAGGTGCAGTCCACATCGCAGGCAGTCGAAAGTGGTTTACTGCAGCTTCCGTCCAATCCAATGGATAGCGGTACTGGCAGAATCACCGTTTCAGATGTATCTGTTGATTACACGAACCAAATCACCAGTGAAATTGGTGAAGGATATGAAATCGCAGACGAATTCAACATTGACCTTAATACCATTTATCACAAGGCCAACAGAGGCAATGATTATTGGGAAATGGAGGAAGACATTCACGATCCCAATGGTACAGCTACTGTAGCACTGACGCTCGATGAGAGCTTTACTGTCCCCGAAGATCAGCAAGTCCAGGTTATTCACGATACAGGTAATGGTCTCGAAACAGTCAACACTACATATAACCCTCAGACACGTACCCTTACATTCAATACTACAGGATTCTCAAATTTCATAATTACTACTACTTCTGAGCCTGTAGATGAAGCTGTTGTATCTGACGGATTCTACGATCAGACAATGCCTGACGATCCTTGGGGAGAGAATAATCAGGATGATCCTAATGAGCCCGGCGGACAGCATCCCGTATATCAGATCGTAGCTGAAGGCAGCGGCTTCGCGCTCAGAAGAGGTTACGACCCCGATAATACTGAGGATCCGACAGAGTTCGATCTCCGTGTCGGTGATCTTATCGAAGACGATGCAGAGATCATCTTTGACAGAAGTGTTGAAGGAACTGATGTTAATTTTGTAATTGACGGTCGAGATTCATTCATCTACCCCGGAGACGGTGATGTATTCGCAAGCGGATTCTGGATGCAATTTGACGGTATCACTCTTCCTACTGAAGAAGGCGACCCCGTTACAGTTAACCTCACCAGAGTTGCACCTCCACAAGACGAGAATCCTCATTTCTTCATCGGTCAGGATGGAAACGGCTACGGATTGGGCGGCGAATATTGGGACGAGAACGACGAGCTTGTCTTTGAACCATTTGAGGCAGGCGAGTCCATCCCCGATCATGCGGAGATCTGTCTCAGTGATGCATTCAGAGATTCCGACATCACGATCAAGATCGCAGTTGACGGAAATGTAGTTGACGAACTGTCTTCCGATAATATGGACAGAGCTTTCGTTCCTGATCACTGGTTGCGCTATGACGGTGTAACCGAAGATAACAACGGTATCACGGTCAACTTCACCACCATCTGGGTGATCCAGATCGCAGGACAGACCGGCTTCGAACTCACAGTCGTTGACGAAGACGGAGATCCTATGATCCCTAACTATGCACCTGATGATTTCGAATATCCTTTCGTAACAGATTTCGGATTCGATGAATACGGCGAACCTTATACTCTCACTTTCGAGGAAATGCCGTATATGGCAATTGTAAGACCTCACAATGCGGTTTTCACAATGCTTCTCGATGAGGATTATGAGTTTATCCCTTACGGCGATAACGAGATCCTTTACCCGGCTGACGACGATTGCGGATTTGCATTCATCTGGCATGAAGGAATGCCTTACATCGATGCGGATTGTATTGAAGATCTTGCATTCGATATCGACGGACTAAGCGAAGAACAGGCACAGGAATACGCTATTACGATCCAGGAGTTCGACGTTACTGACCTCAGCGAAGAAGAGTTTGAGCAGTTCAGCGCGATGGCAGCTACAGGAAACTATACAGATTCAATGCCGCTCTTGGGTCTTGAGATCAACTTCTATAAGGATGGTAATGAAGAGTCTATCCATGATCCGGGATTCACAGTCCATATCACTTTGACTCTCGCTGATCCTCTCGATCTCGAAGACGGTCAGTCCGTATTCATCATCCACATGCTTCCGGATAATGAATTCGAAATCATCGAGGCTACATACGATGCTGATGAGATGACACTCACATTTGAGGCTAGCACCTTCTCACCTTTCGTAGTCTGCAGAGGCTCAAAGGATGAGACTACAACAAACAACACAACAACTAATGCTAATACGAACACGACTACTAATACTCCTACACCCGTAGCTGCTCCTACTGCTACGACACCGGCTGAAACATCTGCAACAGAGAATAAGTCTGATGCAAAGACCGAAGAGACATCTAACCCTACACCCACACCCACTACTGCTCCTTCTTCAGGAACGGCAAGCACAGGTGAAAAGGCTGTATCCGTCTCCGCTACGATAGGTCTTATCCTTATTCTCTCAGCTGCAGCAGTTGCAGTATACAGAAAAAGATCATCTGCTATCGGCAACGATGAAGACTGACTATTTACGTTGACCGATCACCTGAAAGAAAGGGGGCTGTCTCTTGATTGAGGCAGTCCCCTTTCGTTCATCTGTTATACGGCTTCGTATCAGCCATAGAATTCCGCTCCGGGATCCACCTGACACACGTTGGAATTTACATCCATCTTCCAGATGATGCTACAGATCATGGTCTCGGGATCATATGTTATCTCCTCCCAGTCACTGGTGTAACGGAGAACTCCGTCCGCATCTGAAAATGTTGCATCCGCGGATACATATGTCGGTACGATGTAAGTCTCGAACAATTCCTGAGTCATCATGAGGATGTAGCACTCATCCCATACTTCATCGTGACCGGGGGCCGAGATATTCGAAGCATAAAATCCCGTATTGAAGTAACGGTTCTCATCACCGATATAGAATCCGCAGTATCCGCCCATATATCCTACGTCGTAGAGCAGGTAACCGTCTTCCTGATACTGTACTGCCAGTTCATCCAAAGCCTCGTTCTCAAAATAGCCTTCGTAGCCGAGCCCTTCGTAATTTTCGATATCACCGTCTCTCGGAGCCTGTGCCAATGGCACAAAATAATCGTCGTCCGATACCGGAGCTGATCCCTGCACAGCTTCTGCTGAAGTTTCTTCTGCCTCAGTCTCTTCTTCTGCTTCCTCGGTAGTTGTCTCTTCTGCCGTTGTCGCTTTCTCGGATCCTTCGGCAATCTTGCTGCAACCGGTAAACGCCACCGAGGACGCGATCAGGCATGCGCCTGCGATCGCAATGATCTTCTTGTTCTTCATGATGTATCTCCCTTATTATCGATTCAACCGACTATCCCATTCGGTTTCCAATTACCATAAGTATACAGTATGCATTCATGAGAACTGTCACCCAGTTGTGGCAAACTTGTCATTTTTTCGGCGCGTTAACTTCAGCTCACATTACATGGATATCAAATACGATCGCTTCGCCGTTAAAGACTGCACTGTAAACATTGACTGTCGTAAATGTATCCTTTTTGAAGTCATTACAGGTATACCAGGGTCCGTCAAGATCTCCCGCGTCCACTTCTTCGAACTCAAAGTCAACATCCTGAACTTCCGTCCACTCGTACTTTTCCATGAGTTCTGCGGCTTCCTCATCCGTCAGATATATGATCCCCCTGTACTGAGGCTCGTGCGGCCCGATGTCAAAGTACTTATACGTAATAACAATACGCTCATATTCCGTACTCTCATAGTCATCTACACCCTGCGTATAGTGCTCGATAACATAGTCGTCGGTAAAAAGATCGACATTACGGATCGGCTCATTCTTACAGGATGTCATCAGCATTGCCGAGATCAATGTCACTGTTATGGCGATATTTCTTAGGATCTTCTTCATGTTATCCCCCTCCTCTTATCAGTACTTAGCGATACGGTAAAACTCAAATGCGATGGTGTGACCGTCGAATACAACATAGTTCTGGCGCCAGAATCTTACATATTCGATCTCATCCAGAGCATCCAGTGTGACCTCCGAAGTAAACTCATCGGATCGATACCAGACCGTATCTTCGGAGCCGTAGTCTTCCATCAGAAAGAACTCCGGTTCAATGTCATCTGCGATCTCCCAATCGTAATCCTCCCAAAGTCTCTGTGCTTCCTCTTCTGTCAGGAAGATATATCCTCTGTACATCGGGCGCTTTGACTTATCATGCTTGTCTTTCTCATCCCATCTGACGAATTCATAATCCGTTGCGAAGAACCCCTGAATATTCGGAAAGCACTTATCTACGATAGTCCCGTCGTGATATACCGAGATATTCCTCGGCGGCTGCGACTCAACGGCTTTAGCGAGCACTACTCCCAATCCAACCACCATGACTACCATAATTATTCCGAGTGTGATCAGTATCTTCTTTACCATCTCTTCTATATCCCCCTCATTCCCTCTGATGGGTTTATCTTACTACTGAAGCTTTCGTTTTGCAATAGATTTTTATTGTTATTCGATATTTTCTTTTCTTTAATCGATTATTCTCAGTCACAAAAAACGGACACTCTTTCGAGCATCCGTTTTTGAAATTTGGCGGAGACGGAGGGATTCGACCGACAGCTGCAACTTGCGTCTTGCTGTCTGATACCTTGCAAGCATCCGCTCGCTGCGGTCACGCATACGCACGAAGCATCCCCCGGATGCTTCTCTTCGGCGTCTGCTCCCCTCTCGGGTTCGAATCCCATTCAACTTCACACAACATAAAAAGAGCACCGACTTTTGTCGATGCTCTTTTTATCTGGCGGAGACGGAGGGATTCGAACCCTCGAGCCCCGGAGGGCTAACGCATTTCGAGTGCGCCTCGTTATGACCACTTCGATACGTCTCCATGTGCACGGACTATTGTATATAAAAAGCTCTGAAATTTCAATAATAAGAGTTTAGAAGCCCTTTTGGCCGAGTTCTTTCACGAGGTCGACATAGAAATCGACGATATCCGAGATGCCCTCACCGTTTTTCTTCTTCGAGAACGGGCGGCGTCTCATATCCACTTCATCGCAATGTGAGATACCCCTGCCCGTGGAGCTTCTGTATATGCCCCGAAAATTCGTCCACCTGACGCCCCTGGGAGTCAGAAGGCCGTCGTTTTCGCCTTCGAAGAAATGTACGACCATGTGCGTGATCCAGAGGAAGAAATCGCTAAAGGAATGCTTGCAGACGAAGGCGAAGCTCTGATAGTACACTCCGTCCACATCGGGATTTTCGAGATTGAACTTCTCGGCATCCTTGGTCTTAAAGCTCACTACTGCCTTATAGATCTGGGGATCCTCGTCGCCTAAGATCTTGAACCAGATATCCGAGCACTTGCATGCGAAGCGCAGGAGCCAGTCTGGGACTCTCGTAAGCTTATCGACGGTAATCGATCCGTTGTGCGGAGTGTTGATCGTGGAGATCGAGGCTACATACTTTCCCATCCCCAGGGTCGACATCGCATATCTCATATCAAGGCCGCCCTTGGAATGCGCGATGACGTTGAACTTCTCTATGTTGTGTTCCTTAGCGAGCTGCTCGATCCTCTCGGCGAGGAACTTGCCGTTGCCTGCAGCCGAACCGCAGCTGTCCTGACCGCCGTAGTAGACGGTACAGCCCTCTTTTTCGAGTGCGGCGGGGATCCTTCCCCAGTAATTCAAGTATTTTCTGTCGCGAAAGCCCATCCCGTGAACCATCAGGACAGGATATTTCAGTGTACTCATATTCCCTTCTCTCCTGTTCGTCTAACCCTTGGGATTACTCTATCACAGAATCTGAGATTAGCAAGTTTTGAAGCGGCCGCTTTCGCGCGAGAAAGGAAAGCTCAATCCTTGGTAAGATCGAGCTCTACCCAGTGCTTATCTTCGTAGAGCTCAGCGTCCGCGGTCTTGATCGCATTCTGGAAATCTTCGATCCTGCCGCTGTACTCCGCATAACCGACTGCGCTGCGAAGCTCATATTCCGCGCCGGACTGCTCATTATATTCGTAGATCTTATCCTTGATGCGGTGCTTCAGCGCTTCGGCGTCACTTATGCCGTTTAGCTTTGCCACTACGATGAATTCGTCGCCGCCGTATCTTGCGATGAACTGTCTGTGGTGCTCGTTCCTGCATGCCATCTTCAGGGCCTCGGCGGCCTTTACGATGGCCTTATCGCCCTCGACGTGACCATATGTATCGTTTATCGCCTTGAACTTATTAAGATCGATCATGAGGATAAAGATCTTCTCGCCGGGATCAGGCATCCTTAAGTCATTCGAGATATAGCGCTTGAGCTGTGCTCTGTTATTAAGGTTCGTCAGAGGATCGAGTGATACCATGTTGTCCAGGGACTTTACGTAGACATAGATCATCATGATCGTACAGCCGTAGCAGAAGAGCGGGGCATTCAGGGCAAGAGTCTGGACGATACCCGAGACACTTACGACGATCGGATATATACCTCCGATTATGTACTGCGTTCTGACCGCATAATTCTCCTTCTTTGCAGCCCTCACGAAAGATGCTATCGCGGAAGTCAGGATATATACGACGGGTGCTGACAGGAATATGATCGCATAAAGAAGCGTAGTCTCATTATCCTGTTCGATAACCAGGTCGTTAAAGAACGCAAACAGGATGAACATCACGACCGACGATATGATCGCAAGGATCATGGTATAGACACGGTTCCTGCGCTTATTCATATATTTCGCGCCGCGGCTTACCTCGACATAGAGGAACCAGTAGTAAGTCATGAATGCGAGGATAACGGAATTACCGTAATTAACGATATCGACTCCCAGGCGCGTACTCGGGATAGATCCTCCCTCGATCATGGCCCAGAAACTGTCGCAGGCGAAATACATCATGCTGGAGACCAGTACTCTGTCATAGATTCGCTGCTTCTCCTGCCTGTCTACACTGTTGAGATTCTTGATAAGCAATATCGCGAATATTATCACGCACACGACATTTGCTTCAACGTAGAAAAATGTATAGCCCGGATTCATATTGGGATTTTAGCATAGAAAGACCGCCGAGATTTACCGCGGCGGCCATTATTAAAATTCTTTTTACAAACTCGTCATTATCTGAAGGTCAGCCAAAGAGTCCTTTCTTCTTGACCTCCTCGCTCGAATAGCCCGTTACCTCATAGCCCGTATCAGTGATGGCCTTTGTAACCGCTGCCTCGTCGAGAGGAGAATCGGACTCGATCACCGTCAATTTCTTGCCGTGATCGGACTTTACCTTTTTTACCTTGAAAGCATTCCTGATCGCGTCGTTCACATGGCTTTCGCACATGCCGCACATCATGCCTTCGACATTAACCGTAGTCTTGTACATAGAAATTCTGCCTCTTACTTCTTGTTCAGAGTCTTGTTGATAGTATCAACATCGGGAAGGTCCACCTTTACCTTCTTCTCTACTTCGTTGATAGCCTTGTCGGCAGCTGCCTTGGCTTCCTTATTCTTGGACACCATCTCCACTGCGTCGCCTGCTGCATCCTTGATCTTGTTGATATCGAGATCCATGATCGTATCCTCCGTGTATAAAGATTTATAAGAAGATTATATCACTTATTCAGCCTTCGAAAGTCACGTTCTCGATCGCATAACCGAGCATCCTGCCGTCAGCCGGATTTACTGCAGACGAGCTCCAGAGATCGGATGTAAACGTGATCGTATTATCACCTTCGTTTATGAGCTCATCGTCGATAACGATACTGAATCCGTCGCCGTTCTGAGCCTGCGATACGGTTACGGTATCTACATATGTACCGTTGATACTTACGTCGATATCGATATGATCTATACCTGCCGCGTCGTAGGGAATACCGTTCATAAGATCGACGTTCATAGTGTAGTCGCGGTCAAGGAGCTCACAGCTTAAAGTAACCTCTTCACTGCCCGTCCAGGCATACGCTCCTTCGTAGCCGGCAAGACCCGTGTAGTAATCGTAGAAATCAGAGATGGGATACTCACGCGTATCGCCCTCTGTCCATCTGTAGACGTATATAGTCTCGTCACTTGCTCCGAAAGCAGTCGGATACAAAGTGAGCATGAACGTATCAAAGTTCAGGTCTTCCTGATAAGGATACGTATTCGTATATACGAGCTCGAAAGGCGTATCGGTATCGTAGATCGGATAGCGCTTTACGACATATACGGAATCGTGATCGTCAAGAAGGTCGCGTGCCTGATCCTCGAACTCATGCATCTGGGGATAGACGTCAACACCGTCTGCAGTCATGGCATGCATGGGCATCCAGAGCAGCATCCTGCTGTTATCGGCGACGATGAGCGCATCGCTTTCGCCGGGGATCTTCGATACGTCCTCGAGGACATCCCATGTGACCCTGGTATCGTCCCTACCTTCGAGCATCGCGATGTTCGTCGGGATAAAGATGCTCATGCTGACTGCAAAGAGCGGGAGTATCGCATAGGCTTTCTTTCCCTTTAATGTACGCTCGGCTATCAGGAGCACGAATAATACCGTGATGCTGATAAAAGGAACGATATATCTTGAATAGTACATAAGAGGTGTGACACCTTTATTGAGCACCGATGAATAAACGAGTACGAGGTAGAAGAACAGTACCGAGAGCGTCGCAGTATTGATATCCGAGATCATCTCACCCGGACGGATAACGATCGCGATGATCGCTATCGCAAAGAGGATGATACCTCCCGAGAGCGCATAGTGATAAAGCGTAGACGACATGATACCTGCAGCCGCCGCGCGTGCACCCGACCAATGTGCGAGTGACCTTTCGTAAAACACCTTAAGGATAGGAAGAACGATCATGGCTCGCAGGAGCCAGGCGAACACCTTACTCTGACGAAGGATCGTGATACGGTTGCTCTTCTTGACCAGCGGGTTGATCGCGATGACGAATACACCGATCAGCACAGCATAGATCACGGCCGTAAGGATGACCTGTCCCGGAATATCCGATATCTCGTGTCCGTCCCATCCGAGGATGAAAAGTCTTTTGTAGTTATTCTGCGTATAGATCGGCTGGATCGTCTTCATGGTAAAGAAGCTTACGATCTGGATCACGGGAATAGCACCCATGAGACCGATATAGTACTTATGAGCAGACATTATATATCGGAAAGCGTACACGCCGAGGAACAGCGGAAGGACCGTGTAGACCGATACGTGATAGCAGCCGAATACGATAACGGGAACGATGCTCAGGATACATGAGACCTTATGATCGTCGAGCGTCAGAAGATACATGAACAATATGATCAGGAGCGCCATATAAGGCTCCGTAAAAGCCGACTTAAAGAGCCAGATCACGGCAGGGGCAAATCCCGTCGCAAAGCATGCGAGCGCCGCCGTCATGCGACGAAGCCCGAGGTTTTTCGCAGTGAAATTGACAAGGAATATCACGAGCACATAGATCATGGTCTGTATACCCTGCATATTTGAAATACCGAATATCGACGCCCAGCCTGCCATGAGAGCAGAGAATGAAGGGATACCGTGGATATAACGCATGGATCCGCTGCCTGCTGCCGAGTATGACGGATCGCCGTATCCGTCCTGAACCGCATCAAGTCCGTTGGTGCAGTCTACTCTCGATATGAAATCATCGTGATCGTCTTCAGAGAGCTTGTAGTACTCGTCAAAATCGTGGATCTTGGAAGTATCACCCTTGAGATAAAGGAGCGCCTGAGTCTGGTATCCTCCCTGATCCTGACCCATTCCGTAGTATTCGTTCTTAACGGATACGAAAGGCACGAGCATCAGCGATACGAGGATCGGGATCAGTGCCTTTCGAAGATCGGTATCGCAGGCGAACTTCTTTCCTTTCCTGAATATCATGACGCCGCTGAGTGTCAGCGCTGATATGACGAAAGTTCCCGAGACAGCCGAGATGACCGAGAATGAATCTATGAAGAACAGGAAATAACTTACGAGGACATAAAGGCACAACATGAAAGATGCGCCGACGGCACATGACTCGAGGATATTACGCTTTCCCATAAGGACCACGGCGGTGACCATGGCGCACATCAGGGCAATAAGAGCTAAAGATCCTGTAATCATTACTTATCCTCCGACTTTATGGATTATAACACAGATCATGAGTCCACCTTCTCAAAGTAACCGAAGCATGTACCGTTGAAGCTGAAGTGATCTACCACCTCATAACCTTCGAACTCGACATCCTCGGACCAGAACTTGATAAAGTGATCTGCGCCTTCGACATCTTCATAACTGAAATGAAAGTCCTCAGTCTCCCTGTCCCTGCCCATCGCAAGGAACAGAGCAGTAGTTCCGTATCCGCCTCCGACCGTATCGGGTGCGATCGAAGCATTTACCTCGTCGGCCCAGGCCTGGAACTCATAGTATCTTCTGGCACCGTTCTCCTCGATGCCTTCTACATCTTTTCTGAAGTTACGGCCCAGAGCGCCGTAGATAAATATGATCGTGCAGCAATAGACGCAGAATGCTTTCTTGAACATCGAATAGATATCGTGAGACGTGTCGATGCCCGAAGCACCTACCGATGCGATCAGGATGAATCCGGGGATTATTATCGAGGGACCTCCGCCGCAGTCATTGATGTAATAAGTGGCAATGCCCATACCGCATATCGTGACACCCAATGCGAACATCGACTTGGCGTTGACCTCCTCGTGCCAAAGCATCTTCCAGAGGCTCCAGAGAGCACATACCATGCACATTATTATCAGGTGGATATATTCACTGTTACCGATACCGATCGGCGCCGACTGACGTGTAACGAATTCGGCATTCTTAGCATAGCCGAGAAGCGCGCTAAATCCGAGTGTCTCGCCGCCGTGAGTACGGTTATAGATATTGAGCACAAGAAGCGCCAGACATGCCGATACCGCGACATTTATGATCACGCCTGCGGGCAATACTACAAAGCGCTTCTTTCCTTTCATGAGAGGCATCGCAAAGACGACTCCCAGCGCGATCGCCGAAAGAACACCCGTCTCAAAGTTCCACACGAAAGCTGCCGCGGAGATCAGAAGGCAGATCACAGACGTCCACCATTTGAACTTTTGAAGCTTACCCGTAAGCGTCATAACGAACATTGCGATAGCGGGGAATATCAATCTATGGGGGAACGACTGCCAGTATATGCTGACATCGAGCATGGCATAAAGTCCGAGCGCGGCAATAGCCGTGAACTTTACGAAGAACTGCCTAAACGAAAGGATCATGGACATCGCATAACAGATGAAAGCCAGAGCCGCTACACATCCCATGACCGTACCGATCGTCTTTGTATTCGCTCCGAATATCTTCATGGGAAGGATGAAGAACAGACCGTAATGTCCGTAGAGCTCCGACTCCAGTCCCGTGAACGGATGACCGTAATAAACATTGGATATCGTGTCGATGTATGCGGATGTATGGTACACGTTATAGAGCGTACCGAATGTCCAGTTTACGAACGTATTCTGATAGCAGCAACTGCGAAACCACAGCCATGCGAAATAGCCGGTCTCGGCAACGAGTATCGCAGTTTTTGCCGCCTGAAATCTCTGTTTCTTATAAAAGCTGTAGATCGCAACGATCGCTATGGCATACAGGATAAAAGTGATGAGATACTTAGGTCTCGCGCCAAGTCCCAGGAACTGATAAGCGTTATACGTCAGATAGATGCCTGCGACGAAAGAAGCCGCGATCAAAAGTATATCTACGGGCATCAGGCACTTCTTCGGAAGCACCGCGCGAAGGATCACGAGAGCGATCGCCGATACTGCTATCCAGAGTGCCACGACAAGCACGTATGTCTTAACATTTCCCAGTACGGCCACGCTGTACCAGGCATCCTCTACACCGAAAGACTTCTTCGTAAAAAGATAAGCTGCAGCAAAACCGAAAAGCACGGCAAAAGCGAAGGCTACCCTCTCCTTGTCGTACAAGTGCTCATCGCTCATACATCATCCCCCTATGAGATCTACGAACTGTCTGGCAAGGCGGGCCGATCTGCCGCCTCCCCTGATCGCGAACTGCTCGGCCTTTAAGTCGAGCTCTTCCTCGGGGATCTTTATGCCGCGAAGCTCACAGAGCTTATGCACGATCGTGAGGTAATCCTGCTTGTTGGGCTTATCGAAGAGGACCCTTAATCCGAATCTCTCCGACAGTGACATCTGCTCGGCGATCGTATCGGACTTATGGACCTCATCGCTCCTGTCAGCGAAGGATTCCTTTATGAGATGGCGGCGATTGCTCGTCGCGTAGATGACTATATTGTTGCGTCCGCCCGAAGCCGCACCCTCGAGAACGGACTTCAGTGAACCGATCCTGTCGTCGGTGCTCTCAAAGGAAACATCGTCGATAAAGAGTATGAACTTCATCGGCACCTGCGTGAGCATCTCGATGACATCGGGAAGGCTCATGATCTCAGTCTTGGGAAGCTCGACAAGACGAAGTCCGTCCTTCTCGAACATCCTGGCGACCGCCTTGACCGTCGAAGACTTTCCCGTACCTGCATCGCCGTAAAGGAGCGCATCCGCGGCTCTCTTTCCCATGAGGAAGGATCTTGTGTTGGCGATGACTTTCTCGCGCTGCCTTTCGTAGCAAAAGAGCTCCTCGGTCCTGATGGGATCCGGATGCTTTACGGGTTTTATCTTTCCGCCGTCGATCTTGAACATCAGATACTTAGCATATATGCCGTAACCTGTCGTAGCCAGGTTATCTATGAGTTCCATATATCTCGCCTTGAAGTCGATCCTTGAAGACGTGAAATCGGGAAGGTAACCGTCATAGTACATACCCTCCTTGAACTCATAGGAAGTGTTACTCGCGATCTGTGTTATGAGGTCTAGTTCCCTCTCTGCCGTAAGCGTGATGAGCGTACTCATCTTTGTCGCATTCTCGGGATCTACGAGCGTATCGATACGATGCTTTAAGTACGGATTCATGTCTGCTACGAGCGCATCCCATACAGCGCCCGACAGGTCTGCATCCGTCCTGAGTGAATAAAGTATCGATACAAAGTGGCCGTAGCTTTCGATCATCTCATCGATCGTGTAGCCGGCCTCCATCTTCTTTAAGAAATCGCACAGGCTGTTCAGCGGCTCCGCATAGCGAACCCCTCTGAAGAGTGCGAGTGAATCTATCTCACGGAGCAGATCAGACATTGATTATCGCACCCTTGTCTGCCGAAGATACCATCTTGGCATATCTCTTGAGGTAGCCGGTAAGTTCGGGCTTCTCCTCGATCTTCATCGTCTTCTTTCTCTCGGCAAGCTCCTCGTCGGATACCTTGAGCGTGATGCTGTAGTTCGGGATATCGATCGAGATGATGTCGCCGTCCTTAACATAAGCGATCGTACCGCCGCTTACTGCCTCGGGACTTACGTGACCGATCGAAGCACCTCTCGTCGCACCGGAGAAACGTCCGTCAGTAATAAGAGCTACATCCTTATCAAGACCTGCACCTGCGATAGCCGATGTGGGAGAGAGCATCTCACGCATACCGGGACCGCCTGCGGGACCTTCGTATCTGATGATCAGCACATCACCCTTCTGAACCTTACCGTCGTATATGAACTTGATAGCTTCTTCCTCAGAGTTAAAGCATCTCGCGGGTCCCTCATGCACGAGCATCTCGGGAGCTACCGCAGACCTCTTTACAACGCATCCGTCGGGAGCGAGGTTACCCTTGAGGATCGCAAGTCCGCCTGTCTTTGTGAAAGGGTTATCTATGGGTCTTATGACCTCGGGATCTATAACGAAGCTCGAAGCAACGTTCTCCTTCAAGGTCTTACCCGTAACCGTCATTACGTCACCGTTTATGAGTCCTGCATCAAGGAGCTCCTTGAGGACTGCGTGGATGCCGCCTGCTTCATTCAGATCCTCCATATATGTCGGGCCTGCAGGAGCGAGGTGACAGATATTAGGTGTTCTCTCGGAGATCTCGTTAACGTGCGAAAGGTCGATCTTGATGCCGCACTCATTAGCGATAGCGGGCAGATGGAGCATCGAGTTAGTCGAGCATCCGATAGCCATATCAGCAGCGAGCGCATTCTCAAAGGCCTCCGCCGTGAGGATATCTCTCGGTCTTATATTCTTTCTTACGCACTCCATAACCTGCATACCTGCGTGCTTGGCAAGCTCGATCCTTGCGGAATAAACAGCGGGGATCGTACCGTTGCCCTTAAGTCCGAGGCCCAATACCTCAGTAAGGCAGTTCATGGAATTTGCAGTATACATACCCGAGCAGGATCCGCATGTGGGACAAACCTTCTCAGCGAACTCCTCGAGCTTCTCCTCATCGATCTTACCTGCGGCATAAGCGCCCGTTGCCTCGAACATAGCGGAGAGGGATCTCTTCTTGCCCTCTACCCTGCCTGCGAGCATGGGACCGCCGCTTACGAAAACGGTCGGGATATTAAGTCTTGCCGCAGCCATTATGAGACCCGGAACATTCTTATCGCAGTTAGGTACCATTACGAGTCCATCGAAGCCGTGAGCCATTGCCATAGCCTCTGTGGAGTCTGCTATCAGGTCTCTTGTTACGAGTGAATACTTCATGCCCGTGTGACCCATCGCGATACCGTCGCAAACCGCGATCGCTGGGAATACGATAGGTGTACCGCCTGCCATTGCTACGCCGAGCTTTACCGCTTCGACGATCTTATCTATGTTCATGTGGCCCGGGACGATCTCGTTATAGGAACTTACGATACCGATAAGAGGGCGCTGCTGCTCCTCTTTGGTAAGTCCGAGAGCGTGATAGAGCGACCTGTGGGGCGCATTATTAAATCCTTCAACGATAGTATCCCTGATCATGAGAAAGTACCTTCTTTCAAAAAAACTTTTATTATTATAGCACGCGCATAAGAAGAGCGCACTTTGAATAAGAGTTCACGAAAGAATGTCGCTCGTGGTGTCGCTCAAACTGCGGGATCGAGCGACATGGTCAGCGACTTTCGCTCAAAATCGCCAAAATTGTCGTTCTAAAGCCCGAAATGAGCGACACGATGAGCGACATAACTGCCCACACATACAAAAGGCCTCCCGGGAAACTCATCCCGAGAGGTCCGTAAATCACCTGTATCCTATCGCCATATAAGTTATCTGACCGTTCTCGATTACAACAGGCTCAAGACCACCACAGCAATCACGCCAACCATTGTTAGTACCGGAGCTGTAATTGTAATTATTCTCATCATCACTTATATATGCCCAGTAACTCGAATCAAGGAGTGAATTCCCTGTCATCTCCTGATCTCCGGGATCATATCCTTCCTGACCGTAGAGCATGATCTCATAGTTACCGCCAAGTTCGACCGAAGGCGACACGGGTACCTGAACGATCACGGCGTTTTCCAGCATCCAGTCGTTACTTTCCTCACACAGATAAAGCCTTGAATCATCAGCATCATTGTTGTTGGTAAGATGAAGGCAGCCGATATTGAACGACTCGGAACTGAGGTCGATCTGAATATAATCCGATCCTTCGGTATAGTGGATCTGTTCAACGGTAAAATCCCTGTATCCGATGGAGTCGCCTTCCTCGAGAGCGAGTATTTCTTCGCGGTCGAAAGATATCGGGGTTGCAGCTATGATAAGAGCGGTCGTCCCGTCGGTACTCAAGCCGACCAGGCCTCCGAAATACATCCCGTCCGGTACGCTTTCGACAAAACTCGTAACAGGAGCACCAAATTCCACACTTTCCTCGCCGAGCGTGTCGAATGAGGTCCAGGTGTCAGTGAGAAAAGGAAATTCTCTGATATCTTCGTATGACATAAATATATCCGAAGCATAGTAGTTCGGTCTTTCAGGGATATATTCTGTCATTTCCCCGTCCTTTATCACATACATGGTCTGATCCGTACCGTCAAAGACAGTCAGGATACAGCTGTTCATCTCGATAGAGAATCGATACGAATACTGTCCCGGAGCCGAAGCTTCTATCTCATCTATCTTGGTCATGAACATGTCGTACTGATCAGATCCTTCCGTGAGAACGTCGCCCGGAGGAGTCGGCTCCGGCGTCGATGTCGGCGTAGGTGTAGGAGTCACGGTAACCCTCGGAGTCGGAGTAGCCGCCGCTGTTATCTCTGTCGCAGCTTCAGTCGCCTCTGTAGTCGTCGCTTCTGTTGTTCCTTCCGTAGTACTTTCTGCAGGTGCGGTCTTAGAACAGGACGCCAGCAAAGATACCGCTGTCATCAGTGCAATGATCGTTTTCTTCTTCATATCCTTCTCCTTGATCTATCCATGTCTCCATTTTTCAAAAACGGAGACAACAATGGAGAATAATCGGCTCATTTTCGCGAAATTGTCTCCACCCCTGTCTCCAAATTCGAAAAATGGAGACATCTCCGGAGACGCGCAGCCTCTCAGGTATTTCGGAGGTCGATCACAGACCGTATGTATACCTGATGTCGATCCTTACGATCTCGCCGTCTCGAACTTCGTAGCGGATGGAAGCAGAGCTTCTCAGCGTATCGCTGACAAAATAACCGTTATTGGTAAAGACAACATTTTCCGTAAGTCTGTGTCCCGTGAAAGAAGCCGCAAAAGGCGTATCCGATGCTGCAATCTCTGCCTGATATTCAGCCAGAGTATCGTAATCCCAATCAAACGATGAAGTCTCAGTGATCGTGCATGAGGAAGATATAGTAAGCTCATATGCACCATCGATCATCGGATAGGCTGCATCATCTTCACTATTCGCCAGATACCAGCCGTGCGTATCACCGGTATTTACGCAGCCGTCACGTATCATGAGGAAATTATCAAGGGAGATCCTTCCGGTACTGCTGTTGATCGCAGTTACCGTCGCATCATCCATTCCGGGGATCTCAACCACATCACCGACCTCCAGTGACGACACATAGTCTTCATCATATTGAATGAAAGTATCACAGGTTATGACCACACTGCTGCCGTCCTCCGAGAGTGCGAGAACATCCCCGGAATAAGTACCGTCAGCGGGCGCTCCTTCAATAAACGAATAGACAGCAGAACCGCCCATTTCGTAGATACACGGGATCTGCGCGAAAGCCTCCGCGTCCAGCGTATAGTCATCGTAAGTAGTTACTTCGAGGTTACCTTCGTTCCTTACGACAAATTCACCGTCTGACATAACATAATCATAAGCTGAACCGTCAGCATGTATCACGACCAACGTTAAACAATCGTAGTGCGTGACTCTGGTGAAGTATCTGTTCTCTCCCGGAGCTTCTTCTTCGAGCGATGCCACGAATGACATGATCTCACTGTAATAATCGACATTGGGATCATACTCATCGGGCTCCGGAACAGCCTGAGTCGGCTCCGGTTCAGACGTAGGTGTTGCGGCCGGCCCGGGCGTAGGCGTCGGCGCTGCAGTGGTCGCTTCGGTAGTCTCGACTGTTGTCTCCGCGGTGGTCTCTTCGGTTGTCGTCTCCTCTATCTGCTCAGTCTTTGCGCAGCCCGCAAGCATCGTCATCGCGAGGACCATAGAGATTATTGCTCTCTTTTTCATAACTTGTTCCTTTCGAGGTAGTGATCTACACCCTTAAAGACGCAAGGTCGCGGGTGAGGTTGCGGCCATCGTCATTTGCGTCGTCATTTTAAGCTGAAATTGACGGGCTCAGTGACGATGGGCGGGCGAGTACTTGCCCGACTTTCACACACCACACTCGCTGCGGGCGGGCCATGGTGCCGGTTGTCGCTCTACTTGTCGCACAGAACACCATTTTGAGCGACAACTTGCGAGACTTTTCACCTTATCCGCGCGAAAGCCACCGCCCGCGGCGCGGGCCGCCCCCGTTTAACATTGTTACAACCCCCGCAAAAACAAAGCCTCCCGAGCCGGCGCGGCCCGAGAGGCTTTTTAATCTCATTATCTCGAGGAGATCATCAGTTGTTGATGAGCTTATCCTCGTCAGACCAGCTGTAGAGCTTTCTGATCTCGGCACCAACCTTCTCAGCGGGATGCTCTGCGCCGAGCTTTCTCATAGCCTTGAAGTGAACCTGATTTCCTGCGTCGCTCATGTCGAGGAGGAAGTCCTTAGCGAATGTACCGTCCTGGATATCCTTAAGGACCTTCTTCATTGCCTTCTTTGTATCCTCAGTGATGATCTTGGGACCTGTGATGTAGTCACCGTACTCAGCTGTATTGGATACGGAATATCTCATACCTGCGAATCCGCTCTGGTAGATAAGGTCTACGATGAGCTTCATCTCGTGGATACACTCGAAATATGCATTACGGGGATCGTAACCTGCCTCAACGAGTGTCTCGAAGCCTGCCTGCATGAGGGCTGTTACACCACCGCAGAGAACTGCCTGCTCACCGAAGAGGTCTGTCTCTGTCTCTGTTCTGAAGTTTGTCTCAAGAACGCCTGCCCTTGCGCCGCCGATACCTGCAGCATATGCAAGACCAAGATCCCAAGCATCGCCTGTAGCATCCTGCTCAACAGCGATAAGACAAGGTGTACCCTTTCCTGCCTGGTACTCGGAACGTACTGTGTGTCCGGGAGCCTTGGGAGCGATCATGATAACGTTGATGTCACTTGCGGGCTTGATGCAGCCGAAGTGGATGTTGAAACCGTGAGCGAAAGCAAGTGTCTTACCTGCTGTAAGGTTGGGCTCGATGCTCTCCTTGTAGAGCTTAGCCTGCTTCTCGTCGGGAATAAGGATCATGATGATGTCACCGGCCTTTGTAGCCTCCTCAACGGACAATACCTTGAGGCCCTGAGACTCAGCCTTAGCCTTGCTCTTGGAACCCTCATAAAGACCAACTACTACGTTTACGCCTGAATCAGTAAGGTTAAGAGCGTGTGCGTGGCCCTGAGAGCCGTAACCGATGATAGCAACTGTCTTTCCGTCAAGCTTGGAAAGATCGCAATCCTTCTCATAAAAGATCCTGTTTTCCATTTGTATGTACCTCCACAAATTGAATTCTTGATTATTCTTTTGACAACATGCTCTCGGGACCTCTCTCAAGAGCGACGATACCTGTTCGGCACATCTCAATTATACCGAAGGGTTTCATATTGTCTATAAAAGCATCTATCTTATTTGTATCTCCCGTGATCTCAAGGCACATAGCCTCGGCCGAATAGTCGATGATCTTGGCACGGAAGACGCTTGCCGTATCCCTGATCTCCGCTCTCGTATCAGGAGTGTTTTTTACCTTGATGAGCATGAGTTCGCGCTTTATCGCAACATCGGAAGAGATGACCTCTACCTTTCGTACGTTATAGAGCTTCTTGAGCTGATTGATGAGCTGCTCACGGTCAGTCTTCTCGTTGCTCAGTGAGATCGTGATACGCGAGTAGTTGGGATCCTCTGTCTCCCCCACCGTAAGAGTGTCGATGTTGAAGCCTCTGCGTGTGAACATGCTCGTGACACGTGTCAGGACACCGTATTTGTTCTCTACATATACTGCGATTACAAAACTGTTCTTACTCATGCTTCATCCTCCTCTCCGATTATAAGCTTATCGAATGTTCCTCCGGGTCTCATCATGGGGAGAACCTTCAGATCCTTATCGATAGTAAGGTCGATCAATGTGGGACCCTCCTGAGCATATGCATCGGCGAAAGCCTTCTTGAAGCTCTCGATGTCATCTGCGCGATATCCCTTGGCACCAAAGCTCTCTGCGAGTGCAACGAAATCCGTCTTTCTGTTGAGAGTCGTATTGGAATATGCCTTGTTATAGAAAAGTGTCTGCCACTGTCTAACCATTCCGAGTACGCCGTTATTAAATACGACGATCGTAAGCGGAACGTTATATGTTACTGCCGTTGCGAGCTCGTTGAGATTCATGCCGAAAGAGCCGTCACCCGTAAAGAGGACTGTTCTCCTGCCGCTGCCGTAAGCCGCGCCGATAGCAGCACCCATACCGAAGCCCATGGTTCCCAAGCCGCCTGATGAGATCCATGTGCGCTTGTTCATGAACTCGAAGTACTGAGCTACCCACATCTGATGCTGTCCTACGTCAGTTGCGATCTCGGTATCGGGATCAACCATCGAGGATACTGCCTTTACAGCCTGGGAAGGAAGGAAATCAATAAATTCCTGCTCTGCTTCCTGCCCCTTGAGCTTTTCGATCTTTGCCTCCCAATTGGGAAGCTCCTTCTGCTCAACCTTATTGATGAGCTTTGTAAGGAAATCACAGATGTCACATGCGGCACCCATGTTGATATCAACGTTCTTACCGAGCTCGGCGCTGTCGATGTCGATCTGGATCTTTCGTGCACCTGCAGAGAACTTTGCGGTATTACCCGTAGCACGATCCGAGAATCTTACGCCGATTCCGATGATAAGATCCGACTTTGCCATTGCCTTGGAAGAAGCATAATGTCCGTGCATACCCTGCATTCCGAGGAATCTCGGATGCTTAACGGGGATCTCCGAAAGGCCCATCATGGAGCAGCCGATGGGAGCATCGATCTTGTCTGCGAGCTTACCGATGAGCTCACCGGCACCTGCTCTTACGGCACCGCCTCCGAAGTAGATATAAGGTCTTCCTGCCTCTGCGATCATGGAGGCAGCCTTTGCTACATCCTCATCCTTAGCGGGAACACCGCCCGTCTTCTCTACGGGCTTAACGGCCTCAAAATCGCACTTTGCTCCCTGGACATCCTTGGGGATATCTACGAGAACCGGACCGGGTCTTCCGGACTTCGCGATCCTTATGGCCTCACGGATCGTATCCGCGAGATCCTCTACTCTGTGTACGAAGAAATTATGCTTTGTGATGGGAAGTGTTATTCCCGTGATATCGATCTCCTGGAAGGAGTCTCTGCCGATAAGGCTGTTAGAGACATTACCCGTGATCGCGAGCATAGGTACGGAATCAAGGTATGCATTAGCGATACCCGTTACGAGGTTAGTTGCGCCGGGGCCTGAAGTAGCAAGGACGACGCCGACCTCACCCGATGCCCTCGCATAACCGTCTGCAGCATGTGCAGCACCCTGCTCGTGAGCAGCGAGGATATGTTCGATCCTGTCACTGTTCTTGTAAAGCTGATCGTAGATGTCGATGACTGTGCCTCCGGGGTATCCGAAGATGGTCTTTACGTTCTGCTCGATCAATGTCTCAACAACGATCTCAGCTCCGCTCAATCTCATATGTCTTACCTCCGTTCCCGTCTCCTTAAGGGCAATAAAAAAGCCTCTGCCACAAAAGGAAACTAATTATCCTGTTGTGAAAGAGACGAGAAAAATATATATCCCGCGGTACCACTCTTCTTGGTTAGTTAACCCACTCTGTTCATGTCTATCAACACGATCCTCTGTAACGGGAGGTCCCGACCTGATCTACTCGTATGTTAATACGTTCAACCGGCAGCTCCGGGAGGACTTATCATTGCACTTACGCAATCGGCTCGCAGCGACCGCCGACTCTCTGTATGCGACAGGGTGCATCTTTATTCCCTTCAACGCTTGTAAAGAGTATTTAACCACGCACGCGCGCAGATGTCAATAATCAGAGCGCCGCGACGAGCTCGTCGACCTTGGAAAGATCTTCATCCTTGAGCCTTGACTTGAACGAGAAGCTCGCCTCGATGATCTCGATATCCTTGCACTTTTCGAAAGCGGCGCGGATCGCCTTACCTGCCGTAGCTGCCCATGTGCCGTTATCCACGATCGCGATCTTCCTCTTCTGAAGATTATGTGCGACGAGTGCCGAAACGGTATTATCCATGCGGCTGAATATGCCGCCGTCCGTCGTGGGTGTCACGAGCACGATCTTACCGTATTTCCAAGCGGCAGAAACGCTGTATGACGTATGCTTTGCGGTAACGTCGATCACCTCTGTCTTATAACCCTTATCGGAGAGCTTTCCCGCGATGATATCCGCAGCCAGGGCACTGCCGCCGTAGATCGATCCGTAGATGACCGCGACACCGTCCGTCTCAGCCTCGAAAGAACTCCATATCTTATACGAACCGAGGATCTGCTCCTTGCCGTCCTTCCAGACATATCCGTGAAGAGGAGCGATGATGTCGATATCGAGAGCGGCCGCTTTCGTGAGGACCGCTGCAACCTGTGCGCCGTACTTTCCGACGATATTTGCGTAGTATCTTCTTGCCTCATCCACATAGAGAACATACTCGGCGGGATCCATGAAGATATTGCCGTTCAATGCTCCGAACGAACCGAAAGCATCCGCCGAGAAGAGCACCTTCTGCGTCTTATCGTAAGTCAGCATGACCTCGGGCCAGTGGACCATCGGAGCCATGACGAAAGTAAGCTCGTGAGAGCCCGTAGAGAACACATCGCCTTCCTTGACGATCTCAACACGGGAGTCGATATCGAAGTCGAAGAACTGCTTGATCATGGGGACTGTCTTTGCGTTCGTGATGACTTTCGCGTCAGGGTATCTGATAAGAAGTCCCTCGAGTGTTGCGGAGTGGTCGGGCTCCATGTGCTGGACTACCACATAATTAAGATCCCTGCCGTCGAGCGCAGCCTTGACATTCGCATAGAAGATATCGGCAACAGACTTATCGACCGTATCCATGAGCACGGTCTTCTCATCCTTTATAAGATAGGAATTATATGCCATTCCGTCAGGGATAGGATATGTTCCCTCGAAGATATCTGCTCTTCTGTCGTTAGCGCCTACGTAAATGATCGAATCTGTGATATTTCTGATGTTATACACGGTAGTATCTCCCTGTCCTCATGTTGTTTTCATCTGTTAAACATTATAGCATCTTTACCCTTTGAAGATTCGAACGTATAATCTTTCTCGAAAACACAACAAAGGAGAACGTTGTATGAAGAAGAAATTAGCAGCACTCATGTGCTCTGTAATGCTCCTCGCAGCCGTAGCTTCCTGCGGTGTCAAAGATGAAGGTAAGAAGCAGTTCGTAGTAGGCTTTGATTCCGAGTTCCCTCCCATGGGATTTGTAGCAGATGACGGTTCCTACACAGGCTTCGACCTCGACCTTGCAGAGGAAGTCGCAAAGAGACTCGACATGGAATTCGTAGCTCAGCCCATCGCATGGGATGCCAAGGACCAGGAGCTCGCTTCCGGTAATATCGACTGCATCTGGAACGGCTTTACGATAAGCGGCAGAGAAGATCAGTACACATGGACTGACGCATATATGGAAAACAATCAGGTAGTCGTTGTAAGAAGCGACTCCGACATCGCATCACTTGATGACCTCGCAGACAAGATCGTTGCTGTTCAGAAGGATTCTTCGGGACTTGCGGCTCTTGAAGAGAACGAGGCTCTCACGGCTACTTTCGCAGATCTCATCGAAGTTGACTCATACCTCAATGCCATGATGGAGCTCGAGTCCGGCGCTGTCGACGCTATCGTAATGGACGAGATCGTAGCACGTTATGAGATCCAGTCTTCCGGAAAGGATTTCACGGTACTCGACGAGTCAGTTGCGAGCGAAGAGTACGGCGTAGGCTTTAACCTCGGAAATACGGAGCTTCGCGATCAGGTTCAGGCTACACTTGAAGAGATGGCGGCAGACGGAACTCTCGCCAGGATCTCCGAGCAGTGGTTCGGCACCGACGTCACAACGATCGGCAAGTGATCTTCCCCTGACAAACGATGAACTTACGACGGTCTGTCTCACACGAGGCAGGCCGTTTCTTTATTGCTGTTACCGTGTCCGCGGCGGGATGCTTTCGACGTGCCGGTGCCAACATGGGATAATAGATCAACATATTTGTCTTATATGAATATGCTTCGCCTTGCGAAAGCCCCCTGCACGGAAGTATCATCTACCTCGGTTGATCCGAAGAAAGGAGAACGATTATGCCGAAGATCAGAAAGCCCGATAACTTTGTACCGAGACTCATAATGACCATCGCAGGTGTACTTCTGTGCTCGCTCGCCGTAGGATTCTTCAAGTGTTCAAGATTCGGCGTCGACCCTTTCCAGTGCTTCTCGTGGGGACTTTGGGGCAAGATCGCCTATATGCTCCCCTTCGGAACTTTCTACATAATCGTTAATGCCGCGCTGCTTATCGTTGACCTGTTCCTCGATAAGCACTACATAGGTATCGCCACCTTTATAAACCTTTTCCTTACGGGATATATCGTCTCATTTTCGGAGAGCGTCATATCGCACTTCTGCCCCGAGCCTTCGTTCGCGGTCAGATGCGTCTTCCTTGTGATCGGCATCCTGATCATCTGCTTTGCAGCATCGCTCTACATGACTTCCGACCTCGGTGTATCCACCTACGACGCGATCCCGATCATCATCTCCAACAGGACAAAGTGGCAGTTCAGGTTCGTCAGGATCGGCACCGATATCATCTGTGTTCTGATCGGAACCATCTGCGTATTCCTGGGAGCCAAGGACGGTCAGTACCCCGGAGTCGGCACGATCATTGCCGCTTTCTTCATGGGTCCCCTGGTCGACTTCTTCAACCGAAAGTTCTCGCGTCCCGTCCTTGCGAAGTTCTCCAAGACGATTCCCGCAACGAAAGCCGGCTCCGCCTCCTGAGGCGCCACGATATTTCTGTTTTCATTCTTCTCTCAAACAGTTAATATTCTGTTCACTCCGAGGAAATACGAGCCCCTTATAATGTAACTATGGAAAAGCTCACGGGCATCCCTGATCCCGAAAAGGTTATGATCAGTTTTTCCACCTATATCTATAGTCACAGAACTCCTTGCCTGCCTACCTTATACCTCCAAGTCATACAATACGGGGAAGGAGTTCTACTATGTCCGGAAATTTCTTTCTCCCCATCTGATCCCACTCTCATGCTCACTTGTACCCCCTGCTTTTCACGCAATTAAAAACCCGGACCAACGTAGGATCCGGATTTTGGAGGGTGGTATTATGAAGTTAATTTGTGTTTGTTGATTGTATTATGTACCCTCCACCTGAAAAATACTTGAAAGCAATGTGGCAAAAATGTATTAATGCGCCTGAATTTTGGTATTTTCCGGCATCTCTTACGGGAGTTATGTCAAATATCACCATCAGATCCCGATCCATTCGTCAAATTGCCGATTTCTTCCTTATTTATATTATCAACGATTATTAAGGGTACGCGAAGCGTAGAGTTTACAGGCGTTTACCGAGTTTCTTGTCATATTGCACACATAATTGAAACATACTTGAAATATTTTGTTAACAAAGTATAATAAAAATCAGTAGGATTTAAGAAATTTAAGGTTTTACAAGGTGGCGAAAAATGTCTGGAATCTTGGATGTTTTAAAAAGTAAAACAGAAGGCAGGATCGGTGGTCCTGCAATGCAGTTATCAATGGCCGGAGCTGACTCCTCCCGTTCCGATCACGGTACTTCGGACCGCAAGGGCAGTAATGTAGCAGCGATCAATTCGAACGCAGCAGATTACGCCAGAGAGCGTGCCGCAGCCGCAAAGGCTCAGATCGAAGCCCGCAAGGCAATGGAAGAAGAAAGAAAGGCTATGGAAGAGTCCCGCAAGGCAGCATCTTCTTCTACAGAGAAGAGCAGCGAGCCTGCAAAGGATAATACGGAATCCGACAAGAAGGGTCCCGTACCTTTGAGAGCTCCGATCAAGCGTCCCCTCTCCGCTTCCATCAATCGTGCGCAGGCACTCGCGGCAGAGCAGGCTCAGGCCCAGGAGCGTCCCGGAGCAGCAGCTGCAAGAGCAGAGCATTCTTCCGAGCAGCAGACTGTTCCCTTTGGTAATCCCGCCAGAGCAAAGTCACCTATCACCGTTGCCGCTGAAAAGGCAAAGTTCGAATATAATCAGGCTAAGTTCGCCGAGAGCAGAGCTTATAAGGAAGCAGCTACCGCTTCCTCTAAGGCTGATGCCGCAAAGCGTGCACTCAAGGATGCAACAGAGGTAAGAGAGGCAGCTCTCAAGTCCGAGGAAGACGCGATCGTCGCATTCCAGGTATCCGAGAAAGATTATCAGGATGCTCTCTCCACTGCAGAAAAGGCACAGGAAGAAGCAACAAAGGCAGAAGCTCTTGCCAAGGAAGCCGCTGAGAAGGCTGCCGAGGCAATGAAGATAGCAGAACAGAAGAAGGCAGAACAGGATTCCAGATTCAAGGCTAAGGAAGCCGAGATCAAGGCCAAGAAGGCTGCCGTTGAGGCTGAAGAAGAAGCCATCAACGCAGTTGCTCAGGCAGAAGAACTCGTGAAGGTTACAGCCCAAAAGGCTGCAGAAGCTACTCTTGTTACACAGAGAGCGGAGGATGCCTATATCCTTGCTAACAAGAAGAAGATGGAGGAAGACGGCAGGATCGCCGCCGAGAAGGCTGAGGAGGCTGCGAAGATCGCAGCTGCCAAGGCGCAGGAAAAGGCCGAAGCTGCTGCTAAGAAGGCAGAAGAGGCTATGGCTGCCGCCCGTAAGGCTGAAGAAGAAGCCCGAGCAGCCGCAGCGGCAGCCGCAGAAGAAGCTCGTAAAGCTATGGAGCTTGCACAGGAGAAGGCAAAGCTCGTTGAGGCTTTCGAAGCTGAGATCGGTGCCGCAGAGCCCACGGCAGAAGCTAATTGATCTCCCTCTCCTTTAGCTTATTTGTTAACGAAAGAGCCGCTCACAAAAGAGCGGCTCTTATTATGTCCATCTCATGGAAAGGATACATATCTGCGTCGACCTGACATAGTTTACTCTGTAATATCCGTTCTCAATCGTGACCACATTACCATCATCGTCTCGCGTTCCTTCCTGACAATATGTAGGAACTATATATTCATCGAACTGCTCAGCGTTCATGAGCATTACATAATCGTAATAACCTGCGGTATCCGACTCATGAGTTGCCACGAATCCGACATTAAAGTAGCTTTGATCATCGCCGATAGCACATCCGAACAGCCCCGCGATATTAAGATCCTGGATGATGAATCCGTTATCGGAATAAAGCTCTGCGAGCTCCCTGAGATCATCGTTTTCGTATACCGAGAAATCAGTAACATAAGTATTGTAATCGTAGCCTGACAGATCGATGTCGACAACATCGGAATAGTTGACCATATTATCAGTTACCATGGTCCCGCTCGTAGGCACGGGATCATCGCCGGACTGCGAACCATTGATGATCGGAGCAAGTACTTGCTGAGTCGCCTCGGTCGATTCATTTACGACATCGGTCTCACCCGCGCCGCTTTCAACTGCTTCACTCTTCGAACATGAAGCAAAAGTCAACGTACAGCATGTTATAAGCGTCAGTGCCGTCATGCGGCTGCCGAACATTCGAGATATCTTCATCCGTTTACTCCGTTACTCCAAGATTGTAGCGATTTTACAACTTATAAACAGTGAAGACAATAACCTGCGCATACGATTAATCAATTCTTAAGACAGTTCAAAATTATTTGTCAGAAAAGAAAGCGCGACGGGCAAATATCACCCGCCGCGCCGTGCACGAATCTCCCATGCATCATCAGATGCGATAAACGTAGTTTTCCTTTCTTGCCGCGGGTGCCTTGGGAGCATCTGCAGCATAGCCTAATGCGCAGTGTCCGATACCCTCGTAATCGCCCTCAATACCGAGCTTTTTAAGGATAGACTTACCGAATTCGGAATCAAACTCTTCCTTCGCTCTGTGGATCCAGATGCTTGCTACTCCGAGGCTCTCTGCCGCGTTCATGAGATTACCCATTACGAGCGAGCCGTCATACACATGAGTAGGCACGGACTTATCCGCAAGTACGATAAGGATAACGGGTGCTCCGTAGAAAGGATCAAATCCTTCGTTCCATCCGCCGATCTTTCTGTTCTCTTCGGAGATCTGATCGCGAAGTTCCTTATCGGTTACTGCTATGATGACAGGGCTCTGCTTGCCCATTCCGGTAGCTGCATATGTACCTGCCTTTAAGATAGCATCAATATCTTCTGCTTTGACCATATCAGGCTTAAAGTTCCTGCAGCTTCTCCTGCTCTCTAAGACTTTGAGTGTTTCGTTCATATGAATGAACCTCCCGTAAAGTTTTTGATCTGCTTTCGACGACTTTATACTATCATCGGCGCGGGTTATACACTTCCTGATTATCGCTCAGTTCTTACCATTTATTGGTGCGATCCCCTGATCGCGCGGATGACTTCGATATCGGCGGGCAGCCAGTCAACTTCCGCGAGCTCATCGATCGAGAGCCACCTGCACGCTTCATGCTCTATGAGCTTCATCTCAGACCAGGGTACGAGTTCCGCCCAAAAGCAGTCCATCGAAAGATGAAACTTGGGATAATCGTATTCGACCGTAGTCAGAAGCGAACCCACCTCTATGTCGGCATCGAGCTCTTCACGGATCTCGCGCACCAGAGCCTCCTGCGACGTCTCACCCGGCTCAACTTTGCCCCCCGGGAATTCCCACCCGTCCTTGAACTCGCCGTAGCCTCTTTGAGTCGCGAAGATCCTATCACCTTTTCGAATTATCGCAGCAACAACTTTTATTGTTTTCATAGCGATATTTTATCACTTTTAACAGTCGTGTTAATTCTTTGAAAACATACCCTCTTACAGATATTCAGAGCCGCCCCCGCTTGGTAAAATATTATCGTCACACAAAGCAGGCCATCGCAGTATACGCGACAGAGGTAGGCAGATGAAAAAGAGAAAGATCGCCGTATTTTCAAACGGCTGGAATGACGATTATCTCGACTTCGCACTGGAAGGTATAAAGAACCGCGCCCGCGAAGATAATATCGATGTCTTTATCTTTCTCGACTATACTTCCTACGACAAGTCAAAGGAAGATATCTACGGCGAACTGAATATCCTGAACCTGCCGCGTCTTTCAGATTTCGACGGTGTGCTCCTTCTCGGAAACACTCTGAACAACGCAGGCGAGAATGCGATACTTCGAAAGAAGATCCTGGATACAAAAGTGCCGGCAGTATGTCTGGAATATCAACTGAACGATATAAGCTGCATACGAACGGATAATATCAACGGCATGAAGGAACTTACCGAGCATCTTATCACCGTACACGATGTAAAGGATATATTCTGGATCGGCGGTCCCGCTGATAATGCCGACAATATCGAAAGATATACCGCGATGGTCGATACGATGTCGGAACACGGACTGACGTTTGATCCGTCGAAAGTTTTCGAGGGCTGCTGGAGCTATGCGATAGTAGAGGACAAACTCCCCGCGATAGTATCAGATATGGATAAGCTTCCCGATGCTTTTGTATGTGCCAATGACTCGATGGCTCTCGCGACCTGTACGATACTTGACAGAGCCGGCATCAGCGTGCCGGGAGATGTTATCGTAACGGGATTCGATAATCTCATGAGCGGTAATCATTTCTCCCCTATCCTGACATCCGTGGACCGCGGCTGGGAAGCACGAAGTTATCAGGCAGTCGATGCTTTGATCAAGCTCATTGACGGCGTCTCGAATAAAGTCGACAAGATCTACCACTCAAAGTTCGACAAGGGAGAGAGCTGCGGATGCTCGATGGGAGATGCAGGAATAAAGCTTCATCACGAAGCGCGAACAAGAGCATTTCACCTGCCCGTTGAAAGAACGATCTTCGACTGGCATCTTATGGATATCGACGAATCCGTATCCGGCGTCAAAAAGGCCGACGATATCTTCGGTTCGTTCAAAAAGATATTTGAAGACAGACATTCATACGAAGGCGATGATTTCTTCATCTGTCTCGACAGGAGATTTCTCGATTCCATGACCACTGACACCCCTTGCGGGATCGAAGGTTATACGGATGATATCGATGTCATATACGGAATGAAGGATGGAAAGACCGTAGCGCGCCACACGATATCCGCAACCGACCTTGTTCCCTGCTATGACAGCGGCTCGCCTTCGACCTCCATGTATCTATTCATCCCGCTTCACATATTCGAGAACTGTCTCGGGTACTATGTGAGCAAGGATAACGTAAAGACCATAAAGGACTTCTATGTCAACTCACTGACGAAACATATCGAGCCCAGAACATAAAACTCGAGAGTCTTAATAAGCTCTTGGCCGATATGTCGGTAAGAGACGAGCTCACCGGACTTTATAACAGACTCGGCTATGAGAAGATCGCTATTCCGTACCTCGACGAGCTTCGAAATGCAAAGCTCAATTCAGTCATAATGGTTGCGGATATAAACCGCATGAAGGTCATAAACGACAAGTACGGACACCTTCAGGGCGACGCTGCGATAAAGCTCGCCGCAAGCGTCATACAGTCTTCCGTTCCACACAGCTGGAAGGCGGTAAGATACGGCGGAGATGAATACGTAATAATCGGTGAGTACAGTCCCGCCGATGACATGGATAAGATCAAGAAAGAGATCATAGAAAAAGCAGGAAGGGTATCCGAAGATCTGAATCTTCCCTTCAAGCTCAGCCTTAGCGTAGGCTATGTAGTGATCCATCCCGATAACGATCTCGGAAATGAAGAATACTTCCGCATGGCTGACGAAGCGATGTACGAGATGAAACAGGTAGCTCACAGAGAAGAAACATAAACATAAAAGCGGTCAGTGATGACCGCTTGTCTATTTTGCAGATACCGTCTCTACGGGTATATGCCTCGGGATCTTCGGAACATACGTGATCGCTCTTGTCGCACGATCCGACAGCCTCCACCAGACAACTCCTATAGTTGCGATTATGAGCACCAGAAGCGTGATCGCAACTATAAATCCGATCACACTCTTTTTGTATTTGAGCTCTATACACTCGTTGAGCTTAAAGATGAATACGAGGAGCGCGAAGAACAGCGCATCGATACCGGCGATCATGAGAGTCGTCACCATCGCGTGACTGAAGATACTCACTTTCCAGACAAAGACAAGATAGATCACGATCGGAACGTTGACCAGGAATGCGATGGTATGAAGTGCCATCCTAAGTATCCGGGCACGTTTGCTCAGCGGTCTTCCCATGTCACTCCTTCCTGTTCGTCATGTACGAGCTTCGGGATCGATCCCGTTATCTTTCTTGAACTTCATCTTAGCGTCGTACATATTCTTGTCGGCGATCTTGAATACTTCGTCGATCTTCTCGTGTGCGACCGTACACTCGGCGATACCAACGGAAGCGGAATAACGCTTTTGCGGTTCTGCGTCTTCGTTCTTATAAGCGTCATCGAAAGCTTTCGCGAGAGCAATGAAACGTTCGTCCCTGTTGTTATAGTCTTCGCCCGTGAGCACCGCTACGAACTCGTCTCCGCCGATACGGAATACCGGTGAATGCTTCAGTATCTCGCAGATCACATGAACGCATCCTCTTATATATTCGTCGCCGATGCTGTGACCGTAAGTATCATTGATGAACTTGAGCCTGTTGACATCCATAACGACGATCGCAAACTCCTTGAATCCCTGCTCCATAAGAGCCGTAAGCTCGATGATCTTCCTGTTATATGCAGTCTTGCTGCCGACGCCCGTTAATGCATCCTTATACGCCTCTTCACTGATCCTTCCCACTTCCACTTTCTTCTTACGAAGGTCAGCTTCGGTCATCTCCTTATCGCGGCGTATATCGGTAACGCTTCGAACGTAATCGACGATCCTGATCTGCTGCGAACGGATCTCGTTATAGATCGTTCCGATCTCATCACGGTTCTTGATATCAAGATCCATGACACCGGCTTCCTTATAGTCCATTCCCTCCTTAGGGTCGAACTTCTTGACCGCCTTAGTTATCGTATTAAGAGGTTTTACCACTATAGTATTAACGAAGACCATTGCACCAACTTGGGCAAGTGCCACACAGATAAGAGTACAGAAGATCATGAATGTAAGATTTGCCGTTCTCTCATCCTGTATCTCATGCATATCGACATCACAACCGATATGACAGACCAGGTTACCTTCACTGTCATAGATAGGCATATAGCCGGAACAAAGATAGCCCCAGTCACTGTTCGTGAAAGTCGGCTCGATGGGAACGGTAGGATCTACGCCGTGAAACTCAGGTTCTCTTTCCTCGAACATACCCGTCTCATAAAGCGGTACATCATCCGAATCAAGAAGATACATATCAGGTCCGTCTTCACCGCCCCAGACAACGATATAGAGATACTTGATATCCTGCATATTCCTTGCGTAGTGACGCATCTCTTCACGTTCTTCTTCATAGCGATCCCACAATCCCTGCTCCATAAGATAATCCTGTATGAGCTGATCGTCGTCAGTCTTCTCGGCAAGATCCCTGACCTCCTGGAATCCGTCCGATTCTACCACGGCACGAAGTTCCTTAAGATACTCAACATCTACGAACGTAGCATAATTGGAGGAACAGCTCGTTACGAGCCTTATGAAATAGTTATCTATCTGATTGGCATTGATAAGATACGATGTCGCGCATACGATACCGCCGACGAAGATCGTCACCGCAACTATGAACCAGTACATCTTCTGACCTATCGTGAATTTCCTGTTCATATCTGTCCCTCGTACTCTCTGACGCATCAAGCGCCTGACGGTTTCCTGATAATCTCATTCTACATGGCATCTTTGAATATAGTATTAACGAACTATTACTGATACTTTAGGCTTTGGTATACAGTATTCTTTCTGCAGGCTCCGCAGGCGATCGCGCAGGCTCGACACTTTATGTTTTCAATTAACAATTTAACGTTTATCGTTAATTTCTTGTTGACAAAGATTAAACCGCGCTGTAATATGAGGTCACGATAACAGTTTCAAGGAGGATAGATAAATGACTAACGAGAACGAGAAGCTCCTTAAGGTCAAGAAGAGCTGTAAGGCAGTATGTATAGTAGCGAGGATCCTGATGATATTCATGATCATCGGAACAGTAGCGGCACTTATCGGAGGAGGCAAGATCTGGAGCATGGGTTCCGATTTCGATGCGGCCTTTGCCCAGCTCGAGGCTAACGGAGTAGTAACGACAGGTGATTCATTCGGAGGTTCGTCTGTTTTCCATCTTGATAAGTTCGATCCCGATAATATCCAGACGAGTGTTCCGGCCATAAGAGAAAAGCTCGACACATGTCCCCAGAGCTTTGTATATTCCGTATACCTCTTCATGACTGCAGGTGTATGCGCGGTACTCGCACTTGTAATGGGTCTTGTTATCGCAACATTCAAGGCGATAATAAAGAACAATACTCCCTTCTGTGATCCCGCGATCTCCATGATGACCATTACGCTCATAGTACTTACCGGAATATTCTTCTTAACGGCAGGTACGGGTACGGGTGCTATCCTTGCCGTCATCACATGGGCCATCTATACGATCATGCAGTACGGTAAGGCTCTCCAGATCCAGTCTGATGAGACACTCTGATCGGAGGTATATGGTATGGGAAAGATAATATTACGACTCGACAGAGTCATGGCAGACAGGAAGATGTCCCTCAACGAGCTCGCCGAAAAGGTAGGCATATCGAACGTAAATCTCTCGAAGATGAAGAACGGCAAGATAAGCGCGATCCGCTTCTCGACACTCGAAGCGATATGCGAAGTCCTCGATTGCCAGCCGGGCGACATACTGGAATACACAAAGGATAGTTGATCACTAAAGGCCTCGGGATCTCTCCCAAGGCCTTTTATCTTCTTATCTTAAAGTATCTTCTCCATCGTTATCTTCTGCGGGGTAAGCCCCATCGATTCGTAGAACTTCTTAGCCCCCGGGTTGCACTCCCAGACGTTCAAAGTGATGTTATAAAATCCGTTGTCTTTCGCATACTGCAGGACATGTTCGTAGAGCTCCCTGCCGACACCTTTGCCGCGCGCTTTCTCATCCACACAGATATCGTCAATATAAAGCGTCCTGACATCGGTAAGAACCGAGTCGCCCGTCACCTGCTTTGCCATGCAGAATGCGTGTCCCGCTACCGTACCGTCTTCGATCTCACAGACAAAAACGGGAGTATCATCATCCTTGATTATCGCTTCGAGTTCCTGCGCATTATACTTAGTCGCGGGACCTTTAAAGAGATCGGGACGACCTTCATGGTGTACCATGTCGACCTGGATCAGAAGCTCCAAGATCCTCTCTATATCATCATGTAAAGCGCGTCTTACCATCTTATCTTCTTCTCCGTCAGAACTCGTCATCATCCATATATTCGAGCATGTACTGATTAAAGCCCATGGTATATGTACCCATCGCCGTAGCCTTGAGAAGTTTCTTTTCACCCGCGAAGAAATACGCGAACTCCATGTCGCTCTCACTGCCGAATACGGCAACGTCGAGCATCATCTCTTCACGGATATCCTCGGGTGTCAGATCAGGCATCCCAAGCGTCTCGCGGATATCTTCGATATTCTTTATAAGGCTCCCCATGAGAAGGTCCTTCGCCTGACTGTCAAAAACGTGTGCCTTCTTAAGGATCCTCTCAAAAAGATCGAAAGCTTTCTCTGCTCCGGATTCATCGCGATCGAGCTCAAAATAGCACTCGACTTCATAGTCCAGAAACTCGACATCACAGACATATGTCTCGACTCCGCTGCTGTAGTTCGCGATATCGCCCGTACTCAGTTCGTGCGGCTTATAGATCGAGCTGTCGAGGATAGGCATGCCGTTCAGATAGAACATATCAAATCCGTCCTCGAGCGTACCTTCCGCGGCGAGTGTCTGAAGCTGCGAATCGCCGTCATCGGGATCTCTTACCTCGTACATGAACTCGACGCCGGTATTCGCTTTCGCGATCACTCCTACGCGGTCATCGTCGATCAGCGTTACCATCGAAAGGAAATATTCCTTCCTCATGTCGTCGATGGTGATCTTCTCATCACTGTCCTTATTTACTACCGTTCCGATCCTGTCGCAAAGTCCCTGCAGTGCCTTCTTTTCGTAACCCTCAAAGTCCTTCATGAGATTTGCGAAAGTATACTTTAATGCTTCCCTCGTATCGGGATTACCTTCAAATCCGAATAATACAAGATCCACCTTATGATCTTTATATTCCATCGATGTGGTATAGCCCATGAGCTTCGCATCGAACTTGGCGCTCATTCCGCCTGCTAATTCCAGAGTACTGTGATCCATCTTCAATTCGTCCTCTCCATAGTTGAGCCCTCCCCGATATGGGTTCATCTCATAAGATGATTATACCATTTCGGGAAGGGCTAACGGAAAGGGATAGTATTGAAAAGGGTAGGGATCGGTTAAGTCGTGTCACCCGCGTTCGTTGAGGAAAGTCTGTGTCCTGTCATTGATCAGGATCAGCACTTCGTCCAGGGTCTTCTGCCCCGAGAAATATGCGGGCATCTCCTCTCTTATTATTACGGCATTGGCGGGGTCGACCGAATCTATATATGAACACGACTCGATCATGGATTCGTATTCGTCGATCGATGAGTAATCTACTTCGCACCACGGGAAGCCCAGCATCCTGATCTCCGCCGACGTATACAGTCTGCTGTAGCGCTCGTAAAGATCGTTATACTGATCTATCGATTCGCGCGCCGCCTGTTCGAACGAAGACTTTCGCATCGGAGTCGTGCCGTCGAACCTTCCGAAGGCATACTGTATCTCCTCCGAAAGGAGCATATTCACGAAAGCTTTGCAGGCGTCTATTTGATCCGTTTTCGCCGATATCGCAACAGACGAACTGATCGATATCCCGGGACCTCTTCCGTCCGGTGACGGCAGCCCCATGACCTTTATATCAGAGATGCTATCCGAATAGACGAACATCAGATAGTCAAACGACAGGTTCGGGTAATACTCGGCTGATACCTGCGAGCTCGGTACCGGCTCTACGAATACGATATTTTCTTCGTCGGAACCTTCGGGCATATCCAACACATTTTCGCTTACATATTCAGCCAGAGCCCTGAATCCCGCGTTATCGAAATCAGCATTATCATTAACAACGCACTCGTGGCAGACAGAGGTCATCGCGTTGATAAAGAAATCGATCTTTCCTATACCCACGGGATCTGTTCCGTTACATACAGTCGACACAAAATCTTCGTACTGCTCAAAAGTAAACCCTGCCTGATCAGGTGCTACATCTTCCCTTTTCGTGACGATGCCCGAGACCGTCAACGCGAGCGGAAGCTGATAGATCTTTCCGTCCTGCTTTGACGCGTCGATCACATTCGTAAAGAGTCCGTCAGTATCGATCGAATCGGAAAGGTCGAGAAGATAATCGTCTGAATTGAGCTGCGCATATGATCCGCCGTTTATGATCAGGTCGGGACCGTCACCCGATAAAAGATCGACCATGAGGCGCGTTGAAAGTTCTCCCATAGACTCGAGATACTCTTCATTCTTATCCTCCGAATAAGAGTCGAGCTCACCGTTCATATATCTGGCCTCAGTCGAATACTTATTCTCGAGTCTTATGAAATGGTCGGGATCCGATTCATTATATCTGCAGACCGCTTCACAGAATGCATAATCGAAAGTATCGAGCGATGCTGCGGTGAGGATAGTCTTTCCGGCATTGGGATTAGAGTCCTGCCTAATGAGGATAAAAAGATCACTCTCACCCGACAAATCGGAATAGTAAGAGTTGCCGTTATACTTTCGGCTCGTCATGATGATCGTATCTTCGTCCATCTCAAGGAGCAGGAGGTTATCGGCATCGTAGCGGTTGATATTACATGAATCAAAACTGAACACCTCAGTCTTTTCATTCGCCTCAAAATCGAGCTTTCTGATGCCCGTCTGATTAACGATGACATTTCCGACGCCTTCGAAATAAACGGCATCGAAGAAATCATCCCTGAACCATCCGGTCTCGCCCGAATATTCCGTCATCTGAAAAGTCTTAAGGTCGAGCTCATAAAATGACTCATTCCAGTTATAGTCGGAGAGTTTTACGACCGCCTTATCGTCACCCTTATAGATCACGCCGTCGACATATGTGCCGTCTTCCATCGTGATCTTGTCACTCAGGCGGAATTCACTTACTTCTCCGTCGGGATCCGTGATCTGAAACTGCGTATCCGAGAATTCATTTTCGAAGGTAAAGTACAGCTTCACCTCATAACCTGCGAACTCAAACATCCCGTCTTCGACGGCGCCCGAACCATCCCCGGTCGCAAGCTGTGCCGATACTACCTCACCCGTATCTTCGTCGACGATGAACTCGGCATCGTTAATGGCAACGAGCGCCTGATCGTCCCTGATACCTCCCTGGACCGAGAGCATATAGCATTCAGCTTCTCCCCCGGCGTGAGGGTCGCAGTCCTTAAGGTTCTGTGTTATATCAAATGAACTTATAAGCGTGCCGTCGAGTCCGTAGACATCAAGTCCGTAAAGGTACTGCTCAAAAGGGGCCGCAACATCGTATTCGGAAACGGCATCACGATAATATGAGCACGTCGTCAGGAATATGAGCTTATCATCGATCCTTCCAAGATATGTCGGGGAAAACGTCTGGATATCATCGTTCTCGCTATACTGCTGACCTATAGTCGTCTTTGTCGTTGAATACCAAAGCGAATCTTCTGAAACTATATTATCGTCCTGCTTTCCGCAGCCTGACATCAGAAGCGCCGAAGCGCATGTGACCGTTGCCGTAAAGGCGGCAATGATCCTACGTTTATAATACATTATTTCCCCCTCATGTCGCGAAGCCCCAAGAAGACTTCGCAAATAACCTTACGAGTCTATGACGAGGCAAATCTCCTGAGCGTTTCAACTTTTTCAAGATTTTTTGAAGATTCAAACATCCGCCTTTGGGGAAGACGGATGTTTGGTGTGTATTGTATATGGGAGCTATATGTCTTAAGTATCGTGCGCGAAAGCTTTCGCTTAAGTCGCGCTTACCTCTGTACCCTTCCCGAGCCGTCACCGTTCATGAGGTTCTCGACTTCGGATACGGATACTCTGTTAAAGTCACCGCTTATGGAGTGCTTGAGGCAGCTTGCAGCTACCGCGAACTCCAGTGCCTTGGCGTCGGATGCGTATGTATTAAGGCCGTAGATAAGGCCGCCCGCAAATGAATCACCGCCGCCTACTCTGTCGACGATATCCGTGATGTCATACTTCTTGCTTACATAGAATTCCTTACCGTTATTGATGCATGCTCTCCAGCCGTTATGATCAGCGCTGTAGCTTTCGCGAAGAGTTACCGCGATCTTCTTTACGTTGGGATACTCGGCGAGCACCTTATTCGTCAGTTCCTGATATTTGCTGTTGTCGATGATGCCCGAATTAACGTCTACGTCAACGGATATGCCGAGAGACTTCTGGCAGTCCTCTTCGTTCGCGATAACGACATCCGTATACTGTGTGATCTGTGTCATCACGGACTTCGCGTCCTTACCGTACTTCCAGAGATTCTTTCGATAGTTGAGGTCACAGGATACGGTGATGCCGCGTGCATTCGCTTCCTTAACTGCCGTGAGCGCAACCTCTGCCGCGATCTCGGAGATGGCGGGTGTGATACCGGTTATATGAAACCATGTCGTGCCGTCGAAGATCTTATCCCAATCGTA